>JAZUQQ010000044.1:0-80905 GCA_045605765.1 Eubacteriales bacterium | reverse complement strand
GTGATCATCAAGAAGGAGTGTTATATATTCGACTTTGCATTGGAGAGAGCACTCCATCAGATCTCGGATTATTCTTGTCGTTTGAAGGTGGATGATTCCAGTCCCGAACAGAAGGTTAGTGAGTTTATCAGCTTCCTGCCTGTTCTTGCGTTCGACGGTGCATCTATGAACCGTATCGACGCGCAAGACATTTTGGATATTACATACGCAGGAACCTCGGCAACCTTGCTTGCAAAGCGGTGGCAGACCGCGCTTCTTGTTCACGTTGATAATGATACGCTTAAAAAGTTGCGTGACAATCCCGATGCGATGTCAGCACTTATGAATATCGAGGGCTTCCGCGCGTTGAACGCCGAGATCGATACCATCATCAACCGTTCCGAAAAGGTTAAAAAGCTCAAGAAAGAAAAAGGCGATGATCTGACGCCCAAGGAAAAGAAGCAGATGAGCGAAGACGAAAAGGCGGCAAAATCTCTGCGCAAGCAAGTACAAGAAAAGCTATTGAAGCTCGCCGCACGTATACCCGCTTTTATGTATTTGACCGATTATCGAGAATATACGATAAGGGATGTGATTACACAGATCGAGCCGGAGCTTTTCAAAAAGGTAACCGGTCTCAGTGTCAAGGATTTTGAGATTCTCAACGAGATCGGGTTGTTCGATCCGGAAAAGATGAATCAGGGCATTTTCGGTTTCCGTAAGTATGAGAATTCCAGTCTCTCATACACGGGTATTGATAAGCATGCAGGTGAAGATATCGGTGGTTGGGACACCGTATTGCGCCGTGAGGAATATGAGGCACTCTATGCGCGTCAGCAGGCTTCTATGACCGTTCCCAATTTCGTGGATATTATCGTGCCGAAAGAAGAACCTGCTCCTGTTGCGGTCAAGCCGAAAGCAACAACACCCGTAGCAACGACTGCTCCGAAGACCGAACCCAAACAGCAAGGACCCGATTGGGCTACTATTCTTGCCCCTGTTTGTGTGGGATACAAGGTCAAGCATAAAGCATTTGGAGATGGTGTTGTATCTTGGATGGATGCGGCGAAAAAGTATATCCGCGTAAAATTTACCATTGGCGGTAAGAGTGTTGAAAAACAGTTTGTATTCCCTGACGCATTTGTCGGTGGATTCTTAACTGTTAAGGATCGCTAATATGTTACTTCTTTGATAACAAATCCGTTTTCGCTGGACTTACTCCCTCTTCTGTGGTATATTGTGTGTTACCAAAAGCCAAGGAGGTAACGCATATGGCAAAATATACGATTGAAGAATTATTTTACGGCGACAAGTACGGAATTATGGGCGAGGTCGTCAAGCAGGTGTTCGCTCGACAAGATGAATTCGTAGCGGATCCGAACACGTTCCGCGAGCTTGAAATTGTCCGCCAGACCTTGATCGCGGTAGAAAAAATGAAAAAGAACGGTGACTGTATTGCCGAGGGAGAACTCGGGGATGCGGTCACCGTTTCTATTATCGGAACGGAGGGAGATCATGTTGCTAAAAGCACTTAAAGCCCTATACCCCGACGTGCCGGAGAAAGCTCTTATTCCTCTCATCAACGACTTGTTGTTGGACGCAAACGCCAGTCCCGAAGAGATTACGTCATGGATTCAAGGGCTTCTGACAGGCTACGTTATTGCCGAAAGCATCAAGTCTAAAGTCAATGACAAAGCGGAGGAAGCATGAGGATCACAGATGAATTATGGTACGGTAATATCTCCCCATTCGAGCAATGCACTCGTGGCGACAAGCGACTGAAGGAACTGCTCAAGCTGGTCGCCCGGAATCGCGAGGAACTGGACGGCACGCTTACGGACAAGCAGAAAGAAACACTTGAGAAGTTCGAGGATTGCATGAACGAGATGCATAGCATTACAGAGCGCGATGCCTTCTCCTACGGCTTCCGACTCGGAGTGCAGCTGATGGCTGAATCCTTCCTTCTGCCATTGGGTGAGGAAGAATAGTTAATTACGGAAAAATCGTTTTTATGGTTCGAATTCGTGCTAAAAAAGCGTTTTTGGAACTATAAAAACGAAATTTCCGTTTTTATAGTATTTTCGATGACAAGCAATAACCCACGTGTGACCGCCCAAAACCGCCTGTGTGACGTTTTGGACGTTGAGCCGAGCAAGTGTGCATCCATGCAACGTATGCGTCAAAACAGGGGATTCGCCCCCTGTTTTGGAGATTTAATATTGGGGGTGATACGTTTACCCTCGGAAACGATTTGCACCTCCCAAACCCAAGGTGTACCCACGCTTTCAGAACCCTGTAAGCGATATTTTCGGGAGAGGTCGAGAATCAAAAACTGCGTTGCTGAAGTCAAAGAAAACGGTTTGTGAAAATTAACGAAACAAAAAGTTCCGAAAACCTATTGACAAACCGTTTGCGATATGTTATAATAACAGAACAAAGAGTTCCAATATGGATTAGAGGTGTCGTTATGAGAGTCATGAGTGAAGAAAAACTGAATAAGCTCGCGGAGTTTATCAAACAGTACGCGAGAGAGAATAACGGTGCTTCCCCCGGTCTTGCCGATATCATGGAGTACATGGGCATGGTCAAGTCCACGGCATACAGACACATATTGGAGCTTGAAAAGCGTGGCATTATTTCTTATTCTGGTAAGAAGACCCTGGATGCCCCCTTGCAAAAAAAGATGCGGTGCAACTTTTGCAGGATCCCTTTGGTAGGCATGATCATCTGCGGAACTCCCGACGAGCAAGAGGAACACATTACAGGCTACCTTGCCGTTCCCGAAGAATGGGTTGACGGAGAATGCTTCCTTCTCGAAGCCTACGGCGATTCCATGGTGGATATCGGCATTGACGAGGGAGATTTGATCCTCGTGAAAAAGACCGAGACCGCCGGCACAGGCGATGTGGTTGTTGCTCTTACCGAGAGAGGTAATACCCTCAAGCGTTTGTTCTGGGAGAACGGCAGACCGCGCCTCCATGCTGAAAACAGCACTTACACCGAAGATAAAATCGATTATTACCCCAAGGAATTAACCATTCAGGGTATCGCTTTGAAGGTCATCAAGGATATTAGATAAAATAGAAAGTGAGGTATGAAATGAATAATCTGTTTTATACTCAAATGTTTAATCCGCAGTATGTGAATCAGAGCAACTATCATGCTATGATTCAACAGCAATATGAGAATGAACAAAACGAAGAAGTAGCTAAAGTTGTCAAAGCATTTCATGATTTGTGTGATGCAGCAAGCAAGTTGGATCCCCAGCATCAGCAGATTGCCTTCCAAGCTTGCCTCGCTCAATTCGCTGTAGAACAACGATGGAAATAATATGTAAGCAGAGGTGATTCTATTGCTCAAGAATATGCAAAAGAAAATACCGATTGGCTTCTGTCCCTCCTGCAATCGCGCTGTCGTTTATTCTGATGACGGACGGGACAAAAAAGACATTCGCGTCATCCTTGCCGACGAGAATTATCGCGGCAAAACACAGCTATGCGCGAAATGTAAAACCATGTATGCTGTGATTGAAAAGCCCAAAGTGGCAATGGGCTACGTAGCGATTCCCATCGTTACGATGTAAATAATTGAAAGTGAGCCATCCTCCCGGCTGTGAATTCGGGAGATCAGGGTGAGTATCAGATTTTTAGAACAGAGATTTTTCTCTGTCTTGTTCTGATGCTCGCCCTTTTTATTTTTGGTCATACCTGCGAAAGCAGTATGATATATATAGCGGACATTCGATCTTACATCCAAAGAAAGGAGTAATATCGAATGAATAACGTTCAAAAATCTCAAACATTGAACAGCATCGAATGTCCGTACCCCGAACCTTTCCTTCTTCTCACTGACGGATTATACATCCGCGACTTTTCACATAGAGAAGATGAGTATCGGTTCATCAGCAATTTTCTGCCGATCATTGATTCTGTTATCGAATACGATAACGGAAAGACGGTAGAAAAGAATTACCTTGTCAAAGGATTTATGGTTGACGGAAGAAACCTTCCGACCGTAAACGTTGACTCCTCTGAGCTTTTGACTCTGAACTGGGTCGTCAGCAAATGGGATGCGTCCTGCATCATCGGAACGCAATACGGCGCAAGAGAAAAGCTACGGTACGCTATGCAGACCACTACGGGGAACGCCAAACGGCGCGTGCAATGCGGCTACACGGGCTGGAAACAGATCGACGGCAGATGGAATTATCTGCTTCCCGGTCATCCCTCTTGTGAAGTTATGCTGCGAGGAAAGTTGCGTTCTTACTTCCGTGAGGACGGCGCCACCGACTCCGACTATGCTGTTCTAACAGGACTGTTACAGGTTCCTGTCGCTCCCCGTGAGCTGCTCTACCCAACACTCGCATTGGTTTTTCTCTCGCCTCTGAACGAATTTTTGAGACGAGCCGAGCGAGAACCTAAGTTCATTCCTGCCATCGTTGGACGGACAGGCAGTATGAAGACCTCATACGCAGCCTTCCTTCTGTCCTTCTTCGGCAACTTTTCCTCAACGGATATGCCCATGTCCTTTCGGGATACTGCCAACAGTATCATCGAGAACAGCAACGCGCTGAAGGACGTGCTGACCTGCGTGGACGATTATCATCCCTCCACAAAAGGAGATGAAGCGACCATGCGCTCGGTCATGCAGGTGATCTGTCGAGGCTACGGTGACCGAGCAGGCCGAAGCAGAATGAACAGCCAAGCGCAACTGATGGATGCTTCCCCTCCGAGGGGCAACGCCATCATCACCGCTGAAAGCACACCGAACATCGGAGAATCTACCACGGCAAGACTCTTCTTTCTGGAAATGAATCCGAATTGTCTTGACCTGAAATTGTTTTCTGACGTTCAAAAATTCGCAAGCGACGGTGTGTTCCGACGATGCCTTTCGGCCTATACCGATTGGCTTGCCGATACGGTCCTTACGAACGAAAAGGCGTTTGTCCAAGACCTTCAACGTACCTATGACCGATACCGCTTGCAATGCCGCGAGCAGATTGGGAGCAAGGTTCATGCAAGAGTGGCAGACACCGTGGCGTGCTTTCGCATCGGGTTCGACTACTGTATTCGATTTCTTTCCTTCTGCTTTCCAAGCGTAGACCTCGAAATCTACCGTGAGGAATTCGAAAAAATCATTCTCAAATTAGCAGAAGAACAAGGAAATTATACCGAGCAAGACAGACCGACGCACTTATTTGTCCGCAAGCTTATGGCGATGATCGAGTGCGGTGAGGTGTGGCTGATGCGGTCGAATGCGTCTGGAGATCCCATGTCAGGTTGCGTGGGCTACGAGAGCGAAGAATATTATGAAATATTTTTCGATGAATCGTACAGACGAGTAATGAAATTCTGCGAGGGGCAGAACGTAAACTTTACGATCTCTCTTCAGGCATTATCGAAAGCTCTTGTCGAAGAAGGAATCGTTGAACAACGCAACGGTAAGAATTCTTTCTTAAAACGGTTCAAAGGTAACGTGCGTCGTCACGTTATGCTTGTCAAAAAATCAGAGGTAAACAATATATACGGTGAGTAAAATTCAAAGCGTGTGACAATATGACAGGGCTCAAAAAGGCTACCACGGCTGGATATTTTCTATATTTCCAAGCCACTAACGTGTGACAAATACGTGAACCATTTCACTTGTCACGCTGTCACTCCGATTTTTTCGAATTGTTAGTATCACACAGATCGCGGAGTCGAAAATCGAGATTTCGGTTTTCGATTGGAAAGCAGGTTAAAGGCGTATGCCGCCGGCTTTCGCCTACACACATCGGACGGCAACGCCGACCGAGGATTTGCAAGATAAACCGAGCTTTTGCGAGCTTTCGGGAGATGTCCAAATTGTGTTGTGCGCGGTTTGGTGTGTGACAATTTGGTTCGGTTGTGTGATTGTGCGCTCAAAAAACGCAAAAATCACGGAACGGCCGGGCTTTTTTCGCGCTCAAGGATTGTGTGATCACCGAAATTCAACCATATAATCGAATTTAACGAGGTAATTAACATGAAAATTGATAATAAAGAATCTAAGCAGAGATTTTCTCTCTACACCCACCAGTCCACGATCGATAAGGCAGTCGACTTCGCAAAGAAAAGAAATTGCGGCACCAGTGAGTTCATTGCGGAAGCGATCGAATTCTATTCCGGATTCCTTTCCAATCAAAACGATACGTCATTTTTGCCCGACGCGGTCGCTGATTCCATGACGAAGGTGATGGATCCCTTCACAAGAAAGCAGGGTACGTTGCTCTTTAAGATCGCCGTGGAGCTGACGGTTCTTCAAAATATCGTCGCGGCGAACACGCAAATTGATCAGGCCACACTTGAAAGAGTGCGCGGTATCTGTGTCAATGAGGTCAAAAAGATCAATGGCATTATCAGTTTTGATGAAGCTGTCAGATGGCAGTCGTAATGAAGGAGGTATCGGAATGAACGCAAATTGTACTTTTCATCAGCCCATGCGCGGTGACGCTCGCCGTTATCCCGACGCTATGACACTCGCACAAGCCGCAGAATATTTGAATGTCAGCACCAAGCTTACCTCAAAATTGATTCACGACGGAAAGTTTTATGCAAAAAAGTCGGGCGAGAATATCGAGTTTCGAAAAAATCCTTGATGGAATACGTTCGAGGTGAAAGAAAACTCAATGGAGAAAATTGTGTTGTAAATGTAACTTCGAACCCACAGCACTGGACTTTGGCTACTCCTTGTGATATTGTTTGTGTTGCCAAAAATCAAAAGGAGGTAAGCTGATATGGCAAAGAAACTCGATAAAGACATCTCGGGCAGCGTTCAAGAAAAGCGCGGCATGCTGTATCTGGTGGTCAGCTACAAGGACCCCATCACGCAAAAACACAAAACCAAATGGGTGGGCATGGGCGTGCCTTCGGGCTCTCCCAAGTCGGTTATCAACAAAGCCGAGCGAGAGGCGAAGAATCAATTCGAAGCGCAGTACAAGCGTTATCTCGACGGCTACGACGATCCCACACAATATCCTCTTCTGGAATTCCTTAACGACTGGCTCGACAAGGTTCATAAGCACAAGATCCAAGAGTCAACATATTACGGTTACAAGAGCCGAGTCAACGGAAAGATGAAGAAATACTTCGACACAAAGATCACCCTTGCTGATTGCAAGCCGAGGCTGATACACGGCTTCTACGATTACCTGCGTGAGGACGGCGACAGCGAGCAGACGGTGCTTCACTATCACAATCTGCTTCACACCGCCTTCGAGTATGCCATCCGACAGGAGATCCTTGAGTATAATCCCATGGACAGAGTGGAGCGTCCGCAGGTGAAAAAAGTTTGTCGGCGCGTTCTACTCGGTGGACGAGGTCAAGGTGCTTCTTGAAAAAGCCAAGGAGGACGTCATCTATATTCCCATCGTACTCGCCGTCTACTGCGGTCTGCGCCGTAGCGAAGCCCTCGGACTGTCATGGAGTAACATCGACTTTGAAAACGATAAGATATTCATAGGACAAAAGGTGCTGGAAGTCGTCCGTGACGGTAAGATGGTGCAGGTAATCAGCGATGAGATGAAGACCGAAAGCTCGCGCAGAAGCTTCAAAATGATTCCCGAGGTCAAGGAAATCCTCCTTGAACACCGAGAGCGTCAGGAGCTTTACCGCAAGCAGTTCCGCAAGTCCTACAGCAAAAAATATGCGGACATGGTCTGCGTCAATCCCCTCGGTGAGCTGATCAAGCCGAGTTATATCACGGCGCACTTCCCAACGCTTCTCCGACAGAACGGCCTGAGAGACATCCGATTCCACGACCTCCGACACACCTGTGCATCGCTTCTGGTCTCGCTGGACGTGAATATGAAAGTCATTCAGAGATACCTTGGCCACAGCAACATGAGTACAACAGCCGACATTTATTCACACCTCGATGCCAACGCAACGGGTGAGGCAGGTATGAAGCTCGGCAAGCTCCTTGCCGACGATGACGAAGGAGAGGTGAGCTGATATGCTGAAAGAGGGAGAAATGTCCTTGGAACAGCTCTACAAGATGCTTCATATCAGCAAACGGAAAGCGGCGTGGATGCTGCAGAACGGAATTATTCCGTGCAGAATCCGTCCAACCAAGACACACCGATATGCCATAAGGCTTGAGGATGTGGAAGCCTATCTGCAAAAGAAACGATCGGAACGGCGCAAGGAGATTCCCATTGGGATCTTCAACGCCAAGCCGACCAAGCAAACGGTGGTGATCCACAATCATCATCCGGTGGATACCGTGAGAATATCCGAGTGCTACGTTACCATCGCGGACGAGTGCAAGGATGCATTCAGAGACCACGTTGAGAAGCGGCTTCGGTACTTTCCCGACTCATTCACCGCAGATAAAGCGGCTGACATTATGGGGTACGCCAAAAGCACGGTACTCGCATATATTCAGCAGAAGCGGATATTCGCTGTTCAGATCAGCGGAAAGTATATCGTGCCCAAGAGCGCACTCGTGGAATTTCTCGTCGGCGACTTTGCATTCGAGATTGTCCATAAGTCGACGTGGCATATGAATACCATCCTGCTCTTTGTGGAGAAGGAGTAAAGCAAAACACAGCCTCACCATTGCGGTGGGGCTGTGTTTTTAAGCATCACTCTATTCCATGATATCCATGCTTTTCTGCATTACCTAATAAGTAAAGAAATGCAAACGCAGGGATCCTTAATAATTCTCTACCACTGGGAGTGTTGTGTACACCAAAATCGTTAGGTGTTTTAGTGATAATGATTGCAGCGGAAGCCTCGTCACAAAATTCAATAATTGCATCATCATCGGCAATCGGAGCTCCCTCGCGATATTTCACCTCAATTAGAATATTTTTAATCTTCGGATAATCCACTACGACATCGATTTCCTTGTTCTTCTTTCCGCCTCGGAAATATCCAACAGAGGTTGCAAACTTATAATAGAATGCCGTAACATGCTTGTATACTGCAGTTTCTACAACCTTACCCATACCGACAGGATCAGTCATGATTGTTTCATCCATCAATACAGCGTTGCGAATGGCCGCATCTGCAATATAAACTTTAGGTCTTGCCTTCAATATTTTCTTACCTGCCATATCTACAGGCCAACTTTGATATATCAGATTCGCACTCTCCAAGTATTGAATATAGTTTTCTACGGTAGTACGTGATACTCCATTCAATTCTTTTGTAATAGCATCAATAGAGATGATTTCTGACGATACATTACATAAATACAAGAAGATACGTTCAAGCTCTGTTGCATTTCGAATGTTATAAAGGGATGGCAAATCGCGCTTTAATACCTTGTCCACAACGTCTTCTCTCATGATTTGCTGAGCCATCAAATCATTATCAGCAAGTGCAAGTTCAGGAAATCCACCTACTTGCAGGTATCTCATAAAATGATTCTGAACCTTTGAAAGTTGCATCATAATCTGAGTGCGCTCAATCTGAGTTTTGTGCAACAGATCAGTAGCTTTGAGATCTTCTGGAATATCGGGTCTGTCAAGTTCAAGCAGTTCACAATATTCATAGAAGGACAAGGTTGGTACTTGAATAACAGACCAACGACCTGCACCGCTTTCGCGACTACCCTTCATCAGGGCAGGACTTGCCGATCCTGTTGCGACAACTCGGGTGTCTGGCTGATTGTCATATATGATCTTAAGCCAACGATCCCAATCGGAAGCATACTGTATTTCATCAAAGAAATAGTAAACATCTTGGTCGGCATATATGTTTTCGTGATAACACTCTAAAACTTCCTGAAACTGACTCAATTTAAGCATGGGATGATCCATAGAAATGAAAACAATTTTCTGCGGAGATACTCCTTCTTTCAGCAAAGCATCGATCATCTGATATTGAATTGTAGTTTTTCCGACTCTTCGTGTTCCCGTTAGCACAACAGTACGACGAATGCTGGGTTCATTTAAGCGCTTCATTGCTTCATGAAAAGCAAATCTTTTATAGGTTTTTGTCATCTTTGGGTTTACAACACCGGTTTTCCACCACGGATTATAGGCGGTTAATACCTTCAAGATGCCGTCTTTTGAAGTAATAGCCATATTAAAGCCCTCCTTTTGTAAGCATTATAGCACAAAAATTAATTTTTGTCAAGAATTATTATAAGTATACTATCAATTATTTTCGACAATAATTGATTATTTGCATTCAAATGTGAAATTATTTTATCCAATATAGATCTTTGTTAATCAAATAAAACTCTGATAAAGAGTGAGAGTTTATCAAATTGACTCTTGTTATCTTGATCTATGTAGCGAGTTGTTTTAGGTTCAGCTACGAAATTGAAATAAGGCATCAAAATTTCGTGTTGTTATTTCAATTTAAGCTCCTAACTTGAAATAAGCTACACAAACGAAGACGATTTCTAAAACAATGTCTAAAGTCAAAGTCCCGAAAAACCTTATGTAGCAAGGGTTTTCGGGATTTTTAATTTGAATGAAAGTTGCGAGAAAAATGCGAGAAATTAAGCGAAATACGCTCAAATTCGGGAAGCGGTAAAAAGAGAAAAGCCTCAAAAACGTAGTGTTTTCAAGGCTTTTTATGGCGGAGGGAAAGGGATTCGAACCCTTGTGGGCGGGTGCCCAAACGGTTTTCAAGACCGCCTCGTTATGACCACTTCGATATCCCTCCGTATATGAACTGCCGTCAGGCAGATATCATCGGATATTCAATTTTTTTAGAAATATTTTTAGAAATGCTGTTTTCGGCTGCTTTCGGAGTGCCCGAAAAGTCAGTGTTTACAAGGCTTTTTTGCGTTTTTGCGACCGATATGCTCGCAAATTTTCAAGACCGCCTCGTTATGACCACTTCGATAACCCTCCGTGTTGACTATTTAATTGTGCCTTTTCTGTATTTTTTCTCGCCTTTAGAATTCTCGATAGAGATCATTTCGGGCAAGTATTTTACCGTCTGAAAAACGGCGCGTTTTGAACCTCTTTCGGAGGTCGCCGTCTTGCATCATCGCGCGGCAGACTGAAATTTCAAGACCGCCTCGTTATGACCGCTTCGATAACCTTCGTGTTCGGTTTTGCGTTCGCAACGCTATTATAATACCACAGAGAATCGACAATGTCAAGGGTCGTTGCGATTTTTTGTATGAGTTTTTTATCTTTTTTGCAAAATGCTGTACAAAAAATACCTCGCAGAGTTATCTGCGAGGTATTCTAACATCATTAACTTACTACGCCGTCCGCGGCGTTATTGACCATTATATCCGCGATAATATTGGCACATTTTTCCACACCAACGATTTCGCTGTCCAGACTCAGGTTGTAATTTTGAGACATACCCCACTCGCGACCTGTGAAATGGTTGTAGTGTACCTTGCGCTTTTTGTCCTTTTCGTCGAGGCGTTTTAGGGGTTTGCTGGAATTTTCCCCATAAATACGGACTATTCTTTCGGCTCTTGCCTCTTTGGGAGCGTGGATAAATACGTGAAGGACATCTGTGCGGTCTCTGAGAATATAGTCGGCACAACGTCCAACGATCACGCACGGACCCTGATCGGCAAGCGACTTTATGACACGGCTTTGTGTCGCCCATATATAATCCGCGGGGGTGGTGTGCCCGTGCATATGATTACTGTGTCCGAGCGAGAGCGCATATGCAAATTTGTTCTTTACGGGAGCATATTCCCCTGCATCTGCAATATACTCGTGAGTAAAGCCTGTTTCAAGAGCGACCTTGTTGACAAGATCCCTATCGTAGAAGGGAATGCCGAGCTTTTGGGCAACCAGACGACCTATCGTGCGTCCTCCGCTTCCGAACTCGCGGCTTATAGTAACTATGCTGTATTTCATAAGGCTTACCTATCCTTTCCGTGATTTACGAGAAAATTATATCACATTTTGTGTTATATGTCAAATGAATTTTAAAATTGAATTTCATCGTTCAAAGGCTTTAAATTGTAATTGCTTAAAACAAAAAACCTCAATGCTTTTTTGTGTGATTGCTTAATTAAAAACACCATTGCATCACCCGCCGTGTCGCAGGTGGTACAAGGGTGTTCGTTTTTGTTTTATTTTTACTTTCTTTCCCACTTTGCGCCCTGGGGAGTGTCCGTAATAACTATTCCCTCGCTGAGGAGCTGCGCGCGGATCTCGTCCGCTCTTGCGTAGTTTTTGGCTTTTTTAGCCTCTGCCCGCTCGGCAAGAAGATCCTCTATGCGCTCTGCCTCGGGATCGTCCGAAGCCTTTGCCTCTCTCTGCTCGCTTCTAAGCTTTTCTGCTGCTTCGATAAGTCCGATCGAGAGGACTTTGTCGAAATCTGCGATGAGCGCGAGCTTGGTCGCGTTCGAGACGTTTGCTTTTATAACGTCATACACCGCCGTGACGGCAAGAGATGTGTTGAGATCGTTGTCAAGGGCGTCTGTAAATACCTTCTTGTATTTTGCGAAATCGTCGTCGTTTATCTCGCCCGACGCGTCAAGCGATGCGATGCGCGCGATTAGCTTGTTGTACGCCGCTGCCGCGTTGTCGAGGTTTTCCCAAGAGAAAACGAGGGATTTGCGGTAGTGCGATTGGAGGCAGAAAAATCTGTAAACCAGCGGATCGTATCCCTTTTCTTCGAGAAGGGATACGGTCAGGAACTCGCCCTTAGACTTACTCATCTTTCCGCTGTTTGTGTTGAGATGACGGACGTGAAACCAATAGTTACACCATTTGTGACCGAGATAAGCCTCACTCTGCGCGATCTCGTTGGTGTGATGCGGGAATGCGTTGTCAATGCCGCCGCAGTGGATATCGAGTGTTTCGCCGAGATGTTTCATCGAGATGCAGGAGCACTCGATGTGCCATCCGGGATATCCTATGCCCCAAGGGGAATCCCATTTAAGCTCCTGATCCTCGAATTTTGAGCGAGTGAACCAGAGAACGAAGTCGGTCTTATTCTTTTTAAAGGAGTCCTCCTCAACGCCCTCGCGAACTCCGATCGCAAGATCTTCCTCGGAAAAGTCGTTGAAAACGTAATAATTTTCGAGCTTTGAGGTATCAAAATAGATGTTTCCGCCTGCCTCGTACGCGTATCCTTTTTCGATAAGAGAGGAGATGACCGCGATAAAATCGTCAATGCAGGTAGTCGCGGGAGCGACGACTTCGGGGGTCTTTATTTTGAGCTTTTCGCAATCCGCGAAAAAGGCGTCAGTATAGAATTTTGCGATTTGAAGAACGGTCTTGTTTTCTCTTTTTGCTCCTTTGAGCATTTTATCCTCGCCGGTATCTCCGTCAGAGGAAAGGTGTCCGACGTCGGTTATGTTCATAACGCGAGTGACCTCGTATCCGCTGTAACGGAAATATTTATCGAGAACATCCTCCATAATATAGGTGCGGAGATTTCCGATGTGTGCATAGTGATATACGGTAGGTCCGCAGGTATACATTTTCACCTTGTCGGCCTCGTTTGCCACGAACTCGTCGCGGCTTCTTGTAAGACTGTTGTAAAGCTTCATATCTATAAACCTTTCGTGATCGGCAAAATGCCTTGAATATGCGTTAAAACTACTCTTTAATGGAGTATAGCACAATTTTTTTCTCTTGTCAACACGGATAGTGTCGGCATGATGAAAATTTGCACAAAGAGAAAATAAAAAAACTCTTTTAGTAAAGTTCCGGGAAAGTGCGAAACCCCTTTCTCAAAAAGGGGTTTCAATAAAACTATTGATTTTTTAAAGCTTGGGCTGCTCTGCGTCTCTCCATACGCTTTTCCATCTTGATCTTGTAAAGCTCCTCGGTAGCAAAGGAAAGCTTCGTAACCACGTCCTTTTTGGTGGGATAGCAATAGAGCGAATCCTTCGACGTTGAGATGTCTATACAGTCCTCTGGGCGCACGTAGCAATAATCGTACTCGACGTGTACTCCGTACATTCCCGAAACTCCTCGTCGGATGCGGTATTTTTTGCCATCGTACTCGCCCTCGATGACAAATCCGTCGGACGAGTGAGTTAGCTTTGCCTTGCCAACGTTCTGAAATTTCATACAAGAGGGGAGAGAGAATACGTCTACGTCGTCCTCAAAATAATAATTTCCATCTTCTATCTCTTTGCGCACATTTGCTCTTTCCCACTCGAACCAGTCGGGAATGTGCGAGAATTCGGTTTCTCCGTCAAGTGCGCGGAGCTCTCCGAGCGTGGTAAGCTCCCATTTTTTGCCGCAGTGCTTGCAGTAAAGAATTGTTCCTTCACTTGCCATTTTATGCTCGGCAAGACAGCTCGGACACTGATAAAGTATTTTGTTAAGACCCTCTGCACGGAAGGGCTCGCTTATCTCGATACCATTTTCCTTTTGCCACTTGTACTCGTCGTACTGCATTGCCTCGGTAATATACTCCTGAATCTCGGATACGGTCATTTTCTCAATATCCTCGGGGCGAAGCACACAGCGCATAGTGGTGTGAAGCGGTACCTTTCTGGGCTTGCGGTAGTTCCAAAAGGGTGTGTGCAAATGGTTTCCGTGATGGAGCATAACCACTACAGGAACTCCCATACGCTTTATAAGCTGACCGAGCGAGTCGGGCAGAATAGCGGTCGTGCCAACGGGTGTATACCTTGCTTCGGGGTACATTGACATTATGCCCTTTTTCTTGAAAAGGACGTTTTCGACCGATTTTACAAGCTCGGGATCGGTCGTGAATTTGCGTTTGCACATACAGCCGATTATTTCCATAAGAAAGGGCCTGCGGTAATAGCCGTCCACTGTGGCGATGTTGTATACCTTTTTGGGAAATGTCGCTATTGCGTTTAAATAGAAATCGACGAAATACATATGATTGCTAAGCAGGATATAGGGGGTCTTTAATCCGTCCATGTCGATCTTTTCGATCTTATACTTTTTGCCCATCATAAGTGTTTTGCTGAGTGCGTAGATTAGAAAGGTGAAAATTCCAAGCTGGTGTTTGGGCATTTTAGACGTATCGTAATGCTTTACCTTTTTGGCGTAGGGGATCTCGCTGTAAACGGTTTCGTTTTCCATAAGAGTGTTCTCCATATTTGGTTTATTTGTCTTCGCCTTCTTTTTGTCATTATAACACATATTTTGACGAAAAACAAGACTTAAAGTTAATTGTAAAAAAGTTTCGAGGACAAAATGAAAAACTTGTTGAAAGTGTTGATTTATTTGCTAAAAAGTAGTATAATGGTAAAAAACAAAACGGAGTACATATAAATGAGTGAAAATATAAACCTTACGATGGAGCATCAGAAGAACATCGCGCTTATTGCGCACGATAACAAAAAGCACGACCTTATCGCTTGGTGCAGGGAAAACAAGGAGATACTCGAACACCATTTTCTTTGCGGAACGGGAACTACCGCGAAGATGGTCGCAGAATATACGGGGCTGCCTGTGAGAGGATACAACAGTGGGCCTCTGGGCGGCGATCAGCAGATAGGTGCGCGTATCGTTGATGGCAAGGTGGACGTCGTTATCTTCTTTTCCGACCCGCTTACAGCTCAGCCGCACGACCCCGACGTAAAGGCGCTTCTTCGCATCGCGCAGGTTTACGACATTCCGATAGCGAACAACCGCGCGACCGCCGATTTTATCATCACGAGCCCGTATATGTCGGGCGAGTATTCGCACGACCTGCCCAATTTCCGCCGCGCGGTATCCGAGAGAGCAAAAAGCTTGTAAAATAAAAAGCAAACTCGATTCGAGTTTGCTTTTTTGTTTTATGGATATTCTTCGGGTTAATCCCAATACATCGGAAGATATTTTTTAATAATATCTTCTACCGTTCGGTCAACATCTTGCGCTTCTTTTGTGCCTTGACGCCAACTTCCGTGTGAAGAGTGATAGGGAGAGTGATAGTGATATATTGCTTCGCCAATGCAGATACAGAAATTCGGATCGCAATCACAAACGCCGCCCGTGTCAACCCATTCGAGGGAGTTGAGGGCGCTGCGAAGAGCTTCGGCTTCTTCTTCGTCGAGGACAAACGAGCCTTGACCGTATGCGTTGTCCACGACCTTAACAATTTCGTTGTTATCGCCGGTTTCGTCGTTTTCGCCGTTTTCGTCGGGCGTGGTACGGTCGCCTTCCGTGTTTTCGCCGTTTTCGTCGGGTATGGTACTATCTCCGTCCTTGTCGTCGGGCTTATTTGCGGTGCAGCCGGCAAACGCCAAGACAAGCAGGGAAAGCACGATGAATACCGAAATAATGCAGTTTTTCATAATTCATTCCTCCTGTTTTTCTTTTTCATACATAAAGACAACTTTTATTTAGCTTTATTAGTGCTTTGGTGTAAAAAATGAAAATATTATTTAAACAATTCCTTTTCCAGCAAATCCACAAGCTCGTCAAGACGGCGGACGACTGCCATAAAGGTCTCCTTCTCATTAAAGTCTATGCCCGCCTCGCGTGCCTGATCCATAGGATATTTGCTTCCTCCCGATTTCAGGAGATTTATATAATTCTCAAACGCGCCCTCTTTATTTTCTTTCACTGCCGAGTAGAGCGCAAAGCTTGCCGCGAAGCTCGTCGCGTACTGGTAAACGTAGAAGGGTGTATAGAAAAGATGCGGAATGTACGCCCAGACGTACTGCTTCACCCTTTCTTTCGAGATGTCGATACCGTAATATTTTTTGTAAAGGTCTATCATAAGGGTCGATAGCACCTCGTGGTCGATTGGCTTATCGTCTTCGATCATACGGCTGACCTCATACTCGTAGGTCGCAAAAAGGCTCTGACGGTAGAAGGTCGCGACTATCTCGTCTATAGCCTTTTGAAGGAGCATGATTTTCTCCTCGCGCGACGTATTGCCCGATTTTATCAGATAATCGAGGAGCATATGTTCGTTGAAGGTCGATGCGATCTCAGCGACGAATATCGTGTACTGTTGAAGCTTCGTCGGTTGAGCCTCGTGCGAATAGAGAGTGTGGATCGAGTGTCCTGCCTCGTGGACTACCGTAAAAACGTCGTCGAGAGTGTCTGTGTAGTTGAGCAGAATGAAGGGATGAGCGTCCGCGATGCTCGAAGAATACGCGCCACTTCTCTTGCCGTCCTGCTCGTAAACGTCGATGAATCCCTCGCGGAGCACTTCGTGAGCCTTTGCCTGAAAATCGGCGGGAGTGTTTTCGATGGATTTAAAGAACAGCTCCTTTGCTTCCTCGTAGGAATATTTCTTATCCGAATGAGCAAGCTCGATAAAGCGATCGTAAGACCTATGCGCTTTTAGACCGAGATGTTTTTTTCTGATCTTATAGTATTTTTTAAGCGATTTCGTGTGTTTTCCTGCGACTGTGATGAGAGTCATGAACACCGATTCAGGAATGTTGTTGCCGAAGAGATGCGAGGAAAGTATGGACGAGTAGCCTCTTGATTTTACGTTTGCAAGACAGCTTTTCATAACGAGGTTATATATTTCGGCGTAGGTGTTTTTGGTCTCATCGTATGCAGAGAACACCGCCTCGAATATCTTTTTTCTGTCGGCGGCGACGGGAGCATCCGCGATAAGTGCTCGCCAATTTCCCTGAGTTACGGTAACTTTTTCACCACTGCTCAGTTTTACCGTTTTGTTTTTGGCGTCCGCGACCGCAAGCTTCGAGTAGAGCTCGGAGCCCTCGTTTGCCACGGGCGAGTAGTATGAAAGGAGCTTTTCCTGACCTTCTTTGAGCACGTGCTTGTTGCCTCTGAAAAGCTTTTCCATAATGAAGCGGTAGGACTCGAATTCGGGATTTTTGTCGATGAAGTCAAACACCTTTTTTCTGCCGAGCGAAAGGATCTCGGGAGCCTCGAACGAGGTAACCTCTTCGAGATTTGCAAGGAGCATCATAACTCTTGCGACAGTCGCCGCGCTTGCGGTGTCCTTTTTATTGAGGTCGCTTTTCAGCGATGCATACTGATAAACCTTAAAAAGCTTCTTTTCAATGTTCTCGGAAAGAAGAAAATACTCTTTGAGCTTTGCTTCGTCGGAAAGTTCTCCCTTGTATGCTCCGAGTTGGGGAAGATAGCCGCCTATAGATTCAAAATCCTTTGTGAACTCCTCGTCATTTTTATAAAAGTAGGAAAGATCCCAAGTATTCATTAGTTTTCTCCTTGAAATAAATAGTATTTAGATTATACAATAGTTTTCCCAATATGTCAATAAAATCCGCGCTTTTGGTATGAAAACAAGGGGAAGCCTAAAATGTTCAGATGAATTTGCATTATAAAAATGCAAGGTCGATTGACAAATCTGAAAAAAATTTGTTATATTATATTTACGATGCACAACTGAATATTATTGGCCCACAAAACGAGAATACTAATTTTGGTAAAAATGTATTCTCTTAATTCTCTTTTGTGGGAAAGAGCGTCGCAACACTAAGAGTGCATTTTTCGGTGCGCCTCTCGGGACGCACTTTTTTATTTAAAGGAGAAGGATCATGCCCGAATATGAGATAAATGGTTGTTACGCATATCCGTTATAACACCTATTTTAAATTCTGTCGAGTAAGTTTTAAATATCTGGGATTTTTTTGACATGAAAATATGCACCTCCAAAAGTGGCTAACTTTTGGGGTGCATACCATACCGCAGATGAGTTTGTCTTAATTATTGTTGAGCGAATGATGTAAAAACGCCGCAGTTTTAGGGGATTTGGGGCTTCCGAATATTTCCTCGGGCGTTCCCGATTCTTCGATAAGTCCATCCGCAAAGAAGACCACGCGGTCGGCCACATTTCTCGCAAACTCCATTTCGTGAGTTACGACGAGCATCGTTCTGCC
This sequence comes from Eubacteriales bacterium, assembly GCA_045605765.1. GTDB lineage: Bacteria > Bacillota > Clostridia > Oscillospirales > CAG-272 > SIG672. The sequence goes on along the minus strand of JAZUQQ010000044.1, from coordinate 62,218 downwards.
TTGCTCTTTGAGCTCTTTTATAACTCTCAAAACCTCGCCCGTAAGTTCTGGGTCGAGTGCAGAGGTGGGCTCGTCGAAGCAGAGTACCGCAGGCTCCTGCGCAAGCGCTCTCGCTATTGCAACTCTCTGTTGTTGACCGCCCGAGAGCTGACAGGGATAGTTCGACATCTTGTCGGCAAGTCCGACACTGCAAAGAAGCTCGCTTGCTCTCTCTTTGTTTTCGGCAAGCGCCTTCTGTATAGCAGGGCGTCGCTTTCCGAAGGGGAGAGTGGCGCGAATATATTCCTTCGTGCGCAGCTGTAAGGGGAGATACACGTTTTCAAGTGCGGTGTACTGCGGGAAAAGATTAAACGACTGAAATACGAGCCCGAGCTTGAGGCGCATATTTCTGATTTCTGCCGAGTTGTAAGATTTTGTCGCATCGAAGAAAAAGCCGTCTTTTATCTCTATCGTTCCCTCGTTTGCCATTTCGAGAAAGTTGAGACACCGCAGGAAGGTGGTCTTTCCGCCACCTGACGATCCGATCACCGCGACGACCTCGCCCTTTTCCATTGAAAAGTCGATGCCGTGCAGGACTCTTGTGCTTCCGAATTGCTTTTTTAATTTTTTTATTTCAAGAAAAGCCATTGTCCTCTTCCTCCTTAAACCTTGTAATAGTCAAGCTTCTTTTCAAGGAAGCGGAAGAGAACGGTAAGACCTCCTACGAATATGAGGAAGAATACCGCTATGTAGAACATCGGCCATACGAGTCCCTTGGAGATAAGGTCCATTTCGTTTACGAAGAAGATCTCTGCGACCGAGATGGCGCGCGCAAGAGAGGTATCCTTTACGAGAGTTATCACCTCGTTGCTCATAGGAGCGAGAATTCTTTTTATGACCTGGATAAGCACGACCGTGAAGAAGGTTTCCTTTGCAGTCATGCCGAGCACCTGCGCCGCCTCGTACTGTCCTTTAGGGATACTTTCGATCCCGCCTCGGTAGATCTCCGAGAAATAGCAGGCGTAGTTTATGACGAACGCCACGAGTGCTGCCGTAAATCTGCCGTTGTCACCCGTGAAGAGTTGAATGTTGAAAAGCATTCCGGGAACGTAAAAGACTACGAATAATTGAAGCATAAGAGGGGTTCCGCGTATTATCCAGACCACGGTTCTGCTAAGCCATGCGAGCGGTTTGAACTTCGACATTGAGCCAAAGGCTATAACAAGCCCGAGGGGAAGTGAAAGAACGAGTGTGAGGATAAACAGCAGGCAGGTAGTTTCAAAGCCCTCAAAAAGCTTCTCGGTTACTTGCCAAAAGCCCATTATTTGTTACCGATGTCAGAAATAAGATCGTTCGTAAGGCCGTATTTTTCTGCAAGAGCTGCAAGAGTGCCGTTCTCGGAAAGTGCAAGGATAGCCTCGTTGATCTTTGCGGTGAGGTCACTGCCCTTGCGGCAACCGATAGCGTAAACCTCGCTCTCGGGCTCAAAGGCACTATTTATCGAAAGGGAATCGTAGTCGCCCTTACCAACCATAGCGCGAGCCATCTGATAGTCAATGACTGCGAAGTCAGCCGTGCCCGAGATAAGCTCCATAAGAGCAGATACCTGAGAATCGAAGGTGGTCACCTTGTCCGCGCTTCCTGCGAGCTCTTCTGCAACGCCCTGTCCCGAGGAACCGCCCTCAGCAACGCCGCGCTTGCCTGCAAAGTCTGCTTTGGTCTTCAGAGTTTCGAGCGCACTGGTCTTGGTGATGACGCACTGACGGTTTTCAAGATAGGAATAGGTGAAATCAACGTATTCGGTACGTGAAACGCCGTCCGATTCAAGACCGTAGGTAAATCCGTTCCAGATAAGGTCGATAGCGCCGCTGTTGAGCTCGAGATATTTGTTCGGCCACTTGATGATCTGGAATTTAGCCTCAACGCCGAGATGTTCTGCAACTGCTTCGGCAAATTCTGTGTCAAAGCCGGTGAGGTTATCGTCATTGTCGAAATAATTCATAGGAGCGTAAACGGTTATTCCGCAGGTGAAATATCCTCTTTCTTTAATAATCTCCCAATCGGATTTTTCAGTGGTGTTGCAGGACGAAAATCCAAGCATACAGCTAAGAGACATAATAAGTGCGAGAAAAAGTGTTGTTATGCGTTTCATAATATTTTTCCTTTCTTTTAATGCTTTACCAAGGTGAAGCAACAATTATCCTTAATAATACTACATTTCTCCTGCTTTGTCAAGGGCAAACGGGCATTATTAGTAATTTTATTTGTAAAATAACAGACTTTTATGTCAAAAGACCTCTATCTGACACATTTTCATGGCAGAAAGTGCGTTTTTGTGGCTTTCGGGAGTAACTCCTGCACAGCAGGCGGAGTCTACTTTTATATTTACTTCGGGCAAAGAAGCTTTGATAAGAAGCGCGTTCGATATTACGCATATATCTGTGCACAGACCGACAAGTGTGATCTCGCCTATGCCCTCGCGCGAGTGCATCTGCACGAGCATATCGGCAAGTGCGGTCGAGCCGAATGTCGGCTTGTCTATAACGGGAGTTTTTCTGAGCTCTTCAAGCTCTGCGCGGATCTCCCAGCCCTTACTGCCGCGGATACAGTGCTCGACAGGCAGATTTTTGCCTTCGAGAGTCTGCATATAATTTGTCTCGTGAGTGTCGCGCGTGAAAATGACCTCGCCGTCAAAGTCTTTTATTTTGATTTTGACCTTGTCAACTATCGCGACGGCTTCCTTTGTTCCGAGTGAACCGTCGATAAAATCGTTTTGCATATCGATTACAAGAAGTACGTTTTTCATAAATTATTCTCCCTTATTTAATGACTATATAATGACATCGATCATTATATAACCTTTCGGACGATTTTTCAAGCACCGTCGGATAAATTTTCCTCTTTGATAAAAAAGTAACGAAAAAGCAAAGAAATTCTGAAATCCCACTTGAATTTTCGTAAAAATATGATATAATCAAATTTAGAATGGGGAAAGATGTGGGTTTTCAAACGCGCGCTCCCGTTTAAACGGCAGGGAAGAGATTTCCTTGTAGAAAAAAGTAAAAAAGAACGAAACGTTCAAAGAAAAAGTGAGAAAGGGTCTTGTTCACGGTAAAGTGAACGGCAAGGTGGTTCAGTTATATGAATAATACCAGCAAAAGTATATCCCTGCTCTTCGACGAAGGCACGTTCGTTGAGACCGGAGCCTATATCACGGTAGGAAACGACGATGCGAAGGCATCGGGCGCTACATGTGGTTACGGCGCTGTCAACGGAGCGCTTGTCTTTGCGTTCGCGCAGGACTTTTCGGTCGAAAAGGGAGCTCTCGGAAGAGCACAGGCAGAGAAGATCTGCGCTCTGTATGATATGGCAATAGCCAACGGCGCTCCTGTTATCGGAGTTTTCAGCAGTGCAGGAGTCAGAGTAAACGAGGGAAGCGCAGTTCTTGCGGCTTACGGAAAGCTTCTTTCCAAAATAAACGCGGCTTCGGGAGTTATTCCTCAGATTGCGGTCATAGATCAGACCTGCGCGGGACTTTCAGCAACTGCGGCGGCTATGTTCGATATAGTTATCGCAGATACTGAGTCTAAGCTTTATATTACTCCTCCGAGCGTTGCCAAGGCAAACGGCATCGCAGACGCGGGAAGCGCGGCTTACGCTTTCGCAAACGGAAACATCGACGTTCTCTGCGATAGCAAGGAAGCATCTCTTGCAAAAGCTCGCGAGATGGCTTCGGTGCTTCCTCAGAACTCTGCTCAGGGCTACGCTTATGCAGAGGCAAATGACGACTCTTGCAGAGCGACGGCAGAGCTTGAAAATGCAAAGGATGTAAGAGAAGCGGCGGCAATGATCGCAGATAACGGTCATTACACCGAGCTTAAAGGAGATTTCGCTCCGAAAGCTCTTACCGCTATCGCATCTCTCGGACAGATAACGGTCGGTATTTGCGGACTCGGCGGAGCGCTCGGTGCTCGTGAGGCAAAGAAGATCGCGCCCTTTATTTCCTTCTGTGATAATTTCTCTATGCCTATAATCACTATCGTTGACAGCTGCGGTGCAGACCACGAGTCGGGCGACGCGGGACTTGCAGGAGAGCTTGCAAAGCTCGCGTCTGCATATGCAGGAGCTTCCTGCCCCAAAATCACCTATATACTCGGCAAGGCTTACGGCGCCTCCTTTACGCTCGTTGGTGCAAAGGCACTCGGAGCGGACATCGTTTATGCAGCTCCCAAGGCGGAAATAAGCGTTCTTTCTCCCGAGGCTTCTGTCCAGTTCTTCTACGGTGATGAGATCAAGGAAGCCGAGGACGGCGCGGCAAAGAGAGCAGAGCTTGTTAGTGAATGGAAGAGCGGCAAGGCGTCCCCCGAAAAGGCGGCGGCACTCGGAGCTATAGACGACATTATAGCTTACAGCGAAGCCAGGGCAAGAATTATTTCGGCAGTCGAAATGCTTTTTGCGAAGATCGCAGGAAATCCTGCAAAGAAGCACTCCAAGCTTCCTTTCTGAGTTTATTTATACTCGGACAAGACAAGATAAAAAGAAAGGGTAAATTAGGATATGAATATTCCCGTACTCATAGACCTGTCTAACCTGACCAAAGAGGACGTTACTACCCCTATTGAAAATATGGGCGACAGACTTCTCGTGGCAGGACAGACACTGCTCCTCGGAATGGCGGCGATCTTTGCGGTTCTGGCGGTACTCTGGATCGTTCTTGCAATAGCAGGAAAGCTCCTTTCGAGAGATGTGTCGGAAAGTAAAGCGACCTCTGCTCCTGCGGTACCGACGGTACAGGCAGCTCCTGCGCCCGTAGCCGCACCCGTGGCACCTGTGTCGGACGACGAGGAGATCGTTGCGGCAATAACAGCGGCAATATCGGTTATGTTAGATAAGCCTCAGAGCGCGTTCCGCGTAGTTTCTTTCAGACAGACCTCGCGCGAGGCGTTCCGCAGAAACAATTCCAAGTAAAAACTAAATTTCAGAAAGAGAAGGTTTAATATAATGAGAAAATTCAGCGTTACTGTAAACGGTAAAGTATATGAAGTTGAAGTTGAGGAGCTCGGCACATACGCTTCTGCGCCCGTTGCAACACCCGCAGTGGTGGCAGCTCCCGCAGTCGCAGCAGCTCCTGCACCCGCAGCAGCTCCTGCACCCGCAGCGGCACCTGCACCCGCAGCGGCACCTGCAAACGGAACTCCCGTCAAAGCTCCGATGCCCGGAACCATCGTTAAGGTAAAGGTCTCCGCAGGTCAGGCAGTTAAAAACGGCGACGTAGTCTGCGTTATCGAGGCTATGAAGATGGAGAGCGACATCTGCGCTCCCTGCGACGGAACGGTTGCTTCTGTCATCGTAAAGGGCGGGGACTCGGTAAATACCGACGACCTTCTTCTCACCATCGCCTGAGAAAAGTCTTGCTTTGCAGTTTAACGAAAGGACTTTATAAATATGCTTGATAGTATTTTAAAATTCTTGGAAACTACGGGCATTTCTCAGCTTATGGGAACGGACGGCTGGTGGAAAACGCTTGTAATGCTTGCGATTTCCTTCGTACTTATATATCTTGCAATAGTCAAGAAATACGAGCCGCTTCTCCTGCTCCCGATAGCTATCGGAATGCTTCTTACTAACCTTCCGGGCGCAGGTCTTTTCCACCTTGAAATGTGGATGGATAGTAGCATTAAGGTTTCCGAGTCTATCAGAATGGTAGTAAATGAAGGCGGATTTCTCGACCTTCTGTATATGGGCGTTAAGCTCGGTATCTACCCCTGTATAATCTTTATAGGAATAGGCGCGATGACCGACTTCTCGCCGCTTATTGCAAATCCTAAGAGCTTGCTTATGGGAGCAGGCGCACAGTTCGGAGTTTTCGTTGCCTTTGCGGGCGCGATCATTTCGGGTACGTTTTCGCTCTCCGAGGCGGCATCTATCGGTATTATAGGCGGTGCGGACGGACCTACGGCAATACTCGTCACAAAAACTCTTGCCCCACAGCTTCTCGGGGCTATCGCGATCGCGGCGTATAGCTATATGGCGCTTATCCCGATGATCCAGCCTCCGATAATGAAGCTTCTGACGACCAAAAAAGAGCGTAAGATCAGAATGACCACACTCCGTCCGGTATCCTTCGCCGAGAAGATCCTCTTCCCGATAATAGTTACGGTCGTCGTCGGACTTATCGTTCCGGATGCACTTGCACTTATCGGATGTCTTATGTTCGGTAACATACTTAACGTATGCGGAGTTACAGACCGTCTTTCCAAGACCGCGCAAAACGAGCTTATGAACATCGTTACCATCTGTCTCGGTATCAGCGTAGGCGCGACGGCAAGTGCGGAAAACTTCCTGCGCTTTGAAACGATCCTGATAATCTGTCTTGGACTCGTAGCTTTTGCTATTTCAACCTGCGGCGGACTTATCACCGCAAAGATAATGAACGTTCTCTCGGGCGGAAAGATCAATCCTCTTATCGGCTCGGCAGGCGTTTCGGCAGTTCCTATGGCGGCACGCGTTGCACAGATCGAAGGACAGAAGGAAGATCCCTCGAACTTCCTGCTCATGCACGCGATGGGACCGAACGTTGCGGGAGTTATCGGCTCTGCGGTTGCGGCAGGCGTGTTCCTCTCGATGTTCAGATTATAAGTTAGTTTAGATTTCTTAACACAGAATCGGAAAGTGAGATATAAAATGGCAAAAGTAAAAATTTGTGAAACAGTCCTGCGTGACTCGCATCAGTCGCTTATTGCGACCCGTATGACTACCGAAGAGATGCTTCCCATACTGAAAGCTCTCGACGAGGTCGGATACCATTCGCTTGAAGCGTGGGGCGGCGCGACCTTCGACTCCTGCCTCCGTTTCCTTAACGAGGATCCGTGGCAGCGACTCCGTACGATCCGCGAGAACGTAAAGAATACCAAGCTTCAAATGCTTTTCAGAGGACAGAATATCCTCGGATACCGTCACTATGCGGACGATGTTGTTGAGTATTTCGTTCAGAAATCGATAGCTAACGGAATTGACATCATTCGTATATTCGACGCTCTTAACGACGAGCGTAACCTTCGCACCGCGATAAACGCGACCAAAAAGGAAAAGGGACACGTTCAGGTCGCTTTCTCCTATACGACAGGTCCCTGCTATACTACCGAGTATTTCGTTGATTACACCAAGCGCCTCGTTGATATGGGCGTTGACTCGATCTGTATCAAGGATATGGCAGGACTTCTTAAACCCTACGCGGCAGAGGAGCTCGTAAAGGCTCTCAAATCTGAGATCCCCAGTCTCCCCGTAGAGCTTCACACGCACTATACTGCAGGTCTTGCATCGATGACCGCTCTCAAAGCTATCGAGGCAGGCTGTGATATTATCGATACCGCAATTTCTCCGCTCGCACTCGGAACATCTCAGCCTCCGACAGAGCCGATCGTAGCTGCTCTTCAGGGAACGCCTTACGATACGGGACTTGATCTTGAAAAGCTCAACGTCGTCGGAAAGCATTTCGAAGCGCTTCGTGAAAAGTATCTTGAAAACGGACTTCTTAACCCGAAGGTTCTTAAAGTTGACGTAAACGCACTTCTTTATCAGGTTCCCGGCGGAATGCTCTCGAATCTCATTTCTCAGCTTAAAAATCTCGGAAAGAGCGATAAGCTCACCGAGGTGCTTGAAGAGGTGCCGAGAGTCCGTGCAGATGCGGGATATCCTCCACTCGTTACTCCCTCCTCGCAGATCGTCGGAACACAGGCAGTGTTCAACGTGATCGCAGGACGTTATAAGAACGTAACCAAGGAATTCAAGGGACTTATCAAGGGCGAATACGGTCAGGCTCCGATGGAGATCGATCCCGAATTCAGAAAGCAGATCATCGGTGATGAAGAGCCGATCACCTGCCGTCCTGCGGACAATATTGCTCCCGAGCTTGAAAACCTCAAAAAGAAGGCTTCGGATTATATCCAGCAGGAAGAGGACGTTCTTTCCTATGCTCTCTTTGAGCAGGTAGCAGAGAAGTTCTTCGAAAAACGCCGCGAAACTCAGCTCGCCCTCGATACCGAGAACGCAGATCCGAATGGTAAAATACACAGCGTTTGACCAAGGACTCTGACTTTGGATCCTCAAAAACTTTAATTAAAAAGCGAGGCGGAATTTGATATCCGTCTCGCTTTTCATTGTTCGTTTTTTTCGGTGAGTTCGGGCAAAACTTCAAGTCCCTCGGAGGCTCTGCGAAGCCGTATCACAAGCGCGAGCATCCATATATGGACGAGTAGATTAACGACAAACGCAAGGTTGAAGCTCTTTGCCGCAAGGCTTTGTAGGCTGATATAAATAAGTAAAATCATGTCAATTGATACGACGATGTTTAGCAGTCCGACAAGCCTATAATTTCTTCGAGACATTATCAGACACGCCGCGAGGAGTAACAAAACTATAACTGCGAGAATAAGTAAAAGAATGAATTTCACCCTGTTTTCCACCGCCGCGCTTGCTATGGCAACGACAAACTGCGGAAGATAAAAGGATATCGGGAGAACCGAGGCAGGGAAAAATATCTCGGCTATGCAGTTGTAGAGAGTCCATGCGAAAACCACAGAAAGCTGAATTATACTGGATATAAAGCGTTTTTTGAGAAAAGCGCGCCTTTCGGCGACGAGATCGTGAGACATACCAAAAATCCTTTGTTATAAAATTTCCTCGATGCCTATGGGAGTTTTACTTGCGTAGGACGAGGTTTTCTTTATAAAAATCAATATGAGAAGTGCGGAAATCGGAAGGGATACGAGATAACACAGCGAAAGAATGTTTATAAGCGTTTCAGGAAAGGTGTCGATGCGCGAGATAAGAGAAACGAGATTGAATCCAAGATGCATCGCTATGCTGACGGTAACCGAGCGAGTACGTACGAATACAAATCCAAGAAGCAGTCCAAGCAGGAATGCGTAGGTTGACCATACGATATGTCCGTGGACCGCGCCGAAAACGGCAGAGGAGAGAATAACTGCCAGCGTGTTACCCGTTGCACTTGACAGTCGGGAGATCATCATTGAGCGGAAAATAAGTTCTTCGAGAATGGGAGCCATTATCACAGCCGCAAGGATATACCAGAGAAGACTTCCTTCACTAAGACCCGACGAAGTCTCGCTGTAAGATTCGAGCAGACTCTTCGGGAGAAATGACATTATATATGTCGTTGAAAAATTAAGCGAGATACCCGCGATAAAGCAGAGTGCTATGGTCGATATATCGGGATTTCCGATATAGAGTGACGTCGATACACTCTTTTTTTGATACTTAAAAAAGGCGCACAGTCCGAGAATGATTAGTATCGCGCAGAAAAAGGAGAGCGCGTTTGCGCTTTCCATATACACCGCAAGGGCATCGTCTATATCCTGATATTTTATAGTGAAAAAGATGCTCGCGGAGGTGAAAACGACCGTTCTCACAGTGTAATAAAAGAGGAAAAATCCGATGGCACGAATGAAGGCGATAAGAAAATTCTCTCTTGTATACGCCGCGTCGGTCTTTTCGTGTGATGAAAACATAAAAATCTCCGATTTTGATTGTAGTCAAAAGAATTATATATTATATATTACCCCCTCGATATGAACAATGTATTAAATTTTTTGCCTATTTTTCGCAAATTTTATCCGTTCATGCTCAAAACGTCGGAATTTCCGTGAAAAATAATCATAATTTGTTTAAAATTTATTTGACAAACGGGAAAATGTGATATATAATATCTAGCGGAAACCGAGCTGTGCTGTCGCGCGGTATGTCGCCGTAAGGTATTACCGTGAGGAAAGTCCGGGCACCGTAGTGCGGGATAACGGATAACGTCCGCCGAGGGTGACCTCAGGGAAAGTGCAACAGAAATAAACCGCCTTCTCTTTTTGAGAGGGCAAGGATGGAAAGGCGAGGTAAGAGCTCACCGGCACACTGGTAACTTTGTGCGTCAATGTAAACCCTATCCGGTGCAACACCCGAAGATCGCCGCTTGCGGCGGCGCTTGCACGGCGTGTTTTTTCGGGCGGCGCAGAGCCGTACGGCAACGTACGGACAAGATAGATGACAGTGTAGGGTCGGCAGAGTCCCGCCGACTCCGACAGAACCCGGCTTACAGGCTCGGTTTCGGGTAAAAGCAAGTAAATAATTCCCCAAATGAAAGGAAAAATAAAATGAAAATTCTCGTAACAGGCGGAACCGGATATATCGGTTCTCACACAGTCGTTGAGCTCGTAAAGAACGGATACGAGCCCATTATCGTTGACAACCTTATAAACTCCAAGGAGAGCGTTCTCGATAACATCGAGGCAGTCTGCGGCGTACGTCCGAAGTTCTACAAGGACGACGTTTGCGACGAGGCGGCTCTCGAAAAGATATTCTCCGAAAACGAGATCGGCGCAGTTATTCACTTCGCAGGACTCAAAGCGGTCGGTGAAAGCGTTGCAAAACCGCTCGAATATTACTCGAACAACATCTTCGGAACTCTCGTTCTCTGCAAGGTCATGAAGAAATACGGTTGCTCGAAGATCGTGTTCTCCTCCTCCGCAACCGTCTACGGAATGAACAATATTGCTCCGTACACCGAGGAGATGCCCACGTCGGCAACAAACCCTTACGGACAGACTAAGTTTATGCAGGAGATAATGCTAAAAGACATCGCTTTTGCAAATCCCGATATGTCGGTAGCCCTCCTTCGGTACTTCAATCCTATCGGCGCACACGAAAGCGGACTTCTCGGCGAGGATCCCAACGGAATACCGAACAACCTTATGCCTTACATATGCCGCGTTGCAGATGGACGTCTCGCTTGTCTGACCGTTTATGGTAACGACTACGATACACCCGATGGAACGGGTGTACGTGACTATATCCACGTCGTTGACCTTGCTATCGGACACATTGCGGCTCTCAAGCATCTTGAAGCAAACAAGGGAGTTCTTACCGTTAACCTGGGTACGGGCAAGGGAAGCAGCGTTCTCGACGTTGTAAACGCTTTCGAGAGAGTGAACGGAGTTAAGGTGAATTACAAGATCGGCGACCGCCGTCCGGGCGACATCGCGACCTGTTACGCGTCGACCGATAAGGCAAAGGATGTTCTTGACTGGGAAGCAAAGCTTGACCTCGACTCGATGTGCCGCGACAGCTGGAATTTTATCGTTAAGAATAGATAACCAAAGGCAGCTTTGCCCCTTTGGAAGCCCCACCAAGAACCTTTTTGAAAAAAGGTTCTCGGAACTCCAAAAACTTCAATTAAAAGAAAAATGTGTGATGGTGTGCTGAGAAAGATAAAAAATGTGCTTTTGGTCATATTTGTGCTCATTTTACTCGCCGCTCTCAGTCTTTTTGCTCTTGACAGAATAATTGAGGATATGGTAACGACAGAAACTTACGAGCAGACGGAAAAGATCTGCAAACGGGTAGGAAGAGGCAGATCGTAAACTAAGAAAGAAATTTTTGAAAAATTCGGGTATCCGCACTATTATGCAGATAAGTCGGATTAAGCCGTTTTCTTTTCCCACGCCGAAAAAGAAAACTATGAAAATGCTCTCTTTGATAAAGATACTGTGGAGTGGGTATATGAAATTTACAGATATATAGACCCCGCCGATCCGTACAGACTTTTCGTTTATTTCGACGAGTCGGGCAAGACCGTGAATATGGAATTGAAATTTATTCCCGGCGGTTGATACTAAACATTATTAAACAAATAAAACTCCCGAATTCGGGAGTTTTTTAATTTTGTCGATATGCCGACAAAGTCGCTTTGCGTCTTTGTATTCGGCACGATATATTTGCCTTTCGGTAAATTCGATATGTTCTCCCTTCGGTCGAACTCGATATGATATAAATCTGCTTTGCAGATTTATATCAAGGGCGCGGGGAGTCGCGTTTTATTCATCAAGCAAAACGGGGAGTATCATCGGACGCCGCTTGGTTTTGGAATAAATATAACGCGCAAGGTCGTCCTTAATAATATTTTTAAGGCGCGACCAATCGGTGATGCCTTTATCGAGAGCATCGTAAAGAGTTTCATAGGCAAGACGGCGAAGCTCGGACAGGAGCTCCTCTGATTCGCGCATGTACACGAATCCGCGTGTGATGATTTCGGGACCTGACAAGAGAAGCTGCTCGTCGAGCGAGACCGAAGCCACTACGACTATGATGCCTTCTTCTGAAAGGTGCTTTCTGTCGCGCAGGACGATGTTTCCTACGTCGCCTACCCCTGAGCCGTCAACAAAGAGCGCACCCGACGGAATACTTCCATTGAATTTCGCACTCTTTGCCGTGATTTCAAGGATCTTTCCCGTCTCCCCCACGAATATCGTATTTGCATCCTGACCCATAGAACGAGCTACGTCTCGGTTTGCCGCTAGGTGCTTATGCTCGCCGTGGATCGGCATAAAATATTTAGGCTTCACGAGCGCGTGCAGGAGCTTTATCTCTCCTTGGCAAGCGTGACCGGAAACGTGAGTTTCTACCGAATTGTCGCGGAAAACCGAGATGTTGTTCTTAGTAAACTCATTGATTATCTTATCCACCATCTTCTCATTTCCGGGAATGGGGTTTGCGCTTATGACCACGAGGTCGTCGTGTCCGAGACTAAGCTTGGCTCTGTCGGCAAACGCCATACGGTAGAGTGCGCTCATAGGTTCTCCCTGACTTCCTGTGGTGATGACAGTGACGTTTTCGGGGTTGTAATTTTTTACGTCTCCGATGTCGATTATAGCGCCATTTGGAACATGCATATAACCTAGCTCGATCGCCGCGTTTACTATGCTCTGCATGCTTCTGCCGATGACCGCTACCTTGCGTTTATGTGCAACGCTTATATCGATTATCTGCTGGACGCGATGTACGTTAGACGAAAAAGTTGTGATAACTATGCGCTTTTTGTGATGACGCATAAATATTGATTTGAGCGATTCCCCGACCGTTTTTTCGGACGGAGTAAAGCCTGAGCGCTCTGCGTTGGTAGATTCGCACATCATAAGCAGAACGCCTTCTCTGCCAAGCTCTCCGAAGCGGGTGAGGTCCATTACCTCGCCGTCAATGGGCGTGAGGTCGAGCTTGAAGTCGCCTGTATGGACGACCGTTCCAAGTGGTGTGAATATCGCAAGTGCGCAGGCATCTGCGATAGAGTGATTGACGTGGATAAATTCGACCGAGAGCGCGCCTGCACTGATAACGTCTCCTGATTTTACGCAGTTAAGGCGAGGCTTGAACGCAGTCTTATGCTCTTCGAGCTTGTATTTTATAATGCCGATGGTCAGGCGGGTTCCGTAAATCGGGACGTCTATTTCGTCGAGAAGGTAGGGGATAGCTCCGATGTGGTCCTCGTGACCGTGTGTAAGAAAAACTCCGCGAATTTTGCCCGCGTTGGCTTTCAGATATGAAAAATCGGGAATAACGAGATCGACTCCGAGCATATCGTCGTCGGGAAATCCCATACCGCAGTCTATTATTATGATGTCCTCGCCGTATTCGAGTACGGTGAGGTTTTTGCCGATCTCACCGAGACCGCCCAGAGCGGTTATTTTAAGCTTTTTGTTTGACTTTTTTGCCATAAAAACTCCTTTACTTTAAAATGATTGAAAAATGGTATACTTTTCCCAAACACGCCAAAAGGACCGTGCGGGCAGAAATATACACGGGTTAGTGAGAGACAATAGAGCTTTGTTTGACACCTCTGCAAAAAACCACGACTCCTTTGCAAAAGGCAGTAAGGTGCTCCCGGTCTATAAAATTATGTATGCGACGGACGCGGGAAACATACACAAAACGCCCCGAGTATGACGGCGTCCGTCTTTTTATACGCACAAAATAATTCATCCTATGCTAACACATACAAATGAACGGAATTTTTCCTATTTGTAAACAATTTAGATGCGTTAGCCGAGAAGCAGAACCATAGCGGCGAATATAACCGAGCAGAATGCCGCGCCTAGTGAGAAGGAAAAAAAACGCTTATAGGAGTTCGGACAGGCGTTTTCCGCCGTTTTTTCATTTATTATACGCGATGCTTCCTCGACCATATCCTTGATGCCGCCCTCGTCTGCGCCCTCGCGTACAATGAAATAAGCGGAGTCAAAAAGGCGACTGCCGGTGTCCTTTACGACTATTACCTTGCGTTTGTAGCCCTTATACATAGTACAGTCTCCTTTTAATTCTCTTTTTTACCGAAAAGATCGGAGATCTCCTCTGAGATTTTGCTCGAAATCTCGGGTTGTTTTCCCTCGCTTCCCGTGAGCTCGTAGATTTGTGAGGGCGAGAAGGATATTTCGTTTATCTCGAAACTGTGTGCGAGAAAACAGAGTGATGCGGCGATTATAAGAGATGCAAGAAAGCATGCGAAAATACAGCGCGAATAAGTTTTGATTTTATCGGAAAATTTGAAAAATTTCGTCATATAAACAAAAGTCCTTTCGTTTTATTACGGATATATTTTTGACGGCACAGATCGGTGTTATGCGAAAAATCGGGAAATCGTACAAAAAGTTTTTAAAAGAAATATAAGTATAGTACATAATAGTTATTGACAAGAAGAGAAAAAAGTGGTATAATTTCGGGCAGAGAAGATTTTAGTATGTATTTATAATAATATTAACATATAAAAGGAGTAGAAAATGCGTTTCAGACTTATTAATGCTTACGTGTACGGCGCGGCGAAAAACACTGATGTCGGGATAACTGTTTCCAATGATAAATCGGTGCGTATTTCTCTTTCCTGTGATGACGACTCCTCCGTTATGGGGGAAGAGTTTTCTGTTTTCAAAAATTGTGCTGTCTTTCCCGGTTTCGTTGATGTTCATGTTCATCTTCGAGAGCCGGGCTTTTCTTATAAGGAGACGGTTAAGAGCGGTACCCAGGCGGCTGCGGCAGGCGGATACACGACAGTGTGCTCGATGCCAAATCTGAGTCCTTCGCCCTACGATGCGGAAAATCTTAAAAAACAGACCGATATTATTGAGCGAGATGCCGTTATCAAGGTGATACCTTATGGCAGAATAACGAGGGACGGAGAAACCCTTGCGGATATGGAAGCGCTCTCGTCGAGCGTTGTTGCCTTTTCGGACGACGGAGTCGGGGTACAGACAGCCGACGTTATGAGAGAAGCTATGACAGAGGCAAAGCGCCTTGGAAAGATAATCGCAGCTCACTGTGAGGATGATGTGCTGAGAAACGGTGGCGCGATACACGCGGGAAAATATGCAAAAGAGCATAATATTGCAGGGATCTCGTCCGAGTCAGAATGGAAACAGATAGAAAGAGATATATCCATTGCACGGGAAATCGGGTGCGCATACCACGTTTGCCATATCTCGACAAAAGAAGGTGTTGATCTGATAAGAAAGGCGAAGGCCGAAGGGCTTGACGTCAGCTGTGAGACAGGACCGCACTATCTCGTGATGGACGAGGACGATCTTGTAGACGACGGAAACTTTAAAATGAATCCTCCGCTTCGCTCGAGTCAGGACAGGCGGGCGCTTGTCGAGGGCATAAAGGACGGCACGATAGACATGATTGCCACCGACCACGCTCCGCACAGCGCAGAGGAAAAGTCGAAAGGACTAGAAAAGAGCCTTATGGGTATCGTCGGACTTGAAACGGCGTTTCCGATACTGTATACCGAGCTTGTGAAAAATAGGGTTATGACCCTCGAAAGACTTGCCGAGGCAATGAGCGATGCTCCAAGCGAACGCTTTGGAATAGACAGAGGCGAAATGCTCGGAAAAAAGCCAAGCTTTACAGTGTTCGATCTCGGTAGCGAGTACGAAATAGATCCCGATAGCTTTAAGTCTATGGGAAAAAACACGCCGTTTGGCGGCAAAAAGGTGTTTGGAAAATGCCTTTTGACAGTCTATGACGGCAAGGTCGTTTACAGCGCTTTTGAAAATCTTTAAAAGTCAAGGAAAATAAAAATCTTAATATATAACGAGGTGCATTATGCCTAAGAGAACAGACATTCACAAGATACTAATAATAGGCTCCGGTCCGATAGTAATCGGTCAGGCGGCAGAATTTGACTATGCGGGTACACAGGCTTGTATAGCGCTTAAAGAGGAGGGCTACGAGGTCGTGCTTGCGAACTCCAACCCCGCAACGATAATGACAGATACCTCTATTGCGGACAAGGTGTATATGGAGCCGCTTACTTTGGAATACGTTTCAAGAATAATCAGATACGAGCGTCCCGACGCTATCATACCGGGTATCGGCGGACAGACAGGTCTCAACCTTGCGATGCAGCTCGAAAAGAAGGGAATACTCGCAGAATGCGGGGTAGAGCTTCTCGGAACATCGGGTGATAGTATCGAAAGAGCAGAGGACAGAGAGCTTTTTAAGGAGCTGTGTACCTCTATCGGAGAGCCTGTAATTCCTTCGGAGATAACCTACTCGGTCGAGCAGGCAAAGGAAGCGGCAGCAAGAATAGGATACCCCGTAGTTCTACGTCCCGCATTTACCCTTGGCGGAACGGGTGGCGGCTTTGCAAATGACGAAAAGGAGCTCGAAGAGGTCGGTCTCAACGCATTCAAGCTTTCTCCTGTGCATCAGGTTCTTATCGAGAAGAGCGTCAAGGGATATAAAGAGATCGAGTTCGAGGTTATGCGCGACGGCACCGGTCACGCGATCACGATCTGCGGAATGGAAAACGTCGACCCTGTCGGCGTTCACACGGGCGACTCGGTAGTGGTAGCGCCCATTATGAGCCTTTCGAAGGAAGACGAAAAGATGCTCAACGATAGTGCAATAAAGCTCATCAAGGAGCTTAAAATAGAAGGCGGATGCAACGTACAGTTCGCCCTTCACCCGACGACCTCGGAGTATTATCTCATCGAGGTCAACCCGAGAGTTTCACGCTCGTCGGCACTTGCTTCCAAGGCGAGCGGATATCCGATAGCTAGAGTTACCGCGAAAATAGCGGTCGGTATGACACTTGAAGATATCAAACTTGGCAATACTAACGCTGCATACGAGCCCTCGCTTGACTATATTATCGCAAAGCTTCCGAGATTCCCGTTTGATAAGTTCGCGGACGCGACCAACAAGCTCGGAACTCAGATGAAGGCAACTGGTGAGGTAATGGGAATCGGTTCTTCTCTTGAAGAATGTTTGCTCAAATCGGTGCGCTCGCTTGAAATCGGCGTTTGCCACTTCCATATGGCGAAGTTCGATAAGATGACTACTGACGAGATAGTCGAGTATATGGCTGATTTTAGAGATGACACTCTCTTTGCGGTCTGCGAGCTTCTCCGTCGCGGAGTTTCGCTCGAAAAGCTCCACGAGATCACGATGATCACAGAGCTATTCCTTGAAGCGCTTAAAAATATTACCGACTGCGAGAAAACGCTTATCGATAACGTAATGAACGAGGAAGTGCTCAGAGAAGCTAAAAAGCTCGGATTTTCCGATAAATATATCGCAAAGCTCTGGAATATGAGCGAGATCGATGTTTGGAAGTTCCGTACGGGCAAGAACATATATCCGATATACAGAATGGTAGATACCGCGCACACGGGACATTATATTCCTTACTTCTATTCCAGCTACACGGGCGAAAACAAGTCGGTCGTGACAAGCAAGGAAAAGAAGGTCGTCCTTGGAGCGGGTCCTATCCGTATCGGACAGGGCGTAGAGTTTGACTACTCCTCGGTTCACGCGGTTCAGACGATAAGAAACGCGGGCTATGAGGCAATTATCATAAACAATAACCCGGAGACCGTTTCGACCGACTACACGACGGCAGACAAGCTCTACTTCGAGCCGCTCACCGTTGAGGACGTTATGAATATCGTAGCGTTTGAGGGCTCTGACGAGATAATCGCATCTCTTGGCGGACAGACGGCAATAAACCTCGCCGCGCCTCTGCTCGAACGAGGAGTTAAGATCATTGGTACTGACGTTGAGGCTATCGACAGAGCGGAGAACAGAAAATCCTTTGAGCGTATTCTTTCCGAGCTTCACATTCCTCAGCCTACCGGCGCGGCAGTTACCGATATTGAAGAGGGCGTTGAGACTGCGGCAAGGATCGGATATCCTGTGCTCGTTCGTCCGAGCTTCGTTCTCGGAGGCCGTGCGATGCAGATAATCGCAAACGAAACTCAGCTTCGCCACTACCTCAAAACCGCGGTTGAGATCGACAAGGACAAGCCTGTACTCGTTGACAGATATATAATGGGTAAAGAGGTCGAGATCGACGCGGTATGCGATGGAAAGGACGTATTCGTTCCCGGCATTATGGAGCTCGTTGAGCGTACGGGCGTTCACAGCGGAGACAGTATCAGCGTTTACCCCTCGTTCAGTATTTCGGATGCGGTCAAGGCGAAGATACTCGATTACGGAAAAAGGCTGGGAATCGGACTGGGCATCGTCGGACTTTACAACATCCAATTCATCGTTGATAAAAATGACGAGGTCTTCGTTATAGAGGTCAATCCTCGTTCATCGAGAACGGTGCCCTTCCTGTCGAAGGCTACGGGATACCCTCTTGCAGATATAGCGACCAAGGCTATTCTCGGTCAGTCGCTCCGTGAGCAGGGAATTACCGAGTTCTATCCCGCAGAGAAGAACAGATACTACGTAAAAGCACCTGTGTTCTCGTTCGCAAAGCTTCGCGGAATGGACACCTACCTCTCGCCCGAAATGAAATCTACGGGTGAGGCTATCGGTTATGATGCAAAGCTTAATCGCGCCCTCTATAAGGCGCTCCAAGCGGCAGGAATGCAGATACAGAACTACGGAACGGTCCTTGCGACTATCGCGGACAAGGACAAGGAAGAAGCGCTCCCTCTCATCCAGCGCTTCTACAATCTCGGATTTAATATCCAGGCCACCGAGGGAACAGCAAAGTTCCTTAAGGAGCACGGAATTCGCACGAAGGTAATGGCAAAGATCACCGACGGGGATGAGAGAAGCGACGATATTCCGAACGCTATCCGTAAGGGTTATATCGCGTACGTTATCAACACCCGTGATCCGGGCTCGGTCGATCAAATGCAGGACGGCTATCAGATCCGCCGCCACGCAGTCGAGAACAATGTGACGATGTTCACCAACCTCGATACGGTCAAGGTTCTCCTCGACGTCCTCGATGAGATAACCTTTAAGGTTTCAACGATTGACGCTTAGATCGTTTTCGACTCGCCAAAAACTTTATTTGACAAGTACACACAAGCAAGCAAAACCTTTTAGTAAAGTTTTTGAAAGAGTGTGAGAAAACTTTTTTCAAAAAGTTGTCTCACAAAATGTTTTAGGAGGGTAAGGAAACCCTTTTCACAAAAGGGTTTCCAAAAGAAAAAATGAAGCAGTCGATTTTTAGAGTGATTTCGAACCGAATGGTTGCGAAAAACACGTTTGAAATGAAGCTTTCGGGCGATAACTCGCATATTACCGCACCCGGACAGTTTGTAAATATTCGCCTCGACGGATTTTATCTTCGCAGACCTATCTCGGTATGCGACGTCGAAGGAAATATTCTTACGCTTATTTATAAGGTGGTCGGCAAGGGAACTGATAAGATGTCCGAAATGATCGGCGGAGAAAGCCTCGATATTCTCACAGGACTCGGAAACGGCTACGACCTTGAAAAAAGCGGAGACAGACCTCTGCTTGTCGGCGGAGGAGTCGGACTTCCCCCGATGTATCTGCTCGCAAAAGAGCTATCTAAGGCAGGGAAAAAGGTCAAGGTCATCGCAGGGTTCGGAAGCGCGGACGAGGTCTTTTATAAAGACGAATTTGAAAATCTCGGCGTGAGCTTTACCGTAACCACAGTAGACGGAAGCCTGGGAATAAAGGGCTTTGTTACCGATGCACTCGAAAGCGTCGGCGACTATTCCTCGATAATGACCTGCGGTCCCGAGCCGATGCTTAAAGCACTTTACAAAGCAACTGACTGCCCTGCGCAGTTCAGCTTTGAGGAGCGAATGGGCTGCGGATTTGGCGCTTGCATGGGATGCTCGTGCAAAACGGTCACCGGATATAAACGTATATGTAAGGACGGACCTATTCTTTGCAGGGAGGAAATATTATGGCAAAAATGAGCGTAAATCTTTGCGGTATCGAGCTCGATAACCCGATAATTCCGGCAAGCGGAACTTACGGCTTTGGATACGAATTTGCCGAGCTCTACGACATAAATATTCTAGGTACGTTTTCCTTTAAGGGAACGACGAAGGATCCGAGATTCGGAAATCCCACACCTCGAATTGCCGAGTGTCCGATGGGAATGATAAACTCTGTCGGACTGCAAAATCCGGGAGTTGAAAAGGTAATTTCCGAGGAGCTCCCGAAGCTTAAAAAATGCTTTAATAAGCCGGTTATGGCTAACGTATCGGGATTTTCTGTCGACGAGTACGTCTATACCTGCGAAAAGCTCGATAAATGCGAGCAGGTCGGCTGGCTTGAAGTCAACGTGAGCTGTCCCAACGTACACGGAGGCGGAATGTCCTTCGGAACCTCGCCCGAGGCGGCGGCAGAGGTCACGAGGGCAGTAAAGAAGGTCACTACGAAGCCTGTTATAATCAAGCTTTCGCCTAACGTCACCGATATAGTTTCGATAGCAAAGGCGTGCGAGGAGGCGGGCGCAGACGGCATCAGCCTTATAAACACCCTACTCGGAATGAGAATAGACCTTCGCACAAGACGTCCTGTGATCGCCAATAAAATGGGTGGATTTTCGGGCGCGGCGATCTTCCCCGTGGCAGTGAGAATGGTATATCAGGTCGCAAACGCGGTTAAAATTCCGGTCGTCGGAATGGGCGGCGTTTCGAGCGCAGAGGACGTTGTTGAAATGATGCTCGCGGGCGCGAGCGCGGTCGAGGTCGGCGCGGCAAACCTTATAAACCCTTATGCGTGTAGAGACATTATCGAGGAGCTTCCTCGCGTAATGGAAAAATATAAAATAGATGATCTCAAAGATATAATAGGAGGAGTAAGATAATGGGAAAAGACGTAATCATCGCGTGTGACTTTGACAGCGCGGAAAAAACATTTGCATTTCTTGATAAATTCACGGGAAGAAAGCCGTTTGTCAAGATAGGAATGGAGCTTTACTACGCAGAGGGACCCTCGATAGTAAAGGAAATAAAGAAAAGAGGACATAAGATATTCCTCGACCTTAAACTTCACGATATACCCAACACGGTAAAAAAGGCTATGGCAGTCCTTTCTCGCCTTGACGTTGATATGACTAATCTTCACGCGGGCGGAACTGTCCGCATGATGGAGGCGGCTATCGAAGGACTCACCCGCGAGGACGGCACGAGACCGATGCTTATCGCGGTAACTCAGCTTACTTCTACTGATCAGGCGTCTATGGAAAACGATCTTCTTATAAAAGAGCCGATAGACGAGGTCGTTATGCACTACGCTCACAATGCGAAGCTTGCAGGTCTTGACGGCGTCGTTTGCTCGCCTCTTGAAGCGGGCAAGGTACACGACCGTTGCGGCAAGGATTTTGTTACCGTAACTCCCGGCGTAAGATTTGCGGACGGAGATATCGGCGACCAAAAGAGAGTTATGACTCCCGCACAGGCAAAGGAGATCGGCTCTGACTATATTGTCGTCGGACGCCCGATTACCGCAGCAGAGGATCCGGTTGCCGCATATGAGAGATGCATTAAGGAGTTCTGCGACTAAGGGGCGCCGACCCTTAGGACCCCGCTTAGGAACTTTTTGAAAAAAGTTCCTAAGAACCTCAAAAACTTTAAAAACAAAAGAATATACTTGGTTTTAAAAGAACACAAGGAAGAACAGACGTCATAAAAGAAAGGAAATTATATGGCACTTATAAGCAGTTTGATATGGCTCCTCGCAGGAGTCGGCGTATTCATCGTAGGTATGAACTTTATGGGTGACGCGCTCGAAAGAAGTGCGGGAAGCGGAATGAAGAAATTTCTCGGAAAGATCAGCAACAATCGCTTCTCGGGTCTGACAGTAGGTGCGGGTGTTACCGCCATTATTCAGTCCTCGTCTGCCACCTCGGTAATGGTGATCGGTCTTGTCAGTGCAGGCGTTATGTCTCTTGTGCAGGCGACTCCGATACTGCTCGGCGCAAAGATCGGTACTACCGTAACCGGACTTCTCGTTTCTCTTAAAAACGACTATTTCAATATGGCGATGTACCTCTTTGCCTTCGCGGGTATAATGATGGGCTTTGCCAAAAAGGAAAAGGTAAAGCTGCTCGGCAGTCTTATCGGCGGTCTCGGACTTATATTCGTGGGTCTTGAAATAATGGGATCTGAACAGGCGTTCAGAAGCGCAGAGGTTCTCGATATGTTCCAGAAGGCATCTGAGGCGGTTATGTCGCCCGGTGTTCGCGGTATTGCGCCCCTTCTTCTCGTGTTTATCGGAGTATTCTTTACTGCGCTAATTCAGTCCTCGTCCGCCGCTACGGGTGTTATCATCACTATGGTCGGAGCAGGCGCTATCAATCTTAATCTTGCCATTTTCCTGGTTATCGGCGCCAACGTCGGCACCTGCGTGACCGCACTTCTTGCGGCTGTGGGCGGAAAGACTGATGCAAAGCGAGTCGCTCTTATCCACTTCACCTTCAACGCCGTCGGTGCGGTGCTGTTTACCGCAACTATGTGGATATTCAAGGACGAAATGGTAACATTTCTTACCACGATATTCCCTAACGACAACGACGTTATGTCGGTACAACTGAGAGTATCCCTCTTCCACGTTATATTTAACGTTACAAACTCGCTTATAATGCTTCCCTTCGTAAAACAGCTCGTTGGATTCTCAAAGCTTGTTATCAAAGACAAGAAAAATGCACAGAAAACACGCTCTCTTAAATTCGTGGACGAGCATATGCTTGCAGTTCCCTCTGTCGCACTCGGTCAGGTTAAGAAGGAAATGGATTATATGCTTAGCCTTGCCTATGAAAACACGGTGCTTTCCTTTGAATCTCTGCGCAGCGGAAGCGGTGTAGGCAAAGAGAAGATAATAGAAAATGAAGCGATTATCGACTTTACCAACGGAGCACTTACAAGATTCCTTATAAAGCTTTCGGGTGAGGTTAACGGCGCAAGTGAGGAAACGGCGATCGGCTCGTACTTCCACGTGCTTAACGACCTTGAAAGAATAGGCGACCACGCCGAAAACTTCTACGAGATAGGCGCGGAAATGCAGGAAAAAGAGCTTACCTTCTCGGACGAGGCAGTAAAGGAGCTTTCCGAGCTTTGCTCTACCGTTGAAAAGATGTTCGATATCTCGAAGGACGCGTTTGAAAATCTTAACAGCGAGCGTCTTGCCGAGCTGACCTCTCTTGAAGAGGAGACCGATGAAATGAAGCGCGCGCTTAGCGCAAGCCACTTTGCCCGCCTTGCTGACGGTCACTGCTCGGTTGACCACAGTCCTTATTTTTCAAGTGCGGTCGTTGGACTTGAAAGAGTTGCAGACCACCTTGTAAACGTCGGATACAGCATACTCAACCCCACAGGTTCGCAGAAAACGGACGCATGAGCAGGATTACATATTTAAACGGAGGAATATAAAATGGAAGGCTACAAGAGAGAGTTTATACAATTTTTAGAGAGCGCGGGAGTGCTCAAATTCGGAGATTTTACCGCAAAAAGCGGCAGAAAGATACCCTATTTCATCAATGCGGGAATGATAAAGACGGGCGATGACATCGCAAAGCTCGGCGAGTTCTACGCAAAGGCGTACTTTGAAAAGCTCGGCGCAAAGAAGGCGGTCCTTTACGGACCTGCATACAAGGGCATTTCGCTCGCGGTATCGGCGGCAGTCGCGCTGTCGAAAAAACACCTCAACGTTCCCTTCTTCTTTAACCGTAAAGAGGTAAAGGATCACGGCGAGGGCGGAGTTTTCGTCGGATACGTACCCACCGCCGGCGAGGAGATCGTCATTATCGAGGACGTTATCACGGCAGGAACGGCTATCCGTGAGAGTATGGAGATACTTTCTCGCCTTGAAGGAACGAAGGTTGCCGCAACCTTTATAATGGTTGACCGTAAGGAAAAAGGTCAGACCGAGAAGGGCGCGATGCAGGAGATAGAAGACAGCTTCGGCTTCCCTGTATATTCGATAGTTGACGTTTACGACATCATCGAGTACCTCGAAGAGGATGAGTCGAACAAAGAAAATGTAGAGCGCATCAAGAATTATCTGGCAGTGAATGGTGCCAGATAATAGGAAATAAAATCACGCTTTTACAATAAAACGAAAGGTAAGGTCACAAAATGAGAAGTGTTATAGACATAAAGGAGCTTTCGGTCTCGGAAATAGACGAGCTTGTTTCTGTTGCTAAGGACATTATCGCAAACCCTGAAAAATACGCGCACAAATGCGAGGGCAAAAAGCTTGCGACCCTCTTTTTCGAGCCGTCCACACGTACCCGTCTTTCATTTGAGGCGGCAATGTACGAGCTTGGCGGAAACGTTCTCAGTATGGCAAGTGCGGCTTCAAGCTCTGCCGCAAAGGGCGAAAGCGTTGCAGATACAGCGCAGGTAATATCCTGCTATGCGGATATAATTGCAATGCGCCACCCGAAGGAAGGTGCGCCTCTTGTGGCGGCGATGAACGCGAGCATTCCCGTTATAAACGCGGGTGACGGTGGACACAATCACCCCACGCAGACTCTTGCCGACCTGCTCACGATTTCGAGAGAAAAGGGAACCTTTGAAAACCTTACCGTAGGATTTTGCGGGGATCTCAAATTCGGCAGAACGGTTCATTCGCTCATCGCGGCAATGGAAAGGTACAAGGGCGTAAAATTCGTCCTTGTTTCTCCCGACGAGCTGAGAGTTCCCGAATACGTCACGAAAGAACTTGACAAAAACGGAGTTCCCTATAAGCAGACTTCCGATCTTATGTCGGTAATGCCCGAGCTTGATATACTCTATATGACGAGAGTTCAGCAGGAGAGATTCTTTAACGAGGAGGAATATCTTAGACTTAAAGACAGTTATATCCTCACTCCCGAAAAGCTTGCTCCCGCAAAGAGCGATATGATAGTAATGCATCCCCTTCCGCGCGTAAACGAAATAAGCGTTGCGGTGGACAAGGATCCGAGAGCGTGCTACTTCAAGCAGGTTCTTAACGGAAAATATATGAGAATGGCGCTTATACTCAAACTTCTTTCGGAGGCAGATAAATAATGAATATAGATTCTATCAAAAACGGAATAGTTATAGACCATATAAGAGCGGGCAAGGGTATGGAAGTATATAGTCTTCTCGGACTTGACAAGTTCGATTGCCACATCGCCATTATAAAGAACGCCGCAAGCTCGAAAATGGGCAAAAAGGACATCATTAAAATTGCCGAGTCGATAAGTCTTGATACCGATATGCTCGGATACATCACCCCAGGCGCCACTATAAATATAATTAGGGATGGTATTCTTGTCGAAAAGAAAAAGGCGTCCCTGCCCGAAAGGCTTGTGAACGTGGTCGCTTGCCGTAACCCCAGATGCATAACCACCGTGGAGCAGGAGCTTCCTCAGATATTCGTCCTTACAGACAGAGATGAGGCAGAGTACCGCTGTATCTACTGCGAGAGCGCGGCATCGGGCGAGAACGCGTAGGATTTTCGGAAAAGCCTACCGATTTTATGAGTTTTATATGAATTCACATATAAAATGCTCAAAATTTGTATAATATTCATATTGACTTTATCGCTTTAAAGTGATAAAATACCAATATCAAAGACAAAAGCGAAAGGCAGATAATAAAATGGACGGTATTATCCGTACAAACGAAAATATATTCAAAGCTCAGGAGAGGGTGTCGCTTTCTCTGCGCGGACTTTACAGAGCCTTCGGCTATAAGCCGTACAAGATGAGTAAGTTCGAGGAGTACGACCTTTACGTTCGTAATAAGGACTTTCTCGTGAGTGACAGAGTTATCACCTTTACGGGAGAGAGTGGCAAGCTCCTCGCTCTCAAACCGGACGTAACTCTTTCGATAATCAAGAACACGCCCGAATCTCCTATGGGAGTAAATAAAATCTATTATAACGAGACCGTTTACCGCGCATCCGCGGTCGGCGGACACGGGGATTTTGCAGAGATAATGCAGACCGGACTCGAATGCTTCGGAAAGCTTGACAGCTATAACGTATGCGAGGTCATTATGCTTGCAACGCGCAGTCTTGCAGAGATAAGCGATAATTACATACTTGATATTTCTCATATGGGAATTCTTTCTGCGCTTCTTGATGAGGCAGGACTTTCGAGTGCGCTCAAGGTGAAGATGCTTTCCTGCATCGGAGAGAAAAACCGCACGGGCGTGGCAAGCGTTTGCGAAGAGGCAGGTGTTTCCGAGGAGCTCAAAGAAAGATTTGCAAAGCTCGTTTCTGCTTACGGAAAAATAGAGGACGTCCTTCCTTTTCTTCCCGAAATATGTCTGACTGACAGAGCAAAGCAGGCTCTTGCCGAGCTCACGTTTATCTGCGAAACCCTCAAAAAGAGCGGAGAAGCGTCCAAGGTCTGGATAGATTTTTCGGGCATAAACGATATGCACTATTACAGCGGAATAGCATTCAGAGGATTTATAGATAAGATCCCGACCAGAGTGCTTTCGGGTGGAAGATACGACAGTCTGCTGTCAAAGATGGGACGTGAGGGCGAAGCTATCGGCTTTGCCGTATATCTCGATCTGCTCGAACGTCTTGACGAGAGAAGCGCCGATAACGATGCCGATATTTTCCTTATTTACGGGGAAAATAACACGCCCGCCGAAATATTTGACGCGGTAAGGAAGCTGAGCGCAAACGGAGAAAGCGTGATGTCTGGCAGGGAAAAGCCGAGCGAAATAAGATGCTCGAAGGTCGTTGATATAAGAAAGCTTGGAGAATGAGAAGATGTCTGATTTTGTAAATATAGCACTTCCCAAGGGGAGGCTTGGAGAAAAGGTTTACGCTATGTTCGAGGCGGCGGGATACCCCTGTCCTTCGATCAAGGAGCAAAACAGAAAGCTTATATATGAAAATCCCGAGGTCGGAGTCAGATATTTCTGGGTAAAGCCGTCTGACGTTTCGATCTACGTTGAGAGAGGAGCCGCCGACATCGGAGTCGCAGGCAAGGATATCCTGCTCGAATACTCTCCTGACGTTTATGAGCTTCTCGATCTGAACGTCGGAGTTTGCCGAATGATGGTCGCTGCTATGGAGGACTACCGTGCAGATCCCGACAAAACTCTCCGCGTTGCTACGAAATTTCCAAATATTGCTCGCGGATACTACGACAGACAGCGCAGAGAGATAGATATAATCTCGCTCAACGGCTCGATAGAGCTAGCGCCCATTCTCGGACTTTCGGACGTTATCGTCGACATCGTCGAAACAGGCAAGACGCTTTACGAAAACCATCTTGCTCCGTTCGAAAAAATAGTTGATATAAGCGCGCGTCTGATCGCAAACAAGGCGAGCTTCAAGTTCAAGAACGAGGCAATCGAGAAGATATATTCCTCGCTTGCCGAGATAGTAAAATAAGAGGTCTTACGATGATAAAAATATTTGAGGATATAAAAAACATTGACAAAAGGACGCTCTTCAACCGTTCTCTTTCTGCGTCGGGTGTCGAGGATATTGTCAGTGATATAATTGCAAACGTGCGAAAAAGAGGGGACGCGGCACTCTATGAGTACACAGAGCGCTTCGACCGCGCAAAGCTTAGCTCAATAGAGGTTTCAAGACAGGAGATCGAACGTGCGGTGGAAGAGGTCGGCGAGGAGTTTGTCGGAATTCTCCGCCGCGCGGCAGAAAATATCGAGAATTTTCATAAAAGACAGGTAAGAAACAGCTTTATTATAAATGAGAAAAACGGCGTAGTTACCGGACAAAAGGTAATACCGCTCGCTAGAGTCGGACTTTACGTTCCGGGCGGAACGGCGGCATATCCCTCGTCGGTGCTTATGAATGCAATACCTGCAAAGATCGCAAGCGTTGGCGAGATCGTTATGGTTTCGCCTGCAAGCGGCGGAAAAATAGCTCCCGCGATACTCGCGGCGGCATACGTCGCAGGTGTTGACCGCGTTTTTGCGCTCGGCGGAGCACAGGCGGTAGCCGCTCTTGCATACGGAACCGAGAGCGTTCCTATGGTAGATAAGATCGTAGGACCGGGCAACGCGTTCGTTGCTGAGGCAAAAAGACAGGTTTACGGACAGGTCGCGATCGATATGATCGCAGGACCGAGCGAGATTCTCGTGATTGCTGATAAAAACTCGAATCCCACCTATGTTGCTGCAGATATGCTCTCGCAGGCAGAGCACGATAAGAACTCGACCGCAGTGCTTATCACCGACAGTCTTGATCTTGCAAAGGCGGTGTCGAGCGAACTCGAAAGAATGATACCGCTCCTTCCGAGAGCCGCGATTGCGCGCACATCGGTCGATGATAACGGCAAAATAATCGTTACTGATGATCTTATCGAGGCAATCGAGCTTTCGAATGACATCGCTCCCGAGCACCTTGAGCTCTGCCTTGACGATCCGTTTTCGGTTCTCGACAGAGTTAAGAATGCAGGCTCGGTGTTTATGGGAAGATATTGCCCCGAAGCACTCGGCGACTATTTCGCAGGACCTAACCACACCCTTCCGACGAGCGGAACGGCACGTTTTTCAAGTCCTTTGTCGGTAGACGATTTCGTTAAAAAGATGCAGTACACCTATTTCACAAAGGACGCACTTTCCCATGTCGCAGACGACGTTATCGCCTTCGCTGAAAAAGAAGGACTTTCGGCACACGCCCGCAGCGTAGGTCTTAGGGCTCTGATCTAAGGACCCGCCAAAAACTTTAATAAAAGGGAAAATATATTAGTAAAGTTTTTGAAAGAGTGTGAGACAACTTTTTTCAAAAAGTTGTCTCACGTAAAGCTTTTGAAGAGGTAAGAAAAGCCCTTGAGGTTTTTTCGATAAAACGATGAGTAGATTTATAAACAAAAAATATGCGGGGCTTACGGCATATACGCCGGGAGAACAACCGCTAGGCTTAAAATACATAAAGCTGAATACAAACGAATCGCCCTATCCGCCGTCGCCCGAGGTGCTCGTGTCGATCGGTTACGGAGAGCTCTCCGATCTCAGGCTGTACTCCGATCCGAACTGCCTCGGACTCCGCACGGCACTCGGAGAGTTCTACGGTCGCGCTATCGACGAGGTGTTCGTTTCAAACGGCTCGGACGATATTCTGAACTTTGCATTTATGGCGTTTTCCGAAAACGGCGTGGTTTTCCCCGATATTACCTACGGATTTTACGAGGTCTATGCAAAGCTTCACGGCGCAAATTACGAAAAAAAGCCGCTTTGCGAAGATTTTTCGATAAAGACCGAGGACTATCTTGATCAGAACGGTAAGCTCATCGTTCTCGCCAATCCCAACGCGCCGACCGGAATTTTCAAAGGTCTTAACGAGATCGAAAGAATACTGAAAGCAAACCCCGATAGCGTGGTGCTCGTTGACGAGGCATATATAGATTTTGGCGGCGAGAGCGCAATAAAAATGCTCGATAGCTACAAAAACCTGCTTGTCGTACGGACATATTCTAAGTCGAGAAGCCTTGCAGGCGCACGACTCGGATTTGCCTTCGCCGATAAAGAGATCATCGCGGATCTGAACAAGATCAAATTCTCGACTAACCCGTACAGCATCAACCGACTCACCCTGATTGCAGGCGAGGCGGCACTCAAAAACGGCAAATATTACGATGATAACGCTAAAAAGATCATCAAAACGAGGGCTTTCGTTACCGAAAAGCTCCGCGCGATGGGCTTTGAGGTCATCGAGTCTGCGGCGAACTTCGTTCTTGCAGGGCACGACGCTATCTCGGGCTCGAAATTTGCCGAGGAGATGAAAAAGCGCGGAATACTTATCCGTCATTTTTCGGGCGAACGTCTTGAAAAATATAACCGTATAACCATCGGCACTCGAGCCGAAATGGAGGCATTCCTGTTTGCGGCGGAGAGGATAAAGGAAACGGCACTTTCTTAGGGCTCTGCCCTAAGAATCCGTCAAAACCCTTTTGGCAAAAAGGGTTTTGCGCTCATAAAAGCTTTACTAAAAGAACAAGTCCATTAGCTTTAACAAAAGTTTTTGGAAAGTCTGAAAACCTTAACTAAAAAGATCTTAATAAAAGTTTTTGAAAGAGCGCGAGAAAACTTTTTTAAAAGTTCTCTCGCAAAAAAACGTTTGGAGGTATGAAACCTTTCTTAAAGGTTCCGAAAAGAAAAAATGAGAAACAGCGAGATACTTAGAAAAACGAAGGAAACAGATATTGAGCTGAGAATTGATCTTGACGGCAAGGGTGAGAGCGAGATAGACACGTCCTGTGGATTTCTCGATCATATGCTCACGCTTTTTGCAAAGCATTCGAGATGCTCGCTTTATGTCAAATGTAAAGGTGACATCGAGGTCGATTATCACCACACGGTAGAGGACGTCGGAATTTGTCTTGGTGCCGCTATAAAGGCCGCACTTGGTGACAAAATGGGGATCGCGCGCTACGGAAACGCGATAATCCCGATGGACGAGGCACTTCTGCTCGTGTCTATTGACCTTTCGGGCAGATCGACACTGGCATATACCATCGAAGGACTCACTGAAAAGGTTGGCGATTTCGATACCGAGCTCGTCAAGGAGTTCTTCCTTGCGCTTGTCAGAAACGCCGAGATGACCCTGCATATAAGACAAATCGCAGGCGAGAACACGCACCACATAATAGAGGGAATGTTCAAGGCGTTTGCGGCGGCACTTCGCGCGGCGGTTTCGATCGACTCTGCAAGAGCAGGCGAGATACCTTCAACCAAGGGAGTTCTCTGATGATAGCAATAATTGACTACGGAGTCGGAAATCTCTTTTCGCTTTCCTCGTCGCTTGCATCGCTTGATATAGAAACCGTCGTCACCGATGACGAGAGCGTGATAAGAGCGGCGGATAAGATAATTCTGCCGGGTGTCGGCGCATTCAGAGATGCGTCCGAAAAGCTTGCAGAAAAGGGCTTTGATAAGCTGCTTAGAGAGCTTGCGGCAGAAGGCAAGCCGATAATGGGCATCTGCCTCGGAATGCAGCTTCTTTTCGATGAGAGCTACGAATTCGGCAGATATAAAGGACTCGGACTTATAAAAGGAAGTGTTAGACCGATAGCGGACGTTATAGGAGACGACCTGAAAATTCCCCATATTGGTTGGAACTGCCTGAATTTTCCCGAAAACAAGGCAAAAAACGAGATATTCAAATATATAAACGAGGGAGATTTCGTTTATTTCGTTCACTCGTTTTATGCAAGTGACTGCGACGAGGCGGTTATCGCGACGACCTCGTACGGCGCACCTCTTACGGCGGCGGTCGCGTCGGGAAACGTTTACGGTTGTCAGTTCCATCCCGAAAAGAGCGGAAATGTCGGACTTTCGATCATCAAGGCGTTTGCTGAAATATAATTTAAGGATAGTTTTAGGAACAAAAAATGATAATTTTCCCTGCAATAGATCTGTACGAGGGCAAGGCGGTAAGGCTATATAAAGGCGACTACGCTCAGCTTACCGTATACGATGAAAACCCGATAAATACCGCGAAAAAGTTCATTTTTGAGGGAGCGGATCATCTTCATATGGTTGACCTCGAGGGTGCACGCGACGGCAATACGCCAAACTTTGAAACGGTAAAAAGCATCGCGACCTCTACCGATATGTTTATCGAGATCGGCGGCGGTATCCGCGATATGGAAACCATTGAAAAATATCTATCCGTCGGCGTAGGGCGCGTTATTCTCGGCACTGCCGCGGTGTCAAGCGAGGGCTTCGTTGAGCGCGCAGTTAATAAATACGGCGACAAAATAGCGGTCGGAGCGGACATCAAGGACGGCGAGATAGCTGTCAAAGGCTGGATCGAAAAAAGCGGAGTAAAAAGCAAAGATTTCTTTGATAAAATGCAGAAGATCGGTGTGAAAACCGTGATCTGCACCGACATATCACGTGACGGCGCGATGCGCGGCACAAATCTCGCACTCTACAAGGAGCTTTCCCAAAAATACGAAATGAACATTATCGCCTCGGGCGGAGTTTCCACTATCTCGGACGTCGTCGCGCTTCGCGAAATGGACGTTTACGGCGCAATAATCGGCAAAGCCTACTACACAGGAGCTGTAAAGCTCAGCGAGGCTATTGCTCGGGCACGCGCTTAAGAGTCTGAAAAACTTTAAATAAAGAGCATTAATTTTTAGTAAAAGTTTTCCCAACAAAAAGTTTTAGAAAGGTACGGAAAACCTTTTAATAAAAGGTTTTCCGACAGAAATATGATTACAAAAAGAATAATACCGTGTCTTGACGTAAGGAACGGAAGGGTAGTCAAGGGTGTAAATTTCCTCGGACTGTCTGACGTATCCTCGCCCGTCGAGCTTGCACAGTTTTACAGCGAAAACGGTGCAGACGAGCTTGTTTTCTACGATATAACGGCATCTGCCGAGGGCAGGGCGCTATTTACCGATATACTCTGCGAAACGGCGCGCAAGGTATTCATACCGCTGACAGTTGGCGGAGGAATAAACACAATAAACGATTTCGATCGCGTGCTCAAATGCGGAGCGGACAAGGTTAGCGTAAACTCTGGTGCTATAAGAAATCCTCTTCTTATAAAAGAAGGAGCTGAGAAATACGGAAGCCAGTGCGTTGTGCTTTCGGTTGACGTAAAGCGAGTTGACGGAACATTCCGCGTTTTTGCCAAAGGCGGACGCGAGAATACGGGAATAGAGGCTATTTCATGGATAAAGCGCGGAGTAGAGCTCGGCGCGGGAGAAATAGTCGTAAACTCAATAGATACCGACGGGGTCAAGCGCGGATTTGACCTTGAAATGCTCGAAGCTGTCTGCGAGGCGGTCAGTGTGCCGGTTATCGCATCTGGTGGAGCGGGATCGGTAGAGGATTTCAAAACTCTGTTCAAAACGCTCCCGAAGGTCGATGCAGGACTTGCAGCATCGGTGTTCCATTTCGGACAGATAAAGATACCCGAACTCAAAAAAGAGCTTGCCGAAAGCGGAATAAGCATGAGGATTTAACTGTAAAAATACGAAAGGTGAAGAAAAATGTTTGATTTTGATATAGAAAAGCTTAAATTTGATGAAAAGGGACTTATTCCTGCAGTAGTTATTGATGCCGAAACGAAAAAGCTCCTTACTCTGGCGTATATGTCGAGAGAAAGCCTTAAAATCTCTATGGAGAAGGGACTTACCTGCTTTTATAGCCGTTCCCGTCAGAAGCTTTGGCTCAAAGGCGAAACGAGCGGAAATTATCAGCATATCGTAAATATCACCGCCGACTGCGACGGTGACGCGATCGAGGTTCAGGTGCTCAAGGACGGACCTGCCTGCCACACGGGCAAGGAGAGCTGCTTCAACGACAAAATATATGAAAACGAGGAGAACGTTGCAGAGCTCGAAAGCAAATTCTCTCTCGAAGGACTTATGAAGATGCTTGTGGGACGTAAGATCGAGAAAAAAGAGGGCTCCTATACGACCTACCTTTTCGAAAAGGGAATTGACAAAATTCTCAAAAAGGTCGGAGAGGAGTGCACCGAGGTCATAATCGCAGGCAAGGCAGACGATAAGAAGGAAACGATATACGAGATCGCAGACCTTACCTATCACGTTATGGTGCTTATGATTGAGATGGGAATATCTCTCGACGAGATCCGCGACGAGCTCGCTTCCCGTCACGTTATAGATAAAAAAGTAAAACAGGAAAAAATGACTAAGTAAAACTTTTTGCCGATAGGTAACAGAAAGGAATGTAATATGGAAATAGCAGTATTTATCCTATATCTCCTCTTTATGCTTGGAATAGGCGTGTTCTTCTTCTTTAAAGATAAGAACGGTGGAGAAAAGACCTTCTTCCTTGGAGGAAGAAAAATGGGAGCGTGGGTTGCCGCGCTTTCGGCAGGCGCATCCGATATGAGCGCGTGGGTGCTTATGGGACTTCCGACCGCCATCTACGCGGCGGGTATCGGTGAGGTTTGGGTATCTCTCGGGCTTGCTATCGGTTACACGATAAGCTGGCTCGCAGAAGCTCCAAGACTTCGCAAGTTCTCGATAGTTGCAAACGATTCGATCACTATTCCGCAGTATCTGACCAACCGTTTTCTCTCGAAATCTAAGCTTCTTCAAATAATCTGCGCGGTAGTTTTCCTCGTTGCCTACACGATCTATTCGGCATCGAGCATCAAGGCTTGCGGAACGCTCTTCAACACGGTTCTCGGAATTGATCCCACCGTTGCCATGTACATAGCGGCTATCGTTATCATCGGCTACACCTTTCTCGGTGGATTTTCGGCGGTCTGTTGGACCGACTTTTTCCAAGGAATGCTCATTCTCGGCGCGATGCTCATAGCTCCCATATTTGCGGCGTTTGCGCTCGGAAACGGCTCTGCTCAGCCGATAGAAAATGCAGGATATTGGAATGCATTTTCAGATTGGAAAACGATAGTTTCCGGACTTGCTTGGGGGCTCGGATATTTCGGAATGCCTCATATTATTATAAGATTTATGTCGATCGAGTCGCAGAAATCACTCAAAAAATCAGCAAAGATCGGTATTGCTTGGACTGCCATCATCGTTTCGTTTGCGGCTGTTATCGGTATTGTCGGAAGAATGTTCCTCGGATTTGACCAGTCGGTAGTTGAGGGCGAGCTTGTCTTTATAAATATGGTAAGAAAAATATTTCCCCCGCTGATTTCGGGAATTCTGCTTTCGGCAGTTCTCGCTGCTTCGATGAGTACGGCAGACAGTCAGCTCCTTGCGGCATCCTCTGCGTTTGCAAGTGATGTTTATAAGCCGATAATACGAAAGAACAAGGCGAGCGATAAAGAAATGAACTGGGCAAGCCGCGCGGTCGTTATAGCTATCGCGGTGGTTGCGGTAATTATTGCTGCAAATCCGAACGCAGGCTCGATAATGGCACTCGTTTCGAACGCTTGGGGTGTATTCGGCGCGGCGTTTGGACCCGCTATACTTCTCTCACTTTTCTGGAAACGCTTTAATTTCCAAGGCGCGCTCGCAGGAATACTCGTCGGAGCCGTTGTGGATGTTGCTTGGTTGGCACTGTTATCCGAAACCGGAATTTACGAGATACTTCCCGGATTTGTTGCAGGAGTTCTCGCGGCAGTCGTAGTTACGCTTTGCACGAAGAAACCGAGCCAAGAGGTCGAGGAGCTCTTCGATAAGGCGGTAAATTACGAGGAATAATTTGTTTTAAAATAAAAGCTCCAAGAAGCCTAAAGCTTCTTGGAGCTTTTTCTATTGTCTTGTCACTTCGCGGTTTTATCGGAAATTGCCGGATAAATAAACGCTGCGAGCAGACTCCCAATGAAGGGCCCGACGATAAACACCCATATGTTTGCAAGAAATTCTCCACCTGCAAATACGGCAACTCCCAGACTACGAGCAGGATTTACCGACGTTCCCGTGAGCGCTATGCCGACTATATGTACGAGTGTGAGCGAAAGACCGATGATGAGAGCGGAGAAAAGTCCGTTTGACGGCTTTTCGGTGACCTTAATCACCGAGAGCACGAAAAAGAAGGTAAGAAGAGCTTCAATCAGAATAGCGAGCCAGACGTTATCTCCGACACTTGAGATCGAGTTTGCGCCGAGTGCCAAGATGCCTTGGAGATAATCTCCCGACAGATCGATCACGTTTCCTGTCTTGACGATCAGAAAGAGTATCGCTCCTCCGAGAATTCCGCCGAGGAACTGTCCTGTAATATAATAGATAAATTCGCAAAGCTTCATTTTCCCATTTATTAGCAGGGCGAGCGAGATGGCAGGATTTACATGGCATCCCGAAACGCCCCCTATAATACAGATAAGTACTGTAAGGGTCAACCCGAAGGCGAGTGAGGTCAGAAGATAACCGCTGCCGAGAGAGGAGTTGCACCCGACAATAACTGCGGAGCCGCATCCGAATAGTACGAGAAAAGCAGTACCGAAAAACTCGGAAAGTCCTTTAATAATATGGTTTTTCATAGGTTGTGTTCCTTTCTGTTGCCGTTTATATCAAAATCAAGTCGGCAATGTAATAACAAAAATAAATTTACAATATAATTATATCACAGAGTATTTTACTTATCAAGAAGAAAGTGATCGTTATGAGAAAATTTGCTATATTATTTATTTTGCCAATACTGTTGCTGACATCATGCGATTTGCGCGAGAAGTACACACCGATAGCAGGTGAGTACGGTCTTAGCTGTGTTATCGGAGACGATGAGTATAATATAGATCTTGTCTTGAACGAAGACGGATCGGTAAAGCTTACCTTTCCGAAGAATTCTTCGCTTTGCGATTGGTATTTTATCTACTATCCCGAAAATAACAGCATAAAATATTTCACCTCGCTCGGAGAAGAGAGCGAGGTAAGTAACCAGTACGTAAGAAAGATTTTTGAGTTTTTACTTGACTCACACGAAAGCATCGCGGTAGTTTCTCACGAAAGGATAAGCGGTAGAGACGTTAGTGTTCTCGAGACATCAGACGGTACAGTCATATATACCGATTCGCAAAGCGGCGAGCCTCTTAGACTTGTTTATAAGAATATGACCGCGGATATTACTTCCCGTCCCGAGACAACTCAGGATGTGCGCTAGTGTTCGGGAGTATTTTTCTTGATATATAGATAAGGGAAAAGGTCATTATGAGAGGGAAGACCGTGTCGAGTGCAAAACCAAAGCGTATCGCAAGCTGTTCCGATGGAATTTGCACGGTTTCGGAAAGTTGTTCAGCAAGCCCTGTGCTTGCAAAAAAGTCAGAAACGATGCCATTTACGCTTGGTCCGACCGTGCAACCGATATCTCCCGCTACCGAAAGCAGGGAAAACGCGGCAGTTCCGCAATAAAATGTTGACGATGCAAGGTCGAGAGTTGCGGGCCACATTATGCTCACGGCAAGTCCGCTGATAGCGCATGTGGCGAGCGAGAAAAGCGGAGAGGGAATAAAAGCTATTGCAAGATAACATACGGCGCAGGACACGGCGCAAACTGTGAGAGCCTTCGATATATTAATCCTCGTTCCGAATATTCCGAAAAGTGTTCGGCTGATAGCCATAAAAAAGGCGAACATACAGGGTCCGAGCAGGTCTCCGACTATCTTGCTGGTTTCGAGACCCTTTTCCGCAAAATAAGATGCCCACTGAGCTACACCCTGCTCGGACGCGCCTGCACAGATCATAACGACGATAAACAGAAGCATCGCGAATTTTCCGAAGGTTCTTTTGGTCGCACTTTCGCTCGCATTTTCGCGCAAAGGCATGACCTTTTCGGGTATAGGAGCAAATGCGAGTACGATAGCGTTGGTTATCGGAATTACAGACCAGACGAGAGGAATCGGCTGCCAGAAGCTTCCGAGAAATTTAAGTGTTAAGGCACTGAGGAGAATTACCGTCATCTGGCCCCAACAGTAAAAGGAATGAGCAAACGAGAAGCCTTTATCGCCCTTTTTGGGAAGTCGGTCGAAAAGCGGGTTTATCATAACTTCGAGAAGCGCGCTTCCAACCGAATAGGTGACGACTGCTATAATTATCCCGATAAAGGGATCAATGATCGCAGGAAGAAGCGAAAGAAGAATGAGTCCTGCGGCAGAGGTGACGTGAGCAAGAACTGCAAACAAACGAAGATTTACTCTTTCTCCCAGGTACGCTACAAGCAGGTCAATGCCTATCTGCACAAAAAAAGTTAAAAATATAATAACCGAAAGCTTTGAGCTCGAAATCCCGTAGTCGTTTTGAAAAATAACGAAAAAGAGCGGTGTAAGGTTCAAAACGATAGCCTGCGTGACGTATCCGACGTAGCAGGCTATCTCAGTTATTTTAGCGCTTTTCATAGTTTATTTTGCAAGCTCGATAAGCGATGAGATTAACTCGGAAAAAGACATTCCTTCATTCATCATAAGCTTGGGATACATACTTATTGATGTGAATCCGGGAAGCGTGTTTATCTCGTTGAAATAAATTTTCTCATCCTCGGTGACGAAGAAATCGACGCGCGAAAGTCCCTTGCATCCGAGCACTTTGAATATTTTTTCTGCGTAATTACGGATATCTTCTGAAGTTTTCTCCGAAATTCTCGCAGGAATAAAGTAGGATGCAGTGTCGTTCTTATATTTGGTGTCGTAGTCGTAGAAATCGGCGCCCGGCTCAATCTCTCCGCAGACCGAGATTTTCAGATCATCGTTGCCAAGGACGGCAACCTCTACCTCGCGAGCTTTAATGTATTCCTCTACAAGAGCCTTTCCGCCGTAAGCGAGTGCATTATCAAGAGCAGCTGCGAGCTCTGCCTCACACGATACCTTGGAGCTTCCGACAGACGAGCCTGCCGAGGTCGGCTTGACGAACAGAGGATATCCCATATTGCTTGCCCACGCAAAGGTATCGGCATAAGAGCTTTCTTTGTCGCTGTTGAGTACAACGAAAGCTTTTGCCTGAGGGATACCTATGTCGTTGAGTATTGCTTTGGTGACGCTCTTGTCCATACAGATAGCAGATGCGAGGCAGGACGGTCCAACGAAGGGAATGCCCGCAAGCTCAAAAAGTCCTTGCAGACGTCCATCTTCGCAGTTTTCGCCGTGAACGGCAGGGTACATAACGTCAACGCATATGCTTCTGCCGTCGGCAAGAACGAGAGTCCTATCACCGAAAGACTGTGACAACGTTGCCTTGGTCAGATGTGCTTCGTCAGAGGCCCAATCTCCGTTAGCTATTTTGGTGCTGTCGCCATCAAAGACGTACCATTTTCCATCTTTGGTTATGCCGAGAAGGATTACGGAGTATTTTTCGCGATCGATACCGCCAAGTATTGCGCTCGCGCTTCTGAGTGATACCTCATATTCGGAGGATTTTCCTCCAAAGATCAAACAAACATTTTTCATTTTTTGTTTTCTTGGAAACCTTATTGTATAAAGTGTTTCCAAACCTTCCTAGAAACTTTAATTAAAAGATTGTATCTTCTGTTTTCTCAAAACTGCAACACGGTCATTTGAAGCATAGTCCTTTGTTACCTTGCAGGAAAAACCGCACTCGTTTGCGATTTTTATTATATCTTCGCGCTGATCAAATCCAATCTCAAAAATGAATTTTCCGTCATCTCCGAGATTTTTTGCAAAAGCTTTGACGAAATGCCGATAAAAGACAAGCCCGTCATCTCCGCCGTCAAGCGCGATTCTCGGTTCGGGCAAAAGGTCGGGGGACTCGCTCACCACCGCCGTCCTGATATAAGGCGGATTTGATATAATGGCGCTAAAAACCCCGTTTTCAAGAGGATCTTTATTAAGAAGATCGGCATTTACAAAGGTTATTCTGTCCGAAAGCCCGAGCAAACGCGCGTTCTCCTTTGCCGCTTCAAGAGCCTCACCCGATATGTCAATGGCAATTGCTGTAAGGTCAGGTCGGTCATAGAGAATCGACAGGGCGATACAGCCGCTTCCCGTACAGAAATCGACGAACACCGCGTTTTTCGGCAGGTCGCGTATGGATATCTCGACCAGACATTCGGTGTCCGGTCGCGGTATCAGACACGCGCGGTTCACCTTGAAGGTGTGCCGCCAGAAATACCACTCCCCGATTATGTACGCCGCGCAATCTCCCGTATCGAGGCGGTCGAGCGCGTCCTTTGCGCCGACAGGGTCGCTTTTGTAAAAATCGAGTATAATTTCTCTTTCGTTCATTTTTCTCCATTTATATCGGGCGCGATGTTGATAACGCCAAGCCCCGATTTTTGAGCATAGCTCATAGTATAATATGATCCGCCGCGCCGATGTGTGACGTAAGAGATGCAGTAGGTAGATCTGTCGACCATATATCTGTTACGGATAAACATACACTCGCCAGTGTAGTGATCGGACAAAGTTACCACCTCGTCGGCAGAGTGGAGTATGCTGTTATACAGTGTTCGATCTGCAAACGACCATCGTGCGCTCTGCTGAGGGCAGGGAACGGCAATGGTAAGGTGTATTTTGGCTTCGTTTCCGTCTGCATCGGTCAGGACCTCGTTGTCGCGCATATTTATGACCGTCACAGCGGCTACCGTGTCAAATCCGAGCGCACCGCCTGCAATAAAATGACGAACTCCGTGTCGGACAAGCGTGCGGACTATTCTTTTTATCTCGTCGGAAGCCCTTTGCTTTTCGTCATCGGATATGTTGCGGTGACCGGTAAAGCAGCAGCTTGCGCTTTTGTCAAATTCCATAGAGGCTCCCTTCGTAGGCGGTATTATACTCCTTATTATAGCAAATACTTTTGGCTTATTCAAGGGTTCTTGACAAATATTGTTCGCTATGGTATCATTTTATTAAGAAATTTCTTTAAAGGAGGACGTCCGAGTGGCAGGCAAAAAGATAACAATGACCTCTCCGATAACTGCGCTTGCGGGCATCGGAGAAAAGCGCGCCCAGCTTTTTGCAACGCTTGGCGTTTTCAGCGTCGGAGACCTTCTGCGCCTCTATCCAAGAGCATATCAGAACAGAGGAGACATCAAAACTCTTTGCGAGGCGGCGATGTCGGGCGAGACCTCGTCTATGATACTGACCGTCGGAAGCGAACCGAAGTCGGTCACGGTCAAAAGAGGAATGAATCTGACCAAATTCACCGTCTTTGACGAAAGCGGAAAATGTCAGGTCGTGTTTTTCAATCAGAGCTATATAAAACAGCTTTTCCACACAGGGGAGACATACCGCTTTTACGGCAAGGTGACGAGGACGAAAAACTCGTGGAGTATGTCCGCGCC
This sequence comes from Eubacteriales bacterium, assembly GCA_045605765.1. GTDB lineage: Bacteria > Bacillota > Clostridia > Oscillospirales > CAG-272 > SIG672. The sequence continues at coordinate 21,527 of JAZUQQ010000044.1, read as the reverse complement.
CGATTTTGAAGCGACCGCACTTTCGCGTACTCTTCCCGATTTTTACGCGATTTATCCATTAACCGCGGGACTTTCGCAGAAAATCGTCAGAAACGCGATATCGCTTGCCATTGAGGGCGTCGAAATAGATGGGGAAACCATACCTGATAATATTAGGCAGGAAAATTCGCTAATCAGCCTTTTTGAGGCTATAAAGATCATACACAATCCGCAAAATCTCGTTCAGCTTGATAGGGCGAGAAGATATTTCATTTTTGAGGAGCTTTTCGAGTTTGCGCTTGCTATTATGCAAAACGCAAAGACGCGCGAGCATAAACAGGGAGTGGCTTTGACCCTTTCTGATAGTGATAAGCGAGAGTTTTTGAACGCGCTTCCGTTTACTCCCACAGATGCACAGTCAAGAGTTATCCGCGAGATATACGCCGATATGGCGTCGGGCAGGGCGATGAGCCGACTGGTTTCGGGCGACGTTGGAAGCGGAAAGACGCTCTGTGCGGCGGCAGCTCTTTATCTTACCACGAAAAACTTAAAGCAGGGCGCGTTTATGGCACCCACAGAGATACTCGCAGCTCAGCATTATAACGACCTTTCCGAGCTTTTCGGAAGGCTTGGGATAAAGTGTACGCTCCTTGTCGGAAGTATGACGAAGGCAAAGAAAAACGCCGCCTACGCAGAGATAGCGTCGGGCGAGGCGGGAGTTGTCATAGGAACGCACGCGCTTCTTTCGCAGGGTGTGGAGTTTGCCGATCTTGCGCTTGCCGTTACCGACGAACAGCATAGATTTGGCGTAAATCAGCGCGAAATGCTTTCGGCAAAGGGAAAGAATTTGCACGTTCTTGCGATGAGCGCGACGCCGATACCGAGAACGCTCGCGATGTCAATCTACGGCGACCTTGACCATAGCGCTGTCGATGCTCTGCCGCCGGGCAGGCAGAAGGTCTCGACCTTCCTCGTTGACGAGAGTTACAGAGAAAGGCTTAACGGCTTTATTCACAAGCAGGCGCTCGAAGGACGGCAGGTGTATATAGTTTGCCCGTCTATTGAGGCAAGCGACGTGAAGGACGGCGAGACCGACACCTCGTCTCTCGTTGACTATTTCGGAAATCCGATAAATGAAGGTGCAGGAAAGCTCAAAAACGCGACCGAATATGCTCAGAAGCTCGCGGACAAGTTTCCCGATATCAAGATAGCATGCCTGCACGGAAAAATGCCGAGCAGTGAAAAGGACGCGGTGATGTCACGCTTCGTTTCGGGTGAAATATCGGTGCTCGTCTCGACGACAGTTATCGAAGTCGGCGTGAATGTACCGAACGCCACCCTTATGGTCATCGAAAACGCCGAACGCTTCGGGCTTTCTCAGCTTCATCAGCTCCGTGGACGAGTCGGACGCGGTCAGCACAAATCGTGGTGCATACTTGTCAGCGACAACCCCGCTGAGCAGTCCAAAAAGCGTCTCGATTCGCTTTGCGAGACAAATGACGGCTACCGCATAGCCGAGGCAGACCTTGCCCTTCGCGGACCTGGTGACTTCTTTGCCTCTCGCGGAAAAGACCTGCGTCAACACGGTGCGCTCAACTTCCGTATGGCAGATCTTTGCGATGATATGGATATACTGCATAGTGCATTTGATGCAGCAAGATCGGTCGCCAACGGCGGAATATAATCGTCGCGCGCGAATATAATGTTGTGAAGCCTTGAATTTTCGGGACTTGAAAATGACGAAAAATGGATTTTTTTGCAATAAACTATTGATTTTTAGCAAACGTGAGTGTATAATGAATATATAAAATACAGAAAGGGGTAATACCAATGAAAATCACTGAAACTTATGAGAACCTTCCGAAGATCGCTAAGATTCTTCTTCAAATCTTTTTCGGAGGCTTCATTGCAGGCATTTACCGTATCGTTCGTTACTTTGAGACCAAGAACATCGTTACTCTCGTAGTAGGAATTCTCGTTCTCGTTACCGGTATTGGTAACTTCATCGCTTGGGTTGTTGACCTCGTAACCGAGATCACCAAGAATAGAATTACCGTATTTGCCGACTAATTTCTGTTAAAATCAAAAAAGCATAGAACGAAAGGTTCTATGCTTTTTTGTTTTGTGTGATTAGATAGTTACCGTTTTCCCTGCCGGGATATGGATAATGTCGGTCTTGTCTTTTTCAACCCAGACGTCGAGCGACGAGGGATTGTAAAGGATTTTTTCGTCCGTCGATACGACGAGAGCCTTCTGCGCCTGTCGGTAACGGTAGATTTCTATATTCGTAGCGTACCAGATCTTGTCGCTTCCCGAAACCAGAGAAAGGATCTTCTCCATATGCGCCCAGTCGTCCTCGTTTCTCAGCTCGTGAGTGTGTCCCCAAATGTAGAGAAGCGGACGCGTCCACTGAGAGTCAAGACTTTCCATAAACTTTTCACAGAGTGGAACGGCGTCTTTGTGATGGCAGGTCGGGTGCCATTCAAGAAAGTTTTGAGGAAATTCGAATTTTCCGGTAGCAATTACCGTTCTGCTGTAAACTATGCCGCAGGCGGTAAGCGAGGCTTCGACCTCTTTTGAAAAGTCGCCCGACGGATATGACATACCCGTCACCGGATATCCGGCTATCTCCTCGAGCTTGCGACGGTTTTGGAAGACCTCGTTTATAATGCTCGACGCGGGCATATTAGAGAGAAATCCGTGAGTCGAGGTATGACAGGAGATCTCGTGACCGCGGTAGAGCTCACGGAGCGTGTCCTTGCGTTTGTCAAAGTCCGCTCGCTTGTCGTTTAAATGGAAGGTGCCCTTTACGCCGAACTTGTTGAAAAGCTTAGTGAGGCGGACGTCGTTTATATGACCGTCGTCATAGCTGAACGTGACAATTCTTTTCTTGCCTTCCGGAAAAACGTTAAACTGTATCATAAATTTCTCCTTAATTTTGTTTTTGAACGCTCTTGTATTCGTCGTAATAGCGATAGTAAGGACAGGACGCACTATCTCCCGAAATAAAACGGATCTGGTCGTCCTGATCGAGATTTACTCTGCAAGAGTAGGACTCGTAAAATTCGTCGTAATCGTAAAATTCACAGCTTTCACAGTTTGACTGCCGCCGCTTCTTTTGGGGCAGCTTTTTTGAGCTTTGCATAAAACTTTTGATCCTTTCTTAAAGGTCAGGGCATATATTTTGCAAATTCCTCGCCCATATATTTCGCAATTCCTTCCTTGTTCAGAGATAGCGAATACGCGGCGTCCTGAACGAATCTCTGTATTTTGACTTCTCCCACACAGTAATAGAGATAATCGAGATTTTCTCTCCACTGCGTCATTGACGGAAGGTGAGTCATATAAGAATTGTTGTCGTTCTTCCAACGCGCGATCTGATAGGGCATATCAGCTTCGAGCTCGGCGATCATCTCGTCCAGACGCGCCGTAGCGTTTTCCACTGAAAGCGTGGTACTCAGTTGATAAGCGAGCCTATCGAGGAAATATATGCGGTACTGCTTGTTTTCCATAAGAGCCCTGAAAAGAGCATGCGTCTTTTTCGTACTGCTATCGTTTAAAAACATATTGAAGCGAGTTCGGTTGGCACGTAGACTCATATCGTTGTCGTGCAGGATAAAATGCCATTTTCCGTTGTCGTAGTAGGGGGATTTGAACGCTCTTATATTAAGAAGGTCCTTGTCGCCCGCCCACATTCTCATTATCATCATATCCGAAAAGCTTTCGAGATCGAGCTGATCGGCAAGCCATTTGTAATTTTCGTCGTTTGCAAAGTTTAGCTTTTTGGTATAGATGTTCTTCCAGATCGTGCTCCAACCTTGACTTGTACTGCCTGTGTTCAGAGTGTTCGTCCAGTCGATGATAGTTACGCTATCCTTGGGAACGTCGAAATGGTCTGCGATAAAATCGTCGTCAACCTTTTCGCGGATAAAATATATTCCCCAGTATTCTCCGTTGAGATAGAGGTGGCAAGGTCTGTACGCCTGAACGAGTACCTCGGGCATATATCCGCTGTATGCGGCGAGTGAGGCGACGTACTCGTCTGCCATCATCGAGTCGGTGGCGTAGCAGTTCTGCGAGCCGCTTCTCAGAACGATGTTGTTGAAGCTGTCAAGGTTCATATTTTCGAAGATCTGATATTCAAGACGTCCCTTGCCGTAGCTTGCGCGGAATTCGAGCTGGAAGCTCTTTTTCGGAAATCTTCTGCTGAACGCACCGAAAACCTTTATTCCGCAGTCGATCGAAAACTCTTCGTTTCCGTCTACATAGAAGGCACAGTTTGCCTGTCTTTCGATCTTGGAATTGTATCTCGTGTATATTCCGTTCGAGCCGAACAGATCGTTTTCCGACATCGATATCTTGATAACCGGCAGAGTGTACTCGGGAATCTTGATGAAATAATTATAGGTAACAGAGTACGAGGGAATTTTATCACCCGAGTAGGCTATCGCGCGGATCGCCATCGTTTTGCTGACCGTTATCGTTTCTCCATGGTATTTCGCTGATGCAGTTGACGGCTTTGTACCGTCGGTGGTGTAATATATCGTGCCCTCGCCCGAAAGCGTTACGCTCTGAGTCTCAGTGTAAATGCCGCTCGGCGAGCTTGCGAGCGGCGTTTTGGTTATAGTTTCGTATCCGTCGGGATTTGCCTTCCCGGGAGTGGGAGTCGCGAAATAGATAAGTCTGTCGCCGTAGCGTCCCCATGCGCGGTTTACGGGAATGTCGGGAACGGCAAGCGCGTCCGAAACGTAGCCGTCTTCACGGGTGAGCCAGATGTTCTCTCCGTCAGACGAAATTCCGATAGGAGCCGCGCTGCTGACATCGGTATCGCAGTAGATAATATAGTACGAACCGCTTTCAAGCGTGACCTCGGGCAGACGGTAGAGCAGAGGTGTGCTGTCCTTGTCCGAAAGGAAATATTTAGAAAGGTCGATCGGCTCGTCGGAAGCGTTGTATATCTCCACCATATCGCAGTATTTTCTGTTGAACGGAGAATATTTCGTGTTCGAGGAAACCACCTCGGATATAACGAGTCCACGGCGAGAGGTTATGGCGAGAGTCGAGCCGCTCTCGGTGTTTTCGTATCCGGGCGACGGGTAGTCAACGATGCCTCTGTCGTGCGTCCAAGCGGTGTTTTTTTCCATCGCTTCGTAGGTGACGGACGCGGCAAGAACGCCGTCGTTACGGGTAATATAGATGCTCTCGCCGTCCTTTGAGAGCTTGAAGGGAAGATCCTTCTCGCAGGCGAGAACGACGTACTGACCGCTTTCGAGAAGGATTTCGGGCAGCCTTGCCTTGTAGGGTTCGGTAGAGTCTGTCGCGGCATAGTAGTTTGATAGGTCAATCGCGTAGTCCGAGCCGTTGTAGAGCTCGATCCAGTCGCAGTCCGCACCGTTTATCGGGAACAGCGAATTCGTGGACATAAGCTCACTGATTATAAGATTATCCTTCTCGCGCACGTTTTCGTATCCGGGCGTGGGAAAGGGAGTTTCGCTTCCGTTTGCTCTTACGAACGAGTGATTTGCGGTTTTGTTGATGTAAAGGAATGTTTCGCATATCGCCTTGCCGTGTGTGAGCGTAACGACGCCCTTCGAGGCCAGCGTGAGTGCGACAGAGTTGTCGGTGCTTTCGCCGTTAGCAAAAACGAGAGCATACTCACCCGAAGCGATCTTTATAGCGGGCAGGGGAACATCCGCGCTCTTGTCCACGTGAATAGAATACTGTGAAAGATCGACCTCAGCGTCGCTCGCGTTGAAAAATTCGATCCAAGGCGAGGTCTTGCCGCTTGCGTCCTCTGCGCCGACGGTATTTACGACCATAAGCTCGGTTATCTTGATAGCGGGATTTTCCTCGACTACCGGTGCCTCGGGAGCGGGCGGCGTCTGAGTATCGGTGCCGCTTGTGTTGTCGTCCTGAGTACCGTCACCTTCGCCGGTGTCAGTGTTGCCGTCGGTGTTTTGCACACAGGCGGTCATAAGCGAGAGAAGTGTGACGAGAACAAGCAAAAGTGCAAGTCCTCGTATAAGGAGCTTTGTAAACATTTTATCCTCCGTATAGTAAAAGCCTGAAAAGGCTCAAAAATCAAAACATTTCCTACCTTGATTATAATTCCAAGCAGAGCTTTTGTCAATACATAAATTGTTTCGGATTATATATAATTGTATGAAATGGGGATTTATCGATGAAAAAAACAGACCGCAAGGTCTGTTTTTGAGTTGTTAAAGAGTTGCCGCCATGACTGCCTTGATCGTGTGCATACGGTTTTCGGCTTCGTCAAAGACTATCGACTGCTCGCTCTCGAACACCTCGTCCGTGACCTCCATACAGTCAAGTCCGAACTTTTCGTTTATCTGCTTTCCGATTCCCGTTCCCAGATCGTGGAATGCGGGCAGGCAGTGCATAAAGCGGCATTTTTCGCCTGCATTGTCCATAAGCGCTTTCGTTACGCGGTACGGCGTAAGGTCGTCGATACGCTCCTGCCATACGCTGTCGGCTTCGCCCATCGAAACCCAAACGTCGGTGTAAATGACGTCCGCTCCTTTGGTTGCTATCATCGGATCTTCGATGAATTCAAGGATAGCTCCGGATTTTTCGGCGACCTTCTTGCACTCATTTACAAGCTCTTCACTCGGGAAATATTTCTTCGGTGCGCAGGCAACGAAGTGCATACCCATCTTCGCGCAGCCTACCATAAGCGAGTTGCCCATATTGTATCGCGCGTCACCCATATAAATGAGCTTTTTACCACGAAGTCCGCCGAAATGCTCCTTTATCGTGAGGAAATCGGCGAGTATCTGCGTGGGGTGGAACTCGTTTGTAAGACCGTTCCAAACGGGGCAGGACGAGTATTTTGCAAGGTCCTCGACTATCTCCTGACCAAATCCTCGATACTCGATTCCGTCGTACATACGCGAGAGAACGCGCGCGGTGTCTGCGATGCTCTCTTTTTTTCCGATCTGCGAGCCTGTGGGGTCGAGATAGGTCACTCCCATTCCGAGATCGTGTGCCGCGACCTCGAACGCGCATCTCGTGCGAGTGCTCGTTTTTTCGAATATCAGAGCGATGTTCTTGCCCTCGCACATCTTGTGCGGAATCCCCGCCTTTTTCTTCGCTTTAAGTTCTGCCGCGAGATCGATAAGATACGTTATCTCCTCGCTCGTAAAGTCAAGCAGCTTCAAAAAATCTCTGTTTTTTAAATTCATAGTTGTTCCTTTCTTAGGGAACTTTTTGAAAAAAGTTCCCTAAAACCCTCAAAAACTTTTAATAAAACAAATATAAATCTTTTTAGTAAAGTTTTTGGGGAAGTCTGAAAACCCTTTTTCAAAAAAGGTTTTTCAGGAATTATAACACTTTCGCCAAGAATGAGCGCAGACGGTCGCACTGAGGGTTTCCGAAAAGATCGGAAGGTGCGCCTTCTTCGGCGATAACGCCCTCGTCAAGGAAGATAACGCGGTTTGATACCTCGCGCGCAAATCCCATTTCGTGGGTTACGACGACCATCGTCATTCCCTCGTGAGCAAGCTCCTTCATAACGTCGAGAACCTCCCCGACCATTTCGGGGTCGAGCGCCGAGGTCGGCTCGTCGAAGAGCATTACGTCAGGCTCCATGCAGAGCGCGCGGACGATAGCGACTCTCTGCTTCTGACCGCCCGAGAGCTGATTCGGGTAAGAATCTGCTCTGTCTGCAAGACCTACTCTTTCAAGAAGCGCAAGAGCCTTTGCCTCTGCCGCTTCCTTGGGAAACTTTTTGAGCATCACAGGAGCGAGGGTAAGGTTTTTGAGAACTGTCAGGTGAGGGAAGAGATTGAACTGCTGGAAAACCATTCCCATCTTCTGACGGTGGGCATTGAGATCGACCTTGGAATTTGTCAGATCCGCGCCCTCGAAGAAAATGCTTCCGCCGCTCGGCTCTTCAAGAAGGTTGAGGCAGCGCAGGAAGGTCGATTTTCCCGATCCGGACGCGCCGATAACGCAGACGACGTCGCCCTTGTTTATGTCGATGTCGATCCCTTTCAGGACCTCGTTTTTGTCAAAGTTCTTTTTAAGTCCCTTGACGCTTATTATCGTTTCGTTTGATATGTAGCTGTTATTTTCCATCGCTTCGGCGCAGCCTCCTTTCGAGTGCGGAGAGAAGTTTGGTCATAAATATAACCATAATGAGATACATAAGAGCAAGAAGAATGATCGGGTTTACCGCGTCAAAGGTCTTGTTTCGAATGTTGGTTGCCGCGCGGGTGAGGTCAACGACCGCGACGTATCCTGCGACCGACGTTTCTTTGAGAAGCGCGATGCACTCGTTTCCGATCGCGGGGAGAATGTTCTTTATAGCCTGCGGGAAGATGATCTTTGCCATCGCCTGACCCTTGGAAAGTCCGAGAGAGCGAGCCGCCTCCATCTGTCCCTTGTCAACCGCGTTGATACCGCTTCTGATAAGCTCTGCCATATAAGCGCCCGAGTTGATACCGAACGCGATGACCGCAACGATAACGCCGTCGGTCGAAACGAGGACTATATAGAAGAACACGAGCAGAAGAACGGTCATCGGTATTCCGCGGATAACGGTCGTGTAAAGATCGCAGATCCAGGTCACGAAGCGAAGCTTTTTGTTTCCTTCGCAGAAATATTTTGCAACGGCGATAACGGTACCGATGACGACACCGATCACAAGCGCGCCGAGCGTTATTATAAGTGTGTTTAACAGACCTTCGAGAAGCCACTCGTAGCGATTACCCTCTATAAAGGTCTGGTGAAGCTTGTCAAACCAGTTCATTTAGTTTAAAATTCCTTTAAAAAGTTATTCTTTTAAGCAGATAGCAGCTCCGCAGATTTTGCGGAGCCGCCGATTTTAAGTTGTTTTTAAGCCTTAGGGCTTAACGTAGGTTTCGCCGTGTGCCTCGAAGATAGCCTGAACGGTGCCGTCCTCGATAAGACCTTTGAGGATCGAGTCGATCTCTGCAACGAGGTCCTCGGAACCGAATGCGAAAGAGAACGCGTAGGGCTCGTCGGTCATGTTCTCGTCGAGAATTTTAAGTCCGTCGCCTTCCTCAACCATCTGAATAGCGGTGAGGTTGTCAACTACCCAAGCGTCAGCGCTTCCCTTGACAAGAGCCGCCTTAGCGTCAGCGTTTGCGTTGAATGCCATAACCTCGTATCCTGCCTCGGTGCAGCCTTCGTCAGCGGTGGTGCCGGTCTGAACCGAAACCTTCTTGCCTTCGAGGTCTGCCTTGGTAGCGATCGAGCTGCCTTCCTTAACTACGATAACCTGAGCGGCGTTGTAGTAGGGAACGGTGAAGAGCATATTTTCTTTACGGTCCTCGGTTGCCGTGATACCCGACATACCGCAGTCGTACTTAGCAGACTGAATACCGATAAGAACCGAGTCGAAGTCCATCTGAACGATCTCAAGCTCAACGCCGAGCTCTGCACAGATGAGTTCCATAATGTCGACCTCGATACCGACTACTTCGTTTCCTTCAAGGCTCTCGAAGGGAGGGAAGTCGGGAGAGGTTGCAACGGTGAGCTTGCCTGCTTCTTTAACTTCTGCAAGAGTCTTACCCTTTGCGCCGCACGCGGTGAATGTGAGTGTGAGCATAACTGCTGCGAGAATGAGTGCAATAATCTTTTTCATTGTTTTAATTCCTTTCAAATATGTTTAGATGGTTTATTGCTTTAGCTTTATATTAAGACTTTCGTCTTGTTTTTAGTTTTTCTTGCCGTTTTTGGCGTTTACCTGCGCCTGAACCTTGATCGGAAGTCCGAAGAGGTTGATAAATCCTGCGCTGTCCGCCTGATTGTAGACGTTGTCCTCGCCGAAGGTTGCGATCTCTTCGGAGTAGAGCGACCATTCGCTCCAAACGCCCGCCTTGATGATGTTGCCCTTGTAGAGCTTGAGTCTTACCTTACCGGTGACGTTCTCCTGAGTCTTGTCAACGAATGCCGAAAGCGCTTCTCTCAGCGGCGTGAACCACTGACCGTTGTAAACGAGGTCTGCAAAGGTAACTGCAAGCTCCTGCTTCTTGTGAGCGGTCATTTTGTCGAGAGTCATCGTTTCGAGATACTTGTGAGCCTCGTAGAGAATAGCTCCGCCGGGGGTTTCATAAACGCCTCTGCACTTCATACCGACAAGTCTGTTTTCGATGATGTCGAGAAGTCCGATGCCGTTTTCTCCGCCGAGTTTGTTGAGCTCGAGGATTATCTCCTTTGCGCTCATCGCTTTGCCGTTAAGTGCGGTCGGAACGCCTTTTACGAAATCGAGCTCGATGTAGGTGGGCTTGTCGGGCGCCTTGATAGGCGAAACGCCCATTTCAAGGAATCCTTCCTTATCGTAGAGCGGCTCGTTGCCTGCATCTTCGAGGTCAAGACCTTCGTGAGAAAGGTGCCAGAGGTTTTTGTCTTTGGAGTAGCTGGTTTCTCTCGTTATTTTAAGAGGAATGTTGTGTGCCTCTGCATAGTCAATTTCTTCATCTCTCGATTTGATATCCCATTCTCTCCAAGGAGCGATGATCGGCATATCGGGAGCGAATGCCTTGATGGTAAGCTCAAATCTTACCTGATCGTTGCCCTTTCCGGTGCAGCCGTGGCAGATAGCGTCCGCGCCCTCTGCAATAGCGATCTCTGCAATTCTCTTTGCGATTACGGGTCTTGCGAACGAGGTGCCGAGCATATAATCCTCGTAAAGTGCGCCTGCCTTAACGGTCGGGATTATGTAGTCGTTTACAAACTCCTCGGTGAGATCCTCAACGTAGAGCTTGGAAGCGCCGGTTTTAAGAGCCTTTTCTTCAAGTCCTTCAAGCTCATCTGCCTGACCTACGTTACCCGATACCGCGATTACCTCGCAGTTGTTGTAGTTCTCTTTGAGCCAAGGGATTATTATTGAAGTGTCAAGTCCGCCCGAGTAGGCGAGAACGACCTTTTTGATGTTTTTCTTATCCACTTTTGTATTGTCCTCCGTGTGTCGGTTGTTAATTATGCTATGATTATAAACCAAAATGTATAAATATGCAAGACCTTTTTTGAAATTTCTTCAACTTTGGTGATTTTTGTGGTATATGACAAAATAGAAAGCGAGCTGATTGTCGAGAATGCACAATAAAACGCACTTGAAACCCCATCCTGGCTTATACTATGAAAGAAAAAACCAAGCGCAAGTTCTAAAAAGCGCGATTAGAGATATTTTTTAAAATGTATAAAATGTATATTTTGTGTATATTCGGCGAAAATATACACTATTTATTCGTTGAGGTGGCGAATATTGAAAAAGAATAAGCACCCGAAACATCTAAAACACATTCGGGCGCTTGCTTGGCGTTTGAAAAACTATCAAATTTGATGTTATATAGGATGTCAATAGGTTGGGTTAGTTTTGTTTGTGTAGTATAGACGACAACACTGTTTGCTGTCTTTCTATTTCTAATAAGCGAATTTTATTTTTTGCTGAGTATAAATTTAAACAGTCTTGTGCGAGATCTGTTATTTCAACCTCATTATTCATTTTTATCGCCTTGTTAAAAAAATCAATAGCTAAGTTATATCTAGATGCATATGGTATGTCTCTCAGTAAGTCGCTTTCTAATAGTAGATCGGCGATATGATAGGTAGACCATTGATCGCCACAACAAGATGCGCGGTTATACCATGTTAGGCAAACTGGGTTCTTGCATTCTTCTAGTGCAGCTGCAAATTTAAGCTGAAAATCCATATTGTCTTCAAAACAAGGATCTTTGGACAATTGGTCGTACAACTCAACTGCTTTTTCACAATTTTTTTCTGTTCCTACCCCGTTGTGATAACAAAATGCTAAAATATATTTTACGTCATTGTTGTCAGGAATAGTAACAATTAGTTTACTCGCCATATCAAATATCTTTTTGTCGTTTTCTTCTTCTGGTTCTTTTTCAAAGCGCTCTTTTAATTCTTCCAACATGTTTTTGGTGGGGTTTTTGAAAAACATATGTAATCTCCTTTAAAAAACGTTATAAATTAGCAAATATTTGCCTACGATTATGTTGCCGACTAGTTCGCTTTTAGAGCCGTGATGAGTGTTAATTTGATCTGCGGAGTAATCAAGACTCAAAGGAAGTACAGAAACTACATTTTCTCTGCCAATACACTCGATATATTCTGACAGTTTGTCCCATGACACAGGTGTTTGTTTAATCATATAGTAAACTCCTTTTATTAAACTTTATACCATTATACTCAAAATATTAAGTATTGTCAAGAGGTTGAGTATGATAAAATTAAAAAAGAGGTGATAAAATGATAAGCTACAAGCCGTTTTACGAAACTCTGCTTAAAAAGGGAATAACCGAATACAACCTTATTTTTAAACAAGGATTTTCTGCAAACACTCTTCACAGAATGAAAAAGGGTGAAGCGATAAGCACAAAAACTCTCGATGCGCTCTGCTACGTCCTCGACTGCGAGGTCGAAGATATTATAAAATTTAAAAAAGAATAAGCACTCAAACTGCGGTAAAGCGGGAATGAGTGCTTTTTATTATTAAAATAAATTGCCAAAAGTCTTGAAACTTGCCGAAAAGTGTTGTATAATCAATACGCTTTGAATGACTTTTAAGAAAAGAGATGTTTTTAATGAATAAGCTTTTCAGACCGAAGATCATTGACGCTATGAAGGGATATACCGTAAAGCAGCTCGCAGCTGACGCCGTTGCTGGACTTATCGTTGCGATAATCGCACTCCCGCTCTCTATCGCGCTTGCGATTGCCTCGGGCGTATCTCCCGAAAAGGGTATATATACTGCGATCGTCGCAGGCTTTGTGATCTCGCTTCTCGGCGGAAGCCGCGTCAACATTTCGGGCCCTACCGCCGCTTTTGCGACGATCGTTGCGGGTATCGTCTATCAACACGGCGTTGACGGACTCGTCGTCGCAACCCTTATGGCAGGCGTTATACTGATCCTTATGGGACTTCTTCGCGTAGGCGCGCTCATAAAATATATTCCCGAAACCATAACAGTTGGGTTTACATCGGGTATCGCAGTGACTATCGTCGTCGGTCAGATAAAGGACTTTCTCGGACTGACCTTTCCTGCGGGAACGCACGCCGTTGAGACTACCGAAAAGCTCGGTGCTGTTGCAAGGTCGATAACGACTATAAATCCTTGGGCACTCCTTGTCGGTGCGCTCGGACTTGCCGTCCTTATTGTGTGGCCTTATATAAATAAGAAGATTCCCGGCTCACTGGTTGCGGTGCTGATTGGTGTCGTGGCGGTAAAGCTTTCGGGTATTCCCGTGAATACGATAGGAGATCTATACGAGATAAACGGTGCGCTTCCCAAATTTTCGCTTCCGCAGATAAACGGCGAGATGATAATAACTCTCCTGCCGAATGCCTTTACCATAGCAATTCTGGCGGGTATAGAATCGCTCCTTTCATGTGTCGTTTCCGACTCTATGATAAACGATAAACATAACTCGAATACCGAGCTTATAGCGCAGGGCGTCGGAAATATCTGCTCGGGAATTTTCGGCGGAATTCCCGCGACGGGCGCGATAGCAAGAACGGCGGCGAATGTGAAAAACGGCGGTCGCTCACCGATTTCGGGCGTCGTCCACGCGATCGTTCTGCTTCTCGTACTCGTAGTCCTTATGCCGCTCGCGGCGTGGATACCGATGCCGATAATCGCCGCTATTCTCTTTATCGTCGCATATAATATGTGCGAGTGGAGAGAGTTCATGCATATCTGCAAGACCTCGGGCGCGTTCGACATAATCGTGCTCGTTCTGACCTTCGTTTTGACAGTCGTCTTTGACCTCGTGGTTGCTATCGCCGTCGGAATGGTACTTGTGACGGCAAAGCGTATTATTAACAGAATAAAAAGTAAGCGCGAAATAAAAAAGAAATAAAATTAAACCCCGACGTCTGTCGGGGTTTTGTTCGTCAAAGGCTACAAAAATCATCTTTGTATTTTATTTTGCTGTATATTGCAAATGTAATACCGAAAACTGCCCAGATCAGGGAAATTATCCACTCCTGAACGGTGAGGGAGCAGCTTGTTCCGGGAATCAAATACATAAGAACCATAAAGCTACACAAAAATGCGGACATTATACCAACTATTCGGTAATGCTTGATCTTATATGGTCTCTCTAATTCGGGCTCTTTTTTTCTCAAAACGAGGAAGGATATAGATATCAAAAAATATGCCACGCAACAAGCAAAGCTTGCGGCGTTTGATATCCAAACGAGCATAACTCTTCCCCAAAAAGGAGCAAAAACCGAAAAAACGCCCACGAACAATAGCGCACTTATTGGAGTTTTATGCTTTTTGTGGAGCTTTGCAAAAAGTGCGGGGATCATATGGGCCTCCGCCATAGCGAATATGGCGCGGCTTCCGCCTATAAGAAAAGAATTCCAACTCGTAATTATGCCGCATATTCCGCCTATTATGATTATCTTTGACATAATTTCGCTGCTAAACAACTTGCTCATAGCGTCTGCGGAGACTAGTCCGCTCTGCGCCTGAGATGTAGCAATATCGGACACATTCATTGCATATCCCACAGCAAACACCACGAGTGCATAAAAGGAAACTGCCAAAGCGATAGAAAATACGAGTATTTTCCCGACTTTTTTTAGCGGAACGTTTATTTCCTCCGCAACCTGAGGTATAACGTCAAATCCAAACAGGAAAAAGGGAGCAATCGTGGCAACCGATAAAATGTTTTTTATCTTTACTTCTGCCGTCTCTCCGATGAGAAACTGTCCGCTGAAATTATCGGGCGACCCGTTTATTGCCGAAGCGACTACTAGGATTATTCCCGCCATTCCGATTATTACGGTCAGAATGGTCTGGACTACCGCTGCAGTTTTAACACCTTTTATGTTGATATAGGTTATGACAATTGCGGATATAACGGCGACGATCAGCCACGTAGCGTATATATCGAAGCCGGCGACCGAATACAAATATCCTTGCATAAAGTTCGGAAAAATATACTGTATTACCGTGGGGAGAGAACAAGCCTCAAAGCAGACCACGCCAACGTAACTCAGAATGATTGCCCACGTGCAAATGAAAGATCCGATTGGACCAAACGCACGATAACTGAATACGTGTTCTCCTCCGCATCGCGGCATAGCGGTTGTTAGTTCGGCGTAAACGAGGCCTACGAAATAAATCATAAGTCCACCGAGCAAAAATCCGATAACCGTACCGAGAACACCCGCGCTTTGTATCCAGTCTCCGGATGAAACTACCCACCCCCAACCGATCATAGCCCCGAATGCGGTTACCAGAAGGTCGCCGGAGTTCAGGACTTTGTTAAAGGTATTTTTTCTTTGAGTTGACATAAAAAACTCCTTGAATTAAGGCACTGTTATTTTGTAAGCTCCGGCGTTTCCCAAAGGTTAAGCTTTGTTCCTATACCAAGCTTAAGTGCGTTGTTGTAGCAATCAAATCCCCACGCGACATCCTCTATCGGCATACCGCCAACGGCGTAAACTACGATCTGTTCGTCGTTTTCTCTGCCGGATAGATCTCCCGTGAGTATGCCGCCCAGTTCAAAAATGTCGCTTTTGCTTATTTTTCCCGCGCATACCGCGTCATAAAATCCCATACCGAGCAACGTTGATACTGTTTTTTGCGTGGGGTACGGATGTCCGTGTCCCCAGCCTTCGTACATTTTGTAGTTGTCGGCTACGACTTTAACGTCCTCGCTCGCCAAAAAGTCTGTACTTATTAAAAGGGAAGATGCGCTTATTACCAAAGCACCTTTTTTTACCCAATCTTTTTCGATATTGGGATTGTCTTCAAACTTTGCGGCGTTAGTGGTTCCGTAGTAAATTATGTCGCTGTCCCGGCAGGTCTGCTCTATCGTGTCGCAAGGGATTATCTCCTTTAAGGAAGGGAAGGTTTCTTTGGCGTGGCTTATAAATTTGTCAAGACTGCTTTTTCCACGTCCCTTGACCTTCAAAATTTCTATTGACGGCTGAGTTTCCATTATAGCCGTGAGAGTGTTAGTTGACATAACTCCCGGTCCGATAATGCCGAGCACTTTGGGATTTTTGGGGCTCAAATGCTTTGTTCCGACACCGGCAGTGGCTGCGGTACGCATGGCACTCAGGAGATTGGCCGACATGTAAGCAATAGGAGCGCCGGTATCAACGTCCATAAGGGACATCATAAGTATCGACCTTGGCAAGCCTTTTTCCTTGTTCGTATGGTGGGAGCCGTACGATTTTATGCCGAACATGTGGAATCTTCCACCAAGATAAGCGGGCATAGCCATAAAACGGTAGTCGGGCGCATGAGTGGGCATTCCTTCTATGTCCGTTTCTTTTGGGAAAGAAACTCTTATTCCGTGCTCGTTGGCGTCCTCTCCGCCCATGCGATAGTCACCTTTGTATAAAAGCTTGAACATATCTTCCATAGCACTTATACAAGCGGTCATATCCATAACGCCTGCTTTTATCATATCCTGTTCGTTCAGATATAAAAAATCGATTTTAGAATTCATTTCACTTGCTCCTGTTCCACCAATTCTTAATAATTTCGGGATCGATCCTGTCATAAACCATATCGTTTCCGTTTTCGTCTGTGACAGAATATACGCTGTTGGCATATTCTACGTCTTCAGCCAGAGTGTCCGGAGATTCATTACAGAAATGAAACATATGTATTTTAGAAAGTATGGCATGGTCGGTGTTACAAACCTTTCCGATTCCGGACGGGTTTGTACTGAAAGTATAGTCCGGCAAAGCACGTATCTTGTCATCTCCCGAGATGTTTGTTATAGTGCCGGAGGTTGCGTAATAGTTTATAACGGCGTATTTGAGATTATTTTGTTTTTCCTTTTCGAATTTAACAAGACGTGTATTGCCCGTCAGTGCGTGTGAAATAAAAATGTCGAGCAAATTAACCACACCGCGACGGATCATATAGTTGTACATGTGGCCTCCGCTTAGACGGAATCCGGTTTCGAAAAACACAAAATCAACATCATCTCCGTTTTCTATGGCGAAGCCGGAAAAGAATATGTACCCATCGAATATTCCAAGATCTTTTATCATGTTTCTTATGGGCGTGTCTGCTTTTTTCAAGAATTCCGAGTTGTATTTGGAAGGGAACAGCCAACCGCTTTGAACCACACGCTCGAAACCGTTGTCTTTGGCATTTACGGTGTCGCACGTCGAAAGTAGAGAGATGTTGCCTGAGCACACGGCGTACGTGACGTCAAATTTCGAACCGTTATAAATAAAATCTTCTATTATAACGTTTTTGCAATATGACATTTGCATTGCGTAGTCGTATGCTGCCTTGAGACTTTCCGGGTCCGTTGCAACCGATACACCGATAGATCCCGCACGGTCGGTCGGCTTTACTATTACCGGAAAATGAGTAACTTCTTCGGGAGAAGAATACTCGTTGACAACGGGAACCAGATTTTTTCTGCACTGGTTTTTAAAAAGCACTTTGTTCTTTGTAAGATCCAACTGTTCGGTCGTGCAGTAGCAGGGAAGCCCGAGGCGTTTACACAACTCTATACAGCAACCCACGGGTGTCTCGCTGTATCCTGTCGTAATACCGTCAACCTTGTTTTTGCGGCAAAGTCTTTCGAGTTCGTCGAGGTCGCTCCAGCTTACCTGCCAGCTCTCATCGGCATACTTCTTTGCGGGCGAGTCGTTTGTGTCATAATAGTCTGTGACTATTGTATATACTCCGAGATTACGCGCACGCTGCACAAGCGTGATGAGATTGACTCCTCCTGCGAGAATTAGAAGCTTTTTACCTTTAAGTTCTTTATACATATCGTTTGCGTTTCCTTCCTGAAAAACAGCGGACAATAAATCAAGTAATTATATCACACCTTGCCGCAAATTGCAATAGATATTTAGGGTAAAAAACCGAAAAAGTTTCTATAAATAGTGTAGAAATGCAAAAGAATATATCAAAAAACGTGAAAAGTACCATATAAAGTTAAAAATCCAATGAAGAGACAAAGGGAATGTAAAAAGCACTTGCTTTCGCAAGTGCTTTTTGAATGGGGGAAGGTGGATTCGGACCACCGAAGTGAATGCACAACAGATTTACAGTCTGCCCCCTTTGGCCGCTCGGGAATTCCCCCAAATGTATTAAATTCCAAGCCGCGTTGCGACTTATAAAGCTGGTGAACGGAGTCGAACCATCAACCTGCTGATTACAAATCAGCTGCTCTGCCATTGAGCCACACCAGCGACTTTGCCCGTTTCACACGGCGAATTTGATTATAGCACAAGCTTTTCGCTTTGTCAACAGTTTTTTGAAAATTTTTTTAAAAAATCAAAAAAATCGTCCCTGCCGTTGTTTTGACCGCAAGGACGCATATTTTAAAAGTATTTTCTGTCAAGCGAGCGAAGCTGTATCGCCTCGGCTATATGATGAGCCTTTATCGTTTCGCTCTCTTCAAGGTCGGCGATCGTGCGCGCGACCCTGAGCAGTCTGTCATGACCTCTTGCCGACAGTCCGAGCGAGGTGAATGCAGCTTTTAGAAGCTCGTGTCCGTCGTCGTCGGTTACGCAGTAGGTGCGGACGTCTGCGGCAGAAAGACCTCCATTAGCTTTTACTTCTTTTCCGTTTTTCTTAAAACGCTTTTGTGAAAATTCACGCGCCGCGTTGACTCTCTCACGTATCTTCTCCGAGCTTTCGGCGGGCGTGGAATCTGATATCTCGTCAAATGAGATGGAGGGAACCTCTATCTGAATATCGATTCTGTCGAGTAGAGGACCGCTTATCTTTGATAGGTATTTTTTTATATCTTCCGTTTTGCAGGTACACTGTCTCGTGGGATGCCCGTAATACCCGCAACGACAGGGGTTCATTGCGCAAACGAGCATAAAGTCACTCTGGAACGTGAACTTTCCTAGCGCTCTCGTTATCGTTATCTGTCCGTCTTCTAGCGGTTGACGGAGAGTTTCGGTGACCTGCTTATTAAATTCGGGAAGCTCGTCGAGAAAGAGTACTCCGTTGTGTGCGAGCGAAACCTCGCCGGGTACGGGGATACTTCCGCCACCCGCGAGAGACGCCGCCGACATAGTGTGGTGCGGAGATCTGAACGGACGGGTCGTCACGAGTGATGCATTTGGCGGCAAAATCCCCGAAATTGAATGTATCTTGGTGGTCTCGATAGCCTCCTTGAAGGTCATAGCGGGTAGAACGGTCGGAATACGTTTTGCGAGCATACTTTTTCCCGTTCCGGGAGGACCTATCATTAAAATATTATGCGAGCCTGCCGCCGCGATCTCGATAGCACGTTTGACTCTTTCCTGACCGCGAACGTCCGAAAAATCGAGATTTGACTGCATTACTTCGCTGAAATAGGTGTTTTTATCGAATGCTACAGTCGGAAGCTCGATCTGTCCGTTAAGTGCTTCATAAAGATCACGCACATTCTTTACGGGGTGAACCCTTATTCCTTCGACGACCGATGCCTCTGCCGCGTTCTCCTCGGCAACATAGAACTCGGTCAGTCCCGCCTTTGCCGCGGCTATGCACATACAGAGCATTCCGCGAACGGGTCGGACTTCACCGGAAAGCGAAAGCTCACCGATGAAGCATTTTTTGGAGAAATCGCAGCTTATCTTTCCTGCGCCTGCGAAAATTCCGATTAGCATCGCAAGGTCGAATGCTGAGCCCGCCTTCTTGATGTCGGCAGGAGCTAGGTTAACTATTATCTCGGAGTCGGGGAAGAAAAGTCCCGAATTTTCTGCGGCAATGCGGATTCTTTCCTTTGATTCCTTTATGGCGTTATCGGGCAGACCGACTATCTCGAAAAACGGCATCTTATCGGATACGCTGCACTCTATCGTGACCACAAATCCGTCCGCTCCGAAAAGCGACGCCGAATGAAGAACAGTAAGCATATTAATTTTGGAAACCTTTTGAGAAAAGGTTTTCCATACCTTTCTAAAAACTTTCAATGAGAAAACTTTTTTCAAAAATTTTTCTCATACTCTTTTAAAAACTTTACTAAGATATAATTCAACCGTTGATTTTTGATTTGTTTTCGCCTTGCGTAGCAAAGCTTTCGAAACTCTGCACTACGCACTTTTATGGATTTGTACCAAAAAACACGGAATTTATGGGAAAATTCCGTGTTTTACTTTTTTATTTTGCAACCTTTTCAACGAGGTCGTAAAGTCTGCGTATCTCTTTCGTGCGAATCGTACAGAGGTCCTTCATAGACTCGATCTGATCGTCGGTGAAGCCATCGAGATCTCCGTCCTTAAGCTTTCCCTTGAACATTCTGTCAACAGTCAGAGCGTACTGAATGTCCTCGGAAACGATCTTGCCGTTTCTCTTGCAGACAATGAGGTTGCTCTTACCGTCAAGCAGAAGCTCAACTGCCTTTGCGCCCATCTGAGTTGCCATAACTCTGTCGGCAACGGTGGGAACTCCGCCGCGAACAACGTGAGCAAAGCGTGCAAATCTCGTTTCAACGCCGGTCGCCTCTTCGATCTTGGGAGCAAGCGTTTCGCCGTAGTTACCAAGACCTTCGGAAACGACGATTATAAAGCTACGCTTGCCCTCGGCTTTGAGATCTGCGATGCGCTTTATTATAGCGTCCTCGTCGTGTTCGATCTCTTTGATTATGACTGCCTCTGCGCCGGTAGCGACCGCGCTTTCGAGCGCGATGTAGCCCGCGTGTCTGCCCATGACCTCGACCACGTTACATCTTGCGTGAGATTCGCAGGTGTCGCGCAGACAGTCTATCATGGTTACCGTGGTTTTAAGAGCGGTATCGTAACCGATGGTAGAATCGCTTGCAGTTACGTCGTTATCTATCGTGCCGGGGATACCTATACAGGGGATACCGCGTTTGGTCAGATCGGTAGCGCCTCTGAACGTACCGTCACCTCCGATGGTGACGATGCCGTCGATGCCATGGTTTTTACAGGTGGCGATTGCTTTTTGCATACCTTCTTCAAGCATGAATTCGGGGCTGCGCGCCGAATGGAGAAAGGTTCCTCCTGTTCTGATAATGCTCGAAACGTCCCGTGACGAGATATCGTGGACATTGCCCTCCATAAGACCTTGATAGCCTTCGTATATGGCTACAACATCAACTCCGTTGGTCTCTGCCGCAAGAGTCACTGCGCGGATCGCCGCGTTCATTCCGGGAGCATCTCCGCCTGACGTTAATACTCCGATTTTTTTAAATTTAGACATATATTACCGTTCCTTTCTGCGTTTTCGAATGTGTAGCTTGATACCGAAAAGCAGGTAGCGTTAAAAATTTGATCTTCTTTTTCATATGATACAACATTTTTTTCCAAAAATCAAGTGCTTTGGCGCAATTTGGTTAAAAAAATCACGAATGGCTTTTTGTATATAAAAAAACGCCGTCCAAAAGCGTGATGTCTTTAACGGAGAAAACGAAAACCGAATAGGATAACAAGAAAGGCAACATAGTCTATGATGGCTATGCTGCCTTTTGTATTATTTAATATCAAACAAATCGAAGCGTCGCAGAAATGCGGTGCTTTTTTGAATTTTATATCGAAAATCGCTGGACTTGTGGAAAGTGTTGTGGTATGTGTTTGTGTTG
>JAZUQQ010000043.1:0-1602 GCA_045605765.1 Eubacteriales bacterium | reverse complement strand
AATCGCCTCGTCGGCAATGGCTACCGCCCTATGAAAGCCGTCGTCTATCCCCGCAGGGCAATCGACGAGGATAAAATCAAAAAGGGGCGCAAGCCCGTCCAAAACCACCTTGACCGCTTGGGGAGAAACGTACCGCTCGGGCGCGGAATGACTGCTCGTAAGCACGTATAGCGTTGCGAAATCAGGGTGCGCAATCAACGCTTGTCGCGCGCGACAACGCCCTTCGATAACGTCTACCAAATCGTAGGTCACCATATTCTCTACGCCCGTTACGACGTCGATATTATTTAGCCCGAAGTCGGCGTCGCAAAGTAGCACTCTTTGTCCTTTCCTTGCCAGACAAGACGCAAGATACGCCGATACAGTCGTTTTCCCTACTCCCCCCTTACCGCTCGTAATTACGATTTTTCGCGCCATTATATCCTTGCTCCTTACGCAAAATTTCAGCAAGAAAAATCATATCATAATTTTAAAGGAAAATTTTGTCAGTTTCGTGAAAATTTTGGAAAGTTTTGGGTGATTTGTCAAACTAAGTGCAACACTTTTTGAGAAAAAGTTCAAATAAATCTTGCGGTTTTTGGAAATTTAATATCTTTTTCGGTCTGGCGTTAATTAACGCCAGATTTTTTTCGAGCGTTTTCGGGGAAACGCGAGAAAGATTATGCCCCTTAGGATAGAATTCTCTCAAGAGTCCGTTTAAGTTCTCGTTCGTCCCTTTTTGCCAAGCGCAATACGGATCGGCAAAGTACATTTTGCAATTCAATGCGCTTTCTATTTCTCGCCAATTCGCAAACTCCGAGCCACGGTCACAAGTAATTGTTTTTACTGCGCCTTTCGGCAGTTGGGATAATGCAGCAATCACCGCTTTTGCAAGCGTACTGCCTTTCCTGTCTGGTATTTTAATTGCTATGTAAAACCGAGTTTTTCTCTCTGCAAGAGTTGCAAAACAAGCGCTTGTTTTGCCTCGCCCTGAAACTACCGTATCTGCTTCCCAATGCCCAAATTCCTTGCGTTTATATACGCTTTTATCTCTTTTTCGTATAGATTTACCAGTGGTAAATCGCCCGCCGTTCCCAAGTCTTTTACGCGTTTTTCCTTTCTTTCTCAATACTTTGAGATTACCTTTTGCTACGTAGCCTTCATATAACCAACGGTATATCGTTTTATGGCAAGGCATTTTTAATTCGCAGGGTGTATTTGCTATTTGTTCTGGCGACCACGTTGCTTGTAGTTTTTCCGTGATATATTCAACGACTTGTTCGTTGCCAAACATACCACGATGACAAAACCGACGTCTAAACAAATATTTTTTATGGGCGGTGTGTGGGTAATAGGTGTTATATTCGTATCTACTTGTATAGTTTCTTGCAATCTCGCGCGAGATTGAGCTGGGGCTACGCCCTAAAAGTTTTGCAATTTTGCGAAAACTTAGTCCTTCCATATAGTATTTTCGTAGACAAGTTCGTTCTTCTATGGTAAAATGATGGTAGCAGTTCATATATTTCTCCTTGTTATTTTTGTTGTGGTAAACTTATTATAACATAGATTTATATGAACTGTCATTTTTTTTGTAAAGTGTTGCACTTGATAGTATAATTCACC
>JAZUQQ010000042.1:0-1678 GCA_045605765.1 Eubacteriales bacterium | reverse complement strand
ATAAGATTCGAGTGCCCTGTGCGGATCTCGCCGAGCAGTGACACTTCTATCCCCTCTGTTTTGCGCTGATAGACAAATCCCAGCTTTTCCTGCACGCGGCGGCTTTTCTCGTTGCCATCGTAATAGCCGCACCAGATGCGGCTCATGCCGAGATCCTCGAATGCGTAGCGGAGCATCTCGCGGGAGGCCTCGGGAATGAGTCCCTGCCCCCAGAACGGCTTGCCGATCCAATAGCCAAGCTCGTATTCATCGTCCGCTTCGGCAAGGTCGTTGCGGTGAAAGCCGATACTGCCAATTGGCTTGCCGTTCTCTTTCAGACACACGGCATAGGTTTCGGGCGCGGACAGAACCGTGAGAATGATCTCGCGGCTGTTCTCCACGCTCGTGTGGGGCGGCCACCCGGCAGGTGGGCCTACCTCGGGGTCGCTGGCGTATGTATATAAATCCTCTGCATCACTCTCGCACCACGGGCGCAGAATGAGGCGGTTTGTTTCTAAAATCATAATATTTCTCCATTTAAGAACGCATCCGCCTGTTCTCTGCTCTTGAAAACAATCACCGTTTTGCCGGCATTATATTTGTCGATCAGTGCGTATATCGTGGGAAGATTTTTGCTTGGAAATTTCTCGATCTCTCTTTTCAGATTTGGGTTAAGTTCGGTATCAATCCACGGCATATCGTAACGTCCTTTGCCAAGACGGGAGATCGCGCCATCGAGGCAGATCTCCACGGGCAGATCGAACAGAAAGATCGTGTCGCACGCCGAAATCCGACTTTCTATGGTTCGGCTGTAATTCCCGTCTATAATCCAAGAATCCAGTGCAAGAATCTCGGCGAGGCGCGCGTCGTATTCGTCTCTTGAAATATGGGTTCTGTCGGGCTTGTGCCAAATGGCATCGAGGTAAAATAGCGGCAACCCAATCTTGTCTTTCAGTTTCTCGGCAAAGGTCGTTTTTCCTGAACCAGGGCAGCCGATTACAATAATTTTCTTCATTTTCGATTTCCTTCGATTATCTGCTTTTTAGCCCATGCAAACAAAACTTCTGACATTGCGCCAAACTCAACAGCATTACCGTTTTTCAAATTCATAAATGTATTCACGATCGCCTGCTCATCGGGAGCGGCAAGTGACAGCAATTCTTTTTGGTGCTTGACGTATTTTCCGGTCTGCCTGAAAACGATCGCCTGCACAACGAAGGAGGCGGATTTATACAGCCCACGCAAAATGTCCTCGCTCTTTTCGTGCAGCATATTATGCACGCAGCCGTGATAGATATTGCACGCGCCGATTTTGATAGCTCTGCCTACAGCAGCGTCGTCAATAACGGTAAGCAATTCATCCAGGCTGCCTTTGATCGGCGTTGTATCATAATAAAACTGAAAAAGATCGGAAGGCTCCCACTGCAAAAGCTCGTCCTTTCCCGAAAGAAAACCGCAGATCAGCTCTCTGTGTGGCAAAGTGTCAAGCATTGTATTATATGTTTGAATATCCGAGGCGGACAGCTCGTCAAGTATCACGACGATGTCAATATCGCTCGTTTTCGTTGCTTCACCGCGACCGTAGCTGCCCTGTAAGCCCACAAACCATACGCGGTTTGTAAATGCTTCGTTTAACGTCTGCAAGAAATCTTGCATCCAAGTAGAAATATCTATCACTTGAATCACCTCCATCAATTTG
>JAZUQQ010000041.1:0-2411 GCA_045605765.1 Eubacteriales bacterium | reverse complement strand
AGCAGTTTTCAACGTCAAGTGACCACCCTAACTCAAAAATTTCTCATCTCCCCGTCTATATAAAGGTAACTAAAAACGCATTTTGGTGGGGTGCTACACAAAATCTCCCCTCACTTAATAGCCACGAGAAAAGCGTTTTGGCTGGGTACTTTTTCAAAAATTCAAAGTATGTTTACAAACATCCCTCTCACCTATGCCAAAACTGTTCCTAAAGATCCGAAACGAAAAGGATTGAAAGTAACAATCGCTCCTCTGACGAACAAATTGGCTTGAATATCGTTCAATGAATTGGCAATGTGAGGAGAATAGTGTATAATATTCTCATACTCAAATGAAAGGCAGGTGAGCGAATGAAACTCAGACTCAAAGAAATACGGCAGATAAAAGGACTTAAGGCGTCCGATGTTGCCGAAAAGCTATCGATAACTAAGAACTCTCTGAGCGAATGGGAGTCAGGAAAGCGTATTCCCCCTTGCGAGCGCATCATTCAGCTCGCTGATTTCTATAACGTATCTGTGGACTACCTCCTTGGCAGAGATGATAGCTTTGATACTAATAACGATTCCGTCAGACCAATTTCAAAATCCACTCTTTCTATTTTTGACGGACGTCCGGTATGGATCGACGGCCACGGATGGGCTTTGGTCAGCTCGACAGATCAGACGCTTCTCTTCTCCGACGGAAGGAAGATTGGCTTCAATGCGGTTGAGCAGGTATCCTTCTCATCACCGCCCTTTTCCGAGCCGGTATTACCGGATACAATGCCTCTGGACAAAGAAGATATATGCAAGTGCGAATCAGTCTGGGTGGAACCGATTGGCACACACAAATCTGCACGCGACACTCTTCGTGGTTGGTATGACGTAAAAATCGAGTACGTGGAAAACACAAGAGGCAGCCGATTCTTCCTTGACTCCTACGGTGCCACTTGGCTTGCTTTTGCAAATAAAGCTTAACAAATTGCATAGATTTAGGGCGATGACCACTGAGGTCACCGCCCTAAACTTATCGTCGCTATACTATTTCCGATTATTTATCAGAGATTTTTCTGATAATAAGCGCTCCATCATCTTCTAAATACGGCGCGGAAATCTCATAATCCTCAGATATAAACGAATTATAAAAATTCCAGAAAAACAGATCTATCGTTCCGCTTGAAAGAGCGAGGAATCTGGATTCAGGATCAATATTAACGAATTCAACATTCTTTCCGAGGAGCTTCGAGATTTCACCAATGAGTGCTACGTTGAATCCACCGGGCTTTCCGTCAGCGGTAGCATAGTCCATAGGAGCAAGAACACCGCTGATACCTACCTTAATGGTTTCTACACCGGGGATAGTTTCGAGCGTTGCAGGCTGGGGATCCGATTTCATAGCTTCATCGGAAAGCCAAGTCGCCACAAGGTTGTCAATCGTGCCATTCTCCTTCAGCGTTGCAATCGCTTGATCGATTTCCGATTTCAAGCCACTGCCGTTAACGAATACCATCGACGCCGCCATGGGGCCGCCAACAATATAGTCAAGATCGTCGTTACGTGCACAAATGTACTTCGCGTTGTAAACGTGCGTTACACCTGCATCTGCCTGACCGTTTTGAATTAATAGAGCCATTTCCGCAGGTGTGGGAACGATAACCGCTCCCTCTAATTTAATATCGAGAGCATTGTTCATCATAGTTGCAAATTCATTTTCCGAAATAGCGAAGCCGAAACCGGCAAGCTTCTTACCGTCAAGATCTGTCCACTCCGTAATTGGATCATTGTTGTTTTTTCCACATGCCGAAAGAAGCAACGAGAGTACGAGTAACATTGAAAGAACGATAGATAATTTTTTCATTTTATTTTTCTCCTGTCTGTAAATTTAATTTTAAGTGATTTCCTTTTTCATCGTTTGTATATACGATTTGACTGCTCTTTGCACGTAATAGTATCAATCCGAGATCTTCTTCACCATCAAATGGATTTCCGGGCGGACCGTCATAATCCAAGGAAAGCGTCACGGTACCGTTCTTATCACTATACTCAAGCGACAATTCAATACGGGATGCCAAGTCGTTGTTTAACAGATAAAATACGGCTTCCTCCGTACAGAGTTGCATAGAATGGCTTGACTTCGGTGTGATACGGTATTTCTGGCAAAATAGAGAAATCTGAGTATATAACTGAAGAAAATCGAAGTTTTTGGAAGCAATTTCGTAGCGCAAGGTTTTTAGTTTGCCGATAAATGCTTTCGTTTTGGGTTTTTGAGGATTATCAAAGATTTGTTCGGGCGTTCCGTCCTCATAAATGCCGTTTTCATCCATATAGAGAACGCGACTTGCCACTTCACGTGCGAATTCCATTTCGTGAGTCACAATAAGCATCGTAACGCCCTTATCCGCGAAGGTACGAATAGCGGCAAGCACCTCTCCT
>JAZUQQ010000040.1:0-22372 GCA_045605765.1 Eubacteriales bacterium | reverse complement strand
CTCGGCATTTTAGTGACAACGTAGTCGAGCGCGGGTTCAAACGCAGCCGAAGTATTTGCAAGCGTTATTTCTTCCAAACGCATTCCGACTGCAACTTTTGCAGATACTCTTGCAATAGGATATCCACTTGCTTTGCTTGCAAGTGCGGACGAGCGGGATACTCTGGGATTGACTTCTATTAAATAATACTGAAAAGATTTTGGATCAAGCGCAAACTGAACGTTACAACCGCCTTCAATTTTAAGTTCCCTTATAATTTTTAATGCGCTATCTCGCAACATATGATACTCTTTATTCGTCAACGTTTGCGACGGACAAACTACAATAGAATCACCCGTATGTATCCCGACAGGATCGAGATTTTCCATGTTACAAACGGTAATCGCCGTATCGTTTGCGTCACGCATTACCTCGTACTCTATTTCCTTAAAGCCTTTTATACTCTTTTCAACAAGCACTTGATGCACGGGAGACAACGTAAGGGCGTTTTTTAGAATTTCAGCGCACTCCTCTTCATCATCAGCAAAACCACCGCCCGTTCCGCCTAACGTAAACGCAGGACGTAAAACAACGGGATAACCGATTTGCTTTGCTATTTGTAATCCTTCTTCTATCGTGTTAGCGATTTCGGAAGGTAAAACGGGTTCTCCTAAATCCTCACAGAGTTTCTTAAAGAGTTCTCTATCTTCCGCTCTTTCAATACTTTCGCTTTTCGTACCTAAAAGTTCACATCTACACTCTTTAAGAACGCCTTTCTTTTCAAGTTGCATTGCCAAATTCAAACCCGTTTGACCACCTATCCCCGGCAAGATTGCGTCAGGGCGTTCGTATCTTACGATTTTTGCAATATATTCAAGCGTTAAGGGCTCCATATAAACCTTATCCGCAATTGTCGTATCTGTCATTATCGTTGCAGGGTTGGAATTACAAAGAATAACTTCATATCCTTCTTCTTTAAGAGCAAGACAGGCTTGCGTGCCTGCATAATCGAATTCCGCTGCCTGACCGATAATGATTGGTCCCGAGCCAATGACAAGTATCTTTTTAACGGCGTTTCTTTTAGGCATTTTTGTTCTCCTTGATGATATTGATAAACTTATCGAAAAGATAGCTACTGTCCTGTGGTCCAGGGGCGCTTTCGGGATGATATTGAACACTGAAAATCTTATCTTTCTTGCATTCTATCCCTTCAATCGTCCCGTCTAAAAGGTTTACGTGCGTAACCGTAAGCGGCGTATTTTTAAGACTTCCCGCCTCGACTGCATAAGAGTGATTTTGCGAAGTTATTTCTATCTTTCCCGTTGCCAAGTTTTTAACTGGATGATTTCCACCTCGGTGTCCGAATTTTAATTTATACGTTTTTGCACCGTATGCAAGCGATATAATCTGATGCCCTAAGCAGATGCCGAAAATCGGATATTTTCCCTTCAAATCTTTGATTGCGTTGATTACGGGAACTGCATCCGTTGGATCTCCGGGCCCGTTGGAAATAAATATGCCGTCAGGCTTCAAACTCTCTATCGCTTCACTGCTTGTATCAAAAGGAACGACCGTAACCGAAACGCCGCGCCTATTTAGGGAACGTACTATATTTTGTTTCATTCCGCAATCAATGGCAACAATTTTTATTTCTCCGTCTGCGGGATATTCCGTTATTTTCTTTCTACTCACCTTTGCAACCGCATCCGTCAAAATCGGCGTACGGCTTATGATTTTTACGCCATCTTCCGCAGTCGTTTCCATTCCTGTAAGCAAACAGCGTCTGCTTCCGTAATCTCGAATGGAGCGCACGAGCTTTCTCGTATCGATTCCGTAAATACCGGGGATTTTATACTCTTTCATTACTTCAGAAAGTGTTTTTTCACTTCTCCAATTCGACGGAAAATCATTATATTCTCTTACCGCAAATCCACCTATTGTGGGTGTTTGCGTTTCAAAATCATCAGAATTAATTCCGTAATTCCCTATGAGCGGATAGCTCATCACTACCGTTTGATACGTATACGACGGATCGGATAAAATCTCTTGATATCCAACTAGCGAAGTATTGAATACTATCTCCGTTACTTTATCTTCCCCATCGCCGAACGCATATCCGTAGTATTCCGTGCCATCCTCTAAAATCAGTTTTCTGTCATACGGTCTTTTCATGTTAACCTCGCTTACTTCTTTCTCTCTGACAATTTCTGTTCAAAACGATTTTTACCAGTATTTTTCGGTATTTCAGTCGGATATTGACCGTCAAAACAAGCCGAACAGAAATTTTCGCCACCGATAAGTTTTGATAAACTTTCTTTGGGTAAATAGCCGAGACTGTCAACGCCTATCATCTTGGCAATAGCCTCTACCGTATGATGACAAGCAATAAGATGTTCTTCGGAATCTATGTCTGTCCCGTAATAGCAAGGATGTAAAAAAGGCGGAGCGGAAACACGCATATGAATTTCGGTTGCGCCTGCATCACGCAGAAGTTTTACGATTCTGCCGCTCGTCGTTCCACGAACGATTGAATCGTCAATCAAAATAACCCTTTTCCCCTTTACTGCCGTATTTACGGGCGAAAGTTTTATCCGAACTTTATCAAATCTGTCACTTTGCCCTGGCGATATAAAGGTTCTGCCTATATACTTATTCTTGATAAGTCCTATTCCGTATGGTATACCCGATTCCTGTGAATAACCGAGTGCAGCGTCAAGTCCCGAATCCGGAACGCCTATTACCACGTCGGCATCTACCGGGTATTCTTTTGCAAGGATTTTACCCGCCGTTATTCTTGCGCTTTGCACCGAAACACCGTCGATTATAGAATCGGGACGGGCAAAATAAATGTGCTCAAAAATACAGGTTTTCTTCTCTTTCGTATCACAATAATCGGTAAACGATTTTATCCCCTCGTTATTGAACACAAGCATTTCACCCGGTTGCAGATCCCTTATAAATTCTGCTCCTACGGCAGATAAGGCGCAACTTTCAGACGCGACAACGTAACTTCCATCATCTGTTTTTCCGTAGCATAACGGTCTGAATCCGTGCGGATCACGCACAGCAATAAGCTTTGTCGCTGACATTAAAACGAGCGAAAACGCTCCTTCCAATTTTTGCATTGCCCTACTTACGGCAGTTTCGATAGAAGGCGCATTAAGTCGCTCTTTGGTTACAATATACGCAATCGTTTCCGTGTCTGACGTAGTATGAAATATTGCGCCCGAGAGTTCTAATTCGTCACGAAGTTCAAATGCGTTGCTCAAATTCCCATTATGCGCAAGTGCTAATTTCCCTTTTTGATGATTTACTTCTATGGGTTGACAATTATTTCTCGTTGTTCCTCCCGTGGTACCGTATCTGACGTGTCCCACAGCCATTGTCCCCATAGGAAAGGCAGCCAACTTTTCTTTAGAAAATACTTCGCTGACAAGCCCTATATCTTTATGCGAATAAAAAAGTCCGTCGTCGTTGACCACGATTCCCGCGCTTTCTTGTCCTCGGTGTTGAAGAGCATAAAGTCCGTAATAAGCAATATTCGCAACATTTTCGGGTTGTGGGGAAATAATACCGAACACTCCGCATTCTTCGTGTATACTCATTATCCATTATTCTCCTTTTTATCTATTGCCGCTTTTATAAAGCCTTTGAATAACGGATGTGCGTTATTCGGTCTGCTCTTAAACTCCGGATGGAACTGTACGCCGACGTAAAACGCACGCACTGTTATTTCCACCGTTTCAACCAATCTTTCATCCGGCGACGTTCCGGAAAGTTTCAATCCTGCTTTTTCGAACGCTTCTCTGTATTCGTTATTAAATTCATAACGGTGACGATGGCGTTCGGATATTTCTCTTTTACCATAACATCTTTCCATCGTTGTTCCGTTCTTTATTTTGCAGGGATAACTGCCGAGCCTTAACGTTCCGCCTTTATCTATATCGTCGCTTTGTCCGGGCATAAAATCTATCACCTTATTCTTGCAAAGCTCGTCAAATTCGCCCGAGTTTGCGTCTAAGATACCGAGAACGTTTCTTGCATATTCGATTACGGCAATCTGCATCCCTAAGCATATCCCGAAAAACGGAATAGCGTTTTCTCTTGCATATTTTACAGCCGTAATCATTCCTTCTATTCCACGACCGCCAAAACCACCGGGAACGATAATCCCATCCGCTTCGCTAAGCTCTTCTTTTACACTTTCTTGATTTAACGTTTCCGAATCAACCCATTTTATGTTGATACGTGCACCGTATTCGTAGCCTGCATGTCTTAACGCTTCGGCGACCGAAAGATAAGCGTCGTGGAGTCTTACGTACTTCCCTACAAGCGCAATCGTCACGGTTTTCGACCTGTTCTTAATTCTTTCAATCAGGTTTGTCCACTCCGTCAAATCAGGTTCTTTCGTTTCAAGTCCTAATTCTCTGCACACCACGCTTGAAAAATTAGAATTTTCAAGCATGAGCGGTGCTTCGTAGAGATTAGACAAAGTTAAATTTTCGATAACACAATCCGGTTTGACGTTACAAAAAAGCGATATTTTTTTAAATATTTCTTTTTCGAGTGGCTCGTCTGCACGAAGCACTATAATATTTGGATTTATACCCATACCCTGTAATTCCTTGACAGAGTGCTGCGTAGGTTTTGATTTGTGTTCGTCGGAACCTTTTATGTACGGAACAAGCGTAACGTGAATAAACAAGCTGTTTTCTCTTCCGACCTCCAAAGATATTTGTCTTACCGCTTCCAAAAAAGGCTGACTTTCTATATCGCCTATCGTTCCTCCGATTTCAGTTATAACAATGTCGGCATCCGTTTGTTTTCCGACACGGTAAACGAATTCCTTTATTTCATTCGTAACGTGTGGTATAACCTGAACGGTAGAGCCTAAATATTCGCCACGACGCTCTTTATTCAAAACGTTCCAATACACCTTACCCGTAGTCAAATTTGAGTATTTATTCAAATCCTCGTCTATAAAACGCTCATAATGTCCTAAGTCCAAATCGGTTTCCGCTCCGTCTTCGGTAACGTATACCTCACCGTGTTGATAGGGGCTCATCGTACCAGGATCAACGTTGATATAAGGGTCTAACTTTTGAGCAGCAACCTTTAAGCCTCTTGCCTTCAAAAGCCTGCCAAGCGACGCTGCCGTTATACCTTTTCCCAGTCCAGAGACAACGCCTCCAGTAACAAATATATACTTCGTCATAATACACCTTTTCCTTTACTCAAATTCCACCGTTGCAGGCGGTTTTGAAGTAATGTCATAGAGTACTCTATTTACTCCTTTTACTTCATTGACAATCCTGCTCGACACCTTATCAAGAACATCGTATGGTATTCGCGTCCAATCTGCCGTCATAAAATCGTCCGTCGTTACCGAGCGTAGAGCTATTGCATAATCATAACTTCTACCATCACCCATAACGCCGACCGAACGCATATTCGTAAGTGCAGCAAAATATTGATTCATGCTTTTTTCAATACCTGCTTTCGCCACTTCGTCTCTGAAAATATAATCTGCCTCTCGCAATAGTTCAAGCTTTTCTTTGGTTATCTCTCCAATAATCCGTATTCCAAGACCTGGCCCTGGGAACGGTTGACGCTCTACCAAATATTCGGGAAGACCAAGCTCTCGCCCGAGCGCACGCACTTCGTCTTTAAAGAGCATTTTTAACGGTTCTATTATTTCCTTAAAATCCACAAAGTCCGGAAGTCCACCTACGTTATGGTGGCTTTTTATTGTTTCTGCCTCTCCCTTGCCCGATTCTATTACATCAGGATAAATAGTACCCTGCGCCAAATAATCCACGCTTCCGATTTTCTTTCCTTCTTCTTCAAAAACTCTTATAAATTGTTCGCCGATTATTTTGCGTTTTCTTTCAGGCTCGGTTACGCCTTTGAGTGCTGTCAAAAATTTTTCTTCCGCATTCACCCTGATTAGGTTGATATCCCATTTCTTAAACGCTTCTTCAACTTCGTCGCTTTCATTTTTACGAAGCAAACCGTGATCAACAAACACGCACGTTAATTGTTTTCCAATCGCTTCGGCAAAAAGCGCCGCACAAACAGACGAATCTACACCACCCGAAAGTGCAAGCAAGACTTCATCCTTGCCGACTTTTTTCCGAATATTCTCTATGGCAATACGAGCATAACTTTCCATATTCCAATCGCCGACCGCACCGCAAACCTTGTAAAGAAAATTCTTAATAATCGCTTTTCCGTATTCGGTATGGTTTACTTCGGGATGGAACTGCACGCCGTAAAGTTTTCTCTTTTCATCGGCGATAGCAACGTTAGGACATTTATCGGATTTTGCAACAAGAACAAAACCTTGAGGCACTTCCGCCATATAATCACCATGGCTCATCCACGTTATACTGCGTTCTTTTACGCCTTGGAATATGGAACACGTCGTGTCAAAATAAGTGAGTGTTTTACCATATTCACGAGAAGAATCGCTTTGCGCTTCCACCACTTTGCCACCAAGATGATGCGCTAAAAGCTGACAGCCGTAACAAATACCTAAAATCGGAATTCCTAATCGGAAAATCTCTTCCTCGGGATGCGGTGAGTTTTCTTTATACACGCTCTGCGGTCCACCTGTAAAAATGATTCCGATGGGATTAAACTCTTTGATTGCTTGAATGCTTACCGTATGCGGTTTAACTTCCGAATAAACGTTACACTCCCGCACCCGTCTTGCGATAAGTTCATCGTATTGCCCACCAAAATTTAAAATTAAAACTTTTTGATTTACCACGGATTTTTCTCCTTATAAGTCAATCTCCACTTTACTCCTTTCAAGTCCATACAATATAGGCTTGATTGTTTTAATATATTCTTCAACCTGCTCTACACATCTACCGATATATAATTGGGGGTTCAGCAATGCTTTAAGTTCATTTTCTACTATTCCGATTTCTTGTTCTTTAGCAAGTCTAGAAAGCAAATCACACTCCGCCCCTTCTTTCATTCTTGTCGTTGCCTCCATTGAACACTTGCGGATAATTTCGTGAATTTTTTGTCTATCACCTCCACGTTTCACCGCTTCCATCATGAGATTTTCGGTTGCAATAAACGGAATATATTCTTTTACGACTTTTTCAATAATTTTTTCATTAACTCTAATTCCGTCTGTAACGTTGTGGCATAGTCTTAAAATTGCGTCAGCACATAAAAAGCCTTCAGGTAAAGCTAAACGACGGTTTGCGGAATCGTCAAGCGTTCTCTCTAACCACTGGGTAGATGCCGTAATATGCGCATTCAATGCGTCCGTTATCAAATATCTTGAAAGGGAACAAATTCGTTCGCTTCTCATAGGATTTCGCTTATATGCCATTGCCGATGAGCCGATTTGGTTTTTCTCAAAGGGTTCTTCAATTTGTCTATCATGTTGCAAAAGTCTTATATCATTAGCCATACGATACGCGCTTTGTGCAATAGACGACAAACAATTTAATATTCTGCTATCAACCTTTCTTGGATAAGTTTGACCACACACATCAAAGCACTCAGTAAAGCCAAATGCATTACTAATTTTCTTATTCATCTCATCAATTTTTATCGTATCACCATTAAACAAATCAACGAAACTTGCTTCTGTTCCCGTAGTTCCTCGACTACCTAAAAATTTGATATTTCTCAACACAAAATCTATTTCTTCAATATCCGATACAAAATCCTGTAACCAAAGAGTTGCTCTCTTCCCAACCGTTACAAGTTGAGCTGGTTGATAATGCGTATAACCAAGCGTTGGAACTTCTTTATACTTTTCGGCAAAATCACAAAGATTAGCAATTACTTTTAAAAGTTCGCCTCGAATATAAGTAAGTGCATCACGGTAAAGTATAAGATCGGCGTTATCAGTAACAAAGCAGCTCGTTGCACCTAAATGAATAATACCCGCTGCACTCGGTGCTACTTTTCCAAACGCATAGACGTGCGCCATCACGTCGTGGCGAACTTCCTTTTCTCTTTCGCTTACACACTCATAATCAATATCGTCAATATGATTTTGCATTTCTTTTATTTGTTCATCGGTAATCGGTATACCCAATTCTTTTTCTGCTTTTGCAAGGGCAACCCAAAGTTTACGCCAAGTTTTATATCGCGTATCTGAAGAAAACAACTCCTTCATATACTCTGATGCGTATCTGCTTGATAATGGTGATTCGTAAATATTTGTCATTGTAAGAAAACTCCTTTGCCTTCCTGTTTTATTTTCTGATAATTATACTGTTTCTTTCTGGTCCTACTGAAATATAGGTTATAGGACAACGAATTGCCTTCTCTATTATAAGAATATAATTTTTTGCTTCTTTCGGTAAATCTTCCCATTTTTTAATAGAAGAAATATCGCACTTCCATCCGTCAACGTATTCTATTTTGGGTTTTGCATATTTCAACATCGCAGGGAAAGGAAACTCATCTGTTTCTTTTCCGTTTATTATATACTTGGTGCAAACAGGAATTTTATCAAGATAACTCAAAACATCCAATTTCGTTAGCGCGATTTCTGTCGCGGATTGGACATCCACCCCGTAACGTGTTGCAACCAAATCAATTGCGCCAACCCTTCTAGCTCTCCCCGTTTTTGCACCAAACTCCACTCCTGCATTTCTCAATGCCTCAGCTTCTTTGTCAAATATTTCCGCAACAAATGGACCTTCTCCTACGCAAGTTGAATACGCTTTTACCACACCAACTATATCGTTAATTTTTGTCGATGGCAGACCTGATCCAATCGATACATAAGCCGCAGTTGTATTCGAAGATGTCGTATAGGGATAAATACCGTAATCAAGATCTCGCAGCGCACCAAGTTGTGCTTCAAATAAAATATTTTTTCCTTCCCTTTGTGCTGTTTTAAGATATTTACCAGTATCGCATATATAAGGCTTTATCCTTTCACAGTATCTTTCAAGCCATTCATCAATTATTCTCATCGTATAAGGTCGAGCGTTATATACCTTTGTCAATGTTAAATTTTTCCATTCAAGTAAATCTTTCAAGTGTTCTCTTAACTCGTTTGAATAAAAGAGTTCACCCGCCATAATTGTCTTTTTTTGATATTTATCCGAATAAAACGGCGCAATTCCTTGCTTGGTTGAACCGTATTTTTTATTAGCTAAACGTTCTTCCTCTAAAGCATCCATATCTCTATGCCAAGGCAACAATAGTGACGCTCTATCGCTAATTTTCAAATTTCCCGAAGTAATTATAACACCTTTTTTCGTCGTTTCTTCTATTTCTTTCCATAAATTTTCTGGATCGAGCGCAACGCCATTTCCTAAAACGTTGACTACGCCTTGTCTGAAAATCCCCGATGGCAACAAATGAAGAGCAAATTTACCATATTCGTTTATTACGGTATGTCCCGCATTGCCACCACCTTGAAATCTAACAACAATATCATATTTTTCGGTCAACAAATCGACCATTCTTCCTTTCCCCTCGTCACCCCAATTAATTCCGACTATTGCACAATTTGACATAATCACTCCTTATTGTTATTTCTTTCCAAAAATTCTTCTAAATACTTCTTGATATGCTTCTTCTACGTTCCCCAAGTCTCTACGGAAACGGTCCTTGTCCAATTTCTCGTTCGTGTTCACGTCCCAAAGTCTGCAAGTATCGGGGGAAATTTCATCCGCAAGAATGATATCACCATGGAATCTACCAAACTCTATCTTAAAATCAATAAGTTTAAGATTTGCATTTAAAAACATGCTTTTAAGAACCTCGTTGACTTTGAATGCATACTTTTTAATCGTTTCAATTTCCTGTTCCGTTGCCAATCCTAATGCTTTTGCATAGGAATCGTTAATAAAAGGATCCCCTAATGCGTCATTCTTGTAAGAAAACTCAATAGTGGGTTCAGCCAAAATAGTTCCTTCCGCCACGCCTAAACGTTTTGAAAAACTACCTGCAGCAATGTTTCTTACTATGACTTCAAGAGGAATAATTTCTACTCTTTTCACAGCGGTTTCTCGCCCGCTCAATTCCTTGACGTAATGCGTGGGAACCCCTTTTTTTTCTAATACTTGAAAAAGATAATTGCTCATTCGGTTGTTGATTTCTCCCTTACCTGCAATTATCCCTTTCTTTTCGCCGTTAAAAGCGGTTGCCGAATCTTTATAGGATACGATTAATACGTCCTTATCCTCAGTTGTAAAAACTTTTTTCGCTTTTCCCTCATAAAGTTGGTTTATTTTTTTCATAGTAGAATCCTCCAAAAATTAATTTTTTATATGTATAGAGCAACAAAAAAAGGCAATGATACTCTAATGTTTCACACATTAAAGACGCCATTGCCTTTATCTTTTATTTAATTTTCGCTACCTGCGCGAATAAAAAAGAAACAAATCGGTCAAATATTAACCAAAAGACTCCTTTGCCTTTTTTACTTTTCTATTATATTACTTTCATAAGCAAATGTCAATCGCATTGATTGTATTTTTCTAAAATAAATTTAAGCACTTCCAACTTTTTTGTATTGAAAGTGCTTTTTTATATTTTACTGACCGCTTGCACCATAGTTTGATAAAACTCTTGCAGATGGATCGTTAACGTTACAGCCGTTCCATGCTTTATTCGGCATCCAAAAATCCACTATCATATGGCTTTGATTTGGATAATATTTTTCAAATATTTCCCTATATAAAAGTGATTCTTTGGTAAAAGGCGTTGCGTGCTTATATTTTTTTACTTTTTCTTTAAAATCACGGTCGGAATAATAACCGTTCGCAAATTCTTTCAAGTAATCCACCATGGAATGTCCTACCGCATCGGAAAAAGCAGCTTTTTCACGATACAAAATATCGTGGGGTAAATACTCCCCTTCAAACGCGTGTCTTAATAGATATTTACCTTTGCCGTATTTGTTCATTTTCTTTTCAGGATCGATCGCCATAACGTATTTGACAAAATCCAAATCCCCGAACGGCACTCTCGCTTCCAACGAGTTTACGGAAATGCACCTATCAGCACGCAATACGTCGTACATATGCAACTCTTTTATTCTCTTCACTGATTCTTTTTGAAATTCTTCTGAACTCGGAGCAAAGTCCGTGTATTTATATCCGAAAAGTTCATCCGATATCTCCCCCGTTAAAAGCACTCTTATATCCGTTTTCTCGTGAATAGCTTTACAAAGCAAATACATACCCATGCTTGCTCTAATCGTCGTTATGTCGTAAGTACCGAGTAGATAAACAACATCTTCTAACGCTTGTACAACCTCTTGTTTTGTGATAATAACCTCCGTATGCTCGCTACCGATATAATCCGCTACTTGCTTGGCATATTTCAAATCTATGGCATCTTCACTCATACCAATCGCAAACGTTTTAATAGGCTCTTTACTCTTTCTCTGTGCAATAGCGCAAACAAGAGAAGAATCCAACCCTCCCGATAATAAAAATCCTACCTTTGCATCGGCGACAAGCCGTTTTTCAACGCCTGAAATAAGTTTCTCTTTGATGTTTTTGCAAACAGTTTCCAAGTCGTCATAACAGTATTTATCAACTTTGGTAACGTCGTTATAACATACGAATTTACCGCCTTTATAATAATGTCCTGGCGGAAACGGCATAATTTTGTCAACCAAACCGACAAGATTCTTTGGCTCACTCGCAAATATAATTACTTTTTTATCGTCATAACCGTAATAGAGAGGTCTAATACCTATCGGATCTCGGGCGGCAATATATTCTTTACTTTTGCCGTCATAAATAATACACGCAAACTCAGCGTCTAACATTTTGAACGCTTCTACTCCGTATTCACGGTATAACGGAAGGATTATTTCACAATCCGATTCGCTTTTAAAGGAATAGCCTTTTTTAATAAGCCCTTCTTTCAAACTCTCGAACCCATAAATTTCGCCGTTGCATACTGCGTAGTTTCCGCCCATTTCAAACGGCTGCATACCCTCGGGAGTGAGTCCCATAATTGCAAGTCTGTGAAACCCAAGCAAACCTTTACCTGTATCGACAACCTTCGTATCGTCAGGTCCACGAGAAACCGTTTTGGAAAAACCGTCCAAAAAAGTAGAATAAGTGGCACCGCTTCCGCAATAACCCATAATGGAACACATATAAAATACCTCTAATTTAGTAAATTCAGCATCCTATAGGGCAAGTGCTGTACTCGCGGTGCCACCTATATTTGTTCTTCATTTTCACCTCTAACAAGGCTGTGTCGATTGACGCACGACCGAACGGCGCACCTACTAAAATTCCTTTTTCAGATTGCAACTCGAAAAGTGTTATTCGTACAAACCCTACCGTATAGTTCTCACCTTTCTATACTCTCTGTGCGCAGACACCTGTATTACTTCTCTTTTCTCAAACGTCTTTGTTTATTATATTTTTATTTTACCCCAAAAAGCAGTTCGCCATAGGTCGGGAACGGCCAATATTTATCCGCCGTAAGCGTTTCCGCCTCATCGGCAACGGCACGAAGCTCGCCCATCTTCGGAAGAATACTGTCACGTATTGCATAGCTTTCTTGTTTTACGTCGGAGATAAATTTAAGTTTCATTATCTCGTCTTCAAGCGTTTCTGTTTTATCCAAAATCTGTTCCATGAGAAGCGACAGTTTCGTGACCGTTTTCTTTTCATATTCACAAGACGCGTCGGGAGCAAATTGTTTCTTCGCCACCGCTGTTTTCGATACTTCTTTCACGTAAGCTTCCACAGCCGGCAATATCTGTTTTCTCGCCATATCCACCATAGTATTCGCTTCGATAACAACCGTTTTGCAGTAGTTATCAAGCATAATTTCACAGCGGGATTTAAGTTCGGTTTCGGTAAATACCTTATGCGACGTCAGCATTTCCACGTTCTTTTTATCCAGAAGATGCGGCATACAATCGGGCGTGGTACGATAATTCATAAGCCCACGCTTTTCCGCTTCTTCAATCCACGTTTCGTCATAACCGTTGCCGTTAAACAGAATACGCTTATGGTCTTTTATTGTCTTTTTTATCATATCGTGAAGCGACTGCTCGAAATTATCTACCCCTTCCAATCTGTCCGCATAAATCTTGAGTGATTCCGCTACTGCACTGTTGAGCATAATATTTGCACAAGAAATACTGTTGGAAGAACCGAGCATGCGGAATTCAAACTTATTACCTGTAAACGCAAACGGAGACGTACGGTTTCTATCCGTCGTATCACGTGCAAATTTAGGAAGAACGTCAACGCCGAGTTTTAACGTCGTTTTCTTTGTTCCCGCATAAGGCTTATCGCTTTCAATTGCTTCCAAAATTGCAGCAAGTTCGTCCCCAAGGAAAATAGAAACCACTGCGGGAGGCGCCTCGTTTGCCCCCAAACGATGGTCGTTCCCTGCCGTTGCCACAGAGATACGGAGTAAATCTTGATAATTATCAACCGCTTTGATTACTGCGCAAAGAAAAATCAAGAACTGTGCGTTTTCATAAGGCGTTTCGCCCGGAGAAAGCAAATTCACTCCTGTATCCGTTGCCATTGACCAGTTATTATGCTTCCCGCTACCGTTTACTCCTGCAAACGGCTTTTCGTGGAGTACGCATACAAGACCGTGTTTAAGTGCAACCTTTTGCATAATTTCCATAGTAAGTTGGTTGTGGTCGGTAGCAATATTCGTCGTTGTATAAATCGGAGCAAGTTCGTGCTGAGCGGGCGCCACTTCGTTATGTTCGGTTTTTGCAAGAATACCGAGTTTCCAAAGTTCTTCATTAAGTTCTGCCATAAAGGCCGCAACTCTCGGTTTGATTACGCCAAAATAATGGTCTTCCATTTCCTGCCCTTTCGGTGCTTTTGCCCCAAAAAGCGTTCTTCCAGTAAATACGAGATCTTTTCTCTTATCAAACATTTCTTTGTCGATAAGGAAATATTCCTGTTCCGGACCAACCGACGTGCGAACATATTTAACGTCGTTATTCCCAAAAAGTCTCAAAATACGCAAAGCCTGTTTATTAAGCGCTTCCATCGAACGAAGAAGCGGTGTTTTTTTATCGAGCGCTTCGCCTCCATACGAACAAAAAGCCGTAGGAATACAAAGCGTTTTGCCTTTAATAAAGGCATAAGAAGTAGGATCCCAAGCGGTATAACCCCTCGCCTCAAACGTCGCTCTTATACCGCCCGAAGGAAAACTTGACGCATCCGGTTCACCTTTTATAAGTTCTTTACCGGAAAACTCCATAATCACTCTGCCGTCGGGTGCAGGAGTAATAAAACTGTCGTGTTTTTCGGCTGTAATACCCGTGAGCGGCTGAAACCAATGCGTAAAATGTGTTGCTCCGTTAGCTACAGCCCAATCTTTCATTGCTGAGGCAACTGCATTTGCTACGGAAAGATCAAGTTCCGTCCCTTCGTCTATCGTCTTTTTAAGAGATTGATATACTTTAGCGGACAAATTCGCCTTCATTACTCTGTCGTCAAATACAAGGCTGCCAAATGTTTCTGTTACTGTGTTCATAATTCTAACTCCTTTATAAAAAATAAGACAATGGCGCTTTCAAGAATTTCTTAAAAGACGCCATTGCCTTTGTCTTACAAAATAATATCT
This sequence comes from Eubacteriales bacterium, assembly GCA_045605765.1. Lineage (GTDB taxonomy): Bacteria > Bacillota > Clostridia > Oscillospirales > CAG-272 > SIG672. Next base: position 7,825 of record JAZUQQ010000040.1, on the reverse strand, counting down.
TTTTGTTTTTTTATAACGATAAAAAAGAAAAACGCCTATGAGAAAATTTTCTCAAAGACGCCATTGCCTTTCCTTTTTATGCCATAATTATATTCTTTCAAAACTGATTTGTCAACAATTTTTTTATCATTTTTTAAAAAAAATTTTTTGATTTTTTTATTTATTATAGTTGACAAATCTTTTTCATTTGAGTAAAATGTTGTGTAAAGATGAGCAAAGGCGTTCATTGAAGGTTAGTCCTTCGGTGAACGCCTTTTTCTATTTATTTTTCCGTTTAGAGGTATTATTATGCAAAAAGAAGGTCAAATCAGAATCCCCTCAGGTTGTGCTATCGCCGCTGTTATTTCCAAGGAAGGAAATAAAATGACCGGCGAGAAAATTATAGAAAGCATGAAACCCATGCATGATCGTAGCAACGGTCTCGGCGGTGGTTTTGCCGCATACGGCATTTATCCTGAATATAAGGAACAGTATGCACTGCATTTATTCTATAATAATCAATGTTGCCGTGAAGAATGTGAAAGATTTCTCAAAGACAGTTTTGAAGTAGTCCGCGCGGAAAATATTCCCACACGAAAAATTCCCGAGATCACGGACGAACCGCTTATATGGAGATATTTCGTCTCCCCACTCGCTTCTGTTCTTGCCTCTATGCAATTAGACGAAAAAGAATACGTCATGCGCATTGTTACGAGAATTAATACGGAAATCAAAGGTGCCTACGTTTTCTCTTGCGGTAAAAACATGGGAGTATTCAAAGCTGTCGGTTTCCCTGAAGACGTTGGAAGATTTTACCGTCTTGAAGAATATGAGGCATATTCTTGGACTGCGCACGGTAGATATCCCACAAATACACCCGGTTGGTGGGGAGGTGCGCACCCTTTTGCATTGCTTGATTATTCAATTGTCCACAACGGAGAAATTTCCTCATATGACGCTAACCGCAGATTTATAGAAATGTTCGGTTATAAATGTACGTTGCAAACAGACACAGAAGTAATTACGTATATAGCAGATTATCTTATCCGTCGCCAAGGATTGACTCTTGAAGAAACTGCATCCGTAATTGCCGCGCCGTTCTGGGACACTATAAAAGGAAAATCTGAGAAAGAGAAGGAAAAGCTAACTTATTTAAGAACGGTATTTTCCAGCCTACTTGTAACAGGGCCTTTCTCCATTGTTTTGGGTTTCAACGGTGGACTTATGGCTCTTAATGACCGATTGAAACTCCGTTCTATGGTCGTTGGCGAATATGAAGACAAAGTATTTATTGCAAGCGAAGAAGCCGCAATAAGAAAAATGGAACCCAACGCAATGCATATTTATGCTCCGGCAGGGGGCGAACCCGTCATTGTAAAAGTAAAGGAAGGTAAATTCTAATGAGTGTTGCATATATAAATCCCGAATTTGAAGTTATAAGAAATCAAAACCGTTGTATCGGTTGCAGAGTTTGTGAGCGACAATGCTCCAATGAAGTGCATTCCTATGACGAAGAAAACAAAATAATGCTTGCAGACGAATCCAAATGCGTTAACTGTCAACGTTGCGTATCTCTCTGTCCCACAAAAGCGTTAAAAATTGTAAAAAACGATTGCCGTTTGAGAGAAAATGCAAACTGGTCGGACGCTACAATCAAAGAAATATATAAACAAGCAAACAGCGGCGGTGTTCTTCTCTCGTCGATGGGAAACCCAAATCCGTTTCCCGTTTATTGGGATAAGATTTTAATCAACGCATCGCAGGTCACGAATCCCTCTATCGATCCACTGCGTGAACCGATGGAAACAAAAGTGTTTCTCGGGAAAAAACCTTCTAAAATCGAACGAGACGCCGACGGCAACATAAAAAATAATCTTTCCCCTCAAATTGAGCTTTCAATGCCCGTCATGTTTTCTGCCATGAGCTATGGTTCTATCAGTTACAACGCGCACAAAAGCCTTGCCCTTGCGGCTCAAGAATTAGGAATATGCTACAATACGGGTGAAGGCGGTCTGCACGAAGACTTCTACGTTTACGGCGAAAACACCATTGTTCAGGTAGCATCAGGACGTTTTGGTGTACATGAAAAATACCTAAACGCAGGTGCTGCAATTGAAATTAAAATGGGACAAGGTGCAAAACCAGGTATAGGCGGGCATTTGCCCGGGACCAAAATTGTCGGAGACGTTTCAAGAACGCGTATGATTCCCGAAGGTAGCGACGCTATTTCCCCTGCTCCACATCACGATATTTACTCAATAGAAGATTTAAGACAACTCGTTTTCTCCTTAAAGGAAGCGACGAATTATAAAAAACCCGTTATCGTAAAAGTGGCTGCCGTACATAATATTGCCGCTATTGCAAGCGGTATTGCACGAAGCGGTGCGGATATCATCGCAATCGACGGATTCCGCGGCGGCACGGGTGCAGCCCCTACTCGTATCCGCGATAACGTAGGTATTCCTATCGAGCTTGCACTTGCCGCCTGTGATAAACGATTACGTGACGAAGGAATACGAAACAACGTTTCACTTGTTGTCGGGGGAAGTATCCGCTCTGCCTCTGACGTCGTAAAAGCAATTGCCCTCGGTGCAGACGCTTGCTACGTTGCCACCGCTGCCCTTCTTGCACTTGGCTGCCACCTTTGCAGAACTTGTCAAACAGGTAAATGTAATTGGGGTATCGCAACGCAAAATCCTGAGCTTGTAAAGCGTTTAAATCCTGAAATAGGTAGCAAGCGACTCATAAACCTTATGACCGCTTGGAAACACGAAATCAAAGAATTGATGGGCGGTATGGGTATTAACTCTATCGAAACTTTACGCGGCAACCGATTGATGCTTCGTGGCATCGGAATAACTGAAAAGGAGCTTGAGATACTCGGCATCTCACACGCAGGAGAATGAAAAGAATTTACGTTAATGAAGAATGGTGTTTAGGCTGTCACCTTTGTGAATATAACTGTGCTTTTGCCAATTCTGGCGAGAAAAATATGGTTAAGGCTTTAAAAAACAAAGAAATTAAGCCCAAAATCCACGTAGAAGAAGATAATAAAATTACGTATGCAGTATCTTGTAGGCACTGTGAAGATCCCATTTGTATTAAAAGCTGTATTTCCGGCGCATTGACGAAAACCAACGGAGTTGTTACAATCGACCAAAACAAATGTATCGGTTGTTTTACCTGTATCCTAGTTTGCCCTTACGGTGCAGTTTCCGCGTCAAATGACCATGCCGTTCAAAAATGCGAACTGTGCATTAATAATTCCTGTGGCACACCTGCTTGTGTAAAAGGTTGTCCTAATAAAGCCATTGTTTACGAGGAGAGAAATTGATATGAAAAATTACGTTATTATTGGCGGTGGCGTTGCTTCCGTTGGCTGTATCGAAGGAATCCGCAGTATTGATAAAACCGGTAAAATTATATTAATTTCAGGTGAAAATAAGCCTGTATATTGTCGTCCTCTTATTTCCTACTATCTCCAAGGTAAAACCGATTTTAAAAAAATGCAATACCGCCCCGACTCTTTTTACAAAGAAAATAATTGTGAGATCGTGTACGGCAAAGCAGATAAAATCGATCCCGATAACAAAATTGTAGCCGTAGGAAAAGAAAAAATCAAATATGACAAACTTTGCATTGCGACGGGTTCATCTCCTTTTGTTCCTCCTTTTAAAGGGCTTGAAACAGTAAAAAACAAATTCAGTTTTATGACGGAAGAAGATGCACTTGCTCTCGAAAACGCTATTTTGCCATCTTCCCGTGTTTTGATTGTCGGTGCAGGACTTATTGGATTAAAATGTGCGGAAGGGCTTTCAGGCAGAGTTTCTTCTATCATCGTTTGCGACCTTGCTACACGTGTCCTTTCAAGTATTCTCGACGATGAATGTGCATTATTTATGCAAAAAAAATTAGAAGAAAACGGTATTTCTTTTATGCTTGGTGACAGTGCAAACGCATTTGATGGGAACGTTGCAACAATGAGCAGTGGGAAAACAATAGAATTCGACGTGCTTGTTCTTGCTGTTGGAGTTCGCCCAAATATTGCGCTTGTAAAAGACGTCGGTTGCAATACCGATCGCGGTATTATCGTTGATACCGCAATGAAAACGTCTTTGGAAAACGTTTATGCTATCGGGGACTGTGCGCAAGGTTACGACGCCTCGATAAAAGCAAACCGCATCCTTGCTATCTGGCCGAATGCAGTTATGCAGGGTAATTGTGCGGGAATCAATATGGCAGGCGGGTCCACTATTTACGACTATGGCATTCCTATGAACGCTATCGGCTTCTTTGGACTTCATGCTCTCACCGCCGGGAGCTATACAGGTGAGATGTATGAAGAAAAAACAGATAAATCCATCAAAAGATTGTTTATAAAAGATGGTTGTCTCGTCGGATTTATGCTTATCGGCGAAATTGCAAGAGCTGGTATTTACACGTCTTTCATTCGCGAGAAAACACCTCTTGATTCCGTTAATACGCAATTATTAAAAATTTCACCCACTTTATCCGTTTTTGATGTTGAAAATCGTAGAAAAAAACTTGGAGGTATGGTATAATGTTATTATTAAGTGCAAAAGATCTTAATTTTGACGCACTAAACGATATTGTAAGACAAGGCGAAAACGACTGCGTTATTAACGATTGTCTCGGACAACGCTTTATTGCTGCCGGTTTAAGTTCCAAATTTATCACGATAAACGGAACACCGGGAAATGCGCTTGGTGCATATCTTAACGGTGCCGAAATCGTTGTAAACGGTAATGCGCAAGACGCTGTTGGCGACACAATGAACGAAGGCAAAATCGTAATACACGGGAACATTGGCGATGCCGCCGGCTACGCTATGCGTGGCGGAAAAATCTTCATCAAAGGAAATGCCGGATATCGTGCTGGAATTCATATGAAAGCATATAATGATAAGATTCCCGTTATTGTTATCGGCGGTTCGACGGGTAGTTTTTTAGGCGAATATCAAGCCGGTGGCGTAATTATTGCGTTAGGCTTAAATTCCGATAAAGATATTGTAGGCAACTTTCCCTGTACAGGTATGCACGGCGGAACAATGCTTCTCCGTTCGGATTGCAAAAATATCCGATTTCCTAAAAACGTTCATGCCGTTCCTGCGACAAAAGAACAACTTGCGGAATTCATCAATTACATCTCGGAATTTTGCAGCTTGTTCGGCTTCGATTTAGAAGACGTGTTAAACGCCCCTTTTACCATTATTACTCCCGACAGTAAAAATCCATATAAACAAATGTACGTTATGAATTAAAAATAGGTAGGTGCAATATGAAATATTCAAAACAAGAAGTATTACAGTTTGTGAAAGAAGAAGACGTTAAGTTTATACGTCTTGCTTTTTGCGACGTTTTCGGTAAGCAAAAAAACATTTCCATCATGGAAAAAGAATTACAGCGCGCTTTTGAATATGGAATTGCAATAGACGCATCAGCAATAAATGGTTTCGGTGACGAAACACATTCCGATTTGTTTCTTCACCCTGATCCTTCTACTCTCGTCATTTTGCCTTGGCGTCCCGAACACGGCAAAGTTGTACGTATGTATTGCGATATTACCTATCCCGACGGAAAGCCTTTTGAGGGTGATACACGCTCTATTCTAAAAAACGCTATTCGTGAAGCTGAAAACGCAGGTCTTTCTTTTAAGTTTGGACCTGAAATGGAATTTTATCTTTTCAAATTAAATGAAGACGGATATCCGTCAACCGTAACCTATGACAATGCTGGATATATGGACATCGCTCCTGAAGATAAGGGCGAAAATATTCGACGTGAAATTTGCTTAACTTTGGAGCAAATGAATATTTATCCTGAAAGTTCACACCATGAAGAAGGTCCGGGACAAAACGAAATTGACTTTAAATACGATTCTCCGTTAGAGGCGGCTGATAACGCCATGACGTTTTGTTCTGTGGTAAAAGCAGTTGTGAATAGAAACGGAGTTTCTGCCAATTTTTCTCCAAAACCTTTAAAAGACGAGCCGGGTAATGGATTTCATATTAACTTTTCCGTAAAAGACAGCAACGGTTCCGACGTGCTTCCACAGTCCATCTCCGGAATACTTAAACACATCGCAGACATGACTTTATTTTTAAATCCGACCGAACAATCTTACGAAAGATTAGGCAACAATAAAGCGCCCGCTTATATTTCTTGGTCTGAACAAAACCGCTCTCAACTAATTCGCATTCCAGCGGCCGTAGGTGAATTCAAACGTGCAGAGCTTCGCTCTCCCGATCCCGCTGCGAATCCGTATCTTGCTTTTGCTTTGATGATTTATGCGGCTATTGACGGCATCAAGAAAAAATCAGTATTACCAAAGCCCGCCAATATCAACCTTTATACAGCACCTGAAACAATGCTCCAAAAATTTAAGACGTTACCAACTTCTTTGAAGCAAGCGTCTGAAATAGCAAAAAACAGTAAATTTATTAAAAAATATCTTTCTCCCCTAATTATTTCGGCCTATTGCAATGCAGAAAAATAAATCTAATTTGGGAGGAATCAAACGATGCCATTTGAAGAACATGTATATAGCGTTCTCATCGTTTCGGCTTCAAATTCGTTTAACGATAATATCGTAAAACTGTTACCAGGAGCTACTTATACGCCGATTACTTTTGCTAAAAGCGTAAATGAAGCACAACGCAACGTTACCGAACGCGTTTATGATATCATAATTATTAACGCTCCATTGCCTGACGATTATGGAGTTAAACTTGCAATAGACGTTTCAAGCAACAAAACCTCTGTCGTTCTTTTATTCGTACGCAACGATATGTATACGAGTATCTACGAAAAGGTTCGTGATTACGGCGTTTTCGCTCTTCACAAGCCTGTCCCCTCTCAAACGATATCGCAAGCTTTGGATTGGCTTAAAGCAACGAGAGAGCGACTGAGAAATATGGAAACAAAAACTCTTTCGCTCCAAGAAAAAATGGAAGAAATTAAACTTATAAACCGCGCAAAATGGGCACTTATAAATTCGCTTGGAATGACCGAAGCCGACGCACATCGATATATTGAAAAACAAGCTATGGACAGATGTGTTACACGTAGAGAAATTGCCGAAAACATTATACAAACTTACAAATAGAAATCCCGACTGTTATTGTTAAACAATCGGGATTTTTTCTATGAATCTTCAGTATTTATTAATCTAAATTCAATTTTTCTAACGCCTTCGTAGCCTTTAACACTCTGATAATAATTACGGATAATGCCACGCCGACACCGCCTTGCAAAAGGTTCCAAGGCGCGTTTACAATCGCAACGCCTGCCGTTGTAAAGAACATGATTTCATAGAAGAAATACCCCGTCGCCATAACCAGCGCTCCTACGATACCACCAACGATTTCCCCAAGCATTTCCTTACCGGTTGCCTTTGATAAAAGCTTGTAAATCAGCCAAGCAACAAATGCCATCGCCGACTTGATGATAAGCGTTCCCGGCGCGTATGTAATGTATCCAAACAAATCCGCCAGCCCTGAACCAACTCCAGCTGCGATCGTTCCGTAAACAGGCCCCAAAACAAAGACGGACAATAAAACGAACACGTCGCCTAAGTTCACGTAGCCTAACGGAAGCGGAATTCTAATAAACATCGTCGCTACCATCGTCAACGCCATCATTAGCGCCGTCATTACAAGTTTTTTCGTCGTTACGTTTTTCATAATTGCTTTCCTCTCATTCCTTAACTATTATTTTTCCACATAGGGATTTTTCTCATTGACTTTTTATTAGAATTATTATACAATAAATTTGGATATATGAAAATAGTCAAATAAGGAGTATTTTATAATACCAGATGAATTACA
>JAZUQQ010000039.1:0-5068 GCA_045605765.1 Eubacteriales bacterium | reverse complement strand
GATGTAATATTTTTAGGTGCGAACTTGTTGTCACCAACGCCGTTTATGATGTTGTTCGCCGCCATAAAGTACACGCTGTCTTTTGCCCAATCGGATATATCTTTATCATCGGCAAAAGCTGAAGGCTTATCGTATGTCAATGCAAACTGTGCATCATTCTGAATTGTCCAGCCGTTCATTGTTGCTCTCTTGAATGTTCTTGTGAGCATTGTTGCAGCTTGTTCACGGTTTAAGAGTGTGTTTGGTTCAAAGGTGGTTGCCGATACACCTGTTGTAATCCCAAGATTATATGCTTTTAACACTTCAATATCGGATGTATCCGTAAACGGATTTACAGTATTCGGAAGTGCTGCTGTTCCCGAAAGTGCTTCATAAGCCTTTACGGAGATAGCTGCAAACTCTGCTCTTGTGATTGACTGTGTAAGGTCTGCATCTACTAAGCTTTCAGGAATAAGACCAAGTGCATCAGCCTTTGCAAGTTCAGCACTTGCCCAAGCACTTCCGCTTGCAGGCTTTAAGTTTTCGTTTTCAGAGTTTATCCAATAAACACCTACAACGCCTGTTTTCTTATCCTTTGCATAAATCGCAAAACCATCGCTGCCGTCCGTAATCATTGTCACGATACCATTAGCATCAACGGTTGCCGCCTCATTATATGAACTTGACCATTCATAATCGAGAGGATTCTGACTTACACCGTTATCAGCTGTAAGAGTGAGAATATCACCTGCTTTTGCATCTTCTTTACCGTCTTTTTCGGTAATGTAAACCATGTTATATTTTTCGGTTGTTGCCACAACAGATGCCATATCGTAATAAGCATCTACGTCACCGCCGACATACCATATAGCCCACAAAACAACTCTTGCAGTAACCGCACCGGCAGGAATGGTGGCTATGATAACCTGATTATGCCAGTCGGGGTTACGCTGTTCCTGTGAATAGGTCTTAATCTGATTTCCACTTGCATCTAAAAACTGCAATTCAACCTTTCCCATATCGTGCGGAGATTGATCGTAGTTACAAACCATTAAAGAAAATATAATACTTTCGCCTGCGTTTCTGCCGTTAAGAGAAACATCCTGATAAATGTATGTATTTTCCTGATATGCCTCGGAAGGCCATGCAAAATAGCTCCCGTCACGAGGTTCATATCCGCTTTCGCTTTCAACAGTACTCCATTTTCCGTCAGGAGATACCCAGCCATTCATTCCATCTTCAAAGCTTGGATTGACAAGCAGGTTATTGCTTGTTTCTGCCGATGCAGTAAAGGCGAACATCGACAGGCACATCGCAAGTGCCAATATGATCGAAAGTAATTTCTTCATATCTCAAAACCTCCTTTAATATGCTATCATCTGATAATCTTCGGGGATTTCAAAGAGCTTTGCGTCTGCACCTTTTTCAAGGGAGAGGATTTCAACAACACCTTCTTCACCCTCTACGGTAGCCTTAATAAATTTCAGCTCGTCACCGTCAAAGAGATACTGAACTGTTTCGCCCTCTACGGTAAATTCCTCGTAATCGTAGGATTTGCCGTTATATTCCGTTTCGCCCGATGCTACTGCCGTTTCATAATTTGCGGCTTCGTCTGCGAACATATCCATTACGGCTCCGTTATCAGCCACCTGCGTTTTAAGCACCATTTTTGAACTGTTTTCAATGATGTACTGATAGCCGTCACGCATTACCATAACGCTTTTCATTCCGTCCATATCGCTTTCGGAATACATCATATCGTCCTTAAATGCGTTTTTTGATATTACCTCAATACCCTGAACGGTGGTTTTCATTTCCATTGTGTATTCGCCGCCGGAGAGGTATTTCTCAAAGTATGCAAGGGTTTTGGTAGAAGAAACGGGGATTTCGTTTGTTTCATTGAGCGACTCGTCATTCTGTTCATCCCGGTTGTTATCGGGAGTCTCTTCCTGATCTTCAATTTGTTTATTTATTTCCTCGCCGCCCGATGGCTTTTCCGTGTCTTCAAAGCAGGAAACCAGCGAAAAAACCATTATAACGCCGAGCAGTATTGCAATTAACTTTTTCATTTACGTAACCTCGCTTTCAGTGGGGTTGAAAATTTGTTTTTGCTTTATGACAGTCTCACAAGGTACTGACAGTAAGCGTACACATTCTGGATCTTCTTTGCTTCAACTCCGTCATCAGCGTGGATGATGGGCTGTGTTTCCGAAGGAGTTACGTAAAGCTTGAATACAATTGCATTCTGTCCGGGGCGCATATTGCGTATCTTCTTGTATTCAATATCCTTGCTCTTAATTCCTATGTAATCGAAAATAATAGACTCTATCTCCGGATTTGAAAAGCACTTTAGAAGATCGGACGATTCGTGTACGTCGAGAATATGTCCTGCTTCTTCAAACGAAATATTGTAGCACTTAAATTCGCCTTCGTTGATAACCGAAAGCATACTACTGTTGTCAAGTAATAAAACCGGTAAATCCTTTGAGTTATACATTGTAAATCCTCCTTATGAATTTAATTAAAAGTTGTAATCGGGAAGCTCTGTGAGGTGATCTACTGTAACCGTTCCGTCATAACAGGAAACGCTTATATAGTAGGTGCCGTTGGTGCCCCACCAGCCACCTGACGAGAGCATATCCTCCTCGCTCATTCCGAAACCGTAAAAATCGGTGTACTTGTAGCCGTCGGATTTAAGTCCGTTTATCCAAGAGAGCATTTCCTCCTCGGAGGTGTCGCTTATTTCTGTGCGGTAGGAGGCAACAGCCGCCTGTGTGCCACCGGGATATTTGCGAAGAGCCTTGGGCCAGCCGTTATTTTTCGCCTCGGCTTGGGCATTTATATCCTCAATATTTCCAAAAAGACCGCTAAGGTCGCCGGATTCGCCGCCCGTAAGCCCTGCAAGTGCTTCGAGAGCACCGAGTGCCTCGCCAAGCTGTCCCAGCTCGCTGTAATCAGAGCTTTCTGTGTCCTCAGATCCGCCGAAAAGTCCCAAAAGACCGCCCGACTTTTCTTTTTCGTTTTCATCTTCGTTACTGCCAAGCGACAGTCCGCTGAAAATGCCTTCGCCGTTTGTTTCAATTCCTGCCTTGTCAAGCAGAGAATTTATGAGTGCTCCGCCTACAAGTGCGAAAATGATGCCTATAACAATACCTATAACCGTCATAATTATGGCAGCTCTTGCAAGTGACCGCTTGCATATCTTACGGCATCCGCCGCACGCCCAGACTATCGTAAGGATAAGTCCGACAACCGGTATGCACATAAGGAGCATTATTCCTATAAATCCCCACGCCGAGATAGGCTCGTATTTCGTCCCCTTGACCGATTCAGCCGTTAGCGCTATAGGCTGTGCGGGAGGTGGAGTATAAGGCTGCTGATATTGGGGCTGTCCGTAGTTTTGTGCGGGCGGTGCCTGAGGCGGTTGCTGTTGATAGCCTTGCTGAGGGGGTGCCTGATATGTAGCCTGTGGCTGTGGTGCAGCAGTCTGCTGTGCCGCAGGCTGTGTGTTTACCGCTATTACCGCTTCGGGAGCTTTTTCTGCGACTGCCTCTGCCGGCTGTTCCGTTGCTGCTTTAGGCTTGGATGCCTTTGTTCCGCATTCGGTACAAAAAGCTATGCTCTCGGGGATTTCCTTGCCGCAGTTGGTACAGAATTTAGCCATGGTGGTCTCCTTTCTTATTTATTCCGTGTGTATGTTACACCGTCAAAAATAAGCGTATCGCCGTCGAGCTTGTATTCAACGGTATCACTTTCGCTTGCGAGACCGAAAAGTGCTTTTGCCGTAAGCTCCATTTCGGTATCGCTCTTGATTTCGTACTCGATAGTCATCAGCATATCAAGTCCCGCAAGGGCTTCGTCAATGTCTTCATCGTCACCGAACATATCCTCGGTAAGTCCGTAGCGAACCTTGCCGTCATCGGTAAACTGTATTCCGAGACCGTATTCGGTTTCGGTTTCGGTGTCAACAAGCTTCCACGTGCCGACTATTGCCTTTTTATTAGGACTTCCTCCACAGGAGGCAAGGGTAAGAAGCATCAAGCCAGCCAAAAGTACTGCTAATATCTTTTTCATAGTGTTATCCTCCTTAAAATAGTTTTAACTCCAATACATAATACTCAGCTTATAAACACCGAGATCTATATCATATCTGTAAGCAAGATGCAGGGTTGCCGAACCGTTTGCAAGCTCTGTCTTGAACATACAGCTGCTTCCCGGGAGAACTGCCCACCAAGCCTCGCTCTGAAGGTCAGCAAGCGAGGTTGCCTCGGTCTTTTTTCCGGCATCTTTGTAAAGCTTGCCGTCATCGGAAAGAGAAATCATCTTTGCATATAGCTTTTCAAACCAAGCGTTGAAGTCCTCTTCGGTTGTTGCGTCTTTGTCAACGTTTATTGTGATATAACCCGTACTGCCTCTCTTTCCTGCTGGGGTGCTGCCGTCCATTTCAAGCTCATCAAAGGAAACAAAGTGATTGGGCGTTATATCTTCTTCGGCGAAGCCGTATATTTTCAGGAAATCTGCAACGCTTAATGCTTCGTCCTCTGTTCCTGATGTTTCTGATGTTTCTGCATCGTTATCTGTGTTTGAATCGGCAAAGCTTTCTTTGATGGTTTCATCATTATTTTCTTCTGTCTGCTGTTCCTGCTGTTCTATTTGGTTCTCGACCTCCGAGAGTATGCTGTCAAGGTCACATGAGGCGAGAGAAAATGTCATAAGACCTGCTAAAAGAATTACCAGCAGCTTTTTCATCATATATTCCTCCTTGTATAAAGGCTGGGGCGGAGGGAGCCGCCCCTTGACATAAGATTTATTTCTTCAGATTTTCAACCATACGAACTGCTATAATGAGTGCCTGCTCGCGTGTTGCATTTGCATAGCCGTTTGCCTGTTCTTCGGTTGTTACGTTCTTGGGTGCAAACTTGTTGTTACCAACACCGTTGATAATTCCGTTTGCCGCCATAAAGTACACACTGTCCTTTGCCCAATCGGAGATATCTTTGTCATCCGCAAAGGGTGTGGGCTTTTCGTAAGGGAGAGTAAACTGTGCATCGGTCGAAAGAGTCCAGCCGGGGAGCGTGACTCTCTTGAA
>JAZUQQ010000038.1:0-1960 GCA_045605765.1 Eubacteriales bacterium | reverse complement strand
CTGTATCTTCCCGCATTTTTAGGCGCGTTTTATTTTTGCAGATGGGGCATAAAATAAACTCCATATTTTTCATAGTTTCATATATCTATTTTCTTACATTTCCGTCAAAATAAAAATTGTTGTTCTTCAAGTTTTATTTTGATTTTACTTGTAAGCAGACAGTAACTAAAACAAGAGCAATACCGCACCCCACCATAATCCATTGCAATGGAAGTATATCTGCAAGCGGACCGAAGATCGCCATTCCAACAGGAAGAAATCCCGAGTACATTGCTCCCATAAGTCCGAACACACGCCCTTGCATAGAGCCATCTGCCTTTTCCTGAATGATCGTAGTCGTTGCGGTCTGTATCATAGTAAGAGCAATGCTATATACAAACATCAGCACAAGGTAAAGAATGAAGTATGGCGAAATACCCATGCCAATTGTCATAAAGCTGAGTATGAAAAGCCCAAGGGCAAAGGTTTTGATTCTGCTCTTAAAGCCGCCCCAAACGCCCATTAACACGCCGCCTAAAGCCATTCCTGCAAAGCCGACAAGCTCAACGGCGGTCAAGTACCAATAAACATCGCCATACACTCGGCTAACCAGCAATGCCGCCATAAATCCCGCAGGCACACATAACAGTATGTACAGTCCGTAGACGATCAGTATTTTCCCGATAAGCTTATCTGAAAACGAATAACGAATCCCTGCTTTTATCTCGGAAAAAACCGACACATTTTCATTTGACGCCTCTTGTTTGGGTAACAGCACGCAGGATAATAAGCCAATACCTACGAGTGCTGTCAGTATATCAATAAAAAGCGTAGCACGGAACGTGCCTATCGATAACACCGCACCTGCCACGGCAGGAGCCGCAAACTGAACGACCGATTGCACGGTTGCGTTAAGACCGTTATATTTCATCAGGTATTCTTCGGGTACAAGTTGAGGTATCACCGCATTCACGGCAGGCGTCTGAATGCCTGCTCCAACGGAACGGATCATCGACACTGCAAGCAATGTACTCAGCAATATGGAATCCAAAGAAATCATAGGCATAACCAAAAACATAACAAGGGTAGCGACCGTGATGACTCCGTCTGCAAGAATGATCAGCTTTTTGCGACTGTATCTGTCTGCCCACACACCCGCGAAAAAGGAAATTAAGAATTGCGGCAGATACGAGCATATCGTAAATGCGGCTACCCAACCGCCGCTTGAGGTTTTTAAGGTTACGTACCAAATGATCGACATTTGTACGATCATCGAGCCGAATAACGTAATACATTGACTGATAAGGAAAAGTATCGTTTTTCTTTTCCAATGATTTTGTGCTTGATCCATTATATTTGCCCTCCTTTTGTTGTTGCTATGGTATTATAACAAAAAACAAAAGGTTGGTGTTATAATGGAGGGTTAAGAAAATCGTATCTTCATATTTTCAAGCATTTCTATCATAGCTTCTGCGTTTTTCTCCGCATTTTGCAAAGATACAATCAGCTTATCGCAAACGGTTATGATCTCCGCATCTGTTTTGGGCGTATTTAAGGCTTTACGAATATCTGTATCGGGGTTTTTGGATATTTTTTGTAGCATTCTTAAAATGGCTTCTAATGAGTAGCCTGCACACCGCAAGGAACGAATGATTTTGAGCTGTTTAATATCTTCGTCGGTATAAACTCTGTATCCGTTCTGCTTGCGTTTAACGGTAAGCAAGCCGTTCATTTCCCAATTTCTCAAGGTGTCCATAGAAATATCCAAATAGTCAGACACTTCTTTTCGTTTTAAGAAATGGGTATTTTCCTCGGTTACGCCGCATAGAAGTTGTTTTGCGATACAGATAGCTTCTTCGGCATTCGCACGTTCCTGCCTAAGTTGTATTCTGTATTCCTCTGTTAGAGAAAGAGCGGCATCAAAATCTTTCGTAGCCGCCGTTTTTACCATTAAAACGATTTTTTTACGCAACCCATTTTG
>JAZUQQ010000037.1:0-1880 GCA_045605765.1 Eubacteriales bacterium | reverse complement strand
TTTGAAAAAGCATTGAATAGCGCAAAGGACGGCGATACCATTCTCGTCGGTGATATTGATTTTAACCTTAACTCTACCGGCGCTGTTAATACGGTTGAAAGAATTACCATTGATAAGAACATTACGATAAAAAGCGGAAAGACGGATGGTAACGCCGTGTTTACGGGCGCAAGCTTCATACTGAACGGTACGAAGATCGGCGGCAAAAGCTCGTCGTTTGTATTTGAGGGTATCGTCTTTGACGAAGGGCTTGACACAAGCACGCTGACGGATGAGGACTGGCAGCTTTCCTATGATAGCCAAGGCGAGGAATTATCTCCGTATCCGTTAAAAAATCAGTATGCTATACAATGCAAAGGCAATGCAAGCGCAAGCTTCAAAAACTGCGAATTCAAAAATTATATGCATACGTACGGCCCCGCGATCCGCGCATTTTATGGAGATTACACGCTGACTCCCTCGCTTGAAGCGGAGCATGGCGACAACGTGCCGTATAAGTTAGAGCTTAATTTGGAGGGGTGCAGCTTTTCCTCCAACGCATCGTTGTATGGCGGCGGTGCGGTCTACGTAGAGGCAGCCGACAAAAACGTTATGCTGAATGTTAAGGATTGCAGCTTTAAGGAAAACAAATCAGGCTTTGTTCAGAATGCGGTCGGCGGCGGCGCGGTGTTCGTAAAGAATACCGTTGCAACCTTTGAGGGATGCGTTTTCGAGAAGAACGACGCGAATTATTATTACGGCGGCGAAAGATTTTGGGCGGATAAGCTGTGCGGCGGTGCAATCGGATGTGACGATGGCTCCTCTCTTACCGTTCGCAATTGCAAGATCATCGGAAACAAGGCATCGTTTGGCGGAGGAATCGGAGTTCTTATATCAAACGCGAATATTGAGGATTGCTATATAAGCGAAAACAAAGCAATTCCCGAAACCGAGAGTGCATCCGGCAATCTCGGATTATGCAGTGAGCGGGGACTCGGCGGTGCGATATATCTCAACGGCGCAACGAACGTAACAGTAAGCAATACCGAAATCCGTAAAAATTACGCCGAGAACGCAATGGGCGCGATATACACGGATTATGCTCCTTCTTTGGATTACAGCACTCGCTCGGTAGAGCTTCTGTTCTGCACGATAGAGGGCAACACCTGTAAAATGAATATGTCCGACTATATGGGGTACGGCGAGGACAGATGGCTTTGGTATTCGTGGTACACCGATTTCTTTGATATAAGCTATCTCGAATATTATGGAAATCTGGTGGTTGACGGTATATATGAAACTCACCTGCCTAAAACCGAACAGCCCACCGAGGAAAACGGATACAACTATTTCGGCAGTACTGCCCCGTCAGAGTGGTACAACGATGAAGGACATCTCGTACACGCCCCCACGGTTTCCACCGACTTTATTAAGGAAAAGCTCGGTGACAAAAATTACTACGGTACGTTTACCGTTGGCGCAAACAATCACGACGTAACCTTCCGATTCTTTGCGGACGGCGAGTGGAAGCATACGGTAACAGTCCCTTCGGGCGTGATACCTACATTACCCGATCTGTTAAAAACGGGATACACGCTGACCTCTTGGACACTTGGTGAAGAAATGAACTATGATCAGGGCAGTCCTTTAGTGGTTGGCAACGAAACCGAAAATGTAGACATTTATGCAGTATATACCCCCAATATCTACAAGGTAACCTTCGACTTTGGTTATAATCAGACCGAAGCAACGCAGACCTTTGGCGAAGCACTTTCTCTCCCCGAGGTCATTGAACGCACGGGATATACCTTTGTCGGCTGGTTCACGCTTGCGGACGGTAAAGGAGAAAAGCTCACCGACGGCGCGAACTTTATGACCGCCGAGAACGTAACCTACTACGC
>JAZUQQ010000036.1:0-2102 GCA_045605765.1 Eubacteriales bacterium | reverse complement strand
TTTTTGGTAAACACCAATTCTTTACCCTTGAGAAATACCTGCCGCTTTGCGGGATCTATTATAAGATCGCTGCCGCAAACCAATATGTAGAATTGATTGCCATCCGAATGCATATTCTCACTGAGTCGCATCAATGAATGTGCCTGTGCCAAGCATTCGTCCGTCGTATATGGCTTTCCCCTATAAGCGCCCCTGCGTTGAGAGCATGAATGCGGTGCTCGTGGTCGCTTTGCGAGGACAGTACCAAGATAGGCATCGTCCTTGCGTTTCTCATTGCCTTCAAAAACTGGTGATCGTCGGCAGCCGACATATGCGCGTCGAGGATTACGAGGCAAAATTCTATTTTAATAAAGTATTTCAGAGCATCCTCCATCGTCGTGACACAGATGACCTCCGAAACTGTTGAAGTAAGTCGTTTTTTGATACACTCGGCTTCATCAACATCGTGATTGATGATAAGTACATTCTTTTTCATAGTGCCGATTATTTTTTTACCTTTCCTCTTCAGCAAAATCACTTTGCTATTCAGACAACATTATATAAATTATCTTGTTTTTATTTTGGTTGTTGGCTATCAATCGGCTGCCTTTTTGATTATGAGTGCGCCGTTATCTTCCAAATACGGCTCGGAAACTTCGTAATCCTCGGTGATGAACGAATTATAGAAATTCCAGAAAAACAGATCGATCGTTCCACTGGAGAGAGCGAGGAATTTGGAATCGGGATCAATATTAACGAACTCAATATTCTTTCCGATCAGCTTTGAAATTTCACCGATAAGAGCTACGTTGAAGCCACCGGGCTTGCCGTCCGCAGTTGCATAGTCCATAGGAGCAAGAACGCCGCTGATACCAACCTTAATGGTCTCCGCACCGGGAATAGTTTCAATCGTTGCAGGCTGAGGATCCGATTTCATAGCCTCATCGGAGAGCCAAGTCTCTTTGAGATTGTCAATCACACCGTTTTCTTTCAGCGTTGCGATTGCCTGATCGATCTCTGCCTTCAAACCGCTACCGTTGTTAAATACCATCGAAGCTGCCATAGGACCGCCAACGATATAGTCAAGATCATCGTTGCGCGAACAAATATACTTAGCGTTGTAAACGTGCGTTACGCCCGCATCTGCCTGACCGTTTTGAATCAAAAGAGCCATTTCCGCAGGAGTCGGAACGATAACCGCACTCTCAAGCGTAATATTGAGAGCACTGTTCATCATATCAGCAAACTCAGTTTCAGAGATTGCAAAACCAAATCCCGCAAGTGTTTTTTCGTCGAGATCTTCCCATTTTGTAATGGGATCCGTGTTGTTTTTTCCGCATGCCGAAAGAAGCAACGAGAGCACGAGTAACATTGAAAGAACGATAGATAATTTTTTCATTTTATTTTTCTCCTGTCTGTAAATTTAATTTTAAGTGATTTCCTTTTTCATCGTTTGTATATTCGATTTGACTGCTCTTTGCACGTAACAGTACCAATCCGAGATCTTCTTCACCATCAAATGGATTACCGGGCGGAGCGTCGTAATCCAAGGAAAGGGTCACGGTACCGTCCTTATCGCTATACTCAAGCGACAATTCAATACGGGATGCCAAGTCATTGTTTAACAGATAAAACACGGCTTCCTCCGTACAGAGCTGCATAGAATGGCTTGACTTCGGTGTGATACGGTATTTCTGGCAAAACAGTGAAATCTGAGTATATAGCTGAAGAAAATCGAAATTCTTGGAAGTAATTTCGTAGCGCAAAGTCTTTAGCTTACCGATAAAGGCTTTCGTTTTGGGCTTCTGCGGATTATCAAAAATTTCTTCAGGCGTTCCGTCCTCATAAATGCCGTTCTCATCCATATAGAGAACACGGCTTGCCACCTCACGCGCAAATTCCATTTCGTGAGTTACAATGAGCATTGTGACCCCCTTATCCGCAAAGGTACGGATAGCGGCAAGCACTTCTCCAACCATAGTAGGATCAAGCGCAGAGGTCGGCTCGTCAAAAAGGACGATTTGGGGATCCATAGCCATTGCTCTCGCAATCGCTATACGTTGTTGCTGACCGCCCGATAATTCGCCCGGCATAGCATTCGCTTTTTCTCTGAGGGCTACCAT
>JAZUQQ010000035.1:0-2714 GCA_045605765.1 Eubacteriales bacterium | reverse complement strand
ATTGCGCAAAAGACCGCCGATGAGACAAAAGCGATGATCAAAAATGCGTTTAGCTCATTGCGGTATACAGAGCTTTGGTGCACCTTCTGCATAACGCCGATACCGCCCGTTGCGGCAAAGGCTATAAGACACAGAAACAGCCATTTTACATTTGCCTTTTTTTCACCGCTGTCACTTTTGGCGGCAAGAATAAAGCTCACCAGCATCAGTACAATTCCCACGATCTGCGCCCACCCTAAGCTCTCGTCAAAAAACAATACGCCTGACAGAGCGGATATCAGTGTGGAAAAAGAGATGATAACCGAGGTGTAGGACATCGGTCCGACTTGCAAAGCGGCAATATTCGTGATTCCTTGAAGAGCTGTAATGGCACCAAACACAACGCCGAGTAGGACTGTAAATGCAGATGCAGAACCAAAACCTCCCCAACACAGTAGAACTACGGCGGCGGTCAAACAACTGACAGCGTTGAACCAAAAACCTCCCGAAAGCTTCGTGGTTTCTTGATCGGTGTAGTACTTTTTCGTAATACCTCCGCCGAGAGCCGCAGCCAGAGATAAGATCAGTTTCGTCGGTATGCTCATATCTTCTTCACCCATAAAAGCTTGGCAGTGCGAGGTGCTTCAAATCGAAGCGTTACGACTCTGTCGGTTACGCTTTCCTCACGGCTGTCCTCGTCGGTAACGGTATATCTGTCGGCTCCACTTGCAAACGGCAGGGATACTTCAAGCAGATCCCCTGCGCAATTTTCCTGACGGAACGCCAATATGACACCGTCTTCTCGGTCGGGATCATAGTAGCAGAAGGCGGTGAAATCGGCGGTATCCTGCTCTTTGTGCCATGGTGTCAGGGTATAAAACTCTTTGAGCAGATACGGGGCTACCCGTTTCCATTCCCGGAGTCCAAATCGGAGCATATCGAAATTTTGCTCTGCGTCATATACGAACTGCGAATCCACGTTCAACGCAGGAAGATAGGACGCGCGCCAAACGTAAGGATCGCTGATGCCCGTGGGCGCAAGCTGTGACAGCTTTTCTTTTGTGTTCGCTCCGCAGAACGGGATCCATTTGTTAAAAGAGGTGGTCATGGAAAGCCGAAGTGCGGTGCTCGTCCTGTCACTGTCGCTTCGAAGAAGCGGGACGCCTCGGCGCATGGATTCGAGATCGTTTCTTCCTCCGCCTCCTGCACAGGAATCAACGAATCCGCAACCGCCATAAGAAAGCGTACAAGCGATAATGTCATCCCACATTTGATAATGACCGATGATAAACTTGGATTCTGTGATACCGTATCGGTTCTCACCCTCCAGACTGTCAAGATGCTGCCACAGCGTTGATGCGTTACAGTTGTTATCCTCTCGATACATCTCCACCTTATTTCGGCGAAGCATCTTACATATACGCTCCGTCGTCCACTTACGGCACGCGGGATCTCCGATATTGTTGGAGATGGTTGCTTCTCCATCTACACGAATTGCCCAGTCTATGTTGTAGCCGTAGTTTTTGGCAAGACTTTCGGGATCGGTAACGCGCTCAGGTTCAAACCAGACCAGCGTTTTCATGCCGTGCTCCCGCGCAAAATCCGTAGACTCGAGAAAGGTTTGATCGGGCCATTTGCGGGGATCCAGCTCCCAGGTTCCGACCGTATCCCACCAATCGTGTCCCGGCACGTAAGATTCGGCACTTGTACCGTCCGGGCAGACATACCATCCCGCGTCAAACCATCTGAAATCTACCTTTGCGTCTTCGGCAATCATTTTTTCCAAAGAAGGACGCCACGTGGTATGGCACTCGGATATACTTCCGTCCGAATTTGGCAGTCCCGTATCATTGGAAAGACAGCAGGTGGAGAAAGGCTCAAGATAACGGCCGCTCGCATCCGCCTTCGGCATATTATATCGGATAAACCAATCACGCCAGAAATTTGTGGCAAAATGCTCATCTCGCACCATATACGGAGCGAGTACAAAAAGCGCGGTCCGTATTTTTTCACCGGGCTTCAAATATGTTTTCAACCCGTTGACTGAGGATGCGGTATAGGTCGTCATGTCACCGATCGATGAAAAGGAGGCCTTCCACGTTCCCGCCCAACCAATGGCGAGCATCGCGCCTCCGTCACCGTATTCCAAATTGAAGTAAGGAAAATTGTGGTGCGTCGCCCGTCCCGAGTCCGACGAAAACACGGCCGGTGCCTGGTGCAGGTCGATGCTATACGGGCGATATTGGTTGATGTGATCTCCCAAAATACCCTTCAAAACAGGATTTTTGCCTTCAAAAGATAACTCCGCTTTCAACTCTTGGATCACGCCGCTGCTCTTGTCCGAAGTGTTTTCAAGCCATACCGTCCACTCGGTGATGCCATGGGAGAAATAGTGCGTAAGGATCAACGTGACCTCAAGGGTATGTAAAAACAAAAATCGAAAAGTTTGCGTTTCTTTCCCATCCGATCGTATGGTATCCTTGCTTATAAGCGTAAAATGCTCGGGCGAAAAGCCTTGATATTTCCTACCATCGTAAACAAATGAAAACGGCATATTCGACAGATCGGCAGACAGCGTGCGATACTGCTCGGTTGCTTGAAAATTTTCATAATTATTTTTCATGTTTTTCTCCTTCGCATATAATTTGGACTTGACAAAAGACTCATCATGTGATATTATAACATTTGAATTATTATATTTATATGATTTTTCATTCGTTTTATATAAAAATTCG
>JAZUQQ010000034.1:0-1625 GCA_045605765.1 Eubacteriales bacterium | reverse complement strand
TTTGCCTCGTAGTCTTCCATTGCCTTACGGGGCAGAGCCTCGGTTTCACTCTTGCTTTCCGTACCTGCGAACTCTCGCTGTACCTGTCTGCCGCTTTCATCTTCTACATAAAAGCGGTAATACCACTTCTTGCCTTTTTTTCTTACAGAACCTTTTGCCATATAAAACTCCTTTCCTTTGGCAAACGGAACTGTTGCAATTGTGTACTTATATTATACCATTTTTCGGGCTAAATTGCAACAGTTCCGGTCCCTTTTTCACTGATATTTCAAAGTTTCTAAGCCATTATCTTACGGCTTTTACACTGTCAATATCTCGCAGATCAACACCTTCATTGAGCTTCATAAACTCGTTTAGAGCATCGATTCGAATGAGATGTTTACGGCCAACGTAAAGGATCGGGAGCTTCCTGGCTTTCACGAGATCCCGCATCGTATTTCTTCCAATGCCGGTAATCTCAGCGGCTTCCTCAACTTTTAACGCAATTAATTGTTTCATAGACATCACCTCCTTTTGGTGTATTGCCCCCATTTCCGCCGGAGGCTGGCTGTAAAGTTTTGCATTTGAATTCCTCCTTCGTAACTATAAAAACAATCAAACTGCCGCCTTAATCGTTAAGGCTTACTTTTTCTTTTGCTTCGGCGACAGTTCGGGCAGATAGGTGTTTGTAACATCCGATCTGTGATGCCCCAGGATCTCGCTGGTCATACGCTTAGGGTCTTTTCGTCCCTCGGCTTCATACTTCGCATACTGCTCCTGCGCTCGTTTGTAGCGCAGTCCGTGCCAGGTCAGCGTTGCGCTTCTCGGTTTCTTGCCTTCACGAATTTCGTCCTGACGGTTTTTGGCAGTGAACTTGTCACGGTTGGCGTACATCCAGTTTTCAAGAGAGTTGATCTGTCTCTCTACGCCGCCCTTTTCGTTACGGCTGATGATATAATCACCGGGGTGTAAACGATTGTAGCGAGCGTAGCGATGGAGATACTGCAGAAACTTTTTCTGTACCTCCGTCTCAACGGGAACGTAGCGCACCTGACCGCCTTTGCCTTTTACACGCAAGCCGTCATTAGCCAACGCCTTTTCCACGTCTTCTGCTCTTACACGACAGATCTCTTCGATTCTTAAACCGAAGGTGTAGCCGATACCGATGGCAATATGCACATCCATACGACCCATATTCCTTGCCAGCTCCATACCGGCCTTTACTTCGGCAAAGGTCCATGCTCTGTCCACTCTGCCGACCTTGCGCTTTTCCAAGCCCAGGGTTTTGTTGTCGGGCAGCGTCTTCTTGCCACCGGCTTTTCTCTGGTAGAATCGAATGCCCGACAGTCTTGATTTGATTGTGGTGGGAGACAAGCCCTGCGCTTTCATGTACTCAGCGTAAGCACGAATATGCTTACCCTCGATGTTACTCAACTTCTGTCCGTGGTACTCGCGCCAGTAGAAACGAATGAAGTTTCTCATATGGCTCTTGTACGCGGCCCTCGTCTTGTAACCGCCCTCGTTTGTGTGTGCTGCCAGCTGATTCAGATCATGCAGCAGCTTGTCTTCGCCTGTGAAATTTTTCTTCATAAGAAAAATCCTCCTATAATGAATTTTTTGAACGCTCGAAAACCGTACGCTTTTTC
>JAZUQQ010000033.1:0-2757 GCA_045605765.1 Eubacteriales bacterium | reverse complement strand
TTTTGTCGTAAGCGTTTGAAGATAAGACAAAATATTTTAGAAGAGCTACACAATCACAAAAAGTGTAACTTGTAAAAATTCTGACATCCAGAACTGTTTTTGTTATTTTGTCATGGTCTTTATTTTGGGAAGGTTTGAATTTTTGTGACAACTCATAAAAACCTTCTATCGATTCTGAAAAGTCGCGAATGGTTTCCTCGGACAAAATTCTGAACTCTTCTCTCTCTTGGGCAGACAAGACTTTATTATTGTAATATATACTCAACTCCATATTCTTAAGGTATTTGTGCGTAAAGGTACAAAAAATCAAAAATCCTCCTCATAATCATCGTAGTCGTATGACGAGTCATCGTCGCGAGTGTTGTCGTGCGAGGTGTTGTCCGAGTCATCATCGAACAACTCCTCATAAATCCACGCTGCAAGCAGCCAATCCCAAAGTGACGTAACAAATTTAATTCTGCTCAGTGTGATGTAGTCTATATACCAATCTCTCTATTTCGGATTGCAACTCCTTATTTTTGCGGCGTAATGCCAAATGTTGATTTGCAAGCGTGCGATATAATTGAGCTGCGAGTATTCGCCTCTGCAAATTCAGATAGTTGGGACTGCGGCAAATACTCTTATACAACTCCTCGAAGGTTGGCTTTCGCGTTTTTGCCTCCTCCAATCTTCGCACCTCAGCCTCCAATTGTCTTATGCGCTTTTCTCTTCTTTTCACAGCGCCCTTTAATCGCTTAATATCGTCGTGCGATGAGTTTGGAGCAAATAGATTCATTAAAACATCCATCTTTTGGTCTCGCTCAAACTCCGAGAGCGATGCCATGTATTTTACGAAGTCGTCTAACATATGTAAGTTGTATTTACTTTGCGACAAAGTAACCCAAAGTTTTTGACAACTTCTGACAACCGGCAATAAAAAAAGAGAAAAAGCCGAAACTTTTTCTCTCCTTATCTCTTTGCCGCTATCGCTCTGCTATCATAAACTCTTTCGGTAGATGTAGGTCAGGTAATCGTTGGAGTCGGTTTTCCACTCGTCACTCTTAAACTCTGCAACCTTCTCAAAGCCGTGATGGGCGTAGTAGCCGTGGTTGCACGATGAGTCTGTCCAAAGGTAGAGACTTTCGTAGCCCTCGCTTTTTGCCAATGCCACGACCTCTACAAGCAACTTTTTCCCGCAACCTTGCACTGCCGAGATAAAGAACGACAAATACAAATCCTTATCTGCCCGCATATGGCGATAGACCTTTGGTGAGGTCTTGCCGAAGTATTCACGCAGAGCCAACGCCTCCTCGCGTTGCTGCTCGTTGAACGATGGCATCACGCTATCCAACCACTCGTTGTAGCCGTTATCCTGCTCGATATTGCCCGCAAGTATGCAACCCACCATCTTGCCCTCGTTGGTAATTTTGAAAGCATATGGCGCACCATACCACCCATAGCGGATGATATACTCGCACATCAGCAGTCCGAACTCCTCGCCCTGACCGTTAGCAGCGTGTCCCTCGCCCCAAACGGGATAGGCAAGATGAGCCGCCTCACGAATATCCTCTTCGGTAAATGTTTCTATTTTCATTGTCAATTGGTTTTTCGGGTACAAAGGTAGTGTTTTTTCGACACAGCGTTTGGTGGACTGCAAAATAGTTTTCTGCCAAAATTCAGTGTTTCTATAATTTTTTGCTTATCTTTGTAATGGCTTATGGCTTTTGCCGTTGAGCCGTACATATTAGTTGACATTTTATTGTCGTAATCTTCAGTATCCGAACTTGGCCGTTAGAATAACACGAAGATACGCAATCAGATGTCCGCGTTTGGTGTATATCCCCATCACCGATTGGCTCGGTGTATGCGATATATCTCCGGCGTGGGCTGTCTGTGTTGCTTATTCGTGTTAGGGGCAGCCAAGGCCTGGATACTGGGTAAGTTAATGCAGTGGCCTGCGCTTTTTTATGGACTTATCCGGAAATAAGGACTTGCTCGATAGACGATTGGTGGCATTCTTCGCTTCGCGGAAAGCAACGCCACACGACACGCAATTGGCGCTGCAATGGGCCGCTGACATCTGCCAAACCGATAAAGTCGTTATCAGCGGCTTTCATTCCCCACTCGAAAAAAAGGTCTTACACTACCTGCTTGAACGCAAGCACCCAGTGATTTTTGCACTTGGCCGAGCACTTTATAAAAAGGTCCCGCCACACCTGCAAGCCGCTTTTAACGAAGGGAATTTGCTATTTATTTCGTTCCGTGTCTACACGCGCCATAGCTGGAACTCCGCCCTACAACGCAATTGGGGCGCCGCCGACCTCGCCGACGAGATCTGCTTTACCCAATTCGATAACACCAGCTCCCTCAGTACTCTGCACTTCACCCTCGATAGGTACAGCGATAAGGTGGTGTATATTCTGCGGTGATTACCAACTATGATAAATTTGTGTTCCCAAAGAGCCTTGCATTGGCACATGAAGAATGCGAACTGTTATTTACATCCCCTAACCCCCTGGAAGGGGGAACTTTGGGGTCGCTCCGTGCAAACCACGCTTTCCGCTCCATAAGCCCCCTTTACAGAAAGGGGGTTTGGGGGATAGGTAACATATCCCAAAAGGCAGAAAAGAAAAAGGTCGAGAAAACATCTCGACCTTTTCTGGCTTTTGGAGCGGAAAACGAGAGTCTGTCCATCTGCTCCCCACTCTGTATATCAAGCAATTGCCTTTGCCCAGTACTATACTCCCAATTCGAGGGACACTTGGGTTGTTTCAAGGT
>JAZUQQ010000032.1:0-39615 GCA_045605765.1 Eubacteriales bacterium | reverse complement strand
TATACAGGCGGAGGAGCCCCCGCTTGCTTATGGATCCCCGCAGGCGGCGAATGCGGAACGCTTATCGCTACCGCACTTTGGGAGAAAAACGGCGACGGAAATCACCGTATCTTCGTAAGCTTTGACTACGGTGAAACATGGGTGACCATGGCAAATCCGCTTCCGTATACCAGAGGAGCGGATGCAGATGATGTTATAGACTCGAGAGTCGGATACAGCCCGTCTTTTGCGCTCGGTGCAGACGGAATGACCGTATATTATCTCAATACTACTGATATTCCCGAAACAGGTAAGCGCAGAATGCAGTTTGCCACTATAAAATTCTATGACTGACATTAAAAAGCTCTCGCTTTACGAGCGAGAGCTTTTATTGTTTTTACACGCGCTTTGGCGTTTCTTCATTCTGTTCCAATTTATAAATCCATAAAGATCGTTTGCAAGAAAGGCAATAAAGCAGGCGACCATAGGCAGAGAAGAGATGTCCGAAAGTGCTGCAAGTATCCACAAAACTATGAGAACGACGTCGTTTGCGGCATACGCCAGAGCGTAGTACGGACTGCGAAGAACGGTCAAAAAGGAAGCGAGGAAGGAGGTCGTTACCGAAAGGGTACTGACGGCGAGATTTGCCGTTCCGAGCGCTTTCAGAATGAAGAAAAAGGAGATAGTTACAGCGGTCGCGAGAGAGAAGAGAAGTAGGAGATCCTTTTTCGTGGTTTCCTTGATCTCAACCTCGGCGGACTGTTTGAAGGGGTGTCTTATCCAAGAAATGAGTGCGGCGAGCGCAGTCGGAGCGGACATTCCGAGATAGGTTATCATCTCGCCGTAATACTTGAAATAGAACGAAATTATTCCGTAAAACACCGCGAAAACGATGCAGAGAAACTGTCCGACGACATGTCCTTTTGCCACGAAGACAAGTGCGCTGACTCCGATAAGTGATGCGGCGAGCGTGAGAAAATCGCGCTCGGGCACGAGTAAAAACGATAGCGTCACCGTCAAAGCGGACGCTACCCAAAGCAGCCATTCGAATTTTGTCAATGTTTTGAGGGGATTTTGCATTATTTACCTCCATATTTCAAAAAAATACGCACTCGACCTCACATCTCCAAAGACCTAACGATGTGAAACGAATGCGTAACAAGTTATACGTTGCACTCTTTGCCCGGTGGCAAACCCGATGCCTATCGGCTTCGGCTAAGCGTTTGCAAGGCAAACGCGACGAGGGAAATCTCGCAGAGCTATTATATCAGATCAAATGCGCTTTGTCAACAGCCTGTAACCTTTTCTTCTTCGTTCCTTCTCTCTGCATCTCTCGCACTTCGTCTGTCGTTCATTCTCATAAGCGACATAAGCTTTGGAGTGTTGTAACGAAGCGTAGCTGCGGGAAGCAGATTGAGAGCCGCGTTCACAAGCGCTACCGGCACTCCGAAGCAAAATGCCCACTGTATTGGGCAGAGCAAAATTATGAGAAATCCGAGGGGAACGCTCATAATATGTATAACGACTCCGTAATTTGCCTCCAAAATATAACGCCTTACATACTCGTTACTGTTTGGCTCATAGAGCTTGTTTTTGTGAAATCCCGTGAACATTCCGAGGTCGGGAATTTTTGTGCGCCATTTGCGAATGCCTATTTGGGTGTAAAAGGCGCATTCTTCTTTTGATACGTTCGTCACAGAGCTCTCAAAAGAGAACCACTTCTCGGGTAATTGGCGTATAATAAACGCGGTGATGGCGTCAAGTGCTATGACCGCAACAGTGCTTATCGGCGGGAGAATAATGGCGTATGTGAGGTCTAGCCCGAGGGAGGGAGACACAAGCGCACATATGATATTTGCCACGATTATCAGCAAATTTGCGATGAGTATAACATAAATGTATAGCATTTTGTGATCCTTTTTATGATTTATATGAAAGCTCCTTGTCGTAAACTTCTTCGTAGAGCTTTTTCCACGCATCAAAATTCGCGTTTTTAAGATATTCTGCGTTTTCGCGTGGATTTTTGTTATTTTCGGGATAGATCGCGGGCGAAATATGAACTGTATAAGCTTGAATGGGGAAGCCATCGCCGCCTGTGCGTTCGCTGTCGCGCATGGTTATAAAGAAGGGGATTATTGGCGCACCCGATCTTGCCGCGAGTTGAAACGCACCGTTTTTCATCGGGCGAGGTTTGCGGTAATTCCACCACATCGCCTGTTCGGGGTATATCAGTATCTTTTCACCGCGCTCGATAAGCTCGGAAAAAGCCTTTGTAAATTCCTTTATTACCGAATGTGATGATGCGAGGGGCAGGGTATTGCAGTTTCTGAAAAAATATCCGAAAAGTCCCGGAAAAGAGGTGTAATTTCCCTCGCGTATGACCTTGTACAAACGCCGTCTGCCCAGGTCTTTTTCTATTGCCTTGAACACGGCATACTGATCAAATGGGTTGAAATGATTGCAGGTTATGACCGCTCCGCCCTCGACTGCGCGATAGTTTTCAAGTCCGCGTACTTCGTCGATAACGAGTTCGCCTTTTCTTATGAGCGAGTCAAAAAAGGTCTTTGCGCAGAAATTTGCTACTTCCGAGCGTATTTTGCTCGAAAGCTTTTTCAGAGTATAATCTACCTCGCCTGCTTTCAGCGGACGTGTGGGCGGATCGTCCTCGACGTCTCGGTCAAACCACTCGTTTTTTTCATAAAGAGCAATCTTTTCAAGTATCGCGAGTCTTTCAGGCGATCTTTCGGGAAGGATAGCGGTCTTTTTGTTTTTCATAACGGTCTCCCTTTTGCGCAGAACTTTGTTTTAGCCTTTTTCCGCCTTGGCTATTTCTTCAATTGCGAGGCGGACAAGACCGTCTCCGACGTCTTTGTCCGTCTGGGTGTCAAGCTCGGAGTGGTTTTCTTTTATTCTACGGAGAATATCGTAAAAAGGCGTGTTTTTGGCATATTTCCAGAAAAGCTCGCCGTGCATAATGCCGTCGTAGTTCCAAGGACGAAGTGCCATCTTGAAATGTATGATGGACGGCTTGATGCCTGCCATTTCTTCGACAGGAGCAAGATTCCATTCGTATCCAAGATAGTATACGCGGTCTCGGCAAAGAATATTTAAATAATCCTGATCCTGTGCGACGGGAAATTTTCGTTCAGAAAGGAGCTTTAAAAACGCACCCTCTATATCTTCTGAGCGGAACTTGGCGAGATCCATAAGTAAAATCCCTGCGTTAAAATATTTCTCGCGTTTTACTGTGAGTACCTTTTCGACGTAATCGCCAAAAACAGAGATAAACATTACGTTGTCGTGTACCGCGCCGACGAGGCAGGCGCCCATATCAGTGGCGAACATCTTAGAAATATCGCCAGATACTACCGTGTCTGAATCAATATATATCGCCTTGTCGTATTCGGGAAACATATTTGCGATGAAAAGTCGGTAATAGGTTGCTATGGAATAGTAGTCTCTGACTGAGAGACTGTCGGAGATGCGATCGAGTCTGTCACTTGCATCGTTAAAGAAGATCTTTGAATTTTTTCCTGCAAGGGAAGATATTATTTCTCGATTTTCGTCGCCCATAGAGGATGTGAGTACGTGTATGTTGTAAAAATAGTTATTATCCGCATTGTCGAGAAGCGATCTTATTGACACAGCGAGCATAGGTGCGTAAACGTCGTCGGTCGCGTAAAATACGGGAATTATTTTTTTACAGATGCCTGACATATAGCCGTCTCCTTAAATACAGTGGTTGAATGTTGCAGAAAATCTGCAACATTCGACGAAAAACATTATAATTAAATAATTCTACAAAGTCAAGAGAATTAGTTCTAAACTTAATTCTACCACTCTCAAAAATAGAGAAATCTAATTCTCCTAAACGAAGAATTAGATTTTGGCTTGACATTTTGCTGTTTTTGGTATAAAATACTACTATGAGTACAACAAACAATATACAAGAGACGCTTATAAGCAATTTAACGGCGCTTAGAAAATCAAGAGGTCTTACTCAAATAGAGCTTGGAGAAAAGATTAACTACTCGGACAAAACGATAAGCAAATGGGAGAAAGGCGATTCTTGTCCCAACGTAGAAGCTGTCTATAAAATAGCGCGTTTCTATGGAGTAACGGTAGATGATCTGCTTTCGGAGGATTTTGAACAAGACAAAGAAACAGCGGTACAGAGACAGCACAATTACAGCAAGCTTATAATCTCCTGCCTTGCCGTCATGGCGGTATGGGTAATTGCGACTATCGTTTTTGCAGCGCTTCTCTTGAAGTCAACACCAATGCCGTGGCTGATATTTGTTTTTGCCGCACCCGCTTCAGCTGTGGTTGCGCTCGTGTTTAACTCTATGTGGGGAAACACACGCTTTAACTATCTTATAATTTCAATACTTGTCTGGACGCTTCTGACGTCGATCTTTCTCAGCGCACTAGAATATGTAAAGGTCCTTTGGGTCATCTTTCTTATAGGAATACCCATTCAGATTGCAATAATACTATGGTCACAGCTCAAACATCAAAGAAAGAAGAAAAAACAGCAAAAAGAGAGCTTTACAGTTTCTGAGATCAAGGCAAAACAGAACGAGGAACAAACCTGACCGAGAATATTTAGACATACAAAGTGTATAAAGATATAAAGCACCCTTCGCTGAAGGGTGCTTTTGTTATGTAATTATTCGTTTTTCCCATATATGGGGTTAACCAGCTTGCGCCAATCAAGATCGCCACTGTCAAGAGCGCGTACGAGAATTTCGGCCGTAGCAATGTTCGTAGCAACGGGAATATTATAGGTGTCGCAGTTGATCATAAGATCGTGCTCGGTCTGATGATAGGCCTCTTTGTCGGTAGTGCTTCTGAAAAAAAGAAGAAGGTCGATCTCATTATAAGCAATTCGTGTGCTTATCTGCTCGGAGCCGCCCTGAGAGCCGGTCATCATTTTTTCTATCGTAAGTCCGGTAGCATCCGAAATGTATTTTGCCGTGATAGCAGTGGCGCAAAGATTGTGTTTGCTCAGTATGCCGCAGTAGGCTATACAGAATTCGGTCATAAGTTCCTTTTTTGTGTCGTCCGCTATGATTGCAATCTGCACGGTTATCGCCCCTTTCAAATTCATTTGCAGTGTAGTTATAAACGCCGATGTCAGTTTGATTATAGCATATAATTTGCTCAATGTCAATGAGAACGAGGCATTTTTTGACCGATTTTTAAAGAAAAAAGCTTTGCGCGCCGCCGTTTAAATTTTGTCTTGACATCTTGCCCCCTCAGGTGTATAATTAGGTAAAATTATTTGGCAAAAAGAGGTGTAAGCTAAAATGGAAAAAGTAAAGGCTTTTTTCGAAAGGAAACAGATAAAGCTGTCGGCAAAGCTCTATTTTGTTGACGCCATGGGAATGATGGCTCTCGGTCTTTTTTCGACCCTGCTAATCGGAACGATATTCGGTACGATAGGTACTCAGTTTGGGATCGGATTTTTAAACGAGATCGCCACGGTCGCCAAAAATGGCTACGTCGTCGGAGCGGCTATCGGAGTTGCTGTGGCATATGCGCTCAAAGCTCCGCCTCTCGTGCTCTTTTCAAGTGCTGTAACAGGCGCAGTCGGATATATGCTTGGTGCCACCATAGCGACGGCAGGCGGTACGATATCCTACACTGCGGGACCTGCGGGATCTTTCTTCGTCGTACTTATCGCCTGCGAGCTTGGCAAGATCGTTTCTAAGGAAACCAAGATAGATATCCTCGTCACTCCGACAGTCACGATACTTACGGGTATGGGTATCGCAAAGCTCGTTTGTCCGGTAACCGCCTATATTATGTACTATCTCGGCGATTTCATCAATACGACTACCGAGCTTCATCCCTTCGTTATGGGAATGATAGTTGCCGCAGTGGTCGGAGTAATTCTTACACTGCCGATTTCAAGCGCGGCTATCTGCGCTATGATAGGTATTTCCGGACTTGCTGGCGGAGCGGCTACCGCAGGCTGCTGTGCTCAGATGGTTGGATTTGCGGTCATCAGCTTCCGTGAAAACGGAGTTGGCGGTCTTGTTGCACAGGGGCTCGGAACGTCTATGCTCCAAATGGGAAATATTTGTAAAAAGCCGCAGATATGGATCGCTCCCACGCTCGCATCTGCTATTTGCGGACCTCTCGCGACCGTTCTCTTTAAACTCGAATGTGTCGGAGTTTCGGCAGGAATGGGTACCTGCGGACTCGTTGGACCTATCGGAATAATCTCGGCAACAGAGAATAGTGCTCTTATGTGGGTCGGAGTTGTCGTCACCTGCATCGTAGCGCCTGCAATACTGTCGGTCGTCTTTAACGAGATCCTCCGCGCCGTCGGACTCGTCAAAACGGGTGACATGCAGCTCTCTCTCTGACTGAAAACTTTCTTGGGGAAACTTTTTGAAAAAAGTTTCCCCAAACCCATTCAAAAACTTTTATTATAAATTGTGAGAGAACAGAGAAATGAAGATAGGTAATTTAGATATAAAAGGAAATCTTTTTCTCGCGCCGATGGCGGGTCTCTCCGACCGCTCCTTCCGCGCTATATGCAAAAGATACGGCGCGTCGCTCACCTATACCGAGATGATATCCTCTAAGGCTCTCCATTATAAGGACAAAAAGACGGCGCGTCTTGCGTATATAGAAAAGGAAGATTTTCCGACAGCTGCGCAGATTTTTGGACACGAGAGCGAAATTATGGCAGAGGCGGCGCATCTGCTTTCTGTTGGTGAGTACTCCTACTACGACGGTTGCGCTCTGCCCGACGTTATCGACATAAATATGGGCTGTCCCGTCAAGAAAATTGTCACTTCCGGCGACGGAAGTGCTCTTATGAAGGACCCCTCGCTCATTTTCGATATCGTAAAGGCGACGAGGGCGGCGACCGAAAAGCCGCTGACCGTAAAGCTTCGCGCGGGCTGGGACAAAAGCTCGAAAAACGCGCTCGAATGTGCTCTTGCGGCGCAGGAAGGTGGTGCAGATGCCCTCTGCATACACGGCAGAACGAGAGAGGATTTTTACACTCCGCCTGTCGATCTTGAAATAATCGCCAAGGTCAAGAGTACGCTTAGAATTCCCGTTATCGGAAACGGCGGGATATTTTCAGCGGAGGATGCGATCAAAATGCTCTCGGAAACCTCGTGTGACGGTCTTATGATAGCTCGCGGCGCGGTAGGAAACCCTTTTATTTTCGCGGAAATAAACGCAAGATTGTCCGGGAAAGACTATAAAGCTCCCGATATTTCAGAAAAACTCGACGTTGCACTCGAACACGCACGACTGATGGCGACAGATAAGGGCGAGAATATTTCGGTCCACGAGCTGAAAAAGCATATCGCGGCGTATATACGTGACGTGCGTGGCGCGGCGGCAGTCAGAGGGAAAATCTTTGCCTGCGAAAAGTTCGACGATATGATCGAGATCCTTTCTGAGCTTAGAGAAAATTTGTAAAATAAACCCCGACAAAAATGCTTCGGGCGCTTAAGGACAGTAAAAAGCCGATGCGGAAAGGAATCCACATCGGCTTTTTGTATTTCATTACCACAATCTTACGACATACTGTCAAGCAACTTCTGGTTGAACTCCTCGGCGGTATTGTATCCCATCTTCTTCTGACGCTGGTTCATCGCCGCAATTTCGAGAATTACCGCGAGATTTCGTCCGGGGCTTACCGGAATAGTATATTTCGGCAGGGTAACGCCCATAATGTCAACAGTCTCGGTTTCAAGACCGAAACGGTCGTACACCTTGGTCTGATCCCACATCTCAAAGCTTACAACGAGGTCGATCTGTTGATCAACCTTTACCGAGCTCATACCGAAAAGACGCCTGATGTCGATAATTCCGATGCCTCTAAGCTCGATATAGTGGCGTATTATTTCGGGCGCAGAGCCGATAAGAGTAGAATCCGCGACCTTTTTTATCTCGACCGCGTCGTCCGCGATAAGACGGTGACCGCGCTTGACTATCTCAATAGCGGTCTCACTCTTTCCGATTCCGCTGTCTCCGAGTATAAGAACACCTTCGCCGTATATCTCGACGAGAACGCCGTGACGGGTTATTCTCGGGGCAAGGCTTGTGTGAAGATATGCGATAAGCGCGGACATAAATTCAGACGTCGGGCGAGGAGTGCGCAGGACGGGAACGTCGAACTCTTTTGCGTATTGCAGAGTATGCTCAAATGCGCTTAGCGAGGTGGAAAATATCAGAGCAACAGGCTTTTTTGAGATAAAATCGTATATCTGCTTGCTTCT
This sequence comes from Eubacteriales bacterium, assembly GCA_045605765.1. GTDB lineage: Bacteria > Bacillota > Clostridia > Oscillospirales > CAG-272 > SIG672. The sequence continues at coordinate 31,384 of JAZUQQ010000032.1, read as the reverse complement.
GGTTTCTTCGTCAAGGCTTTTAAGATAAAGGTGCTCGACTTTTCCGATTATCTGAATGCGCTGAGCTTCGAAATGATCGAAAAATCCGGCGAGAGGAAGACCCGGACGGTTGACGTCGCGGCATACGACGTTCACAGAGGGATCTTTAGGCATATTAAGCACCTCAAGTCCGAAATCGCGGACTATATCGGAGAGCGGAACGCTGTAAAGCGGAGTATCAAGAAGCCCTTCTTTTTCAAGACGGAGCTTTAAATAGGAGTCTGTCCAATCGGTGCTTTGGTTGGTGTTTTCAAGCATTTTATCAATATTTTCTCTTTTCATTATCTTAGCTCCTAAGTGTTTTTTAGTTTGTTACAAATATATTTTAACGAGAAACGCGGCGTTTGTCAACATGTAAGCCGAATTTTTAGATCAAACCGCGAAAAGCGATTGTTGGCAGGGATAAATTTGTGTGTTATACTGTAAAAAAGAGAAAATACAGAGAAAATAGAATGAAAAACGGCTTTTTTGAACTTTTATTCAGGCGCAAGCAAGGGAAAAAATAATCAAGGCTGCTGACAAAAATATACGCGCTTATCAAGTGTGTCGAGGAAATAAAGAGTGGAAACGCAGAATTTGCAAGTGCGGAGCAGTCTACCTGCCACTCGCTTATCGAAATGAATTGTTACGAGGCAGATTATTTTATGAAAGAATTTCTCCCCGCGTTTTCGGATACGCTCGACGAAATATCGTTTTGAGATATACGTGACTACTCATCAACCGATATCGCTATCCCCTTTCTCTTGCAAGAGAAGACTATTATAGGTGTATTTGCCACACAAAGAGAAATTATAAAATTTAAACACCGCAAGGAGGCTCCCCTGCGGTGTTGTTTTTTTCGCTTTCATAAGCAATGATATCCGAAACATCGCAATCAAGCGCGGCGCAATTTCGACCAATAACGTAACTGTCGTAACGAACTACCTTGTTCTTGTAGTAATCTATCGTTTGATATCCGATCTTAGTTCTTTTTGAAAGCTCATATCTGGTAAGGTCGAGTTTTTTCAAATGACGGTCAACAGTTAACGGACCACGCATATCACCTATGTTTGCCGTGCTTTTAGTCATTCATAATTTCAGACGGAATTTCAATAACGCCCTCGACACTTTCAAATTCTTTTATTGCTTTGCGTATCAAGAAGAGAATTTCACCGTTCGCAGAACGTCCTTCGTACTTCGACAAATAATGTAATTTGTAATGGAGTTCGGGATCTATCTCGATTCCAAGATGCTTATTTTTCTTATTTCTCATAATTTCCTCAAAAATAATCTTATATTAAGTACATTTTAAGATTATTTTGCGATATAATGTTGTGAGTATACTTGATATAAGTATACCAAATTATAAAAGCGAGGGAAATTATGAAAATTGCAATTATTGGTTCACGAAATCTGGAAGTAAAAAATCTCGAAGATTATCTGTCGTCGGGTACGAGGGAGATAGTGTCGGGCGGAGCGAAGGGTATTGATTCCTGTGCTGCCGATTATGCTGATAAAAACCGTATTACGTTGACTGAATTTTTACCAAATTACGAAAGATACGGCAGAGGCGCGCCGATAGTACGTAACAAACGGATAGTAGAGTACGCCGACGAGGTGCTAGCCTTTTGGGACGGAAAATCCAAGGGAACTCTCTCAGTCATAAAATACTGTGAAGAGATCGGTAAAAAATGCACTATTATAAAAATGTAATAAAGCATCGCGCTACGGCATTGGGTATTTATGATTCAAAGCTGTCGAAAACGCATTTTATTGTCGAAATGCCCAAAAATCACATAAAATTTGCGCGCTAGATGTTGACAATTACCAAAAAATGTGCTATATTATAATCACAGAGGGAAACTACCCTTTACGGATTGCCCTTTGTAATATATAGCAAAGGTGGTTTTGATATGAAATTCACGATCGTCGGAAAAAAGACAGAGGTTCCGAGAGGACTTTACGAGATAGTTGAAAAGAAGCTCGCAAAGTTTGACAAGTTCTTTAACGAGGGCGCAGAGGCGTCGGTATCAATTCAAAACAAACACGGACTTGAAACTTTGGAGCTTACGATAGTAAGCGGCGGTACGATATACCGAAGCGAAAAATCTGACAAGACATACCAAAACGCACTCGACGACGTTATCTATTCTATCGAACGTCAGATCAGAAAGAACAAGACCAGACTTGAAAAGAGACTTCGCGAGGGTGTGTTCGTCAAGGGTTCGGACGCTTATATTCCGATAAACGACGAACAGGATGACGAGACCATCGGAGATTTCAAGGTAAGAATGAAGTATTTTAATTTGAAACCGATGTCGATAGACGAGGCAATACTTCAAATGCTCCTTCTTGACCACAGGTTCTTCGTTTTCAGAAACGACGTTACCGAGGAAATAAACGTAGTTTATATCCGTAACGACGGAAACTACGGCTGTATTATTCCCGAAAAATAATAAATAATAAAAACTAAAAGCCGAGGGCGAAACCCTCGGCTTTTTTACCGTTATTTTGTACGTCTATGGGGACTTAGCTTTTGATCAGTTGCATCCGCATCCGCAGCCGTTATTGTTGCATCCGCAGCCATTGTTGTTGCATCCGCAGCCGGTGTTGTTGCAGCCGCATCCGTTGCAGCTATTGAAAAGAAGAATAGCGGCAATGATAATGAGCCAAGTGGTGGAATCTTCAAAGAGATTGCAAAGGCAGTTCATATTAGGTCCTCCTATATTTTGAAATTTCGGGATTTTATTCAACCTTCTCGCTTCCTTTCGGAAGGGGAAAAGCTCTTTATCCTTCCCTCTATTATAGTATGAGGAGCGACCCAAAGTGTTCCGTTTTTATTTGAGCTCCAAGCTGTCGGAGAGCAGGAAATCGTGCGCCATTGACGTGTCCGACATCGGAAGGGTGACCGAAGCACCGCATTTTTCGCAGAAAACACGCAAAGTATCATCAATTATCTCAAATTGATAATCTGCGACCGCGCTGGTCGGACATTTGCATTTTACCTTTCCTTCGTCTTCAAGCTCGCAGATAGTGTATCTGATTATGTCATCGATGCTTGCGTCAAAGGGGTCCGCTGAGTCGTTGTGTTCGCGAATGTCGTCGAGAGTATCAAGCCCAGCATCTTCGAGAAGGGTGTTCAGCTCCTTTGTTGCCTCGCTGAGCGCATCAGTGACAGCTTCCTTAGTGCCTATAAAGCAGAGAGGAAGTCCGCTTACAGTGCAGGATAGAGTGAAAACGCCGTCGCGCGAGAAGAAGGTGTTTTGTCCTATAGTATAAACATGCGGCTTCGGGCAGATAAGACAGGGAACAGTCAGGCGAAGTCTTTTGTTCGAGGTACGCGAGATGTGAAGCTCACTGCTGCCGCATGAGCATTTCAGCTTGATAAGGTCACCCGAGAGCGCGAAAGCTCCGACGACACTCATAATTCCCGAACCGCAGTCGGGACATCTGTATGCAATTACCGTTTCTTTTGGTGAAAGTATCATATTCTTTAAAAATGTCCTTTTCAATAAATTTTAGTCAAATTTAACGTAGGGCGGAGTTTTGAGATCCGAGCTTAGATCCGCAGGGAGAAGCTTTTTGAAATCAAGCGGTTTCACGCTTAGATGAGAGTCGAATATAGTCATATCAAGGACGCTATCCTCGCGATTTGGATTGCCTACACAGTAGCCGACGAGCGACAGCGTGCCGACGTTTTCAATATCAACATCACCAAAAACGAGACGGCGGTAGTGGTAAACGAAGCGTTCGTCTGTGAGATAAACGTAATCCGAATAGGTCTTTTCTCCGCCGCGAAGCTCAAACACGAAAAGCTCGTGTGCATCTGGGTCGACAGAGTATTTTTCGCTGTAAAGCTTTTCGCAGGTATCGTTGTAACGCAGGGTTATTATAACCTCTCTTGTGTCCTTTACATACATAAAATTGCTTACTTTAAAAAGTCCGTCCTCGGACAGCTCGTTGTAGCTTACTGTTTCTACGACATCGCCGTCGTCGTTGTATATGCTATAACCTTCAAGCTCTTGGGTGTAGACTGAAATTCCGCCGTTTTCATCGTATGCGGCAATGCTTTTTTCGGTCCACACGAAGCTTTTTGCAAGAGAGGTGTCGTTAGATATAAAAATTCTGAAAAAGAGGAGGGCATAGACCAGCACTATAAGTGCCATCGCAAGATATTTGAGTATTTTTCCGACTGAGACCCCCTTTTTCTTTTCGGGTTCTTCGGGAAAATAGTCGTATTCCATTGTTGAATATGACATATAAGGGTTCTCCTTTCGCGTTTTTAGGGACTCGAAAAATTCGCATATAATAATATTATCACATAAAAAGCCTTTTTTCAAGGTTATTTTGAGCAAATTTATAAATTTCGTATTGCAAAACGGTATATATTGTGTTAAAATATTTAGGTTAAATGAAACATCGAAAGGAATTTACTCTATGGAATATAATATATCCGAAAAACTTGTAAATATGAAGCCCTCTGCAATAAGAGAGATATTCAAGAGCCTTACCGATCCTGAAATAATCGCGTTTGCGGCAGGAAATCCTGCGGCGGAGTCATTTCCGTCCGAAAAGCTTGCCACACTCGCCTCAGACATTTTCGCAAACCGTTCCTCGCAGGCGCTCCAATACGGAATAACAGAAGGTTATCCGAAGCTCAGAGAGCAGATAGCCTCCCGCCTTGAAAGCCGTTTCGGCATAAAGCACGAGGGAAACGGAGTTATGATTGTTTCGGGCGGTCAGCAGGGACTTGAACTCACCTGTAAGGTGATGTGCAACGAGGGCGACGTCGTTTTGACCGAGGATCCTTCGTTCATCGGAGCACTCAACGCCTTCCGTTCGAACGGAGCAAAGACCGTCGGAGTCGAGATGGAGGGCGACGGAATAAATATCGAAAAGCTGAAAGAAGCGATAAAGGAAAATCCGAAGGCAAAGATACTCTATCTTATTCCGACCTTCCACAACCCCGCAGGAACGACAATGTCGCTTGAAAAACGTCGCGCGGTTTACGATATCTGCCGCGAAAAGGGACTTCTCATAGTCGAGGACAACCCCTACGGCGAGCTTCGCTTTGCAGGAGAGGAGATACCCACTATCAAGAGCTTTGATGACGCGGGAATCGTCGTATATTGCGGATCGTTCTCAAAGATCCTCTCGGCAGGTATGCGCGTGGGATTTCTCAGCGCACCCGAGACGGTCTTCCAGAAGATCGTAGTTGCAAAGCAGGTCGAGGACGTTCATACGAATCAGTTCTTTCAGATGCTCTGCGCCGATTTTACCGAGAAATACGGACTCGACGAGCATATCGACGGCGTTCGCGCGCTCTATCGTGATAAATGTGCGCTTATGATGAGCGAACTGGACAAAAATATGCCCGACTGCGTGAAATTCACCCGTCCCGAGGGCGGACTTTTCGTGTGGTTGACTCTCCCCGACAGCATCGATCTTTCGACCTTTGTAAAGAGATCCCTCGAAAAAAAGGTCGCGGTCGTGCCCGGAACGGCGTTTTCACCTTCGGAAAGCGAGATCTCGCATTCCTTCCGTATCACATATTCGACTCCCACCGAGGAGCAGATCGTCCGCGGAATCAAGATCATTTCCGATATTATAAAGGAAATGCTTTAACACAGATAAAATAAGCACTTATTTACACAAACACGTGTGAATAAGTGCTTTTTGTTTTGCATAAGCAAAGCCACATCAGCTCTGCACGTTGCACTGTGTTATAAACTCACAGAGCTCGTCAAACGAGCCGTTTGGATATACCGAAATATCCGCGCCCTCTTTGTTTATTATGCAGTCGGTGAGAAGAAAAACCTTCATTTCGAGCTCTTTTGCCACCATATCCTCGGTGACGTCGTTGCCTACCATAAGACACTCGGTGGGATCTGCACCGAGCTTTTCGAGAACTGCCCTGTAATAATCGAGATTTGGCTTGCAGTGACGGGAGTTTTCGTAGGTAGTTACGAGCTCGAAATCGTTAATATCGAGCCCAGCCCAAGCGGTGCGCTGCTTGGTCGCGGCGGAGGGGAAGATCGGATTTGTCGCAAGCGCGACTCTCATACCGAGAGCTTTGCATTTTTCGACGACCCTTGCCGCCCGCGGATCGTATCCGCAGGACTTTTGCACCTTCGGAAAATCTAGCTTGTAAAACTCCTCGAAGATATAAAGGTGATCTCTTGCGCTCTCGCCGTGGAATGCGCAGAAGGTATCCCAGAATACCTGCTCGTTCGTCTTTGAGCCGTCATTTTTCACCATAGCCTGAGTTCCTGCCCAGATCGATGCGATCAGTTTTTCGCTTTCGTAGCCGTGCGGAGCGAGCTTTCTTGCCATAGAGGTGAAATAATCCTTTACAAAAACGTTCAGATCCATCGGCAGAAGAGTGCCGTCAAGATCGAACAAAACGGTCTTTATACTCATTTTTTGTCCTTTCGAGTCAAATAAAAAACTTTTTGTGAAGAGATTCGCGCAGAGGTCGGCAGATAGCGATAGTTAGGAGCATCGCGCCGATAAGCGTGAAGGCGACGGTCGGGTAAAACGACCAGATGAAGGTGTCGCGGAGCTTGAAGGTCAGATTTATAAAGAACTCAACGAATATCATTATAACGCCCAGCGCGAGCGATGCTCCGCCGAAAATGTAGAGGTAACCGCGTTTGAGTGCGGCGCAGAGGATAATGACGGTAGATACAAGTCCGCCTGCCATAAGCGTTACGGGAAAAGCGAGGGTAAGGAACCAGTGTCCGCCGCTTGCAAAGTTTATATACCAGAGGTAAAGACCGATACAGGCGAAATCGACCGGCGTAAAAATGATCGGGTGCGGATGGAGAAACCACATCGGCAGAACTATTATGATATAGGTAAGAAGAATAGCAAACGCCGCGTATCCCGACCAGGTTATTTCTCCCGTGATACTGAAATCGCATATCGGCGTCAGTATAAGAGGAATAGTGAAGAGCATAGTTATTATGAAAAGTGCACCCATTCGGCTGACTTCTTCTTTTGGATGATTGTTTTTCGGATAAGTCGGCTCTGACTCGGTGCGTGTAATGTCGGGGTGATAGGCACGCGTGCCGCAAAGCGGACAGTTCTTTTCGGTGTCGGCAAGCTCGACTCCGCATTTTGCACAGTACATATTACGCTTTTTTTCCTTTCGTTTCTCTTTGGTTGCTTTCGACCTTCACCTTTACACCGAGCTCTTTCAGAACCGTGTAAAGATGCCGCTCGAATATCGGCTCGCGAATATTTCTTATGATATTCATAACGAGCGTGTCGCCGTAGGTGATGACTCCACAGTTGTAGTGCCTTGTTGACTGTATTCCGAGCACAAAATCCATTCGCTCTATATATCCCGACATTTCCTCGGGGACCTTTACAAGTCCGAGATTTGAAAGCGTCATACAGGACTTTTTCTCTCCGACTGCGCTGAAAACCGCCTTCATTATCGGGTTTTTAACAAACAGAGGCAGTATCTTTATCGCAAATATTCTTTCGCTTCTAATGTTGTTTGTTATCTTTTTTCTCATTTGTTTCTTGGTGACAGCAAGTCCCATCTGATGGTGTACCGACTCGCAGATCTCTGCAAAGGAATATTCTCCGAGTCGGGGATCGATGCAGGGTGTTGCATACATTACGAAATTTCTGAGTGAGCACGAATCAAACATTTTGCGAAGATTTACGGGGATCAGTATTTTTGCCGGCTTCATTTTTCTGCGCTTTACGCCGAGTTCCTTCTGGATGTTGATTATAGCAAGCAGGGCGGCAGAGGTAAGGAATGTGTTTGCGGTGACACCGTACTGCCACGCGAGCGATTTGATCTCCTTTGCACTCATAAGAAGGGCTGTGTCAGTGAGGAAGCTGTCCTCCTCGCGCGTGCCGCGTATCTTGTACGCGGTGTTGTCGTTCCTGCTCTCTCCCACCTCTCCGCTCGCGCGTTGGAAGCTATCCTCAAGCTCGGCGTCCGAGGGTTCTTCGAGTCTGTCGAGAACGCCGTCGGTCGCAGGAATATCGATGTTGTATTTTTCTTGTAGGTATTCGGCAATCAGTGTTTTAAGGAATATAAGACCGCCGTTTCCGTCTGTGATAGAATGAAAAAATTCGACAGCTACGCGCTTTTTGTAAATGAGAACACGGAAGGCGCACTTTTGCAGCTTTTCAAAGGGCATGCGCGAAAGAGGGAAGCTGCGCTCGTCCATTATCTCGGGTGCGCAGGGTATTTCTTCAAGGTAATACCAGAAAAATCCCGTTTTGATGCGGACGGCAATCGAGGGAAATCTTCTGACCGTAACGTCGAGAGCGGATTTTAAGACCTCTCTGTCGATCTCCTCGCAAAGAGTTGCCGAGATGCGGAAAATGTTTACCCAAGTCCTGCTTCTCGCGGCAGGATATATTTTCGCCGCATTGTCAAGGCGCATCCAACGGAGCTTTTCGGGAGGCGGAAGAACTGTTCGTAGAAAGGCGTTCATACGGTCGAAATCGCTCGCGTATTCCTTCATACAAAAGAGCGGATAGACGTGCCACATTCCTTTCGTGACGATCATCTGACATCTTGCTCCCGATGATACCAGCTTGTCATGTAAAAGAACAGAGTCGTCGAGCAGAAGCTCGTCACCGCCTGCAAATATAAGTGAAGGCGGCATACCCGTCAGATCTCCGAAAAGCGGAGAAACGAGCGGATTTGTTTTTAAAAGATGATCGCTTCCCGCATCGCAGGGTGCGTCGGGTGATCCGTGAATGTAGCAGTTTGCATAATATGCAAGACGCTCCTTTTCGAGGGAGGGATCGACCTCTTTGTTGGCTTCAAAGCTCGCTCCGGAAAGCGTGAGGTCGCTCCAAGGCGAAATTGCGATAATTCCGGCAGGAAGAGATAGCTTTTCCTGCATAAGTCTGAGACAGAGCGAGTAGCAAAGACCGCCGCCTGCGCTCTCGCCGCACAAGATGATGTCGGACGGAGAAAATCCGTTTGAAAGAAGATGCTTGTATGCTTCCATGGCATCGTTAATCGCCGCAGGAAAAGGATTTTCGGGTGCAAGTCGGTATGCAGGGGCAAATACCTTTATCGAACATTTAGAGGCGAGAACGGTCGCAAAGCCGCGCGCGTATTTGAGATCGCCGCATGTAAATCCACCGCCGTGAAGGTATAAAATAACGCCGCGCGAGGTTTGGTCGGTCGGTGTTATCATAGCGCAGGAGCATTTATCGAGCTTTATTTTTTCGTATTTCGTGTCGCTTTTATACGAGGACGCCATAAGCGCGCCAAGGCGAGCCTGTCCTTTTCGCGTGCGTTCGAGCGAACAGGAGGAAACGAACGGCTTGAATAAAAGCAACTGCGTTTTTATAAAATCGGAGGAAAATTCCATATTCAAGGAGAGATCCTTTCTTTGCATTTATTGCCACATTATATTATTATAGCGGCAAGACAGGTGATAATCAAGTCGTTTGTGTTTTGCGAATGTGAATTTTTATGTGAAGGGTGTGTGGGCTGATAATTCGCTTTGCGCGCTAAACTTATTTCAGCTCTTTGCTGTCCATAACTATCGTTACAGGGCCGTCGTTGAGAAACTCGCAGAGCATATCCGCGCCAAAAACGCCTCGTCCGACCTCTCCGTGAATCAACTTTTCAAACTCCTCGCAGAAATACTCGTACAGTCCGTTTGCCTGGTCGGGAGGTGCCGCGTTGAAATAGTCGGGGCGATTGCCCTTTGCGTAATTTGCAAGCAGAGTGAACTGCGATATCACGAGCGCGGAGCCGCCGATGTCGTTCACCGATAAATTCATTTTTCCGTTGTTATCGCAAAATATGCGAAGTTTTGATATCTTTGATGCGAGTTTTTGGGCATCATCTGTGCTGTCGCCATTGGCAACACCGAGAAGGATCGCAAGGCCGTGACCGCATTTGCCGACGACCTCGCCCTCGACCGTGACCGAAGCGCGTGTAACTCTTTGAATGACTGCTATCATAATTTACCTTTGAGTGCTTTGAGTGTTTAAATTGTAGTAGGGATATTTTATCAAAATACGAGTGTATTGTCAACACAAAAAAATAATCCGCAAGAATTTGTCATTCTTGCGGCTGTTCTTCTTCATTTTTTGTACTGCCCTTTCGAACGTGCTCGATAAGGCTTGTAGCGTGGTCTGCGAAAGAGAGCGCGGCGCTTATGCGCGTCCTTTTCTGCTCGTCGTCCATGGCTTCTATCTCCATATATGTTGCAAACACACTACTGTTGTTGAGCCATAAGATGTCGGGAGAAAAGAGCATAAACACGGGAGAAAAGACACGGACACACATGATTTTTTCTTCAGCGTGGAAGCAAATATCAAAAGTTGCATTCTGCCTTGCGGCTAATACGTAACAGGAGAAAGCGAGACCGAAAAAATCGTCGCGCTTCTCCTTGCTTTGTGCAAGTAAAAATTCGTTTTTTCGATAAATTCTTTTATTACCGATTTATATTCTTCGTGCGCCTTTAGCTCGTCATCTTTGTTTGAAATATAGGAGTAGTCTTTCTCGAAAAGAGTTTCCCAACCCTCGTCTGTGCCGAGCGCGCGGGATATTTGTGCGTCATATTCGGACATAGTTTCGCCTCCTCAAAATAAAAAAATAAAAAAGTGCGCCCCGAGAGACGCACCGAAAAATGCATCCTCAGTGTTGCGACGCACTTTCCCCACAAAAAGAGAATATAGAGAATACACTTTTACCAAAGGTAGTGTTCTCTTTTTGGGGACAATAATATTCAGTTGTGCGTCGCAAAGACAGTATAACAAAACTTTTTGGATTTGTCAATAGATTAAAAAATCAAATTAATTTCTTCCTTCAAGCAAAAAATATTGACGAACGACAAATAAAGTGATATAATATTATGAATTATTATGTTCATAACTCAAAATTTAGGTAAAGTTTTTGGATAAGGAGAAATTGATTTGCAGGCAAATCAATAGAAAAAAAGTGGAGATTACAGCAAGAATTGCAAAAGAACTCGGAATAAGCGAAAAAAGAGTGATCGATACGGTGGCACTCATTGACGAGGGAAATACCATTCCCTTTATCGCGCGTTACAGAAAAGAGGTAACGGGCGCACTTGACGATCAGGTGCTCCGCACGCTTGACGAGCGTCTGAAATATCTGCGCAACCTCGAAGAGCAGAGAGAAAAGGTTCGAGCGTCGATAGAGACCCTCGGATTTATGACCGAAGAAATATCTAAGGCTCTCGACGAGGCAGAAACTCTTACCGAAATAGACGATATTTACCGTCCGTATCGCCCGAAGCGCAAAACGCGCGCGTCGGTTGCAAAGGAAAAAGGACTCGGGCCTCTCGCAGAGGCGATATATGCTCAGGAGGGTGGATCGCCTACGGAAATGGCTGCCGGGTATATAAATGAGGAGCTTGGTGTGAACACTGTGGAGGAAGCTCTCGCGGGAGCTTCGGATATTATTGCCGAGATGATCTCGGACGACGCGGAGCTTCGCAAGAGACTGCGTTACGTCTGCTTTATGCAGGGAAGGATCTCGGCCTGCCCCGCAAAGGCACCTGCCGAGGGCGAGGAAAAAGCCGATCTCGGCGTTTACGCGATGTACGAAAACTTCTCCGAACCGCTGAACAAGATCGCAGGACACAGAGTCCTCGCGCTCAATCGCGGAGAAAAAGAGGAAATACTCAAAGTTACGGTAGAATTTGAGTGCGCAAAGGCTATGAACATCGTCCGATCGCTTCACGTCAAGGGAGATGGCGAATGCTCCAAATTCGTCGATACTGCCGCAGATGATTCCTATGACAGACTGATATTTCCCTCGCTTGAAAGAGAAATGAGAACGACTCTCACCGACACGGCGAACGAGTCGGCAATAAAGGTGTTCTCGCTCAACTTGAATCAGCTCCTTATGCAACCGCCCGTTAAGAACAAGGTCACGCTCGGACTTGACCCCGGATACCGTATGGGCTGCAAGGTCGCGGTCGTTGACGGCATCGGAAAGGTGCTTGACACGGCGGTGATCTATCCCGTGCCCCCGTTCAACAAGATCGAAGAGGCGAAGGTAAAGATCAAGTCGCTTATAAAGAAGCATTCGGTGGAGATAATCGCTATCGGAAACGGGACGGCTTCTCACGAGACCGAGGTCTTTGCGGCGGAGGTCATACGTGAGATAGGCGGCGGAGTCGCTTATATGGTAGTCAGCGAGGCGGGAGCGTCGGTATATTCGGCGTCAAAGCTCGCGGCAGAGGAGTTCCCCGACTACGACGTAAACCTTCGTTCGGCGGTTTCGATAGCAAGACGTCTGCAGGATCCGCTCGCAGAGCTTGTAAAGATAGATCCGAAGGCGATCGGTGTCGGGCAGTATCAGCACGATATGCCGCAGAACCGTCTGTCGGAGGCGCTTGACGGAGTCGTTGAGTCTGCCGTAAACCGCGTCGGAGTTGACCTCAACACCGCGTCGGTTCCGCTTCTTTCGAGAGTTGCGGGCGTAAACTCGACGGTAGCAAAGAATATCGTCGCATACCGAGAGGAAAACGGTGAGTTCGCATCTCGCGCCGAGCTGAAAAAGGTACCCAAGCTCGGACCTAAGGCGTTCGAGCAGTGCGCGGGCTTCCTGCGTGTTCACGGCGGACGCAATTTCCTTGATAACACGGCAGTTCACCCGGAAAGCTACGCGGCGGCGAAGGAACTTCTCGAAAAGCTTGGTTACACTGCTGATGACGTGAAGAAAAACCGTATTTCTGAAGATATTAACGATAAAATTTCCGCTATCGGAAAGGAAAATCTCGCAAGTGAGCTCGGAATAGGTATTCCTACGCTTGATGATATCGTCGCAGAGCTTTGCCGTCCCGGACGCGATCCACGTGACGAGCTTCCGCCTCCTATGCTTCGTACCGACGTGCTGGGTATAGAAAGCCTCAAAGAGGGAATGGAGCTTACGGGAACTGTCAGAAACGTCACCGATTTTGGCGCGTTCGTTGATATTGGCGTTCATCAGGACGGACTTGTTCACATCTCCCAACTTGGTGGAAAATTTGTAAAGCATCCGCTTGAAGTTGTAAGCGTCGGCGACATCGTTACCGTTTGGGTGCTCGCAGTTGACGTTAAAAAGGGAAGAATTTCCCTCACCATGAAAAAGCCCCGCTGAAAACACTTTTGGAAAAAGTGTTTTCAGACTTTTCCAAAACGTTCCGCATCTTTTCAAAAACTTTGCTAAAAAGTTTTGTTAGCTTGTAATTTGATGTGCAGGAGTGAGCCAAGGCGCATTCCCATCGCGCCGCATCTTACCGTACTGCGCCGAGTCTTTTCTGAGGTGAGCCCGACGCCAAGCCGCCGCACCACAGTTTGCAAGCAAACTGCACCTGTAAAACGCGCGGTCGTCAATGCTGCTCGCGAAATCGTTTTCGTGTGTTTGTGTGAACTAATCACTTCGAATTCGGCGGTCAGGGACTTCGGGCTGTCGAGGATAAATGGCGCAAGCGCGCGATGACGGTTCCTACAACAAAATTTCCAATTTATTTTCGCTTTGCGAGGCAAAGCTTCGGAGTAAAAATGATAGATATTCTCGCGCTTTGTCAGCGCATCGGACTTATGTTCGCCATGATGGCGGTCGGATATATAATGAAAAAGGCGAAATTCGGCGGAGACAAGCTTCCTGCTGAGCTTTCAAACCTTATTTTGTATTTTGCCCAGCCGGCACTTATTATAAATACTTACATACGCGATTTTGATAAGAGCGTCCTTGCGGGACTTATCTGGGTGTTCGTGATTTCGATGGTTTATCACGGAATAATCTTCGCATTGTCTTGTTGCTTTTTTAAAAATGCTCCCGAAGCGAAAAGAAAGGTCTATCGCTACGGAATGCTCTTTTCCAACGCCTCTTTTCTTGGAATTCCGCTTGTCCAGTCAGTAGCGGGCGACGTTGCCGTACTCTATGTATGCGTGTTCGTTATCTCATTCAACATTTACGCTTGGTCGGTCGGTTGTTATATCTATACAGGCGACAAAAAATATATGTCAGTAAAGAAGATGTTTATAAATCCCGCGACGGTTCCTACGTATATCGGATTTATTTTCTTCTTTACCCCGCTCAATGCGTACATTCCCTCGTTTGCGACCGAGCTTCTCGGATATCTTGCCGATCTCGTCGTTCCGATTTCGATGATGATCGTTGGACTGCGATTTGCCGATCTTGATTTCAAAAGCGCGTTTAAAGACAGATATCTACCGCTTGCCCTTGTGCTCAGACTGATTGCCGCTCCCGTTTTGTCCTTTGTTATAGTTAATATACTGAATCTCTGCGGAGTAGTTCTCTCAAACGACGTTACGGTGACGCTTATGATCTGTTCGTCAACGCCGGTCGGGGTCTATGCGAGTATGATGGCTGAGAAATTCGGTGGAGATGCGGTCACGGCAGGTAAATACGTAGCCGTTTCCACACTTTTCTCGATTGTTACTATCCCGATAGTCTCCCTTTTACTTCTGATTTGAAAGGTTTTTTAATATGAAGCTGATACTTAACGGAAATATAAATTCATATTACGTCCAGACTCTGTGTCTTATATTTTTCCCCGGCTCGAAATTTTCTCAGAGCGAGGAGGTCACAGATGACGTGCCCGTAGTTACAGTAAATCTTACCGAGGACGAGGAGAGCATCTCCGCGTGGGCACAGATAAAGCTCGGAGACTCTATCGCCACGGGAGAATGTCACGAGGTAAAAAGAAAAAAGAAGACCTATGTAGATCTGACGAAGGTGGTCGTCGGGAAGGCAATCTTCGAAGCGGGAACAAACTTTTTCGCGCACACGCCCGCGTGGGGAATACTCACAGGAATACGTCCGTCTAAGATTGCGCGAAAAATATACGACGAGGGCTACGATGCGGCGCAAATAAGAAAGATACTTAGAAACGAGTATCTGCTCAGCAATAAAAAAGCCGCGCTTCTCACGAGCGTCGCCGAAAACGAGGCAAAAATAATCGAGAATATGTCAAAAGACAGTTGCAGTCTTTATATCTCTATACCCTTTTGTCCAACGAGATGCGCGTACTGCTCGTTTATCTCATTTGCGACCAAAAGGCTTCTCTCGATGATTCCCGAATATCTCGAAAGACTGCTGAAAGACCTTGACGGCGTGTTTGAGGTTATAAGAAGCAGAGGTCTAAGGCTATCCACGGTATACATAGGCGGAGGAACGCCGACCACGCTCAGCGCTTCTCAGCTTGACCTACTCCTTTCCAAAATAGAGGAAAACACTGACGTGTCTCTGCTCGAAGAATACACCTTGGAGGCGGGACGTCCCGATACTATCGACGCCGAAAAGATAAGGGTTATAAAGGAGCACGGTGTTACGAGGATAAGCATAAATCCCCAAACGCTCAACAATACGATACTTGAAGGAATCGGCAGACGGCATACTTCCGCCGATTTCTTCAAGGCGTTCGAGATTGCGCGAGAGGGCGGAATACCCTATATAAATACCGACCTTATCGCAGGACTGCCCGGCGAGGGATACAGAAGCTTCTCAAAATCTGTCGATGCGGTGCTTGCACTCCGACCTGAGAATTTTACAGTTCACACCTTCTGTGTCAAGAAGGCTGCGGACGTTGCAAAGCAGGGCGGTGACGTATATTCTGCACCCGGCGGAGACGTTATTAAGAGCGTTGACTACTCTCAGCTCAAGGCTAAAAGCTACGGATATCTGCCCTACTATCTCTACAAGCAAAAAAACACGGTCGGAAACCTTGAAAACGTCGGATTTGCGCTTCCCGAGTGCGAGGGAAGATATAATATCTATATAATGGAGGAGCTCCACACGATATTTGCGGTCGGCGCGGGCTCGGTCACTAAGATGGTTGACCGAGAACACAATATGATAGAACGCTACTTTATGCCGAAATATCCGTATGAGTATCTCTCTCTCGAAAACAGCGAGACGATAAGACACGAATATTTTGAGAAAATAAATGATTTTTATGCCCGTCTCGATGCGATAAGAGCCGAGCAGGGTAATAAATAAAGCGAAGGAGACAATATAATAGTTAGGAGCAATACGGAACTCTCGAGGCACAACAAGGCTTGACGGGGTACTGCACATCCGTCGCTACGCGCCTCTTCTCTCGCAAGAGAAGGCTATTATAGGTATATTTTGTTGCGCAAAATAACTAAAATTTCTTTTAGTTAAATTTTTGAGGTTCTTGAAAATTTTTTGAAAAGTTTCTAAGTGGGGATTGATACAAGGTCCCAAAAAAACAGGAAGTCTTTTACGACACATAGAAAGAGAGGACTTACTGTTTTGAAGTGTGATAAAAAGAAAAACATACTGCTTTCGGGAGCACTCGTGCTCGCACTCGCAGGAGCGCTCGTCAAGGTCATCGGGCTTATATATAAAATACCGCTCACCAACCTTATAAAAAGCGAGGGAATGGGGTATTTCAACTCGGCGTATACGATATATACCTTCTTTTATATGATCTCGACGGCGGGACTGCCGGTTGCGATCTCACTGCTTATCTCGCAGGCGAGAGCGCTCGGAAACCGCCCGAGAGTGAGGAAGATATTTTGGGTGGCAAGTGCGATGTTTCTTGTAGTAGGAGCACTCGGAAGCCTTGCGATGTTCTTTTTGGCCGAATTTTTCGCATCTCTTCTCGGAAATCCGCCTGCGGCACTTTCAATAAGGGCGATATCGCCGACTCTCTTTTTCGTGAGCGCGATAAGCGTTATGCGCGGATATTTTCAGGGGCATCAGTATATGCTTCCTACGGCAATCTCTCAGATTGCGGAGGCGGCGGGGAAGCTTGGATTCGGCATATTTCTTGCACGCGCGGCAATAAAGGGAAATATGGGCTACGAGAAAGCGGCAGCAGGTGCTGCCGTCGGACTCTCTATCGGAATGGGGTTTGCCTTTGTTTATCTCGTGATATCGGCAATTTTCTTTAAAAGCGAGAAATATTACGACAGAATTTTCGATACTATGCCCGCAGGTAGTAAACGCGCGATACTTAAATCGCTCTTGTCAGCCGCACTTCCCATAACGCTTTCGGCATCGGTGCTGAGTATGTCAAACACGCTCGATCTTGCGATAGTTATGCGAGAACTCAAAAAGATAGGTCTGAGCGCGGCGGCGGCAAACGCTGCGTACGGAAACTATACCGCACTCGCTGTACCGATGTTCAATCTTCCCATAGTGCTTATAACTCCGATAGCCAGCACGGTCGTGCCATACCTTGCGGGAGCACTGTCGGCAAGAGACGATAAAAGGATGTCGTCTTCGATTTCGGTCTCGCTTAGGACGACCGCGCTGATATCGTTTCCCTGCGCGCTCGGTCTTTGCTCGCTTGCATCACCTATACTGAAAATGCTTTTTGACGACGCGCTCGCCGAAGGCGCAGCACCATTGCTTCAAATACTTGCGCCGTCCGTGATATTTTTGTCGTTTGCAACGGTGACGAACGCACTTCTACAAGCACTCGGAAGACCTCTAGTTCCTCTTGTTTCAATGGTTGTCGGCGCGGCGGTCAAGATAATACTCTGTCCGCTTCTTATCAGGAGTTTTTCGGTAAGCGGAACGCCGATGAGCACTTTTTTCTGCTATTTTACTGTCTGCCTCATCAATTTTGCGGTAATATACCGCGAAATGAAGCAAAAGCCGAGCTTTGTTTCGATGTTTTTCCGTCCGCTTCTGGCATCAAGCGCATCTGCGCTCTGCGCGGCATACGCTTGCTCAAACCTTAGCGCTGCTCTTGGAGATACGCTCGCCTGCCTTTTCTCCATAGCCCTTGCGGCGCTCGTATATTTTGCGCTTATCATCGTTACGAGATACCTTACGGGGGAGGAGCTTCTTATGCTCCCAAAGGGCGAAAAAATACTGACGATATTTAAAAAATTTGGATTTATAAAAAAGAAAAAGGAACTTTAAAAAATGAACGAAATCGAGCTTTTAAAAACAAAAAACGAGCATAGGATATCCGACCTTGTTGATATAATGAGAATACTACGCTCCGAGGGCGGCTGTCCTTGGGACATCGAGCAAACTCACGAGTCGATAAGAAAAAACCTTATCGAGGAGACTTATGAGGTCGTCGAGGCAATAGATAATAAAGATATGGTTCTTATGAGAGAGGAGCTTGGAGACCTTCTTTTGCAAATCGTGTTCCACGCTAGAATTGCCGAAGAAAACGGGCATTTTAATTTTGACGATGTTTGTAACGATGTCTGTAAAAAGTTAATAATCAGACACCCTCATATCTTCTCGGATGTCGAGGCAGATACCACTGAAAAGGTGCTTGACAACTGGGATAAAATCAAAATGCAGGAAAAGAAGCAGAAAACACCCGTCGAATCGATGGATAGGGTTTCGCGCGCTCTCCCGTCGCTTATGCGCGCAGAAAAGCTCGCTTCCAAGGCGGCAAAAGCGGGACTGGATAATACCACGCTCGAAGAAAAGGTCGGTCAGCTGCTTCTGCTTACCGCATCTATCTGCAAGGAGTGCGATATCGACGGCGAAAAGGCACTCTACGATGCCTGCGAAAAGATGATAGATGACAAAAAGAAAGAGGAAACAAGATAAATGAGAATAGATAAATTCCTTAAAGTCTCGCGAATAATCAAGCGCAGAACGGTCGCAAACGACGCCTGTGACGGCGAGCACGTCGTTGTTAACGGGAAACAGGTCAAGGCGTCCTATCACATCAAGGAGGGCGACGTTGTCGAGATAATATTCGGCGCAAAGACTCTGAAATTCAAAGTGCTGAGCGTGCGAGAAAACGTGCCCAAAAATGAGGCAGAAACATTGTACGAGGTAATTACCTGATACTTTGCATAAATCCCACACTTTCCGAATAAAATGAAGCAGATAAATAACGCGTTTGATCTTCGGAGGTGTACAAACAATGAATAGACCCGAAAGCGCCGCTATTGAAAAGAATTCTCGCGCGGTGCTCGAAAACAGAAAAACGCTCTCGCTTACGGGGATAGAAAATATCGTCAGCTTTGACGAAAGCTTCGTCGTGCTCGATACCCCCGATGCGCTCGTCACGGTCGACGGCGAGGGGCTCCAAATGATTAAAATGGATACAGATAGCGGAGAAGTTGTGGTTGTGGGCAAAATAAACGGACTCGTCTACTCGGACAAAAAGCAGAGCGCGAAGCGTTTTGGCGGATTTTTCCGCTCGGCAAAGAAACAATGAGCGGCGAGATCGCGCAGTCCTCGCTTGCCCTTCTTGCCGTTTTGTCGATAGCTTTTGGATTCGCCGCGGCTATGGTGTATGATATTTTCCGAATACGTAGAATAGCTATAAATATTCCGATACTATGGCATTTTGAGGATTTTTTCTTTATGGTATTGTGTGGAGTCTCCTTTTCGGTGATATTCTATGCGCAAAGCAGCGGCAGGGTGAGAGGATTTGCTTTTGCGCTCGCAATCGGCGGGTTTTATATCTACCGCAAAACGCTCGGACGGCTTGTTATGGCGATGTCTGAGAAGATAATACAGCTTGTAAAATATATATTCAAAAAAGTCGTGCTTCCGCCCGTAAACTTTGTAAAGTGTCTGCTTTTGCGATTGTTTACACTTGTGAAAAAGCTTGTCTCTAAGATTTGTATGAGGATACTTCTGAGATCGCAAAGACGAAAAACCAAAAAGCAGATAAGACTCTTTGTTGAGGCGGCACAGGACGGTTTTGTGGAAAAACAAGTTAATAAATTCAGGAAAATATAAAAGAAAAGAGGTTTATTGAGTGAAAAGAGGAAATTTTTTCGTAGTATTGTTTTTCGTGTTTTTGATAATCGTCGCAATATTTTCAATAGTGGGACTTCAAAGCAGACTCAACGACCTGCGCGAACAATACGATGAGCTTCAAGAGCTTGTGGTCCAGTACCGAGACACGGTGGACGGTCTTAAATATGAGCTTGAACAGGAGCTTGACGACGAATATATAGCACGCGTTGCGAGAGAACGCTTCGGATACCATATTCCGGGCGAAAAGATCTATTATTTCGGCGGCTACGGAAAGTAAACTGGCTAAAACAAAAACGAGGGAGACGCTTCGCAAGAAGACGTCTCCCTTTTAATCAGTCTTTAAATTTTATTTCCTTATACATTCCATCCTTGCCGCAGATGGTGTTCGGGAAAACGTCGGTCGCTACCGATATATAATTCTGGGGGTTCGGCAGAGAGGGACTGAAATGTGTCAGCCAGAGCTCGTCCGGCGAGGCGTCACGTGCAAGATTTGCTGCTTCGGCAAAGGTCATGTGCTTTGTTTCGTGCGCGCGGCAGACCTTTGCGTCCTCAGCAAACATTCCTTCGCATATCATAAGATCTGCGCCGTATGCCACCTCGGATATGATACTCACGGGGCGGCTGTCAGTACAGAACACAGTCTTGATACCCCGCCTTGCCTCGTCGAATGCCATAGAGCGGGTGTAGATCGTACCCTCAAATTCGACGGTCTCCTCTTTTTGCAAAAGACCCCAAACGCGCATGGGAACACCGTTTTTTTCGGCTTTTTCAGGCGAAAAGCGACCCACACGGTCAATTTCGAGTGAGTATCCGTAGCAGGGCAGAGAGTGCTCGACGCGGAACGCCGTGAGACGGCAACCGGAGATGTTAAATGTCTCGGTGCGTTGCCTTAATTCGATGATTCTTAGCTCAAAGGGAAGCTCACGTGCGATGATAAGCAGGCTGTGAAGTACGCGAGCAAATCCCACGGGGCCGATGAGAGTGACCGGCTCAGAGCGCATATCGTTGCCCATAGATAGCAATAGTCCGGGCAGACCGCTCACGTGATCTGCGTGACAGTGTGTTACGCAGATCGTATTTATTTGGCTGAGAGCAATCTTTTGACGGCGTAGGGATATCTGCGTTCCCTCTCCGCAGTCGAAAAGGAAGCTGTTGCCGTTATATTTCATTATGCAGGAGGACAAAAATCTGTCCTTTAAGGGAAGGGCGCCGCCCGTTCCGATGAGAGTTACGTCAAGCATGTTTGTCTCCAAAATCGTTGTATATAAATTATTATAACAAATATGGCGTTGAATTTCAATAAAAAAAGAGATTTTTGTAAAGAATTTTGCCAAACAAGCGGAACTCTCAACCAAGTGCGGACGTTGATTTGTTTTTCTTTCGTATTTGCGGCAGGTCTTCATCGCAAAACCTTAAGCAAAAATAAAGAGAGCCTTTGGCTCTCCTTGCTTTTACGGAAGGAGTGGGATTAGAACCTACATGGGTGTGAACCCAAACGGTTTTCAAGGCACAATAACCCATCGGAAATTGACGGATTTTGCGCGATGATAAAAGACGATAAAAGAAGCTGAAACCCCAGTGTTTACAAGGGTTTTCGGCTCTTTTTTGTTCGAACCTCGAAAAAACCCCGTGCCGTAAAGCATAGCGATTTCTAAAAATATTTCTAAAAAATTTTTAGAAATTGTTTTAGAAATGCACCCCCGTTTGTGTGGCTGTTGTTGCCGCGTGTCAGGGACAGCCACATGTTTTTCTGCTGATATTATAACATAGAATCGGGAAATCTTCAAGTAGGTTTCGTCACATAAAGCGAACAATAATTGTGACGAGATGCTTCCCCACTATGCATATTTTAGGATACTCCAAAATCAAAATAATGCATATTTCTGGATAGTCCAAAATGAGAATTATGCATATTTTCGGGAGATACACGATTTGCGACCGACATTTATATCGGTCGCAAATTGTCTACGAGATGGGATTCATTATTTGCGACGCTGTAATCAAAGATAACCGGTGGGATAAAATCTTGACTGTCCTCAATCCACTTTTCCGCACTATTCTGCAATA
Organism: Eubacteriales bacterium; assembly: GCA_045605765.1. Classification (GTDB taxonomy): domain Bacteria; phylum Bacillota; class Clostridia; order Oscillospirales; family CAG-272; genus SIG672. The sequence goes on along the minus strand of JAZUQQ010000032.1, from coordinate 9,600 downwards.
ACACTTGATTTTTGTCAAATTTTGTGCTATAATGAAAATGTATTATTGTATCTATCAGGAGAGTCATAAAAATGCAAGAAATGAATCAGATCCCTGAACGTTGGTATTCTACCAAAGAGATGTGCGTCTACCTCGGCGTAACACGCGATACCCTGCTCACTTGGATAAACGAAAAAGGCATGCCTGCCCATAAGGTCGGCCGTGGCTGGAAGTATAAGCCCAGCGAGGTTGACGAGTGGATCAAGAGCGGAAAGGCCGCGGAATAATTTATGAAATGCTGTCCCTTTTGACCTTGAAAACAGATAAGACATGATTAGGAGGTTTATAAGATGAGTTTCGTTTTCGAAAAACTAACGCCTAAAACAGATGCCAACTTGGAAGTTTATAAAGATGCTTTTGGGTTCGTTTTTTCTAACAATGATATAAAGAATATTGCTATATCCGGAGCATATGGCGCAGGAAAAAGCAGTATACTGGAATCTTATAAACGTTATGAGAGTGCCTCTCCTTCCAAAAAGGATAGGAAAAGAAAATACGTTCACATATCTCTCGCACATTTTGAAGATGCCAAAGCGGAATCCAGCGACAAAAAGGATGGTAGCAATCTCAACGATAAAGAGGATAATGGAAAACTGAGTCAAGAAGCGTTGCTTGAGGGAAAAATACTTAACCAATTAATCCACCAAATCAAGCCTTCGAAAATTCCGCAAACACACTTTCGTATAAAACGAACCGTCAGCATATGGAGTATCATTCTTCATTCGGCATTGAGCTTTTTGTTTTTAGCGTTTTTATCTCACATAGTGTTCTATGCGCCGTGGAGCGACTATTTAAATACTCTTCCAGTTTCGCGAATAAAAGATCTTTTACAGATAACGCTTAATCCGTTTTCCCGTTTAGTATCTGGAGTATTGGCTTCTGGGATCGGAGGATTTCTTATTTTCTCATTGGTGAAGGCACAAACCAATAAGAATATTTTCCGGAAGTTGAACGTGAATGGTACGGAAATCGAAATATTCGAAAATAGTGAAGAATCTTATTTTGATAAATATTTGAATGAAGTTCTGTATTTGTTTGAGCAAGTCGACGCGGATGTGATAGTGTTCGAGGATATCGACAGATATGATGACGTAAAAATATTCGAACGTTTGCGTGAAGTTAATACTCTTATTAATCTCCAACCCAAAAGAAAGGGTAAAACGCCGTTAAAGTTCTTCTATCTTTTAAGAGATGATATATTTGTATCTAAAGATCGAACAAAATTTTTCGATTTTATTATTCCTATAGTTCCCGTTGTCGATGGCTCTAATGCCTACAATCAATTCAAGGATCATTTAACCGAAAACCATATTTTTGATAAGTTTGATCCGAAGTTTCTTCAAGGAGTCTCTCTTTACGTCGATGAAATGCGATTGCTAAAGAACATTTGTAATGAATTTTTAGTGTATTTCAATCGAATGACCGCGTCGGTAAATCTGAATTATAATAAAATGTTTGCAATGGTTGTCTACAAAAATCTCTTTCCAAGAGATTTCTGCGAATTGCAGTTAGGGCGCGGGTTTGTCGCTACGCTATTTAAGAAAAAAGATACATTCATTGAAGACGAAAGAAAAAGAATTCAAAAAAAGATAGACGATATCATCGAGTGGCAAGATAATCGCAAAAAAGAAATAGTAAAAAGCCAATCTGAACTTAATATTATTTTCAGCTCTAAGGTCCAAAATCGCGGATATAGCACAAGCAACTGGAAGCGCTATATGACAAAAAACGAGGAAGAAGAATATGAATACAGATTGGGGTTGCTCTCAGAAGATAAAAATGATGAATTTGCAACAGAATTGAAGCAGTTGCAACATAATCTCGAAAAATTAAAAACGCTAAAACTCTCCGAAATAATTTCACGCGATAATATTAGCCAAATATTTTCATTAACAGCCGAAAACGAGATTGGAGATCCAATTTCGTTTGACGATGTAAAGACAAATAACTACTTTAATTTGTTGAAATATCTGATTAGGAATGGATATATCGACGAGACCTACTCGGATTATATGACGTACTTCTACCCTAACACACTATCAAACACTGATAAGAATTATTTGATAAGTGTAACGGACAGAATCGCGAAAGAATATTCTTACGAATTAAAAGCGCCCGATTTAGTGTTTGAAAGTTTGAGAATCGTAGATTTCGAGCAAGAAGAAACCTTGAATTTCTCACTGCTGGAGTATATGCTTAAAAGCCAAGCAACTTCAGAGCAATTGTCAAAAATCGTTATGCAAATTAGGAATTCAAGCAAATATGATTTCCTCAGGCAATATTACGAATTGGGTAGAGAAAAGCCAGCGTTGGTAAAAGCAATAAATAATCTGTGGCCGGATTTTTGGAAATTGTTGATCACAAAATCTATTTTCCCGAAAAATTTAGTTAAAGATTATAGTGTCAATTCATTGTATTACTCAGATGACGCCGTTCTTGAAAGCATAAACATCGATAATTGTCTGGCGGAGTATATTTCGAATGATTCGAAATACTTGGAGATTGATTCTCCTAATGTTTTCCGACTTATTGAAGCCTTTAATTTACTTGGCATAAAATTCAATAGTCTCAATTATGATGTATCCACCAAGAACCTGTTTTGTTCAGTATATGAGTATTCGCTATATGCGCTGAACTTTTCAAACATAAAGTTAATGCTTGAAATTATGCACGGTCTTTCAGAAGAAGACATAAGACATAGTAACTATACCCACCTTTTGCACTTAAAAGACACTCCGATATTTGCGTATGTTTCGGAAAATATGGAAGACTATGTGCAGATTTTATTGCGGTTTTGCGATGGTGATATTAGAGATACAGAAACTGCAGCTTTGGAATTAATCAACACCGATAAAGTTTCTGATCAAACAAAACAATGCTACATCACCTTCCTTTCCACAAAAATTTCAGATGTATGTAGTATTCAGGACAAAAAAATGTGGAAGCATTGCATGGGTGAGTCGGTAATTGCTTCAAGGGAACAAAATGCGTTTGAATATTATGCATACGTGAAGTCTATCGATGAGGTTTTGTTGCAATTTGTTAATGAATTTGATACTGAATTTGTTTTTAAGGGCATTATCGGGACTGATAATCGAAACGAGTTGGTTGAAAAGTTTGCTATAGCCCTAATATCAAGCAATAAAATCGACAATAACCATTATAAGCAAATTGTAAACTCCCTTGCGTGGACTTATGAAACATTCGATATTGCAGGGATTGATTCCAACAAAGTCAACCTAATAATTGATGCGGGTATCATTATTATGAATGCTAAAAACCTGCATTTTATTAGGGATAACTATCCCGGACATACGATGAAATTTGTTCGTCAGAATATTTATGAGTATGTTAAGATCATGGACGCGTCCCTGTTTGTTTTTGATGAACTCATAGAAATATTAAGTTGGGATATTGAGGACGAATTAAAGTTAACGCTGCTGAATTTTACTGACGATCCTATTACCGTTATTGATAAGGATTATTCCGTAGCAGTTAAACTCCACATTTTGAAACACAACCGACATACAGCAGATATTAAGTGGTTGTATCAGCACTACAATACTCAACCGACTGAAATCAAAGAGTATATTTATCCTATTGCATCTGAAAGCATTAACATTATTTTAGGAAATGAATATACATTGTGTGGAGAGCTATACTCGCTGTTAATTAAGGATACTTCAATTAATCAGAAATCGCGTGTGAAATTGTTTTTGACTCAACTTAAACAGTATGATAGGCAAAATGCCCTTGCTGAATTGAAAAACATAGGCATAACCGAATTCCAGACCATTTTCGAAGAAAACAAACGCCCAAAGTTCACAATCAATGAAATCAACAAAACGATTCTTGATGCCTTTGTAGGACAGGGGTGGATTGCCGGATACGAAGAAGATGAAAAGCGAAAGGGATATTATAAGCTGAAGAAATGGCTCAACAACGGTAAGATTGAAAAAATAGAACTATTGTAAAACTAAGTATAAACAAAAACGCTTAAAGACACTACAAGAAAACCCACCCTAAGCTTTTGCCTATGGTGGGCTTTTCTATAAGTGAAATAATCTCTTTTATTGCATACGATAAACAGTGCACAAAACACAACTACATTTAAATACTAAGTTAAAAAAGTTATCTGGACTTTGACGTTATCTTGTGGTATTGTATTGCTAACATCAGGTCGATAATTTTGGGGTACAATATAGTATCATCAAAATTAAAGGAGATTCACATGACAACACAAACTCTACTAACAGAATGGCTTGAGACCTACGAAAAGGAACACATCAAGTCAAGAACCTACTCTCGCTACCAAGGACTAATCACAGCGCATATCAATCCAACGCTTGGCAAACAAAATATTGAAGATCTGAGCCGTAGGGATATTCAAGAATTTCTCTCACAGCAAAAGGCAGAGGGTAATATCAGAAGTGGCGGTGGCAAACTATCCGCAACAAGCGCAAATCTTATGTTGACGGTGCTGAACCTCGCATTCGAATATGCTTGCGACATGGACTTGCTTGAGCAAAATCCGTGTGAGCGAATACGGCGCTCCCGTGAGGATGCCAAAAAGGTGGAGGCCTTTACAAAGGATGAACAACGAAAAATTGAAAATGCGATTATGGGATCCGACGATCCGCGCCTGTTCGGAATTCTCCTCTGTCTTTATACCGGCGTCCGAATAGGAGAGCTATTAGGACTTGAATGGGATGACGTTGACCTTCAACTCGGATTTATCTCCATAAACAAAACGGTGTATCGTGACAAGGACGAAAGCGGTGAATGGCAGCTCATCGTGGACAAGCCTAAGACCATGTCATCAGACCGAGTCGTTCCCTTGCCATCGTATATCACTCAAATGCTGATAGCGAGGAAAGAAACGGCAAGGAGTGACTACGTTATCGAAAATAAAAAAGGCGAACGAATGTCAATCCGCTCGTACCAATATATGTTTGAAAAGCTCACAGAAAGAGCCGGAGTCAGGAAGCTCAACTTTCATGCCCTGCGGCATACCTTCGCCACTCGTGCCATCGAGTGCGGAATGGACATCAAGACGCTGTCCGAGATCATGGGGCATAAAAATGCGTCCATAACGCTGAACCGCTACGCACACAGCATGATGGACACAAAAATTGAAATGATGAACCGATTACCAAAAAATTTTTAGTATTAAACTGCATTGAATATGTACTTCGGTACACCAAAATGGCTATACATAATTAATTATAACACTTTTTCGACGATTATTCAATAATAAAAAGTAAATATTCGAGTTTTTCGGGCGAGTATTCTCTCATTTTCGAGAAAATACTCGCCCTTTTTGCGTTTTTACTGCGTCGAAGTACATAATCGACGCAGGAGGTGCTTATGGCTACAAAACAAGTCAAATCCAAACAGCGCGTGGCAGACCACGGCGAGGTCTTTACCGCCGAGCGCGAAGTGAAAGCCATGTGCGATCTGGTTGGTAATATGTGTGAGGATTACAGCAAGCGATTTTTAGAGCCAGCTTGCGGTGACGGAAACTTCCTTGCAGAAATTCTTTCTCGAAAGCTTGAAAGCATCAAAAAGAAATATAAACGCAGCGCATACGACTTCGAACGATTTTCGGTATTTGCTGTATCAAGCATTTACGGCGTTGATATCATGCTGGATAATGTGATCGAGTGTCGACGCAGATTGTATGAAATATGGAAAAAGGAATATAAAGCCGTTTGCAAAAAGGAATGCAACGACGAGACACGCGCGGCGGTCAGATATATTCTCGACAAAAACATTCTCTGCGGAAATGCACTCACATTGATGTGTGTGGATGCCGAACAGCAGGACACCGACGAGCCCATTATATTTCCGGAATGGAGCGTAACAGGCGGTACAAGCCTGAAACGGCGCGACTTTCGCCTTGACGTACTGCTGAAGGTGGGCGAAAAGCCAAAGGAAACACAACGCAGCGTGTTTGATGACGAAGACGACGTCAGCAAATATCTAAGGATCAATCCCGTAACGGGTGAGTATGACGCTCTCCCCATCAGAGAATACCCACAATTGCCATACAGGAGGATACATGAAAATGACTGAAAGCTTCTTTGACCGAATTACAAAAAATAAAACGGCACACACGCCGGACGTATTGTCCTGCTTGGCAAATCTCTCCAACGACGAGGTCTTCACTCCTCCGGAGGTCGTGAACAAAATGTTGGACATGCTACCGCAGGAGCTGTTTGAAAGTCCCGATACAACATTCCTTGATCCTGCATGCAAAACGGGCGTATTTCTCCGTGAGATTGCCAAAAGGTTGCTTGTCGGATTAGAGGATAAGATCCCCGATTTACAGGAGCGCATCAATCATATTTTCCATAAACAGCTTTACGGCATTGCCATTACAGAGCTGACCGCCCTGCTTTCGCGCAGAAGCGTGTATTGTTCCAAATATCCCAACGGACGCTATTCCGTGTCAAATTTTGATGATGCGGAAGGAAATATTCGTTTCAGAAAGATACAGCATACTTGGGAACCTGCGAAACTTACATATGATTTGGATGGCAAGAAAATCGGAAAATGTAAGTACTGTGGTGCGTCCAGAGAGGAATACGATCGGAAGGAAGATTTGGAAACTTACGCATATGAGTGGATTCATGCAGTAAAAATCGAGGAGATTTGGAATATGAAATTTGATGTAATTATCTCTAATCCCCCATATCAGCTTTCGGATGGAGGAGGAAACGGTGCGAGTGCTAAACCAATATACCAATTGTTCGTTGAAAAAGCCAAAAAGCTTAATCCTCGATTTATCTCAATGATTATTCCATCACGTTGGTTTACTGGGGGTAAAGGACTTGATGATTTTAGAAACGAGATGCTGAATGATAACCGCTTGCGTGTTATTCACGACTTTCCTGAGGCATCAGACTGTTTCTCCGGGGTTCAAATTAAAGGCGGAGTGTCATATTTTCTGTGGGAACGTGATAACAAGGGGCTTTGCTCCGTATACTCACATAAAGGAGCAGATGTTTTTGGACCTGCCATAAGGCCTTTGTTGGAAGAAAACTGTGACACATTTATTCGATACAATGAGGCAGTTGAAATATTGCACAAGGTAAAGGCAAAGGGCGAGAAATCGATGATGGATTATGTAAGCGCCAGAATGCCATTTGGATTTCCAAACACTTTCAAAGGTACCAAGTCCAAAACAACACCTGACGATCTTATAATCTATGTTAGCGGTAACGATCGTGAAATTCGAGGTACAACTGCATATGTTGCGCAAGCTGAGGTTGCAAAAGGCCAAGAGTTGATTCCGTGGCATAAAGTTTACATTGGCAAGGCTGGAAGCGGAAGTGATGAATTTCCACACCCAATACTTCCTAAACCCTTTTATGGGGCACCTAATACTGTCTGTAATGAAAGTTATCTTGTAATAGGTCCATTTGACAACAAGCTCGCTTGCGCTAATGCAATGTCCTATATTGCAACAAGATTTTTCAGATTCTTAGTCCTTCTCAAAAAGAATTCTCAAAATGCTGCACGTGGAGTATATCAGTTTGTCCCTCAACAAGATTTTTCTAAGCCTTGGACGGATGCTGAACTCTACGAAAAATACGGGTTAACACAAGCAGAAATCGATTTTATCGAATCTATGATCCGTCCGATGGATCTTGACGGAGGTGACGAATAATGGCAGGCATCAGTCTATCCGAAATCTTGCATAATCGCCCTGCCGTTGTTCCTACTATTTACGGATATACGCTACCCGACCTTGCCGATCATAGGGGCTATATCAAGGTAGGTTTTACCGACCGTGAAGACACTGAGCAGCGCATCCGTGAGCAGCTCCACACGGCGGGTATTACCAATTTCAAAATTTTACTCAAAGAATCCGCCATGCGTCCCGACGGTACTTGCTTTACCGACAAGGACGTGCATCGCATCCTGCGAAGACGCCGTTTCAGACAGCTGAATGAGGGCGAGGATCACAACGAATGGTATCAATGCACCGTTGCTGACATCAATGCCGCCATAACCGAGCTTCGTACAGGCATACGTCTTGAGGGCGCGCGAACGTGGACATTTGGCATGAGAGATGAGCAGGCCTACGCAGTTAATATGACCGCCGATTATTTTACACAGGCGGCAATCGATGATCCGTCAAGACCGCCCAAATTCTTATGGAATGCTAAAATGCGTTTTGGCAAGACCTTTGCCACCTATCAGCTTGCTAAAAAAATGGGATTCAAGAAAATCTTGATTCTCACCTTCAAGCCTGCTGTGGAGTCGGCATGGCAAGAGGATTTGTCCCATCATGTGGATTTTGACGGTTGGCAGTTCGTCTCCAATAAAGAAGCTCGCTTTGATGCGCAGCAGCTTGATGAGCAATATGCCGCTTGCGATCCTACGCGCCCTATCGTCGTATTTGGATCTTTTCAAGATATGCTCGGCACTAACGCCGCAGGAGGTATCAAGGCAAAAAACGAATTTATTCACGGCACAAATTGGGATATCGTTGTTTTTGATGAATATCACTTCGGTGCGTGGCGCGAAAACGCTCGTAATCTGTTTGAAAAATTTGATGAGGAAGATAACGATTTCGACCTTGAAAAATATCAGATGGAAGAAGCAGGCAACGCCATCAACGAGACATTCCTGCCGATTACATCAGGACATTATCTCTACCTTTCCGGTACTCCTTTCCGTGCGCTGAACAGTGGCGAATTTTTAGAGGATCAGGTATTCAACTGGACGTATTCGGACGAGCAGGCAGCCAAGGAGAATTGGCGCGGTAGTGGCGAGAACCCGTATGCAGCACTTCCGAAAATGATCATGCTGACCTACAAAGTCCCGGACGAGATCGTACATAACGCCGTAAACGAGGGCTTTGATGAGTTTGATATAAATGAGTTTTTCAAAGCAGAGCTTACCGAAAAAGGTAAGCCCGAAACGGCGCGGTTCGTATATGAGACCGACGTGCAAAAATGGCTGGAGCTGATTCGCGGACGTTTCACCACAACCGAGGATCTGAAACTGGGTAGCGAGAAGCCGCCAATGCCGTTTTCGGACACCACGCTTTTACAGGTGCTTACGCATACACTGTGGTATCTTCCCAACGTGGCATCCTGCTTTGCTATGGCAAACCTGCTATCGCAAAAACAGAACATTGTGACGTTTGGCGATTATAAAGTTATCGTCTGTGCAGGCACTAAGGCGGGTATAGGTCTCGACGCGCTCTATCCCGTACAAAACGCTATGGGAGATCCGCTGAAAACGAAAACCATAACGCTTACTTGCGGTAAACTGACAACCGGTGTTACCGTTCGCCCGTGGACAGGTATTTTTATGCTCCGCAATCTGAAATCACCCGAATCCTATTTTCAAGCGGCCTTCCGCGTGCAGTCACCATGGGAAACAATTGATGAACACGGCAACCGTGTGATCATCAAGAAGGAGTGTTATATATTCGACTTTGCATTGGAGAGAGCACTCCATCAGATCTCGGATTATTCTTGTCGTTTGAAGGTGGATGATTCCAGTCCCGAACAGAAGGTTAGTGAGTTTATCAGCTTCCTGCCT
>JAZUQQ010000031.1:0-66824 GCA_045605765.1 Eubacteriales bacterium | reverse complement strand
CACAATCTCATCCGCGTAACCGACTGGGCAAACCGCGTAACATCGTATACTTACGATGTAAATAACCGTGTAATAGGTGTTACAAAGCCCGATGGAAGTGTAACCACCACCGTTTACGACAACAAACAGAGAGTGACTTCTACCGTTGAAAGAACGGCAACCGGCGCGGTAATTACAGGCTTTGAGTACACTTATGACGATTTGTCGAGAATTATCGAGGAGAAACATCTTGACAAAAATACCAAAATGTGTTATACTTATGATAATCTCAACAGAGTTACTGCAAGAACTGTCAAGAAGCTCAGCGATAACTCGGTTGTATCTACCGAAACATTCACTTACGACGCGGCTGGTAACATCACGGACGCTCCCGATAGTTGTTTCCAGTATGATACTAATAACCGACTTGTTATATTTAACGGTAATAGTGTATCATATGACCTTGACGGCAATATGCTGAACAACGAGGAGCTCTCGTTTACATACGATTCTGCAAACAGACTTGTTTCTGCGGGCGGTCATACCTACACTTACAACTCTGAAGACGTAAGAATTCGCAACCTTTGTGCTGAAGAGGACACCACCTATACCTACAATACCAATGCCAAGCTCAGTATGCTTCTGATGAAGACTACTAACGGTGTGGTAACTAAGTATGTATACGGCAAGGGACTCATCGGCGAGGAAGTAAGCGGTGCGTTCAAGACCTACCACTTCGATTGCAGAGGCAGTACCATTGCAATCACCGATACAAGTGGTAATATTACGGATACCTTCGCATACGATACCTATGGTAAGCTCATCAACAGAACGGGTTCGAGCGAGGTATACGAGCCTGGAACGGCTTTTTCTATCCACTTTACTACCTATGACGAAATAGATACAGACAGCTTTTGCATTCAAATTCCTGTAAGCGATGAATTTATATCAATTCTTGAAAAGGCAAAAATTGCAAAGGATACAAGCGACGAGCTGACGGCGTTGTCGCTGCTATACGCCTTTTGCGCAAAGCTTGAGCGTATCTGTCAAAAGAAGTATTTTCCGAAGGACAAGCGGATGATCAACGCAAAAACATATATAGACCTGCACTATAATGAAAAAAACTGTTTGAATTCAGCTATATCCGAAAGCGGACTTACCTCCCGCCGCTTTGGTGAATTGTTTAAGAAATGCTTTGACATTACTCCGAACAATTATATAACCAATTGCAGAGTGGAGCAGGCTAAATCTCTTCTCATATCCGAGTTTTTTACCATTGAGCAGGTGGCTCTTGCCTGCGGATTTTCTGATACATACTATTTCAGCAAGGTATTCAAAAGGCTCACCGGTATAACCCCGAGTAAATGGGCGCAGAAGCCATAAGCTCACCTCGCTAATTAATGCAGTTGTTTCCTGAGAACATCACACATTTATAGATTTGTTTGCTGGCGGATTCAATGTTGCGGTTAACGTAAAGGCTAACAAAACAATTAAAAGGCGCGACTTTTAAGATCGCGCCTTGATTTATTATGCTTTTTTCTCGATTATAGTAATATTTTCGGGTGTAATACTTGCCTGAGAATAAACGATCTCCTTGATCTGTGCTACTTCAGACACAAGAAGGTTTTCTCCCGAGACGATAACATTTGCCTTACCTGCACTGATAACGACCACACATTCCTCAAAGCCCTTTGCCTTGACGAGAGTTTCAATATTTGCTTCGCTTTCGATTTCCTTGGCAATCTTTGCCATATCGTTGTACGCGTTTTGTTTCGCCTCGTCAGTAGCCTCCTCGCTCGTCGTTATTGATGCCAAAACTTCGAGTGCCTCTGCGCGTGCCTCTGCTCTGTCGATAAGTGCGAGTGCGAAATATCCGTCTTCCGCCGAGGCGTTTTCATCAGACGACCCCGAAGAGTTTCCGTTATCCGCACTACCATTTCCTGAAACATAGTCGCTGGGGTCGTAATCATCTGTTCCTGCAAAAAGCATCCAGTTAAGATAAACAGCGCCCGCGATAAGCACGAGAGTACAAAGTATTGCTACGTTTCTCTTCACGTTTTTAGTAAATATGCCCTTGACCTTGTTCCACACCTTATATTCGGTCACCGCGGTGTTTTCGGGCTTTTCAGTTTTTATTATTTTCATAATTTCCTCCTGTTATAAATTAGGCTTTGTTATTATTTATTCTGATGTGCATTGTAATATTCCAAATTAAAGCCTAAAATTTCAAAATATCAGCTCCTTCCGCCAACGTAGACCCTATTTTCAGGAAGCTTTAGAATAGCACTTACCAGCTTTATAATTTCAAGTCTTTTTTGAGGTATCTCTCCTCCTTTACACACGACTGCAACTCCGCGTATACTTGGCGTATTTTCAGAAAGTATTACCCCGCTTTCGCTGCCGTCTTTATCGCGTATGGTAACGTATTCGCTATTTTCCCCCTTGTCATTTTCGGCATATGAGTAGCTGACCGTGCTTTCGAGCGTTACCATAACGCTGACCTCCGTTATACCTCCTATCTCTGACACGATCTTCGCAATGCGCTCCTCAATTTCCTTTTCATACTCGGTTCGAGAGAACGTCTCAATAGAGCCGCTCTTATCATCATTTTGCATAAACGCTCCAACAGCGACAAGTATCACTCCGAGTGCAAGTAAAGCCCCGATAAGCCATATTCCTTTTATTTCTTTAAGTTTTGAGAAAAAATCACTTTTCATCTTCTTTAATACTCCTTATTTCTGTCTTTATACAAAGGGTATTCTGTGCAAAATCCTTTATAGCCCGTGTATCGGTATCAGTATAAATACTTATAACGATATTTTTTACCGCATATTCTTTATCAAGCACGGCTGACACATCAAAATCGTCCTTATTTAGGGAAAAACGCTCGGATATCAAATCCTTTACCGTACTTTCAACGTTTTCAATATAATATAACGCCATTGTCTGTTCTCCTTTTATCTGATCATCTTCGTCTGATTCCTTATCGGGGGGGGCGGGAGTGCTTTCTGAAATCGCCTCTTTTATTTCCGAAATAATGTTTACCATCGGAAATGACAGCAATAGTACAACAACGAGCGAGCAAACTAGTCCGACGTATTTTTCAAAACCCTTCATACTTGAAGATAAATGTTTAAGTATTCCCGCGACCGCGGAGGCAATCAGTGCACACATTACGTATCCCTTGATGGCATCCATAAATCTAACCTCCGTTTTATGCTCCGCTTGCAGGAAGAAGCGCGAATACTGACATACAAAATATAAAAGCCACGTCAAGCAATATCACAATGGCTATAAGGAAATTTATCATTTTCACCGATTCGTCAAGAAAGAGTGTGCTTTTATCTTCACATATCATCGACGAAAATGATGAAGCAAGCTGTAAGGAATATTTTGATGCGATAAGTCCGACAAGCGGATAAAGCGATAAAAGTATTATCACGCCTATTCCTATAAATCCTATCGAATTTTTCATAAGCGAAAAAGAGGTAGAGAGCGTCCTTGCACTATCGCTTACAAGTCCGCCTATTATAGGTACAGAATGAGATATAGCGTATCTCACGCTTCTCATAGCAAGTGTGTCCGACGAGTGGGCAATTATTGTTTGAAATGCTAGTATTACCGATATAACGGTCATAAAAAAGACTAAAATCGAGGTAAAAGCGTTTCTTATCATTTGAACCAGTCTGCTGATATTTACTCCTGACAGCGTACTTGATGCAAGGGTTGCCGAAAATGATATCTGCATCACAGGAAGCAGAATTTTTCCGCACATCTCCTCTGTGACAGCAACTGCTGAAAATATCCATGCACTATGCGTCCCTGCGCTTCCAACTTCACCCCCACTAAGGTAAACACCACTAATTGCAAGTGCTAGTGATTTCATAAACGAGCTTATATTTTCAGAAAACGCTATCACACTTTCAACGTGTGACCATATCATCGAATATGCACAGCATCCTATGCACAGTGAGCCTGCAAGCGACCAAACCTGAATACCCGTTCCCGACGGTAAAAAAGCGTTTCCCACAGATGAAAGCATAGTCGATATTAGGATTACCGCCGCAACGAAGGCAAAGGTTTTAATTGACGATGAAAGTGCACTTTTAAAAAGTCCGGCAGAAAGGTCTAAAATATATTCACTTCCGAAAAGCTTTACTATTTTTTCGGGAGACTGTGAAAGCTCGTCTATTCCTTCGGGAAGTAAGTCTATAACTTCATTAGGAAGCGTCTCTATAAGTGAGTCAATATCAAAATTATAAGTATTTTCTTCCTCTGCACTGCAAGTAAACGTAGTAAAAATGAAACAGAAAAATACAACAAGTAGAATTATTTTTAGAAATCCATATTTTTTACGCATACATTATTTCCTCAGCAAGCGTCAAAAGTGATTTTATCAGCGGAAGTGCCACAAGCATTATACCGCATTTTCCAACTAGCTCGACCTTTGATGCTATCGCTCCCTCTCCGCAGTCTCTGCAAATATCCGAACTAGTTGAAGTAGCAAGAGCAATTCCCAGCGATTTCATCATAATCTTTATGTATTGCCCGTAATCGGCGGTATTCGACAATTCGTTTATATATTCACTTATCGGATTTATGAGCGCGACTGCTGCAAGAGAGAGGGCTACCGAGATACACACTGACAAAGGCAGCGCTATCTCATTTTTGAGTTGTTTTACAATTATTACGAGAATTACAGAACCAACCGCGAAGGCACACACCGAAAAGATGCTCATAATCCGAATAACTCACGGATCCTCGTAAGAAGCTCCGATATCTCACCTACCATCATAAGCAGAACGATTATAACTCCTGACAGAGTAACGAGCATCGCCTGCTCGTCTCTTCCAGACTTATTAAGTATTTGACAGGAAACGCTGACGAGGAGTCCTACGCCGACGACCTTTAAAATAAGAGCTGTGTTCATTTTATAAACTCCTTTATATTTATTTAAACAAGTAAAATAATTATCATTACTCCTGAAAGAACGCCGAGCGAAGAATACATTTTCCTATTTTTTGGATATGCTTCCTTGCATTTTTTTAGATCATCGTCTATAAGAGAAAGAATATATTTGCACCGTGAAAGTTGATCTGACGAGTCACTTTTTCCCAGAAACTCGGAAAAATCAAGTAATGATTTATACGTTTCTTCCTTAAAACAAAAGATACTGCTTCGTTTATCTAGCGCATCACTAAGCGACTTCTCTCTGACAGTATTTAAAAATTCGTTCTTTTCAAGAATGCTGTTTGCAAAGGAAGAAAAAATCTTATCAAGCGGTGTTTTGAAGTATTCAATTTCACGGCCTATATGTGCTATAAAGGCTCTGAGTGCTTCTCCATTTTCTATTTTTCGTTTTTCAGCGGTAGCAAGTCCGTTTCCAACGAGCGTAGTAAAAACGAAGATAAGCAGCATACCTATGTATTTGACAGTCATACAGTATCTCCATAATATCACGCAATTTCCGCTCGACGGATTATTTCAAGCTTTCTATCGCCGTTTTCTAAAACATTTATATTCACGTACAGATCAAACATTTGGGATTTGTGTAGTCGCGCGGTCGCACCGCCAAACAAAAGCTTGTCAAGAGTATTAGCGTGTGCTCCCACTATAAGCGGAACTCCGCCGCTTTGACAGGCAAGTATACTGTCAATTTCTTCATTGCCAATCTCATCGCAAATAATGTATTCAGGTGCCATTGTTCTCGTTGCAAGTTCAATTCCCTTCGCCTTTGGATATCCTGCATATACGTCAATATTTTCCGCCCTACGCACACTTTCGTCGCACAGCTCGTACCTTGAATCTATTAACGCGACTCGTTTAGGCGGAGATCCGTTTGAAAGTGATAGTGAAAGATCACGAAGTAATGTTGTTTTTCCCGCACCCGGCGGAGAAAAGATTATAGCACTTTCCATGAAGCCTCCGTTATATAAGACGTTGTAAAGCTCTCTTCCAACACCGTAAACAGATGACGGTATTCGTATATTTAGAGATGTAATACTCGAAAGATTTATTATCTTTGATCCTTCGCACACCGCGTTTCCACACACTCCAACGCGTATAGAATCGGAAAAAGGTATGTAACCTTCTCTCATCGTATCCATATAACTGTAAAGTGAATTTTTGCAAAGCGACATAAGCGAAATTTCTATTTCTTTCTGTGTAACCGTATGAGATAACATAAGATTTTTTCCTTTGTAAGTAATAGAAAGATGCCTATTTTGCCGTATCCTTATCTCGTTTATTCCTCTGCCGATCCGATAAGCCTCACTATTTTTTATACACTGTGAAATGCCTTGCGGCAAAACACTAAGCAGACCTTCAAGCTCTTTTTGCATACTGGTAACATCCTCCTTTTTTAGACCTTTATACGGTACAGTATATTAGACAAGCAGTAAAAGTATTCCAGGATAAAAATAAAAAACCGCACGAACCAAAAATTCGTGCAGTTTTCAGTATCCTTATTCCATTTCCCACATTTTCAAGTCTTTATATTTATCTTTAAACTGGATTTCAAGTCCGCCCGAATACTGCTCAATGTATCCGAAAAACTCTCTTGAAAGATACTGTGCTATAACAGTATTGAAGTTTTTATCAATATAATCGCTGTCGAGCGGGAGTCTTCGAACGATCATAGCAGAGTTGCCCATATCAACAACGTCACTGTAAGCGTTTATTTCGAGCGACTTAACCGTTTTTTCAAACATTTCGGTCTTTTCAGTATAGGTGAAAAGCGGATAATGCTCGTATGCAAGCTGTTCACCGTAAGTTACGTAGCCCTTGTCTGCAAGCTCATTTAACTTTTCACCGTTCTTTGCGCGGTCAAGAATGTCCTGCAAAGCGGCTTTACGTTCAGTCTCGTTTTCATCAGTATAATATAATACTACATACTCTGCCGAGAAAAAGTTGCCTTTGGCTATATCGGCATCTATCGTTTTGTCATCATACTTGAAAATACCCGTGTATTCATTTGTAAGGTGATCGTAAAGCTTATCGCAAAGCGCTTGAATTGTATATATTTCCTCGATAAGATCCTCCGTCATAAAGTTTTCGTACATATCTTTATTGAAATCTTCTTTACTATCGTAGGCTTCCTTATACTCTTTTATAGTATTCTTTATCTTTTTTTTCTCTTCTCGAGTAAGTCTGATGTCGTATTCCTCGGCAAGAAGCGAGTAGGTTGCAAGCTCGGATATTGAGTTTATAACATTATCGTAAAGCTCTTTTTGGAGTTCCTCGTCCGATGCAAAATCTTCGGGAGTTATGCCGTCATAACCGTTCATATAATTCATAACGAAATATCTGAGCATATCGTGCGAGACCTTATAATCTCCTACCATCATAATGGTACGCTTACCTTCTGAACACGATGAGAACGTAAATATGGAAGATACGAGTATAATAGCGCAGATAATTAATGCAAAAATTCTCTTTTTCATCTAGTTAATATCTCCAAGGTAAGTTATTCTCTATCCATAATGCTGATAAGCTCGTCATTTACAACTTTATCGGCAGATCTGAGCAATTGTTCAACCTTTGCGGTCATAAGGTAGTAGTTACCCACCTCTTCGCCTTTTTCATCTTGGGTAGTCATAAGACATCTGCCTGAGGTATATTTGTAAAATCTGTAAGTTCTAGTCATTCCCTCTACTGTAACTGTATTGGTTTCGCCCTCTTCACTGTCGGGATCGTCAATACTTATGTCGTGAGCTCGGGTCGTTATCTTTATCACGGCAAAAGGCTCGTTACCGTCACGAATTTTATCAACTTCCTCGTCACCAAGCGGATCATAAAGCCCAGTGAAAAGCAAAAGTCTGTACAGAGTTCGGAAGTTCTCTGTTCTCTCTGATACGCTCATAGTTCCGTTTTGTATAAAGTCTTCCGAAGAAACAGCGGTTTTTCCGTTACTGTCAATATTAAGATCGAAACTTACATCTACACTTTTTTCAGTATAGTCGGAATCTGTTGAAAGTTCAAAATATTTTCCGAAGATCTCGAATTTTGAACAATTTTTTATGCTTACTCGGAAAAATTCCTTGTCAATGAACACAGTCTGATCCCATTCAAGGAATGACAGCGTATCCGCGCTCACCTCGCATATTGTATTATATATTGCCGAATAAACATAATAAGTGCCGTTTTCTGTAAGGTGACTTATATCGATAATGTTATCAATGCCGTTCCAACTGAACGCAAGAGTATATGCAAATCCTCCTTCGAAATACTTGTCCATTGTTGCGTCATCGAAACCGTAATATTTAATAGGGTTATCTTTTTCGTCAACTCCGTCACGGAGAACTGCTAACTCTTTTACGGAAATTCCGTTAATTCCATTGATAAAGCTTTCGAAAAGATCCTCGAACGCAGATGAAGAATAATATCCCTTTGGAACATCGGTATAATATATAGCCTCCTGTGCAAACGCCGAGATAGGCTTAGTCAGAAAATTCTTGTTCTGTGTGGCACAAAGCTGTATTTTGGTAGTAAAGTTGTCTTCTCCTTCCCCTGTATACTCAATAATAGTAAACATATCAAAGTATGCTTGAACAGAGGTATTAAGGGGATAAGTCAAAATAGGGGATATCACCTCGGTAGGGGATATAAGAAGATTGGAACAGTTATAAATATATACCGAGTCGTTTTCTATCTCCTGTCCGTAAAATTCGCTTTTTTCATCTAGGCAAAGATCCTTTCCTGCCATTTTGACGTAATAAGCATTACCGGAAGGTATTTTATCACCAATATAGAATTTATAAGATTTTCCGTCAAGCGTTACGATTTCGCAGTAGGTAGCATCCGCTTCGTTTTCAAAATCCAGACCGTACTTTGAAAGATCCTTGGCGTGATCTACTACTCTCGAAATTGCAAGAGTAAATCCCGCGTCATTGATAACCGAGGCGAGCATAGAAGACGTATCGTTTTCATTGAAAGGCGCATATTCATATCCTTTGAGATACAAAGCGTTTTTATTTATCTGGTATCCACCCACCGTGCTATTTTCGGCAGCTCTGTAAATCGACCAATCAACATACTGTTCTCCGTTCTTCGATATAAGAGAGGGATTATGAACGTTTATTTCCGAGACAGAAGCTCTTTCGATATGTTCAAACATCATAACTCCGCTTACAGATGAGACCTCGTTTTCCCATATCAAAGGAAGAGATACCTGAGTATTGCTATCATCATCACTAAAAAGCGGTCGTATAATAAAAATATATGCGCCGAGAAGAACTGCAAATATTATAGCAAAGGCAATTATAGTATTTTTTTGCCTTACGAATATACTTCCCTTTACCTTTTTCACGTTATTATCCATCAGGAATGTTTTCTCCTTACATATACTATTGTTCCGATTATCGCAACTGCCGCGGGAATAACGCAGGAAATCACGATAGTCCAGATCCTTGCTTCAAGCTCTGTTCGGTCAAGACCTTCGTTTCTGACAAGCCTTACTCCTATGTTCAAAGGCACGTTTCCGATATTCATATCGGAAATCACGGAAATAAGGAGATTTTTATTATTGTAAACATCGTGTTCCAGCATCTCGTTATTTGCATAAGCGGTAGATGCACAAACGATCACTTTGCCACCGTTTTCGGTATTTGTAGTAGTCATAAGCGACGCCTGACCATCATAAGAACCAACGTACGCGGTTTCGGGGAGCGTAATTATAGCCTCGGTGGCAGAGGTGTTCTTGTCAATTATCAAAGGATATGCGTTTCTGAATATTACCTTTTCCTTTGACGAAAGTCTGTTTGTAACGTCTATATCGTTATATGTTCCGACTATTGAATAACCGTCTATCGAAACACTGGCTTGACCCATATCGTGCGCCTGCACGCTCGAAACAGCAACTCCCGTATGATCCTTAACAAGTGCTCTCAGGTTGGTAAGATCCACCGATTCAGAACCGAAAAATACCATCATAGAGTTTCCGTTTTTCGAAAGAAACCTGTTGATTTTGTCAGTTTCGTTTATATCTAGTGTAGTAGATGACGAGGTTATATCTCTTTTGGGACCGTATATTACGACTATCGAGTTCTCATAATCAGCATCAAAATCATCGAATTTAAGGTCTATTTTGCGAATATTACAGCCTGCATCTTCGAAAAGATAGTAAAGTGCGGTAGCATCGCCGTAAGAAGAAGGGGCATTTGAAGACGTATCTCCCACCGTTTCTCCGTGTCCTGTAATGAAGTAAACGGTAGATTTATCTATTTTTGTCAGTGACATAATAGCCGAAGCAAAGTAGTAATCCCCGCGAAATGCATTTACTGTTCCTGTATAATGGTCGAACAGATAAAACGAGTTTCTGGAGCATAGCTTAAAATCCCTGTATTCTGCCGGTTTTCCGTCGGCATCGTATATGATATTTCCGTCTCCGTCACGCTCGAAGGTGTTATTAACTATAAGAACATGTCTGTTTGTAAAAACGGTCGTGGCATAATAATCCTCGCCTACGATCTCTTTTATAGCGTCGGGATCAGATGACGCATCAATATATTTTACCGAAATGAAATCATATCTTTCATCAAGCTGCACAGCAAGCTCGTGAATAGGTTTCATACCCCACATGGAGGTGTCCATAATACTGCTTGACGAGCTTACCGACTGATTAAGCGCATCTTTTTCGGCAAAAAAGTAGATTACCGTTCTATTTCCTTCACTCTTGCTTTCTTCACTTATTTTATCAAAATAGTCCTTACTTTCTTCGGAAAGCTGATATATTCGACCGGAAGTCATATCAAAATACCAAAAAAAGTGTGTTGCAAGCGCAGAAAAGACGGCGTTAAGGATTATTATAAAGGCAACAACGGCAATAGTCAGTGCTATTGCAAGAGAGCCGTATTTGAATTTATTTTTTTTAGCCAAATTCATATCGTTAAAGATTCCTTTCACACAAGAAAACTTACGCGTGTCTTCTCTTGATAAATACAACAGTTCCGAGAACGAGCGATACCACCGGCGGAATTATATAAATAAATACATTCCAAAGCGTAAGTAGTGCTGCTGACGGAGTTTCTACTGCCTCGGTCTCGATTACCTTCATATCTATATCAAAAGTAAAGGTATCTTTACCCATAGATTTGAGAAGATAGCCTATTACGTCGCTATTTCCGTATTCATTTGACATTGCCGTTTCCGACACGTAATCGGTACATGCACAAGCCAGAAGATAAGTCGGAAATACATTGTTACTTGTATCGTACCATTTTTCGTAAGTTATAGCCATAAGAGTAGCTGCAGCGGCAGAAGTATCGTCACTATATTTGGCAGACTGTGGAGCAATAAATACGTTTCCAGAGTATTTCGCGGCATAGCCTTGTGTAACTCCCACTTCATTTGAAAATGTTTCTTTCACGGATATAGTGCCTGCATTTGAAAAATAAATTCTCGGAAGTGAATCGAGCGCGGTAAGACCCGATGTAAGGCTTATTCCAGGGCTGAGGTGATTCGTTTCATAATCAGCCATAAAAATACTTCCGTCCACAGAAAGACTGTTTGTACCGCTATCCTTCACGGGTGTGTTATCGAATTTAATACCCCAATAATCTTCAAGATACTCGTCGAGGTTGGGTGTTTCTTTTCCCTCAGAAGGATCGGAAAATACCATAAGATGACAGTTTACGCGATTTACGAACTTTCTGAGTATAGCGATCTCATTGATCGTAGATTTATCGTTATCACTCTCTGCACTTGCTCCGCAGAAATCTTCCTTTGGATCAAATATTATAAGAAGTCTCGCATTTTCATCGTTAAGAAGCTTATCGTACTGGCTTGGTATATCGATCTTTTTAACCACAAAGCCCGAATTATAGATATAATCACGAAGTGCCTGTGCTTTACCGTAATCTTCATCCGAGCTTGCGGTATTACTGCCAATCTCATAACTTCCGATTTCTTCGCCGTGACCGTATGCAAAATAAGCTACCGGACTCTGACCCGCTACGCTCATTATCATTGAGGTAAATCTAAGCTCACCGTTGAAGCCGTATGCGTAATTTGACGAGGTATCAAAAGAATAAAAATAGTCTCTGCTAGATACACGAAAGTTATGATGGATTATAGGCTCTCCGTTACCATCAAGCATGGTATTACCGTTTTCATCCTTTTCGGGAATAGCGTTATCAATTATTATCCTCTGCTTATTAAACGTCATAGATATGCTCGTCTTATATTTTTCGAGTATATCGGTATCTTTGCTTATATCAAGATGTCTTACATTTATAAAATCATATTTTTCAGAATACACGGTGGCAAGCTCGTATATATGCTTCATTCCCCAAAGATTTGACGTCTCTCCGGTATAATCAACACTATAACCGAAGCCTGCGTTTTGAAGCTCGTCCTTGTCGGCAAGAAAGTATATAGTTATATCGTTATTGTCGGATGATATATCGGAAAGATAATTTTCAGAAATCTCAGAGATTTCTGTATAACTGGTCTTTGTCAAATCCAGGTAAAGAATATTTCTTGACGCAATATAGCTAACGAGTATATTCAGAAGAATGACCGCCGCAAGAATGATGCAGGTAACTAGCGCAAACAGTGATCTTTTTCTAAGTTTATCGTATCTCATTTTAAACTCCATTTATATTTTATAAAAAGTGCGTTTTTCGTAAAAAGATCAACTCCAACGACGTTTTTCATATACGCGCACCGTCAAGAAAAGAAATACGAACGAAAGTGAAATATAATAAAGAATTGCATTAAAATCAAAATATCCGTAAGAGAAGTTTACAAATCTATCGAGAATAGATATCCAGCTGAGCACTGCTCTTATAACGTAGCTATCAATATATCCGTTAAGTACGGTAGTAAACACAAAGAATGCTATGATAAGCATAGTTCCTATTGCCGCTATAAGCTGATTTTCGGTGAGTGAAGAAACGAAAACTCCTATCGCGATACAAGCTCCTCCGACGAGAAGTACGGCAATCACGTTTCCGATAATTATTGCAGTATTAGGCTCTCCGTGAGAATAAAGTGCTATGAAATCAAGACAGGAAAAAAGGAATGTTCCTGCAAATACGGTATAAGCCGCAAAAAATTTGGCAGCTACCATGCTCATCAGACTGATCGGCGCCGAAAGGAGCAGTGATTCGGTGCGCAGACGCCTTTCGTCCGAAAATAGCTTCATAGTAAGCAGGGGAAGCACTATTATAAAGAGCATAAGAAGCAGTGAAAAATAATTTCCTACGCTGCTTGCCTCTCCTGCCTGAATTGTAGTGTATGAAAAGAGTATTCCGCTAACACAAAGAAAAGCGGCTATAAAAATATATCCTATCGGAGAAATAAAGTAGGAACGCAGTTCCCTCTTATAGATGGCAAACATTTATACTTAACCGTTGTTCCTCTGACATACCGACAGAGGATATCCTTTCATTTTAACTGTTTTAATAACACCGTTTATTTTCTCTCGTCATCTGACGAAAGATCTATTTCAATCTTTTTGCCCTTTCCGACAACTGTCTTTTTATTTTTAGACTTCTTTGATTTCTTGGTCGGTTCGGGTGTATCGACAACTGCAATAAATATATCTTCCAGGTTTATTCCGAGTGCCTCGATACCGATTATAGCCCATCCGCGAGATGCGAGAGAATTAAAGAGGGTTTTTCTTATGTCGATTCCGGGCTGACTTTCGATCAAATACGACGTACTGTCAAGCTCGTGCATACCCAGCACATCAACATATGAAACTCCGGGAAGCGCTTTTATAAGAGAGAGAACTTCCTTTTGCGGTCCGCATATTTTTACGTTAAGTCTTCGATTTCCGTCAACGATCTTTGAGATATTCTCGGTCTTTTCGTTAGCGACTATTTTACCCTTGTTTATAATAACTATACGGTCACAAACTGCCTGAACTTCTGGAAGAATATGCGTGGAGAGAATAACCGTGTGGTTCTTTCCTAGAGTCTTTATAAGATTTCTTATTTCAATTATCTGCTTCGGGTCAAGACCGACGGTAGGCTCATCAAAAATGATTACCTTGGGATTGTTAACTAGCGCCTGCGCTATTCCTACCCTCTGACGGTATCCTTTTGAAAGGTTTCTGATAACTCTGTTTAAAACATCGCTTATCTTAACTGTATCGCAAATATCTTTGAGATGCTTTTCCCTGTCGAGTTTGCAGGAGCGCATATCATATATAAAATTCAGATATTCCTTTACCGTCATTTCGAGATAAAGGGGCGGAAGCTCGGGAAGATATCCTATATTGCGCTTTGCCTCTATCGGGTTTTCGAGAATATCGATTCCGTTTATAAGTGCCTTTCCCGATGTTGCCGAAAGACAACCCGTGAGTATACTCATAGTGGTTGTTTTTCCCGCACCGTTCGGACCGAGGAAACCGACGATCTCTCCTTCTTCAACCGAAAAAGTAATTCCGCCGACGGCAGTTTTATCTCCGTATTTTTTTACCAGATTTTCGATTTGTATCATTATATGACCGTACCTTTCAGTTTTCTGAATATATGATAATCTGTAAACAGATATTTTTCAAAGCATTATTGCCGCTTTCATTCCGCCGCGAACACCCTTTGATGCTCTGTGGGAGAAGAAAAGATCGCTTTCACAGGCAGTACATTTTTTTGAAATACTTATATTATCGGCGCGAAGTCCCGCGTCAAAAAGTAGCTCTGCGTTCATTGAAACGATATCAGCGTGTAAACTTCCGTCCGACTGTCGCTTAATATGTCTAAGAGCAAAATCATTGCCTCGAAGAGCGGTTACTGATTCGAAAAAGTCCTCGCCCACCTCGTAACAACACGCGTGAATACACGGTCCTATGGCGGCATTTATCTTTTTAATATCTGCTCCGAGCTTCACCATCTTACGAACTCCCTCAGATGCAATAGCCGCCACAGTACCTCGCCAACCTGCGTGGAGTGCGGCAATTACCCCATTTTCACTGTCTTCAAGAAGTATAGGTGTACAGTCCGCAACAGATGCGGAAATTATAATTCCCTTTTCGTTTGTAACAAATCCGTCAAATCCCTCGAAATTTTCACCTGCATCAGAGAGAAAAACCGTTTTTACCTTTGCCGAATGTACCTGAGATGCGGTAATAAGATGCGCGCGGTCACTACCGAATATACCCGTAAATATTTCGAGATTTTTGTCAACGTTTGCATCGCCGTCTCCGCGTCCATAGGATAGATTCAAACTAGCAAACGGTATTTCACTGCTCACACCGCCTAGACGTGTCGAAAATGCGTGAGGAGAACAAATATTTTCCGATTTGAATATCGGTATACCGCAAGATTTCGTTAAATAAAATTTATCTGAAAAATTCATATTAATTTTCCAATTTTTTGAAGTCGAACATCATTGCCAACAAACTGAAGGATTATTGCTTCTCCAATCAGTCTAGACGCAATTCGATCACCGTACTTTTTTTTGATTTCATCTTTTGTCAGATTGGTGTTCAGCAACACTTGCTTTTCGTTCATTGATCTAGTGTTTATAAGATTGTAAAGTGATGAGACCGTGAACTGAGTTACAGGCTCAGTTCCGAGATCGTCTATTATAAGAAGATCACAGTCAAAATATCTCTCGGTAGGTATTGCAAATTTTGAGTTTTGTTTTCCGAATCGTTCGTTTTCAAACGATGAGAAAATGTTGGTTGCGGTGTCGTAGCAAACATCAAATCCGCGTTCGATAACCCTTCCCGCAATAGCAGTAGAAAGGTGAGTTTTGCCTAGTCCTGTATCCCCAACAAGCATGAGATGCTTACTTTCAGGAGAAAATTTCTCAGCATATTTTTTACACTGTTTAAATATTTCGCTCATTTTATCATATACATCGATGTTATCCTTAAAATAATCAAGCGAGTAACTGTCGAAGGTCTGAATATCAACAAGCCTTCCGAGCCCAGATCTTTTACACGTCTCAATCGTTAGTGCCTTTTTGAAGCACTTGCAAAGTCGGGCGCTTTCATCATATCCCGTATCCTTACATAGAGTACATTCAAATTTCGGCTCGGTATGGTCGGACATAAGTCCCAAAAGAGCGAGGCAATCGGCTCTTTGCTGTTGGAGCTCCTCGTTATTTTTGCGGATCTTTTCTATCCTTTCCTCGATACCGTCGCGCCCCTGTCCAATAGCCTCCATTATAGCTACTCCTGTTCCAGCAAGTGCCACGTCTATCATCTTTATTTCAGGACATTTTTTCACAACGTCATCAAGGCGTTTTTCGGCTTCATCTATTGCCGCCGCTCGCTTGACACTGAAATCATCCATCACTTTTTTAAAAGCGTCACTGTTATAGGCCATTCTATAAGCATTCCTTTTCAAATATTATTAATCATCGTCTTCGCCTAATAATTTTCGTGCTATCTTCATTGAATTTGCGAATATTTCTTCTTCAAGCAAATCGTTAGTTTTTTTGTAAGGAGTAGAGTTTTTGTTTCTTCTATAGCTATCTATAGAAGCCAGAATCTCTTCTGAGGTCCTATGCCCTGCATCACGCCAATTTGTAAGCACCTTATTCATATAAGGCATAGAGGCTTCCTTGCCGTTGTCTATCATTATTTCATACGCAAGCTCTATAATATCACTCGGATATTTAAACTCGACCCACTGTTCGATAAATCGTGATTCTTTGGCAGTGAGCTTTCTTTCGCCCATACCGAAAAGCTTACGAACGAAGCCCTCAAGAGTAGAAAACTCCTTGAGTTTTTGAAGCTTATTATCGAGCGCAGATACGGTCATAATTCCCTGATCATAGAACTCACGTGCCATCTTATCCACGTAAGGCACGGACGTTTTTCCTATGCTAGCCGCGTAACTAAAAAGCATCTCGATATACTTGTTATCAAGGCGGTAATAATCGGACAAGTGAATTACCTTGTTTATTTCTATAAGAGTAAACATCTTTCCAAGAATACGCTGACAAGAGTCAACGAGTCCGCCCAGTTTTTCATTATGAGCGAAAATTTGTTCTATTTCAGCACCAGTGTATGTTGGGATATCATTGCCCGCTTTTACGACTGTAACAGTTTTATCCCCCGATTTCTTGACCCTTACCGACACACTTCCCATTTTTTCGCCATCAATAGAGATAAGTCCTTTTTCAGACAGATATTTAACAGCCGCTCTTATTTGATCGGTGTTTACCGAAAGAGCGAGCGCTGCATCTTCGTGTGAAAAGCTCTCTCTTAGCATCTTTTCCGAAGAAAGAAAAACGAGTAGTTTCAATTCAAGCTCGGAAACACTATGTAAAATATCAAGCACTTTTTCGGGAAGTGATATTACGCCATTACCGAACTCTACATTTATTTTCATATTACGACTTCTTTCATAAATTAGATTTTTGCTCGTTTCTCTTCATATCAAAGCAAAGTGTCATAAAAGAATCTACAAGATGCACGTCTCTGACTGCGACCTTTTCCGGGTCAAGACCAAGCTCAGCTTCCGAAAAATTCCATATTCCCTGTACTCCAAGCTCGGCAAGCTTTGAGGCTACCGAAACCGCCGCATCCGAAGGAATAGCGAGTATAGCTACGTCAACACGGTTGCCTTCCCAAAAATCCTCAATATCGTCCAAATGCTTTACTTCGCATCCGCCTATCTTCTCACCTATAAGCTCCTCCCTTATATCAAACAGACATTTAAGGAACATTCCCGTGTGAGTAAATGAAGACGAGGTTGCAATAGCTTTGCCGAGATTTCCCGCACCGATTATTACTGTACTGTAGCAATCGTTATTTCCGAGAATATCTCCTATACAATCGCGAAGATTTTTAGTGTTATATCCATATCCCTGCTGACCGAAGCCTCCGAAATAGTTGAGATCCTGTCTTATCTGAGATGCAGTCGTTCCCATAAGTGTGGAAAGGGCGAGGGAACTTATTCTGTATTCGCCCTTATCCACAAGTTGACTGAGATAACGGTAATATCGCGGAAGTCTGTTTATAACTGCCTGAGGTATTTCATTTTTCTTATTTGAGTCAATGCCTTTAAAGATTTTGGACATTGTTTTATCTCCGTATCTTAATTATTTTAGACCTCAAAGTAATTTGAGCGTTTCGGTAACATAGTCGGCAAATTGCTCGCAGGTTGCTCCAGTGTCGCGTCCGGTAACAGTAAGCTTCTTTTCTACAAACATACACTTATCAAGTGCCGCCGAAAGCTTATCAGACTCATCTTGATATCCAATATGCGAAAGAAGGAGAGCCGCCGCACGAAGGGTCGAACAAGGATCAGCATACTTAGCGCGTCCTTCCTTTACCATTCTGGGTGCGCTTCCGTGGATAGCCTCGAACATCGCATATTTCTTACCGATATTAGCACTTCCCGCCGTTCCTACACCGCCTTGGAATTCTGCCGCTTCGTCGGTGATAATATCTCCGTAAAGGTTGGGAAGGATAAACACCTGAAAATCGGTACGACGTTTTTCATCAACGAGCTTTGCGGTCATAATATCTATAAACCACTCGTCAGTAGTGATTTCAGGATATTCCTTTGCGATCTCTTCGCAGATACGCAGGAATTTACCGTCAGTCGTCTTTATAACGTTCGCCTTGGTAACTATAGAAACACGTTTTTTGCCGTTTGCACGGGCAAATTCAAATGCAAGACGGGCAATTCTCTCCGTTCCTTCAGTTGTGGTAACACAGAAATCGAGTGCGAGATCATCAGTTACGTTTACGCCCTGACTTCCGACCGCGTAGCTTCCCTCGGTGTTCTCACGGAAAAATGTCCAGTCTATTCCCTTTTCGGGTACCTTGACAGGACGTACGTTTGCGAAAAGATCGAGCTCCTTACGCATAGCTACGTTTGCGCTCTCTATATTCGGCCAAGGATCTCCTGCACGAGGAGTAGTGGTAGGTCCTTTAAGTATAACGGTGCATTTTTTTAGCTCTTCGAGAACATCCTCGGGGATAGCTTTGTTCTGCGCAGCTCTGTTTTCGATGGTGAGACCGTCAATGACCTTGAATTCTACCTTTCCCTTTTTGACCTCGCCGTCAAGAAGATATTCAAGAACCTTCATAGCCGCGCCCGTGATAACCGGACCGATTCCGTCTCCGCCGCATACGCCGATTATTATTTTATCAAGCGATTTATAATCGACTGTTTCGCGCGATGAATTTATGCGTTCAACTCTCTCAAGCTGAGATTCAAGAAGCTTTCTGTACTTCTCTACCGCGCTGTCGATCTCGTTTGCGTATTTTTCTTTTACGATCACTTTTTCTGCCATTGTTTTGACCTCACTTTATAAAATTTTATTGCTTAAACATAAAAATGTTTTTGTATTTCGTTATAAATCAGTACCGAAAAATGTTTTGTGCAAATTGCAATATGTATATTCGGTATAATTTTCTTACTTCTGCTTGATAAAGTATTCCACAGAATCCACAGGGTTTTCCACAACTTGACCCGAAATCTTCGAGTTTTTGTCAAAATGTTCCTTTGGATATCTGTTTATAATGCGGTGAACAAATCTTTTTTGCGGAATGTATATATAAAAAAATATACATTTTTTCGCTCTAAACAGCTCTTTTGATCAAAAAAATTGTATAAAATCACGATTTTTTAGGTTGCCTGATATGAGTAAGCGTTAAGCGAACTGTCTGCTATATTTCCCGCAAGATACTCGTGATAACCTTGCGCCGCTATCATTGCCGCGTTATCTCCGCATAGCGATTTGTCAGGTATGCACAGTCTTATCCTGCGCTTTTCTGCAAACTCGGCAGTTGCGGCGCGAATATGTGAATTTGCGGCAACTCCTCCCGCGATAACGAGTGTTTTAAAGTCGTAAATATCATGTGCTTTTTCGAGATTTGTAATTATCGCCTTAACGACTGTTGCCGAAAAGGATGCCGCGATATCGGCGTGAGATATTGCATTTCCGCGCTGTCTTTCACTATTTACATAATTTATTACTGCCGTTTTAAGTCCGCTGAATGAAAAATCAATACCGTCGGGAATCGCGGGACACGGAAGCTTTATTGCCTTGTCGTTACCTTTGTATGCAAGCTCATCCATTATAGCTCCACCCGGATAACCGATACCGAGAAGACGGGCCACCTTATCAAAAGCTTCACCTGCCGCATCGTCACGAGTACGACCGACAGTTATATATTCGGTAGGACTTTTTACATCCATCATCGATGTATGACCACCGGATGCAACAAGAGCAAAGAAAGGTGCTTTAAGCCCCTCGTGCGAGTAATATGCCGCCGCGGTGTGCCCTTTAATATGATTTACGGCAACTATAGGCTTCTTATGAGCATACGCCCACCCCTTTGCATAACCCACTCCGACAAGAAGCGCACCTATAAGTCCGGGATTTGAGGTAACCGCAACGCAGTCTATATCGTCTGGAGTAAGACTTGCCTCAGCAAGCGCATCATAAGTAAGCTTAGATATAGCCTCGGTATGCGCACGGCTCGCTATTTCGGGAACAACGCCACCGTAAAGTGTGTGCATCGTTATCTGAGAAGCCACGATATTAGAGCGAATCTTATATATATCATTTTCTATCTCTGCGACCGCAACCGAAGTTTCGTCGCAGGAGGACTCAAAAGCCAAAATTAACATTTTAGAAAATTCCTTTTCGGTAATTAGAAATCGTCAGTCCTGTGTTTTTCCGCCAAGTCGTTTTTTATTCCAGATAAACTGTGCAGAAACAGTGATTGCAAACACAAAAAATGCTGTAAAAATCGCATAGAATACTGCTCCACCAAAGATTCCTATAAAATATGAAAGGCTGTATTGCGGTAGCAAAAGAAGGCGTAAGAATTTACTTGTATCAAAAATACCGATAAATGCAAATGAAATAGCCGAAAGAAGGACCGAGGCTATCATATCGCTTATACACGATCCACGCATATACTCTCCGACATCTCTTTTAAAAGAATATCCGTTGTCTGCGGTAGCGTTCAGATATGCGGTTCTTGCAGAAGAATTTTTGCATACGATAAGCGCCGCAAAAATATAATATGATACTGCGTAAAGGAGATAAAGCACCGTATTAAGCGTGTTTTTATCAACGAATCTGTCATTAATTTCGTTTATGACAGGTATTTTAAAAACAAGCCAAACCAGAAAATATACGAGTATTACGGCAAAGTTCAGAAGAAAAAATATTCCGAGCTTTTGAAGAACATCATATAAAATTCTTTTCATATTTATAACTACTCCCTACTTGTTTTGAGCTATCCGTTTGTCCATAAGTATCGCATCTTCGGTTGGATTTTTGTAGTAAGATCTACGACGTCCTACCACATTGAATCCGTTTTTTTCGTAAAGTGCTCTTGCGGGCGCGTTAGACTCTCTGACTTCAAGCATCAGTGTATCACACTCTTTTTCATATGATTTATCACATACAAATGAAATAAGCTTATCGGCAATTCCCTGTCGTCTATACTTTGGAGATACTGCTATATCTAGTATCTCACATTCAGGAGAGATGCTAGTAATAATAATATATCCGCAAAGCTCACCCTGTGGATCAAGCGCAAGATAAAATTCGTAAAACGGCATTTTACTGCTACTAACAAACGCATCCCGTGACCAAGGATCGGTAAAAGATGCATTTTCTATGTTGATTATACCGTCAAGGTACGTTTCGTCAAACGGCACTATCATCGGATTCATTTATTCATCTCCGAGGGTATATTATTTAAACATCGAAAGCAGATCTTCGTCAAAAAGCTTTTGCACATTTGACGGAAGAATTATGGCTTTCTTTTGAGACATATCGTAGATATAAAATTCCTTGTTTTTGTAGTAGAGATCAAGGCAGTAAGACATCCAAGGATACTCGGATGAACGAAATCTCAGAACGAATATGGCATCCGCTCCCTCAACGTGTGTTTTTTCTCCGTTGATTATTGCATTAACGAGTATATTGGCTTCACTTTCACTGAGCTCGTCTCTTGTGTTATAATTGACGTCACATATAAAAACAGAGTTTGCGGCGAATTCTTCAAGCGACGGAAGCGACTGCGCCTTAGCGTTATAGTAAATATATGAGCCCTGTTCCTTAGAGGTCGCAAGCATTTTAGAGGTATCGACAAGCTGTTCGTTTCCGTCCTTATCGAGATATCCAAGTTGATAATATTCTCTATCGCCGTCTTTTGCGTAAGGCTTCTTTGATATTCTAACAGGTTCGTAGCAAACGGGGGCTTCGATATAGGTTATATCATTCTTCTTATCGATAAGTTCACCCGTAGAATAGTCAAATATGAATTTTCGAACATAGTGAAAATCCTCAAATAAATCGACGAGAAAAACTATACCTAGAATAAGCAGTATCGCGCCAAGCACGATAAGCCAAGGTATAATATTGAATTTTTCCTTTTGCGGTACTGCCTTAACTGTTTGCTTTTTTGTTTTTTTACTCATTTTTTTACTCTATAATCCGCATTACGTAATATCAGTATCCGAAGACACCCGAAAGACTATCATCGTTTATTATCCAGTCATAGACTCTTACCGTTTTAAAATCGCTTTCACTCGTCCTTATTACTACGGTCTCGATACCTGCGTTTATAACTGTACGCTTACACATCATACAGCACATAACATCACCTACAAGCTCACCAGTTTTACCGTCAAGGCAAGCAAGATAAAGTGTCGCACCGATCATACGCTCTCTCGATGCAGCAATTATTGCGTTCTGCTCTGCGTGTACAGATCGGCAAAGCTCGTATCTCTCACCTCTTGGAATGCCCAGATCATCACGCATACAGCTTCCTATTTCGTTGCAGTTCTTCCTACCTCGTGGTGCCCCGTTGTAGCCGGTAGACACTATCGTATCATCTTTAACGATAACCGCGCCGAATTTTTTGCGCAGACAGGTCGATCTTGTCGCCACTGTCTGGGCAATATCAAGATAATAATTAGGTTTGCTTATTCTTTCCATAATCGTATCGTACCTTTCGCGTTATGTATGATTTTCTGTTTAAAATCCAAATGCGCACAAAAACCAAATTTAATAACATATTATACAATATATTTTTTGCAATTACAATAGGAAAATCATCAAATTAACTTTTTTGTTACACTTTTTAACAAAGTTAACAATTTAGATATAAATGTCATGATAAAAACAAAACAACACTTGCTTTCGCAAGTGCTGTTTTGAAAGGGAGAGCGATGGGAATCGAACCCACTACCTCCAGGGCCACAACCTGGCGCTCTAACCAAGTGAGCTACGCCCTCCATATTTGCGTCCGTTTAGTCAACGGTGCGATTATATCACAAAAAAATCTGGTTGTCAATAGGAAAAATGAAATTATTTTTATTTTTTCATTTTACTAGCATTATTCGCATAACACATTTTAACACATCACTACATTTTTGCATATATGATTATAGTAAACCTTCAAATTTATTCTGAAAGGAATCTAAACATGAATAATTATAGCGATTTTCCCTCACTGCTTCGCAGACGTCCAGATGCGAGAGCATACATCATAGGAAGTCAGAAATATCCCTGCATACGAGGCGAAGTTCGCTTCTATCATGCCGCATGCGCTGTTCTCGTTACCGCCGAAATATGCGGACTTCCCAAAGATAATGATCAGTGCATAAGACCGATATTTGGCTTTCATTTACACGAACACCCCTGCTCTGACGGAAACTCTGATGACCCGTTTTCAGACGTAGGAGCGCACTACAACCCTCAAAGTTGTCCTCATCCATATCACGCAGGAGACCTGCCTCCTCTTTTCGGTGTAAACGGATACGTCTTTTCTGTATTCCTTACAAATCGCTTTACAATAGGCGAGATAGTGGGAAAAGCGATAATAATTCATTCTTCTCCAGACGATTTCACAAGTCAACCTTCGGGAAATTCGGGCGAGAAAATAGCCTGTGGAACAATAAAAATATAAAATTACAACCTTAAAAACGATATAATAATCTCACTTATCGCATAAATTATACCATCAAAAGATATAAGGTGGTATTTCTTATGTGGACCAAAATCAAACCCTATTTAATATCAGTAGTAGTAGCTCTTGCGGTAGGCGGTCTGGCTGCTCTACTCACACGGAACAGTATGCAGATATACGGCGAAATAAAGGTTCCGCCGCTTTCACCACCCTCTATACTCTTCCCTATCGTATGGACGATTCTTTACGTCCTTATGGGGGTCGGCGCAGCTTTGGTTTACACAAATCGAGAAATCGCACCAATCGCAGCAGACAAGGCATTAACAGTATATGCCTTAAATCTAGTGCTAAACTTCGCATGGAGTATTATTTTCTTCCGTTTCCGCGCCTTTCTTGCAGCTTTTGTTTGTCTTGTGTTTCTGCTTATCATAATAATTAAAGTGATATTCGATTTTTACAAAATCAGTCCGCTTGCGGCGTACTTACAGATTCCTTATGCGCTTTGGGTTGCATTTGCGGGATATCTTAATCTCGGCATCGTGATATTGAATACATGATAAGTATTATAAAAAGAAAAAGCACTTGCTTTCGCAAGTGCTTTTACGTACCCTGGGGGATTCGAACCCTCGACCTACTGCTTAGAAGGCAGTTGCTCTATCCGGCTGAGCTAAGGGTACATACCGAATAGTTTAAAACATTTTCAAAATTTAAGCCGCACTGATCGGTGCGGCTCTCATTTTGTCTTATGCAGACTTTATAAGCGGGTGATGGGAATCGAACCCACATAGCCAGCTTGGAAGGCTGGAGCTCTACCACTGAGCTACACCCGCATTTCGAACTGCCTCATTATAATAACATAACAGTTTTCATTTGTCAATACCCTTTTTAACAAAAATAAAAAAATTTTTTCATTCTTTTTGTTTATTTTCTCAAAATTGCCGTCGTACCGTAGATATTTCAAGGTAAAATGTTATTTCAAACAGTTGACAATATCAAAAAACGGTGCTATAATTTCATAGGAAACAATTTTACAATATTTTATGTAGGAACATCATATGAAGATTGCTAAGGGTATAATATTTGATTTCAACGGAACTTTATTTTTTGATTCTCGGCTTCACGTTGCTGCTTTCAGAGAGTGTCTTTCAGAAGCAGGAAAACCAATCCCAAGCGACCTCTTTCTTATAAAAAACGTATTTGGAAAGCCCAACGGTGTCATTTACAAAGAACTTTTCGATCGGGACGCGAGCGAAGAAGCAATACTAAGATTTGCCGAAACAAAAGAAAACAAATATATTGATGCTTGCAAGCGTTATCCCGAATCCGCACGTATTGCACCGGGAGCAGGCGATATGCTTGACTATTTAAAAGAAAAAGAAATTCCGTACGCACTTGCCACGGGCTCAGACCTTAAAAATGTCAATTTCTATCTCGACTTTCTAAAAATAAGCAAATGGTTTTCTTTTGACAACATAGTATATTCAGATGGAAAAATAAAAGGAAAACCGGATCCCGAAATATATATAAGCGCAGCTAACAAAATAGGGCTTGATCCATCTGAATGTATTATATTCGAAGATGCGGGAAGCGGTTTCAAAGCCGCCAACGCCGCCGGTGCTCTCGCTACTATCGCAGTTCGGGAAAAGGGGCTTCCCTCGCCAATCGATGACACTGTTGATGTCGCATTTGAAATAAACGATTTTTCGAACTATAAGGAGCTTCTTTTAAAATATGGTCTTTAAATCATAAATTATTTATAAGGAGAAATGTAAAATGAAGGAATTTTATCCCATTACCATCGCGGGTCTTAACAGAGAACTTAAACTCTGTCCACTGAATGAAAATCTCTACATAGGAGCGTTCATCATAATCGGTGACCCCGAACTTACAGAAAAAGCAGCAACCGAGCTTCTCAAAAAAGCTCCCGAATACGACTACATTCTCTCAGCCGAATCCAAAGGCATTCCGCTTGCGCACGAAATGGCACGTCAGAACGGTGATGCCAAATATATGGTAGCAAGAAAATCCGTAAAGCTTTATATGAGCGACGTACTTGACGTAACCGTAAATTCAATAACGACAGCCAAAACTCAGCACCTCTACATTGACGGCGCAGATGCAGAGCTTATGCGCGGTAAGAAGGTTCTTATCGTTGACGACGTTATCTCAACAGGTGAATCTCTCAGATCGCTTGAAGCTCTCGTAAACGAAACAGGTGCCAAGATCGTAGGCAAGATGGCAATACTCGCAGAAGGTGACGCGGCAGACCGTCACGACATAATATATCTTGAAAAGCTTCCCCTGTTCGATGCAGACGGAAACGCTATTTAAAATTACGCACTTCAAAGCTTCCGAATCTTGTCGGAAGCTTTTTTATCTTATATATATTGACATAACAGTAGTTTTGTGGTAAAATTAGATAGTTATTATTTACCATGGAGGTGGTTCTATATGAACACAAAAATGAACAACGAAAAAACGATCCCACGCAGCGAACACCCCCGCCCCGACCGAGTAAGAGAAGATTGGCTTTGCCTCAACGGCCAGTGGGACTTTGCTTTTGATGAAAAAGGCGTTGGTATTTCGGAAGAATGGATGAAAAGGCAGGCTCTTGATACCGAGATAACCGTTCCGTTTGTATATCAGTGTGAGCTGTCGGGTATAAACGACCTTCGTCACAGCGACTTTATCTGGTATCACCGCACGTTTTCGATTCCCGAAAGCTTTGATGGTAAGCGTGTTATTCTTCATTTTCAGGCAGTAGATTATATAGCCAAGGTATACTTAAACGGTCAGTTTATCGGTGAACACGAAGGTGGATATACTCCCTTCTCTTTTGATATCACTCACCTTGTAAACGATCGGAACGCAACCTACGATCTCACCGTTTGCTGTGAGGACAGACTGGACACCGAGAGTCCTAGAGGAAAACAAAGCTTCCGTCCCGAGCCTTTTTTCTGCTGGTATACTCCGTCAAGCGGAATCTGGCAGAGTGTATGGCTCGAAGCGGTCGGTATGAAATATATCGAGGACGTACGTATCACCCCCGACGTTGACAATTTCTGCTTCAGAGTAGAGGCTATGCTCAGCGAGATACCCGAAAACGGATCTCTTAAAATGGACGTTTCGTACAAAGGAAAATTCGTAACCTCTGTTCAGCTTTCGGTAAACTCTCGCAGAGTTGATAATACAGTTCACTTCCCGCACAACAACAGGTCTCTCGAAGGAGTTTATCTCTGGGGTCCCGGAGCACCCAATCTTTACGACCTTGATCTTACTCTGTACGAGAACGGTGAAGCTGTCGATAAGCTTTCCACTTACTTTGGTATGAGAAAGATACAGTGTGAAGGCGGAAAAATCTACATTAACAACAACGAGCTTTATCAGCGCCTTATCCTTGATCAGGGCTATTGGAAGGACGGACTTCTCACCGCTCCCAGCGATGACGCTTTGAAGCTTGACCTTGAACTCACCGTAAAGCTCGGCTACAATGGAGCGAGAAAGCATCAGAAGTTTGAGGATCCCAGATATCTTTACTGGGCTGACAAAATGGGTATAATCATCTGGGAGGAGCTTCCTAGCGCTTACCAATTCACTGATACGATGAAGCGTAACTGCTTCCGAGATATGCAGGAGGCTATAAAGCGTGACTACAACCATCCCTGCATTATCACTTGGGTTCCTATGAATGAATCATGGGGTATTTACAATGTCAAGACTAATCGCGAGATGCAGGAATTCACCGACGCTCTTTACTTCCTTATTCATTCCCTTGATAACACGAGAATAGTTTCCACGAACGACGGTTGGGAGCAATCGGAGACAGATATAGTCACCGTACACGATTACACATCATTCACCCGTGAACTCTCGCCCGAATATCAGTCCACAGAAGGAATTCTTACCGGAAACCCCAACAAAGCAAGAACTATCGTATGTGATGAATACGATCTTTCAGGTAAGCCGATGCTTATGACCGAATACGGCGGAATTGCTCTTGCGAAGGACAAGGAAGGCACCAACTGGGGTTACGGCAATGCGGTCGTAGATGAGGAAAAATTCTTCGAGCGCTTCGAGGACATCACTATGGGATTCAAAAACTGCGATTATTTCTGCGGATACTGCTATACTCAGCTCACAGACGTTTTCCAAGAAGTAAACGGTCTGCTTGATATGGACAGAAATCCTAAAATGGATATTGACCGCG
This sequence comes from Eubacteriales bacterium, assembly GCA_045605765.1. Lineage (GTDB taxonomy): Bacteria > Bacillota > Clostridia > Oscillospirales > CAG-272 > SIG672. The sequence continues at coordinate 38,790 of JAZUQQ010000031.1, read as the reverse complement.
TTCGTAGTATAAATCTTAAGTATAAATCTTAAAGGAATATAATCCCAAGGAAAATAAAACACAGGAAAGGTGAAATTCTATGTCGAAGAAAGTAAGAATTGCCATGATAAGCGGATGGCACGTCCACGCTATGGGATACGCAAATTATCTTGCAGCAAACCCCAACTGCGAAATAGTAGCGGTCTGGGATGAAATGCCTGCGAGAGGAATCGAATGGGCAAGCGATCTCAAATGCAAATACTACGAAAGCTACGATGAGATTCTTGCAAATCCAGACATTGATGCAGTTGCAATTTGCGCACCCACATCAATGCACGCCGAGCTTATGATAGCGGCAGCAAATGCCAAAAAGCATATTTTCACAGAAAAGGTCCTTACTCTCACCAACAAGGATGCAAAGGCGGTAAAACGTGCCATCAAAAAGAACAAGGTACATTTCACCATATCCTTCCCTCACAAGACCGATAAAGCAGTTCTATTTGCAAAAGAGCTTGTCGATGCGGGAAAACTCGGAAACATAACCTATATGAGGGTGCGCAACGTCCACTCCGGAAGCATAAGCGACTGGCTTCCCGCACATTTCTATGACAAGGAAATGTGTGGCGGCGGCGCTATGATCGATCTAGGTGCGCATCCTATGTACCTAATAAATTGGTTCCTCGGAGATCCTAAATACGTTTCATCTGTATTCACCAATGTTACCAAGCGACCCGTAGAGGACAACGCGGTTTGCCTTCTAGAATATAAAAACGGTGCCATTGGCGTTTCCGAGACAGGGTTCGTTTCTATTGCAGATCCGTATACTATAGAGCTTTCGGGAACGAAGGGTTATCTTCGTATCAGCGGTGGCTCGCTCTCCTATTCTTGCCCAGACACCGACAACAAGAGGGTCAAGGTGACCGAGTTTACAAACTCCTCTCCTCAGCCTCTCGACTACTGGATCGACAGTATAATTAATAACACTCATAATGAAAAGTTCGGAATTGACGAGGCAATTTCACTTACCGAAATAATGACCGCAGCTTACAAATCGGCGTCAAGCGGTAAAAAGACAAAGGTATAAGTAATAAAAAACACCGCATTGAAGTGAAACCCATTTAGTTCACATTTGCGGTGTTTTTTGTTTATCCAATAAAATGCTTTTCGTCGTTTCCGTGGATAAGACGGGTATAGAAATCGTAGTCAAGCTCTTTAAGTATAACCTCAAGCTCGATGTCAGACATTACCGTATTTCTTCCCTTTGCATACTGCTCGTCAACCTTTTCTTTCATAGCTACGAGTATCGGGTGGCGCTTATCAACCACTCTATCCCCGTCAAGATGGAAGAAATTATTGAGCCAGTGCGCTATCCCTGCAAGTCCGCTGTGCGAATCTATCGCGACAGTTGCGGGAACTCCGAGAATTGAGGTGGTATCGAATATGTTGTAGATCTCCTCGTCTTTGAGAAGTCCGTCTGCGTGGATACCCGCTCTTGTTACGTTGAAGTTTCTTCCAACGAAAGGAGTACGCGGAGGAATATCATATCCGATCTCGTTTTCAAAATAGCGCGCAATCTCGGTAATTACCGAAAGATCCATACCGTCGGTCGTACCCCTAAGAGACGCGTATTCGATAGCCATAGCTTCGAGCGGACAGTTACCCGTGCGCTCGCCTATGCCTAGCATAGCGCAGTTTATACCCGCGCAACCGTAAAGCCACGCGGTAGAAGCGTTACTAACGACCTTATAGAAGTCGTTATGTCCGTGCCACTCGATCATTTCGGACGGGAAGCCTACGTAGTGTTGCAGACCGTAAATAATGCCCTGCACACTTCGAGGAAGCGCCGCGCCGGGGAAAGATACTCCGTATCCAAGAGTATCGCACGCACGGATTTTGATCGGCACGTCATACCTACGGCTAAGCTCCATAAGTCTTTCTGCAAACGGAAGCACGAAGCCGTAATAGTCGGCTCTCGTTATATCTTCGAAGTGACAACGTGGACGAATTCCTGCATCAAGAACCTTTTGAACGATACCAAGGTATTTCTCCATCGCCTGCTTTCTCGTCATCTTCATCTTGTTGTAGATGTGATAATCCGAACAGGACACGAGAACTCCAGTTTCTTTTATACCGAGCGATTTTACAAGCTCAAAATCGCTGTCATTAGCTCTTATCCAGCTTGTGATCTCGGGAAATTCAAATCCGAGCTCCTGACAAGCGCGAATCGCCTGTCTGTCCTTTTCGGTATATACGAAAAATTCGCTTTGACGGACGATGCCTTTGGGCCCTCCGAGCTTATGTAAAAGTGTGAAAAGATCAACGATCTGCTTAACCGTAAACGGAGAGGTTGATTGCTGACCGTCACGGAAGGTGGTGTCGGTTATCCATATATCCTTAGGCATATTGATTGGAACGGTTCTGTGGTTGAATGAAATTTTCGGAATACTCGTATATTCAAAAAGATCGCGATAAAGATTAGGCTCTAATCTCTCTTGAAGCTGATAATGATATGCAGACTGTTCGAGAAGATTAGTTTCTTCTGAAAATATCAGTTCTCTTGGTTTTGGAATATTTGACATTATATATCTCCTTTCTGGGTAGGAATACGAAAACTATAAATAATAACATAATATTTGTATATTTGGTATATTATACACTTTTTATTTGCAAAAATCAAGAGGTCATTGAAGTATTTTGAAAGCAAAAATAAAAAAGATATGCGAAAACTAACGTTTTTTTTATGCACTACTCTAAAATTTCGAAAAAAAGATATTTTTTTTTATTTTTATCTTGACAAAATATAGTCTCTATGGTATACTTGTGAGGTCGAACGGACAATACGCCGTCTATATTGGGAGAGATGGCCGAGTGGTCGAAGGCGCGCGACTGGAAATCGCGTAAGCGCCAAAAACGCTTCGAGGGTTCAAATCCCTCTCTCTCCGTTAGAACAAAAGAACGAATCAAGGGTTCGTTCTTTTGTTTTTAAAAAGCTAGTTGATGAACAACCCACAAATTGCTGAGAGCAATTTGTTATATAAAATATCATCATTGAAATAATACTTTCAACATCAAAAGTATAGGAAAAGCATATATTGGTAAAAGTATTGATATTTTAGAAAATATGTGCTATAATTATTATATAAAGTAGTGAACTACTTCCCTTCTATTAGGAAGGAATAAATAGAGAGGTATCATATATGAGAATATGCGTATTTGGCGCAGCGTCGCCTACTATCGATCGTGAATATATCGATAAGGTCGAAGAGCTTGGTAAAGAAATAGCATCTCGAGGACACTCGCTAGTGTTTGGCGGAGGTGGAAACGGACTTATGGGAGCAGCGGCAAGAGGCGTTCGCTCGCAGGGCGGATATATTTTAGGCGTTATCCCCAAATTTTTCGATGCTGAAAACGTTGAAGCCGTCTGTGACTTCTGCGACGAGCTTATACAGCCGAACACTATGCGTGAACGTAAGCAAATAATGGAGGATAATTCGGATGCATTTATAGTCGTTCCAGGCGGTATCGGTACGTTTGAAGAATTCTTCGAGATACTGACCTTAAAGCAGCTCTGCCGTCACAACAAGCCTATTGCGATTTACAACATCAAGGAATATTACAATGAGATAAACGAGGTTATGATTCAAGCGATGAAAAAGAATTTCATACGCGAAAACTGTACTGAACTTTACGAGATAACCGACAACCTTGAAAAGATCTTTGATTACATTGAAGATCCTTCCGAAAAAATACTAACCGTCAAAGAATTAAAGGACGGCTGATAACTTCTGAAAAGTGCCGCTTTTTAGCGTCGCTTTTCTTTTGTTTTAAAATATTTTCAAAAAATTCACTTATACTAATTGACAAATATATAGTATTTTGTTATAAATATAATAATAGGATTTTCAAATCCACTCACATGAACTTATAATTAAAACAGGAGGAATACAAATTGTCGCCACACAATAAAAAGACAAGCGAGGTTCTGAGAGCACTTTTGGTAGATTCCGCAAAGGGCCTCAGTTCCACGGAAGTTATTTCACGAAAAGAAAAGTACGGTGAAAACAAGCTTCGCGAGAAGAAAAAGAAAACCACTCTACAACGCTTCCTTGACCAGTTCAAGGACGTTATGATCCTTATTCTTATAGCGGCTGCTGTAATTTCATTCTTTGTTGTATGCCTTGAACAGAACTGGGGAGAGCTTTTTGAGCCTGCTCTTATCCTACTTATTGTCATTCTCAACGCCGTTATGGGTGTATATCAGGAAGGAAAAGCCGAAAAAGCACTTGATGCTCTAAAAAACATGTCGGCACCGCACGCGAGAGTTATACGCGATGGCATAGAAATGGTGATAGATGCATCCGAACTAGTGCCCGGTGATATAATAAAGCTTGAAGCCGGTGACTTCGTTCCCGCAGACGCACGTCTTTTGCACAGTGCAGGACTCAAATCCGAGGAATCCGCGCTTACCGGTGAATCTGTGCCCTCCGAAAAGGACGCTAATGCTTCAGTAGACGAAAAAGCTCCTATTGGCGACCGCACAAATATGGTATTTTCGGGATGCAGTATCACCTACGGAACAGCAATTGCAGTTGTTACCGCTATCGGTATGGACACAGAAATGGGCAAGATCGCCAACCTACTTGACAGTGAAAGCGACACTCAGACACCGCTTCAACAGAAGCTTGCCCAGCTCGGCAAATATCTCGGCATAGTAGCTCTTGCCGCCTGCGCTATCATCTTCGTGGTCGGCCTTGCAAACAACATACCTCCACTTGAAATATTTATGACCGCGGTATCGCTTGCAGTATCGGCTATCCCCGAAGGACTTCCTGCAATAGTTACCATCGTGCTGTCTATCGGAGTTCAGCGAATGGTTAAGAAAAACGCGCTTATCCGCCGTCTACCCGCAGTTGAAACACTCGGCGGAGCGTCGGTAATATGCTCGGATAAGACTGGAACCCTCACACAAAACCGTATGACGCTCACAAAGGCGTATATTGACGGAGCAGGAGATTGCGAAGGCATAAGCTCCTCTAACACAGAGGAAATAAGAAAGCTTCTGATGTACGGAACTCTCTGTTGTGACGGATCTGTAATCTTTAACGGGAACGAGGAACAACACATCGGTGATCCCACTGAAACTGCGATCGTTCTTGCCGCTCACAAGAACGGCATGGAAAAAGATGAGCTAAACGCAAAATATCCGCGTCTGGCGGAAATTCCATTCGACTCCGACCGAAAGCTTATGACCACGGTGAACAGCGTTGACGGCAAAAATATCGTCATCGTAAAGGGTGCATTTGACGTTATGGCGTCAAGGTGTATTTCAGGAGATCTCGAACTCGGAAAGAAGGTTACCGAGGAAATGAGCGAAAGCGCACTCAGAGTCCTTGCGGTCGCTTATAAAGAAATAGATAAGGTCCCAGAAAATCCGACATCCGACGAGCTTGAAAACGGATTGACCTTTATGGGTCTTGTCGGAATGATAGATCCTCCCCGCCCGGAAGCAAAGGACGCAGTCGCTATCTGCCGCCGCGCAGGAATAAAACCCGTAATGATAACAGGAGACCACGTAGTCACGGCTTCTGCCATTGCAAAAGAACTCGGAATACTCCTTGAAGGCGACCGCGCCATTACAGGCGCAGAACTTGATGCTATGACCGATCGCGAGCTTGACGAGCAGGTCGAAAGCATATCGGTCTACGCTCGCGTATCCCCCGAAAACAAGATAAGAATAGTAAAAGCTTGGCAGCGCAAAGGTCAGGTCGTTTCTATGACCGGTGACGGCGTAAACGATGCTCCCGCACTCAAAGCCGCAGACATCGGCTGCGCTATGGGAATCACAGGAACGGACGTTGCAAAGGGCGCCGCAGACATGACCCTCACCGACGACAATTTCGCTACTATCGTCGATGCGGTGCGCGAAGGTCGCGGAATTTATGCTAACATCAAAAAGGTAGTCGGCTTCCTTCTCGGAACCAATATAGGAGAGGTAATCACGGTATTTGCCGCTATGCTTCTCTGGCACAAAACTCCCCTGCTCTCTATGCAGCTTCTTTGGATCAACCTCGTAACCGATTCTCTTCCCGCCATCGCGCTCGGTATGGAAGCGGTCGAAAAGGACGTTATGGACAGAAAACCCAAGCCTAAAAACGAAGGCATCTTCGCTCACGGACTCGGACTTCGTGTCGTTCTTCAAGGCTGTATGTTCGCCGCTCTCACGCTTATCGGCTTCTGGCTCGGTTGGCAAGGAAACGATGCTAACGTAGCGCAGGGACAGACTATGGCATTTATGATCCTCGCGCTTTGTCAGATCGTTCAGGCGTTCAATATGCGTTCCGAGCACTCGCTCTTTAAGATCGGTCCTTTCACAAACCGCACGCTTAATCTCGCAGCTCTTGCATCTACTGCACTCGTTGCGCTCGTACTTTTCACACCCGTCGGAAAGGCGTTTGGACTTGTTATTCTCTCTTGGAAGCTCTATCTTATAGCTCTCGGACTTATCTTCGTTCCCCTTGTTGTAATGGAGATATGCAAGCTTTTCGGGCTTATAAAGCATAAAAACTAAAATAGAAGCAATTTAGCGTACCTGCTTTAAGATAAGCTCCGATAACGAAGGGTTCAAAAAATAGTTGTAAAGACAATCGATACAGTATATCGCAAATAATTATTTGAATGGAGATACTGTAATGAAAACATTGTATGAAAAACTTGGTGGAACCTATCGTGAAGAAATCGTGTTGCGGGAGGTCATTTATCAATAAAGTAACAAAATAAACATCTTTAGCCTCCGATGATGACTGAAAAAGTCGTCATCGGAAGCTTCGTTATAGACACATTCACAATTTTATGATATAATTTTATTAAAACAGCGAATCAAACATATTTTTCTGCAACTAATAGGGTGAAAACAGCCGATGACGGCAGAAAGGAGGAACCTCTATGATCGGATTTGACAAGAATTTTGAAAAGCAGTGCGGCGAATATTTGGAATATCTCTATCGTCTTGCCGAAAAGCAATATAACGATTGCCCGAACATTGATACCTTGGTGCAAGACACGCTTACGGCTTTGATTGTAAAAATCAGCAAGGGCGAAAACATAGAATATCCCAAAGGCTTTGTGTCTGCAGTTCTCAAAAACAAATACAACGCATGGCTTCGTGAGAAGTACAGGGCAGAATATGTGGAATATTCAGACGGTGCTATCAGCGAAACTTACAACGAATTCGAGGAAAAGGAAGATGCCGAGCGAAAGAGCGAGGAATATGAATCGGTACGCCGTGAGATCGGACGACTGATCCGTATTTATCGTGAGGTCACGGTGCGTAACTACGTTCACGGACAAACGGTTGAACAGATTTCAAAAGAGCTTGGTATTCCGCGCGGAACGGTATTATCCCGTCTTTCTGCGGCAAGAGATCAGATCAAAGAGGGACTTGAAAATATGGAAAAGTATTCGCAGATCAGTTACGAACCTAAAACAGCTTCTATTGGTATATGGGGCAACGGTGGGCTTAACGGAGAACCATTCTCACTTATGCGCTCGGATATTGAAGCCAACATCTTGAATTTGGCATATGAAAATCCCGTGTCGGTGCGCGGTATTGCCGATACTATGGGTATGCCCAGCGCATATATTGAACCCATCATTGATGTTTTAATCCGAGGCGAGCTGATGGGCAGAACTGCGGGTGGACTTGTCTATACCCGTTGCTTCGTGCAAAGATACGAGGATGCCTTTGGCGATATCCCTGCCCAAGAAAAACTTGCAGACAAATACGCTTCTCGCGTATGGGAGATTGTTTGGAAACACATTGAGCCTTTGACACAACGTGATGATCTTGCTGAAATGTCCGATAAGCAAAAAGCAACCATACTTTTGTTTGTGATGAATCAGATGTTACACGATGTTTTACAGAGGAGCCGTCCCGATTTGGAGCATACGCCTAAGCAACCGCCTGACCGTCCTGATGCAGGCAGATGGCTTGCGACGGTAACCGTTTACGAACACAATCAAAAGCGAGATAACCCATACGATGGATCCGGTCCCGTATATGTCGGATACAGCGCGAATAATGACGGCAAGTTTGATTGTCAAATGTTTGATTGTCAATCGCTTTTCGGGGATGCGCACTGGGCATACAATCAGTTCAAATACAGATGCTCCTTGCAGAGCATTCTGCGATTCTATGCATCCTTTCTGCCTTGCAACGTCAAAACCGACAACGAGCTGTTGTATGAACTGATCCCCGAATTTGAAAAACTCGGCATATTAAAGCGCGGTGCGGACGGCGAGATCAAATTGGATATTCCGGCATTGCCTTTCACTGAAGTAACAAAGCATTGGAATCCCGTTTGCGAAGTGATCAAAAAGGAACTTTTTGATCTGCTTTCCGATGATCTGCGCAAGCTTTGGACAAAGACCAAGAACCGCGTTCCCAAGCATGTGGATGAAGCAGAATATTTCGTTTATGCGGGCGCGATGGGGGCGTATGCAAAAGCGCAGCTTCTCGCAATCGTGAACAAGGAGCTTTTGCCTTACCCTGTGGTCGTTGGCAAAACACCGCTGATCTACATTGCTTACCGAAAGAAGGATATGTAAATGGAATTTTGGTATGTACTGATAGGTATTATCGCTCTTATTGTGTTTTTTCCGTATATCCGTTGCTTTTTCAAGCGATTGAAATGCGCGAGTAAGATCAAAAAGCTTTGCCGTAGAAAAGGATATAAAACATATCCAACGCACAGATTTTGGATGTTTGCCCATCGGCTTGGAAAAAACTGCGATTTTTATATCGAAACTCCCGATACCGTCTATGCAGTAAAGCTATTCGGAATGCGCAAACGGAGCCAGTATTTGATCTTCCCTGATGAGAACTCATTCTATGTGCGCAATTTTATTTTTGTATTTTCGCCATTCGGTGCCGGAAGATTTTATAATGGTAGCAGTCTTGATTATCGGGATTCCAAGACTCGCAAAATTCCAAATTATAATTTCAGAGCGTGCTTTCGGGATGAGTGGTATCTAAAATCGGTATGCAACATACTCCTACTAAATCCCACTTGTAAAGAAGTACACATCGGTCGAGTATCCAAAGAAAGTATCTTGGATAACGGTGGGGTAATTGCAGGAATGACCCTCTACACCCTGTCGGGCTTACTTGGTGAAATGGAGAATCCAAATCTTCGTAATCACGATGCAGGCGGGTTATATGTAAACTAAAAAAATAAAATCGGCAGGAAAACCTGCCGATTTTCATTTGTTACTCAGCTTTACTGAAGCTGTCCTTGCCGACACCGCAGAGAGGACACTCAAAATCATCGGGAAGATCCTCGAATTTCGTGCCTGCCGCAATTCCGTTGTCGGGATCGCCGACTGCCTCGTCATATTCCCAGCCACAAACATCACATACGTATTTCATTTCGTTTTCCTCCATATAAATTATATTTTATATTCAGCAAAGCTCGTTTGCGAGAGCTTCGATCTGATTCATGTTTTCCTCGTTCATCGCAGACATAATTTTCACCGTAGTTTCGGCATAAGCGAGGTTTTTGCTGTTTTCAAGCATACCCTTCATTTTCTTTACCGCGAGAGGTGCCCAGCTACCGTTTTCGATGAACGCAACCGTTCTGTTTTGATAATTACGCTCGATCAGATGGTCGATAAATTGGCGCATATACGGGAAAATATCGCCGTTATAGGTCGTAGTCGCAAGAACAAGCTTACTGTAACGGAAAGCGTCCTCGACCGCTTCTGCCATATCGCAACGAGCAAGATCGTTTACTGTAACCTTGATGCCCTTTTCTTTGAGTTTTTCCGTAAGGGCGTAAACTGCCTTCTTCGTATTTCCGTAAACAGAGGTATATGCGATAACAACACCCTCTTCCTCGACTGCGTAGCTCGACCAAGTGTTATAAAAACCGAGATAGTATCCAAGATCTTCACTGAGTACAGGTCCGTGAAGCGGACAAATGATCTGAATATCGAGTGCCGCCGCCTTTTTAAGAAGCTCCTGAACTTGTGTTCCGTACTTGCCAACGATCCCGATATAATAACGTCTTGCCTCGCACGCCCAATCTTCATCGATGTCAAGTGCGCCGAATTTACCGAACGCGTCTGCCGAGAAAAGCACCTTATCCGTACTATCGTAGGTCACTATGACCTCAGGCCAATGCACCATCGGCGCGGCCACAAAAGTGAGTTCGTGATGTCCGAGACAGAGTTTGTCACCCTGTGCGACAACTACACGTCTATCAAAAAAATCTGTTCCGAAAAAGTTTTTCATCATTACAAATGCCTTTGCAGACGAAACTATTTTGGCATTCGGATAAGCATCTGCAAAGCTTACTATATTTGCCGAATGATCAGGCTCCATGTGTTGTACTACAAGATAGTCTGGTTCTCTGTTTCCTAGTACTCTATTAATATTGGCAAGCCACTCGTCGCCAAAAGAAGCGTCGACGCTATCCATTATAGCAACTCTATCGTCTATTATCGCATAGGAGTTGTATGACATACCGTTTGGCACATCATACTGTCCCTCAAACAGATCTATATTATGATCGTTGACTCCGATATACTTTATGTCTTTCGTTATATACATAACACCTACTACTCTCCACATAAACTTTAAATTAATATACAATATTATAGCACAGCAAGTTATGATATTCAACAGTTAATATTGAAATTCTCGCATAATTTTACCCCACCCTAGTTAGGATGGGGTAAAATGTTTTTGAGATTTAAGACTTAGTCGGTAATAATAGAACCATCGTTAGCAGTATTATGCCAACCAGTGCTTACCTTACCGTTAGTAGAATCCTCGGTGATAAAAATATTTCCGGTTCTGAGTCTTCCGAGCCAGTCGAAGCAGTAAAGCTTTCCGTCGATCTTATGTACTCCGTTCGAGATTCCCTTACCTTTTATGAAATAGTACGTGGTTTCTCCGATCTTTACAAAACGTTCGTTATAGAATGCTCCTTTTTCGTCGGTGTAGTACCAGCCTGCGGTTACTATACCGTTTCCAGAGTCTTCAGTTACATAGATTCTATTTCCGTCTACCTCGTTTGCTCTGAGTCTTCCGAGCCAGTCGAAGCAGTAAAGCTTTCCGTCGATCTCCTGTACTCCGTTCGAGGTTCCCTGTCCGTTTTCGAAGTAGTAGGTATATCCCTCTTCTTCGATATATTTGAAGTCTTTATTATAGAATCTTCCGTTTGTATCTGTGTAGTACCAGCCTTTTTCGAAGCCTTCTATGTTGTTTGTAGACTCTTCTGTTACGTAGATCTTTCCGATTCTTACTGCTCCGGTCCAGTCAAGACAGTAGTAAGCGTTTTCTATAGGCTGGATTCCGTTTTCTCCTCCCTGTCCGTTTACGAAGTAGTAAAGCGTTCCTTCTACTTTATGGAAGCCGTTAAGGAATTCTCCGGTCACGTCATCTGCATAGTACCAGCCTGCACCGTTGAGAAGTCCGTTTGATGCATTTTCTGTTACGTAGAACTTGCCCTTAAGAATCTCTCCCGTGTATTCCATGAAGTAGTACTTTCCGTCTTCTACATATATACCAGTCCTGTAGAAATTACAGATCGTACAGTGAAGGGCGTCGTGCTCTTCCATTTCAAGCTTTGCGTTGCAGTCACATACTATCCAGTGGTAGTCACTGTCTGCCGACCATTTAGCGTTCTTGATATCAACAACGTGTTCGGTGCCAAGTTCGCCCAGAACCGTATTGGTTTCTCCGCAAGCACACTCGTAAACGGTGTATCCGCCGTCAACGCAGGTGCCGGATACGGTTTCAATTACATTGTCAAATTTGTGTCCGAGTGCTGCTACTTCGTCAGCAACGTAAGTGTCGCCGCATACCGAGCAGGTGTAGGTGGTGTATCCAGCCTCAGTGCAGGTGGACTCAGTTACAACTGCGTCGTAGCTGTGTCCGGTTGCATCAATCGTGAAGGTCTCGCGAGAGAGTTCCTTACCGCATTCGCAGTAAACAACCATATCGTAAGAACCGTTGTTGGTGCAATCAGCCTCAACACGATTTTTTTCAACTGCTTCAAGAGCAGCCTTGCCGCAGATGGTGTAAACGCCGTTTGCCTCAGCAGTATGCTTGCCCTCAGCAACGAAGTTAGTGCCGTTGCCTTCTGCGATGCTGTTCATAGGATCAAAGTTAACGAACTCACCGCCGTTAACAACGATGCTTGCAGTAGCGCGGTCAGCATCTTTAAGGTTGAGAGTCCATGCGGGAGTAGCTGCCTCAAATCTACCGCCGTTAATGACGACTGCGCCATTTGCGGAAGCGTAGATAAGGTCAGTTCCGCGTACAGAACCGTCGGTAGCATTCTTGAAGGTACCGTTATTGATAACGACCTCGCCACCCTTAGCCCAAATAGCCATAGAGTAGTTGTCAGCACCAAGAGTTGCCTCGAAGGTACCGCCGTTGATCTCAACGTTGCCGCTTTCTACATAAATCAAGCCGTTAGAGCCATTTCCCTTGAAGGAGCCGGACTCGATGGTCAGATTGCCGCCGCCAACGCTGATATTACCGGTAACGGTAACGTTCTTAACAGTAACATTGGGGATTGCATAGGAAGCGTACTTATCAGCAGACAGTGCGTAAGCATCGCCCTCATCGTTACCGATGATAGTGGTGTTCTCAATCAGAACAGTACCGCAGTTAACGGAAACAACATAGGAGTAGTTATAGCCGTTGAAGCGGTCCAGCTGAGTGCCATCTAAGATCATGCCGGTGATGGTCAGGTCAGCGTAGTTCTGAATCAACATAGCGTAGTCCTTCTTATTCTCCACAGAAACTTCAAGTTTACCGTTCTTCAGGACAACAGTGTTGTTCTGAAGAATCTGGAAGCCCAAAGTGGTAGTGCCTTTAGAGCCGACAGCAGGAGTAGTGAAGGTGTAGGTGTAGCCGCCGAAGTCGATAGTTATGTTCTTATCGATTACGACGCCGGAGCCCTTAACAGACTTCAACAGAGTGATGATAGCGCCATCCTTTGCATTAGCAACTGCCTCTGCCAAGGTTGCGTAGTAAGTACCGTCGATCTCAGCGACCGCGCCGGTCAGCTGATCGATGGTCTTCGGCTCACGGCTGAGCTCTTCGTTACATACGGAGCAGTAAACTACTTCGTCGTAGGAGCCGGGAGCGTTCAGAGTTGCGGGAACCTCGTTCTCACGAACAGGAGTGCCCTCAGTGTGTCCGAGTGCCGCTACTTCGTCAGCAACGTAGCTGTCGTCGCATACCGAGCAAGTGTAAGTGGTGTAACCCTTGTCGGTGCAGGTAGGTGCAGTTACAACTGCGTCGTAGCTGTGTCCGAGTGCTTCGGTTTCGTCGTCAGTATAGCTGTCGTCGCATACCGAGCAAGTGTAAGTGGTGTATCCAGCCTCAGTGCAGGTGGGCTCAGTTACAACTGCGTCGTAGCTGTGTCCGAGTGCTTCGGTTTCGTCGTCAGTATAGCTGTCGCCGCATACCGAGCAGGTGTAGGTGGTGTATCCAGCCTCAGTGCAGGTGGGCTCAGTTACAACTGCGTCGTAGTCGTGTGCGAGTGCATCGGTTTCATCATCAGTGTAGCTGTCGCCGCATACCGAGCAGGTGTAGGTGGTGTATCCAGCCTCAGTGCAGGTGGGCTCAGTTACTACTGCGTCGTAGTCGTGTCCAAGTGCTGCTTTAATTACATCACCACATACGGTACAGGTCTGATCGTTTTCACAGTCAGCCTCTGCGCCAGCAGTGTGTCCAAGCTTTTCAGTCAGAACCTCGCCGCATACGGTACAGGTCTGATCGTTTTCACAGTCAGCCGCTGCGCCGGGGGTGTGTCCGAGTGCGGGATTAATTACCTCGCCGCATACGGTACAGGTCTGTGCGCTATCACAGTCAGCCTCTGCGCCGGGGGTGCAAACGTGAATGGTAAATTCCTTAACGCTTCCCGCGACTGAGTTTGCAACTACATCGGCATCCTTAACCTGAACAGCCATCATTCCTACTTCTTTTCCGTAGATTTCAAAGCCTGCCTTTCCAAGATCCTCTGCCGTTACAGCAATATACTCCTTGTCATTTACAGATACCGAAATATCTCCCTGTTTGCTGAATTTTACTTTAATAGTATAGTCAGCTTCATCCGAGGATATCGGAAGAGTAACAGTTTTCCAAGGCTCCTTTGGTTTATCGTCTTTAGAATCTACTTCGAGCGTCAACGTGTTTCCGTTAACGTTAGCCCAGTAATACTTAAGACCGGCTGCATTCGCCACAGAAGAACCATCGTCATTTACATTATCAAGACCCGTTGCGCCGAATATAATACCTGTTTTTGAGCCTTTGGTAACAGTTGCCGTAATAGTTCCTTCGTCAAGATCGGTGTTATAACGAATCGGGTTGTTCCATTGGTCATTATCTTGATAGAGCCATTGATATTCGCCTTGCGCGTAAGGTATGAACGATGGAACTCCGAGAACTCCGCGTCTGGGCGTCCAGTTGTTATAAAAGTTATCGTTGAACGAAAACTCCTTAACGTATCCGACCTTTGCATTTTCCTCGGTATAATAACCTTTAACAGTGGTAACACACATACCGAGCTGATTGCCAAATGTCGCCCATTCCGTACCCGTGCGTGAAGAAGAAGCAACATCGTTAATGTAAAATTGAATGTAGCCTTCCTTCTTGAAGTGTACTCTCAGCCTGATATCAGACTTACCGTCAATGTTATACTTCTCATCAAGTTTGAAATTAAGTACGTCATTATCAGCATCAGCATCATCATCAGCATACTTGCCATACGCATTGCTATCCTTTCTGAAAACAAGGTTGTAAGTTCCGTTATTTTCGGTGATAGCCACCCAATAAAATCTGATATCTTTCGTAGTGCTGTCAAGGCCATTGCCGCTGCCATCCGCGACTAAATCAATACCCGTAGCTCCAAAGAGGATACCGATATTAGCCGAAGGGCTGATGACCGCCTCAATCACTCCCTCTTCAAGACTTTCTGAGCGGTAAACCGGCCATTCCCATGTGTTAACATCGGTCGCACCAGTTTTCCAGTAAAATTCCTGCTCCCCGTCTGTTACGAAGCGATCGGTCGCTTTATTGGCGGTCCAGCCTTTGTTTGCGTTATTGAGGATAACCTCCGTAGCGGCATAGGATGAAAAGGTAACCGGGATAAGTGTGAGAATAAATGAAAGTGTCAGGATAATTGCGATTAGTTTTTTCATACTTTTGTTTCCTTTCTAAAAAATTTTTGTAGTGATAAAATGACGCGTAGAGCCATAGCGCCATTTTTACCTTTTAATTATATACTCTCTGAACCAATCTTGTCAAGGCGAATATGTTATGTAAGTAGTTTATAACATTTTTTTAATAGTTTTGGTGTATTTTGTATAGAAACTTGGTATTTTAATGTATATAAACGGGTCATAAAAAGTAATTGCTGCAGTATAAATCTCCTTGTTTTACAGATACTAACAGTACAAATTTGTAAAGCGAGGAGTTTTTATATATGAAAGCAACAGGTATTGTGAGAAGAACAGAGGAATGCGTTATAATAGGGCAAACCGACTTAAACCCGCATAAACACTGGTTTTCGCTGGTTTGCCCTATTGAACACAAGCCCCTAATTTTATGGTTTTCGGCGGTTTTATACATAGAAAAAGCAAGGTGAAATTCACCTCGCTTTTTTAGTTAACACACAGAACCGTCCCCTGTGGTTTTCGTTTTGTCCCCTGTGGTTTGCTTTTGTTTTTTTGATGAAAGAACATTTAACAGTTGTATAATTCCGTATGCAAAGATGGTTGATGCAACGCACACTATGATGGGATGTGCGTATTTAAGAATTATAGAAGTGTTAAAATCAATGGTAAATAGTTTATATATTTGGCGAATCACAGAAGAAATCATAATATGGAAAATATAAACATAGGTGCTGCAACCTGACAGGGCATTAAAAAACGGAGTTTTTTTGACAGTTGGATACTTAATAAACACAACAACAATCGCAAACAAAACAAGCAGAGAACCAACATATAACTCATTTTTGCCAAAAAAATATCGAGAAAATAGGGATTCAAAAATTCCTATTGCAGCCGTTATAATAAGCACATAATTAGGGATGCTGCGTAATTTGTTCTCGTGTTTTTTTGTGAATAAACCCAGTCCAAAAAACGGAATACCCATTAGGGCAAAATTTCGCACAATCGGAATGGGCACCACAATTCCAACCGAAGAAAGGCATTCGCCTAACAATATATGTAAAAACAATAACAAAAACGAAATAAAAAATATAGCTTTTTCGTTAAAACGAAATACAGTTGCAAAATAAAAAATAAAATAGACATAAACAAGAGCCAACAAAAACCATAAATGCACAGAGCTAACGGGAATATTGAATATAAAAATTTTAATTAGGGTTAAAATATTAAGATACTTACTAAAATAGGAAACAATTCCGTCCACACTACCTTTTGACAATAAAATTGCTATGTTAAACAAGGTGTAACAAACTGTCGCAAATATAATTAAACCTAATAGGTGTCTTATTCTTTTTGTGATTTTTTCAGGTTTAATTTGAAAAGAATAATAGCCAGATATTAAAAAGAAAAGAGGTACTGCAAATCGGGCTAAAGTATCCATAATAATACCTGTTTTCCCATAAAACATTATGTGAATAAACACCACCATGTATGATGCAAACAATTTTAATAATTCAAGTGTATAATTTTTTTGAGTTTTCATACCTTCACCGCCTTTGTTTTATTATATCATATTTCATTTCAAAAGTAAATCTTGCAGTATAAATCTCCTCAAAATACAGATAATAACATTACAATTTGTAATTTAAGGAGAAATGTATATATGAAAGCAACAGGAATCGTACGTCGCATAGACGACCTCGGCAGGGTGGTCATTCCCAAGGAAATCCGCAGAACGATGCGAATAAAAGAGGGGGACCCTCTCGAAATATTTACAGATCGCGAGGGTGAGGTGATTTTTAAAAAATATTCACCGATAGGAGAACTAAACACCGTGGCGTCACAGTACGCCGAAACGCTACACAAGACTTGTTCTATGGCGGTCGTGGTGTGCGACCGAAGCTCGGTAATTGCCTTTTCGGGTGTTCCTAAAAAGGAGTATGCAGACAAATCTTTATCAAGTGAGCTTGAAAAAATAATCGAAAATCGCACTATTTACGTTTATGAAAGCGGCAAAGAAAAAATACACGTCACTCCGGATCCTACCGATCATTTTATAAGCTGTGCCGTACCGATAATCAGCGAGGGCGACATCGCGGGATGTGTAATTTCGCTTTACACCTCTGAGAGCGAAAAATCGATAGATACAGATGTTGAAAAAAAGCTTGTTATGACTGCAGCGAGCTTTCTCGGAAAGCAGCTTGAAAGCTGATATAAGAGTTAACCTAATATGTGCAAAAAAGCCGACAATATCGGCTTTTTTGTGTTTTAGTTTATATTAGTGCGAGAGCAGCGCCTATGACCGTTCCAAATCGTGAGTTTTCGGGAATTATATAGTTTACATCAAACAGGTTATTCATATTTTCAAAAACCTGCTTTGCTTGCGGAAGGGTTGTCATATTTCCGGTAAGTACGATATTTTTTATGCCGTATCTTCTTGCTGCGAACGCCGCTATCATAGCAACCGATTCAAATATCATATTGAAAAGTCCGAGTGCAATATCCGAAGGCGTTGCAAGATCGCTGAGCTTACCAAAATTCGACGCGGTAAGGTCGGGTGCAAGTCCCGGATGGATGTCAGTCCTGGTTATATCGCTAACACGAAGGTCGACCTTTGAAATATCACCCTGCTCTGCAAGCTCAACGATATTAGCAATATTATCTGTTCCGAGAAGTTTTTTTGAAAGTCCGATAAGCGTACCGCCGCCTACACCCGTTCCGCCGAGATATTCAAATTTTCCGTCACTGCTCGCATGAACGATAGCAGTTCCGGTTCCCATACTTACGACTATTGCTTCATCAAGACCAGACAGATACAGTCCTCCTCTTCCTACGCAAGGAAACTCGACGAGAGTCTCGCACGGAATATTATAAAGCGGACTTGTTATATAGGTAGCTCCAACGCCTGTAAGCATTATTTTCTTTATTTGAGAAAGATCTATGTGATTTTCAGCCGTAAATTTACCGAATGCCCCGTATATTGATGTGAGCTGATCCTCAGCATGTACGAACATGGGCACGACGAGATTTTTATTTTCATCAAAGCCTACGATCTTAGTAGTGCTTCCGCCTATATCTATACCTATTACGTATTCGTGTGACATCAAAGGTTCTCCTTTACGATGCTATATTCTATAAGATTTATTTTACCATATTGGTATATCGTTGTCAAGAGAAAATATCAGCAGAGGCATCAAAAGTATGATTATCCCCAACGAATTAATAAAAATCAGAAAAAACAAAAAAATTTGCAAAAAGGTATTGACAAAATGAGGCTTGTGTGCTAGAATGCCTAAGTACAAAGAAGAAGAACACTCCGTTCTCACCCGCCGACACGGTCAGGCAGGTTAATACATCAGGCTGTTTTAGCGCGTATTATGTCGTTATAGCGCCTCAAATGTGTGCGGAGAGTTTTCTTTCGCACTTTTTTATTTTCTTAATTTTAGCTTGGAGGTGCTTTTCCATCAAGACAACAAGTCATAAAGAACATTTGGTAAATGAGGAGATCTTCGACGAAGGGTTCGCAGAGTCCACTCAGATGAGAGTTATCGGCGAGGACGGCGAACAATTCGGAATACTTACTGCGATAAGCGCTCTCAATTCGGCGTATGACAAGGGGCTTGACCTCGTACTCATCGCTCCGCAGAGCACTCCGCCGGTCGCAAGGATCATGGACTACGGAAAGTTCAGATTCGAGCGTGAAAAGAAGAAGAAAGAAGCCAAGAAAAATCAGCAGAAAGTCGAGATCAAAGAAGTCCAGCTTTCCTGCAAGATCGAGCAAAACGACTTCAATACCAAGGTAAACAACGCGAGAAAGTTTCTCACAGCAGGTAACAAGGTCAAGGTACTCGTTGTATTCAAGGGACGTCAGATGGCTCATCAAGAGGTCGGTCTCCGTCTTATCGAACAGTTCGAAGCGGCAGTTGCCGATCTCGGCGGTGCAGACAAACGCCCCGCTATGGAGGGACGCTCGATGACACTTCTCATATCACCGATAAAGCCTTCGGCAAAAGCTCAGTCGCAAAACAACAATCAGGATAAAAATTGAAAGGAACACATGTTATGAACAAAGTAAAATCGCATCGCGCTTCCGCTAAGAGATTTTCTCTTACCAAGAGCGGAAAAGTTAAAATCAACCATTCCCACCATCGCCACAATCTTGGACTCAAGTCCCAGAAGCGCAAGAGACATCTTCGCACCGGCACTACTCTTCACAAGTCTATGGCTCCTACCGTAAGAGCTATGATTCTGAAATAAGAGAAAAGATCATTACTTTAAGGAGGATATAGAAAATGGCAAGAATTAAGGGCGCTATGATGACGCGCAAGAGAAGAAACAAGATGCTCAAGCTCGCAAAGGGCTACTGGGGCGCAAAGAGCAAGCACTTCAAGATGGCTAAGCAGGCCGTAATGAAGAGCGGTAACTACGCATACATCGGAAGAAAGCAGAAGAAGAGAGATTTCCGCGCACTCTGGATCACCAGAATCTCTGCTCAGGCAAAGGTTTGCGGAATCAATTACAGCCGTTTTATGTGCGGACTCAAAAAGGCAGGCATCAACCTCAACAGAAAGATGCTCGCTGAGATCGCAGTTTACGACAAAGAGGCTTTCGCTGCTCTCGTAGAAAAGGCAAAGGCAGCATTATAATTTCAGAAAACAAAAACCCGCCACACGCGGGTTTTTGTTGTATTTTTCTTTCGAAAGGAGAATACCTTTGATCACGATAACATCTCGTAGCAACCGTCTTATAGTAGATACAGCAAAGCTTCGTGAGAAGAAATACCGCGACGAAAAAAAGCTTTTTTACTTCGAAGGCAGGAAGCTTCTCGCCGAGGCGCTTAACAAGGGAGTATCTCTTGAAGCGGTTTTTCTGACCGAGAAAAATGCTCACATCGCGGACACTCTGCCGTCTTACGTGCAGAAATATACTGTATCAGACGAGGTTTATGCAAAATTATCAGAAGAAAAATCGCCCGAAGGCATATTTTCTGTCGCAAAACATCTTGACAGTTTGCATAATTTTGCTACAATATATAATGGAGTTAAATTGGAGAGGTGCTTTGCTGCCGTTTCTGTGCGTGATCCGGGAAATCTTGGAACTCTTATGAGAAGCGCTGCAGCACTCGGCATTGATACTCTCATTATGAGTCAGGACTGTGCCGATATTTATAACCCGAAAACGCTTCGCGCTTCAATGGGCGCGCTTTTCAGATTGAGAACGGTCAGATGCTCGGATATTGCATCGACTCTCGCTTCCCTGCCGGGCAGTGACATCGTTCCGATAGCGGCTTCGCTTTCGGACAAGGCAGGAGTTCTTGGAGTTTCACCCCTTCCCGAAAACGTCTGCTTCGTCGTAGGCAACGAGGGACACGGTCTGCCGCGTGAGGTCATAGATTCGTGTGCTGGGGGAGAGATCATAATTCCAATGCAGAAGGACGCGGAGTCGCTTAACGTTTCGGGCGCGGCTTCGATCTTACTTTGGGAGGATTACCGCCGCCGCCTTAACTCTTAACTTTCTCTGGAGGTTCAATTATGTCCGATATTTTAAGCTGGATCTGGCTGAGCACCAAGCTTCCGCCCGCATCACCGTATGCAGATCTTCTTATGGAAAGCTTTGATCACGATGCAGACTCAATATACAAAGCATCGTACGAGGATTACGAAAAGATCTCTGATCTGAAAAGTGAATACGCAGATCTTCTTTCGGACAAATCTCTCGAAGAGGCAAACAAGATACTCGATTGGTGTGCCCAAAACAATGTCGGACTGCTTCCGTATAACAGTAAGTTTTATCCGCAAAGACTGCGCGATATTGAAAAAGCACCCCTGCTTCTTTACTACAAGGGGCGCCTGATAAATTTTGACGACAACGTATGTATCGCGCTCGTCGGAACACGTAAAATGACCGATTACGGTAAGCGCGAGGGCTACCGCATCGCCCGCGATCTCATACTCGGCGGCGCAGTCGTAGTCAGCGGAATGGCAAGAGGCGTTGATACCATCTGCCACCGCGGCGCACTCGATGCAGGCGGTTACACGGTAGCAGTGCTCGGTTGCGGTATCGACAGGGTTTATCCCGCAGAAAACGAATACATTATGAGCGAGATATCGCGTAGCGGTCTCCTTATCACCGAATACAAGCCATTTACTCCGCCGTACGGCTCTAACTTCCCTATGAGAAACCGCATTATAAGCGGTCTTTCGCTCGGAACTCTCGTTATCGAGGCAGATGATAAAAGCGGTGCTATGATAACCGCCAAATGCGCCGAAAAGCAGGGTCGAGATATCTTCTCTATCCCCGGCAACGTCGGCGAATTGAACAGTGTCGGTCCTAACCGTCTTTTAAAGAAAGGTGCAAAGATAGTCACAGGTGCGCTTGACCTGCTCGAAGAATACGAATATCTTTATCCGCATAGAATACGAATTGAAAATCTTCCTGCATTTATACCGAAATTCACCCCCTCGAGAACAAAGGGCTTTGTAGTGTCCTCACCTAAGCCATATATAAAGGGCGAGAGTCAATACATAGCACCAAAAGCTAAGATAAACTCGGTCGCAAAAAACAAAAGCGGACTTGAAGAAAAGACTTTGAAGGTAGAACGCGACACGTCGTCGCTCAGCGACATCGAAAAGCAGATATACGTGCTCTTTCCCGAAAGCGGTACGGTAAGTGCCGATGAGCTCTCACGCTCGGGAATTCCGGTAGGCATCGTACTTCAAAATCTTACGATGCTTGAAATCAAAGGCTTTATAAAGGCAGCTCCCGGCGGAGTCTATACAAAAGCCTGACAGGCATTACTACACATAACAAAGAACTATATTCTATCACGAAAGGCAATATAAATATGGCAAATCTCGTCATCGTGGAGTCGCCCTCAAAGGCGGCTACGATCAAAAATTATCTCGGATCAAATTACAAGGTACTCGCATCTTACGGACACGTCCGCGATCTTCCCAAAAGCACGCTCGGCGTTGACGTTGACGGCGGCTTTGAGGCTCACTATATAAATATTCGCGGAAAGGGTAACCTTATCAAAGAGCTTCGCAAGGAAGTTAAAAATGCAAATAAGGTATTTCTTGCAACTGACGCCGACCGCGAGGGTGAGGCTATATCCTGGCATCTCGCGGCAACTCTCGGCATTCCGCTTGAACAGACCCGCCGCGTAACCTTCAACGAGATCACCAAAAATGCAATCAAGGAGGCTATCAAAAAGCCCCGCGAAATAGATATGGAGCTCGTAAATTCCCAGCAGGCGCGCCGTATTCTCGATCGCATCGTGGGATACAAGCTCAGTCCCTTCCTCTGGAAGGTTGTAAGAAGCGGTCTTTCGGCAGGACGAGTACAGTCTGTTGCGACTCGCATCATAGTTGAGCGCGAAGCACAGATAAACGCTTTCGTTCCCGAAGAATATTGGACAATAAGCGCTTCGCACAAAAATAGCGAAGGCAAAATATTCCGTTCCAAATATTACGGAAAAGGAAGTAAAAAAGCTGAGATAAAAAACAAGGAGCAGACTCAGGCCATTATTGCTCAACTCGAAGGCAAGGATTTTATTATCTCCGAGCTTAAACGCTCTATAAAGAAGAAAAATCCCCTTCCTCCCTTCACCACCTCGTCGATGCAGCAGGAGGCTTACAGAAAGTTCGGCTTCCAAGCACAGCGCATTATGCGTATCGCTCAGGAGCTTTATGAGGGTGTTTCGATCGGAAGCGAAAACGGCGGAATGACAGGTCTTATAACCTATATGCGTACCGACTCTCTCCGCATAGCCGACGAAGCAAGAGATGCGGCCAAGGAGTTTATCCTTTCTCAGTACGGAAACAAGTACTATCCCACGTCTGCGAGAGTTTACAAGACCAAGGGATCTGCACAGGACGCGCACGAGGCTATACGTCCCTCCAACGTATTTATCACCCCTGATTCGATAAAAAAATATCTTTCAAACGACCAGTACAAGCTCTACAAACTGATATGGGATCGTTTCGTAGCAAGCCAGATGGCATCTGCAGAGCTTGATACGGTAAACGCGGATATTTCCTGCGGGGAGCATATCTTTAAAGCAAACGGATCGACCGTTCACTTCAAGGGTTATCTCACAATATACGACGATATATCAGGCGAAAAGGACAAGGAAGATACCCTGCCCGTGCTCTTTGAAAAGGAAATTCTCTCCACCGAAATCCTCGCGCCCGAACAACACTTTACAGAGCCGCCATCGCGATTTAACGAGGGCTCTCTTATCAAATTCCTTGAAGAAAAAGGTATCGGACGTCCTTCGACCTATGCACAGATCATTACGACTATCGTTTCAAGAGGATACGTTAAGAGAGATGCGAAGGTACTCGTTCCTACACAGCTCGGCGAAGTGACCACCAAAATAATGACAGAAAACTTCCCCGAGATAATAGACTATAAATTCACGGCAGATATGGAAGATTCACTTGACAGCATTGCCGACGGTCACGACACGATGAACGGAGTTCTATCCCGCTTCTACGTTAGCTTCAAGAACAGACTTGAAGCCGCCGAAGGCTCGGTAAAGCGCAGTGAGATAGAGATGCCTACCGAGGATACAGACATCATCTGCGAAAAATGCGGAAGCAAAATGATAGCAAAGTCTGGTCGTTTCGGCAGATTTGCCGCTTGTCCGAACTATCCCCAGTGCAAAAACACCATACGTATTGATAAAAACAATGCACCAATAATCAAGCAAACCGAAGAACCCAAACAGACGGGCATCACCTGCGAAAAATGCGGCCGTCCTATGGTAATACGAAGCGGCGCTTACGGCAATTTCTACGCTTGCTCCAACTACCCGAAATGCAAAAACACGCTTCCTATAAAAAACGAGATTGGTGTAAAATGCCCTCTCTGCGGCGGAGAGATTCTTTCGCGACGTTCAAAGAACAAGACTGTATTTTACAGCTGCGAAAATTATCCCAAGTGCTCATTCTCGTCTTGGGATATTCCTACAAATGAAAAATGTCCCGATTGTTCGAGTATGCTTATGAGAAAGAAGGGCAAAAATCTTCTCGTATGCTCGAAAGAAGGTTGCACATTCAAAAAAGAGATCGACCTAAAGGACGAAAACAATGGAAACTAAAACTATTACCGTTATAGGCGCTGGTCTTGCCGGCTGTGAAGCAGCTTGGCAGGCCGCCCAGATGGGCGTGAAGGTAAAGCTTTACGAAATGAAGCCGAAAAAGTTCACACCTGCACACTCTTCAGAGAACTTCTGTGAGCTGGTTTGCTCCAATTCATTACGGTCAAAGCAGATAACCAACGCAGTCGGTCTTCTGAAAGAAGAACTCGATGTTTTCTCATCGCTTATAATGGAGTCCGCGCATCGGGCAGAGGTTCCCGCAGGGGCGGCACTTGCGGTTGATAGAGACATCTTCTCGTCGTATATTACCGAAAAGATAAAAAATCACCCGAACATCACGGTTATTTCCGAGGAAATTACCGAAATAAACGAAAACGAGATAACCGTCGTCGCTACCGGTCCTCTTACCTCGGATGCTTTTTCAAAATATCTCGGGTATTTTATCGGACAGGACCAGCTTCATTTCTTTGATGCCGCCGCTCCGATAGTTGATGCGTCTTCGGTAGATATGTCAAAGGCGTTCTTTGCATCGAGATACGGCAAGGGCGATGCTTGCTACATCAACTGTCCTATGAACGAGGATGAATACAATACTTTCTACGAGGCGCTTATTTCGGCAGAGGAAGCAGAGCTTCACCACTTTGACAAAGATTCTCAGAAGGATCTGAAAGTATTTGAAGGCTGTATGCCCGTGGAGGTCATGGCAAAAAGAGGACGTGAGACCTTGCTATATGGTCCTTTAAAGCCAGTCGGTCTTCCCTGTCCCGACACCGGAAAGGACGCTTTTGCGGTCGTTCAACTGCGTCAAGAGAATCTTGACAAGACTACTTATAACATCGTAGGATTTCAGACGCACCTCACCTTTCCAGAGCAACGCAGAGTTTTTTCCTTGATACCTGGGCTTGAAAATGCTGTATTTCTTCGTTATGGAGTAATGCACAGGAACACATTTATAAATTCACCGAAGGTACTCGGTGATTCTTATCAGATGAAAGAAAAGCCAAACGTGTTTTTTGCAGGTCAGATGACAGGAGTCGAGGGATATCTGGAATCGTGCGCATCCGGTCTTGTTGCCGGAATTTCCGCCGCTTATCTGGCTTTTGGAAAGGATATTCCGATATTTCCTGACGTAACTGCAATTGGCTCGCTCGCGGCATACGTGAAAAACGGCGGTGTTTCCGATTTTCAGCCTATGAACGTAAATTTCGGTATAATCCCGATGCTCGATAAGAAGGTAAAAGGTGGAAAGATCGCGCGAAATACTGCGCTTTCCGAAAGAGCACTTGAAACCGCGCGCGCTTTTTGCGACTCTCTTTCGAATACTTAAACGTATAAACCTACTTTTTTCTAAAAGGAGATCTATATTATGAAAATTATTCTTGATGCAATGGGCGGAGATTTTGCTCCCGACATAGTTGTCGAAGGTGCCGCTCTCGTCAGAAAAGAAATGAACCACGAGCTCATTCTCGTAGGTGACGAAAATAAAATAAAGCTTGCTGCACAGAGAGTTAATGTCGATCTTGATAGTGATCCCGGAATACAGATCGTACACTGCACACAGGAGGTCACTATGGAGGACGCTCCTCTGAGCGTTCGCGAAAAGGCTGATTCCTCACTACGTGTCGGCTTTAAGCTTCTGAAAGAAGGCGCCGGTGATGCTTTCGTCAGTGCGGGCAATACTGGTGCTCTCCACGCAGGTTCTACTCTGTACGTACACCGCATAAAGGGAGTTCTGCGTTCGGCTATCGCTACCATTCTCCCTCTTGAAAAGCCTGTTCTTCTTATCGACTCAGGGGCGAATGCTCAGGTTGACGTAGCCCACCTTTATCAGTTTGCCATTATGGGATCAATATATATGGAAAAAATATTCGGTATTTCCCGTCCCAAGGTGGGACTTCTTAATATCGGTACCGAATCTAAAAAAGGTACTCCTATGCATATCGAAACCTTCGAGCTCCTGTCGAAGTCGGATATCATTAACTTTATAGGCAACGTCGAAGGTAAGGAAGTTCCCTTCGGTAAGTGCGATATTCTCGTCACAGACGGGTTTACAGGTAACGTTCTGCTCAAAACCATTGAGGGCATGGGTTCTTTCTTCTCAAAAAAGCTCAAAACAATGTACAAGGCAAATCCCATTTCTATGGTTTCCGCAGCTATGATAAAACGTCAGCTTGACGATTTTAAAAAGAGCTTCGATGCTTCTGAATACGGCGGAGCTCCCTTCCTCGGAATTTCCCGTCCCGTTATAAAAGCGCACGGAAGTTCAGATGCAAGAGCCATCAAAAACGCCGTTAAACAGGCAGTTTTCTACTACAACACGGGAATAATTATGGATATATCCAAGAACTGTGTTCTTCCCGAAGGAATCACCGTTTCGCGACCGAAGCCGAGTGCGGCAAAGTCTGAACCAAAGATCGCGGAAAGCAAAACCGAAACAACGAACACTTCAGCAAAGAGCTAAAAGGAAGAAAAATAGGATCTTCTCCAAGATAAACCGAAAGGCATAATATTTTACAATGAATTACGATTTATTTTCACAGCTTGAAAAGAATATTGGCTACACCTTTAAAAATCGCGAATTCCTCATACATGCTATGACCCATTCATCGTACGCTAATGAGGAAAAGGCAAAAGGGCGACACATCGGCTCTAACGAGCGTATGGAATTTTTAGGTGATGCCGTTCTATCTATAATAATAAGCACATATCTCTTCGAAAATCTGTCAGAAGCGCAGGAGGGTGAGCTTTCCAAGATACGGTCTGCTGTCGTATGCGAAAAGGCACTTGCGTCCTTTGCAAACGAGATCGACCTCGGAAAGTATCTTATGCTCGGTCACGGCGAAGAGATAAACAACGGCAGAGAGCGTCCGTCGATACTCTCTGACGCATACGAGGCTCTGCTTGCCGCGATATATCTAGACGCGGGCATCGACGAGGTAAGAGGCTTCCTTCTTCCCTACGCTAAAGAGCTTATCGACAAGACTCTGCGCGAGCACTCGTCAACCGACTACAAGACAAAGCTCCAACAGATAGTTCAGCAAAAGCCGGGAGAAGCTCTCGTTTACGTTATAATATCCGAGTCAGGTCCTCCGCATCAGAAAAAGTTCGTGGCAGAGGCAAGGCTCAACGACAGCAACGTCCTCGGTCAAGGAAGCGGTTCAAGCAAGCGCGAGGCCGAGCAGAATGCCGCGAGAGATGCCCTCAAATTCTTCGGATTTGACGGAGAATGATAATTTAAAATCAATAAAGTCGATTTATTAAGGAAATTTCAAATCTTGAAGCACATAAACATTCCGGTATTCGTCCCGCATCTCGGTTGTCCGAACGACTGTGTGTTCTGTAATCAAAAAAAGATCACAGGTCACGAGAAGTTCTCGATAGAGGATGCAAAGAAAAGTATAGACGACGTAGTGAAGCATCTTGACATAGAAAACGAGATCGCCGAGATCGCGTTTTTTGGCGGAAGCTTTACAGGTATAGACCGTACTCTTATGACCGATCTGCTCTCTCTTGCCAAAAGCTATTGCGACAGAGGCGAGGTTTCGGGAATACGGCTATCCACGCGTCCCGACTATATAAATGGGGAAATACTCGATATTCTTGCAAAATATCCCGTAAAAACGATAGAACTCGGTATTCAGAGCTTATCCGACAGAGTTCTGCTTGAGTCAAACAGAGGTCACACGGCGTCAGACGCTCTTCGCGCTATGCGCGAGGTAAAGAGCGCAGGATTTAATCTGATTGGTCAGATGATGGTCGGACTTCCCTGTTCTACGCTTGACGACGAGATAAACACTATCCGCGGCATCTGTAACTCGGGTGCCGACGGCGTAAGAATATATCCCACGGTAGTATTCTATAAGACCGAGCTATACGAAATGATGCTCAGAGGAGAATACACTCCTATTTCGCCCGCACACGCATCGCTCAGAGTTGCCGAGCTTCTCTATTTAGCTCACAAGGAAAGCCTTCCGGTAATTCGTGTAGGACTATGCGAAAG
This sequence comes from Eubacteriales bacterium, assembly GCA_045605765.1. Taxonomy (GTDB): domain Bacteria; phylum Bacillota; class Clostridia; order Oscillospirales; family CAG-272; genus SIG672. The sequence goes on along the minus strand of JAZUQQ010000031.1, from coordinate 10,519 downwards.
CAAGTCTTTGCACTGCGAGGACGGAATTGCCGCAGGAGCTTTTCACCCCGCACTCGGAGAGCTTTGTATGTCTGCCTTTTTCTTAAAGCTTTTTACAGACGAACTTAATAAAAAAGGTGATATTTCGGGCAAAAGTATAGTTATATCTGTAGCAAGAAATATGCTCTCAAAGGCAGTCGGACAAAAACGCACAAATCACCGTTTACTTAAAGAAAAATATTCAATAGGCGATTTGAAATTTATTACGGATGAGTCTCTTAACTCTTACGATTTCAAAATATTAATTTACTAAAGTACAGGAGAAATCAAATGCGACTTCTTTCGCTTGAACTTCACGGGTTCAAATCCTTCCCTCAAAGAACGAAAATCAAGATCGACCCGGGTATGACCATCATAGTCGGTCCCAACGGAAGCGGAAAATCTAACATCTCGGACGCAGTAAAATGGGTTCTCGGCGAGCTTTCCTCGAAGAATATCAGAGGAACCAAGATGGAGGACGTTATCTTCGGTGGTACCGAGCACCGCCCCGCAATGGGCTTTGCTGAAGTCTCTATGACTATCGACAATCGCGGAGAAAACAGAATAAATTCCGAGTTTGACGAGATAACCGTCACCAGACGTTATTTCCGTACAGGCGACAGTCAATATCTGATAAACAACAAGCAGGTTCGTCTTAAGGATATTGCAGAGATGTTTATGAACACGGGTATAGGTAAGACTGGTTACTCGATAATCGGTCAGGGTAAAATTGCCGAGATAATCTCGCAGAAGAGCGACGACCGCCGTATCATCTTCGAAGAGGCGGCGGGAATTTCCAAATACCGCATCAAGAAGGCAGAGTCCGAGAAGCGTCTCTCCGAAGCTGAGGACAACATCACGCGTATCAGTGATATTGTAGCTCAGCACGCGCGCAGACTGCCCCATCTCGAAAAAGAGTCGGCTAAGGCTCGCGTTTATCACGAGATCTTTGAAAGCAAGAAGGCACTCGACGTTTCAATCTCAGTCTACGACATAGGAAAAATACTCGAAAACTCCGAGAAAAACGAGAAGCAGCTCATACTTTCGAGAAACGAGCTTGAAATCGCCGAAAGTACTCTCGCATCGCTTGAAAAGCGCAGCGAACAGCTTGCCGAATCTCAGATGGAAAAGCGAATCGAGTTCGAGCAGGTCAGAACACAGCTTCTCGAAGCTGAACGTGAAAAGAACCGTCTTGAAACGAGTCTCACTCTTGCAGGAAACAATAAGCAGAATGCGGCAGGAACGCTCTCCGAAAGTGCCGCAAATATCGAGTCGACGAAAGCAAAGCTCGAAATTTCCGAGGCTGAAGCAGTCGAGCTCGGTAAGTACAAAAAGGATGTAGAAGCCAAATTCACCAAGGCTTCCGAGGATTTTGAAGCAAAATCCAAGCAGCTCGACGCAGAACGCGAAAGAGTTAATTCGCTCCAAGGAAATCTCGAAGCTTTTGAGGAAAAGCGTTCCGAGCTTGAAAGCGAATACACAGAGCTTCGCGTTGCTTATTCTGCTTTCGGTGCGACTTCATCGTCTAGTATTACACACACCGCCGAGCTTGAAGAAGATAGGAAGAAGGCACAAGACGAGAGAAACGCGCTCTCTGCCGAGATTGAAAGCGGCAAAGCTTCCCTTTCCCACTACGAAAAAAAGGCAGAAGAACTAAGAAAAGAACGCTCTGCGCTCACCGAATCTCTTTCAAAGCTCGAAGATGAAGCGGAAGATATCCGAAAAGATATCGACGTACAGTCAGTGAACGCTGCCGCATGCCGTCAAAAAGCTGATGCTCTGCGCAGAATGGATGAACATTTTGACGGATATCAGCGTTCGGTAAAGACCGTTGCCGAGGCATCGGCAAGAGGTCAGATAAAGGGAATTATAGGTCCTGTTTCCAAGCAAATAAGCGTAGAGAGAGAACTTACCCTCGCAATAGAAACCGCTCTTGGCGCTAACATCCAGAATATAATCGTTGAAAACGAGCAGGCGGCAAAGACTGCCATTGAATATTTGAAGCGTGAAAATGCAGGTCGCGCGACCTTCTATCCTCTCACATCGATAAAGCCTCAGAAGTTAAACGTAAATCTTGCTTCTCTCACAAAGAGCAAGGGATATATCGGTATTGCCGATGAGCTCGTCGAATGTGAGGAAAAATGCAGATCTGTAATATCTTATCTACTCGGAAGAACGGTAATTTTCGACACGCTTGACAACGCTTCCCTTACCGCCAAGGCACTCGGATACAGTGTAAGAATAGTTACTCTCGACGGTCAGCTTATAAATGCAGGCGGATCCTTCACGGGAGGTGCGGCAAAGCGCGACAGCGGAATTCTTACGAGAAGCCTTGATATTACAAAGCTTGACGAGGAAGAAAAGAAGGCTCTTGACAGATGCGAAAAGCTTCGCGCAGATTTCGCAGAGCTCAAAACGAGATCAGACGAAATAGTTGGCAGTCTCGAAAGAAATTCCGACAGTGCATCTATGCTCTCCTCGCTAATAAGCGCGGGGGAGGCTTCCCTTTCACTTAGGGAAAGATCTCTTGCCGAAATAGATGCAAGAATAAATGAAATATCCGAAAAGTTGGGAGAGATCGAGAAGGAAAGAAACGAGCGCTCCGCGAAGGCTCTTGAAATGAGCCGCCGCATTGAAGAGCTAACTTCACTCATCGAAAAGAGTGACAAGGAGCTTGAAGAGCTCCGTTGCAAGATAAAAGAGGTAAATCTCTTTATCGCTACTCTGGTAAGTGAAAAGAACGAGCTTCTCGTCAGTGTTTCGGTCAGAGGCAAGGAGGTCGAGAATACAGACTCCCGCCTTACTCAGAACGCATCGCTTATCGCATCGCTCAAAAAGGATATCGAAGATATTGCCCTTCGCTCACGCGAGATAAACATTCGCATAAGCGAGCTTGAAGAAGAAGCGAAGGTAACCAAAGAAGAAATACTACTTTCGGAAAAGAAGCTTGCGGAACTCGAAGATCTTTTATCAAAGCTCTCTGCCGACGGTGAAGAATATGAAAAGGAAATCGCGCTTAACCGGGCGGCGATAAAGGACAAATCGAGAGATAGAGAGCTTGCATTCATGTCTGTAACAAAACTCGAAGCTTCGTCCGAACGCATACGTGAGGAAAAAGAACGTCTTACAGACCGTCTTTGGGACGAGTACAATCTCTCCTATGCAGACGCTTGTGCGATAGAAGTTCCCGAAACTACGGCAGAAAACCGTACTTCTATGGTTGCCGAGCAGAATATTCTACACGAAAAGATGAAATCGCTCGGACACGTAAACGTCCACGCCATTGAAGAATACGCCGAGGTCAAGAAGGAATACGACTTTATGTCCGGTCAGATCGAGGACCTCCAAAAAGCGAAAGCCGACTGCTTACAGGTCATAGCGCGTCTTGAAAAGGAAATGCGCGGAAAGTTCTCCGAAACCTTTGCACAGATAAACGAAAACTTCGGCAAGGTATTTAAGGATCTTTTTGGCGGAGGAAGTGCGTCGCTTACTCTCACCGATCCGGACAATCTTCTGACGAGCGGTATTGACATAAACGTTGCTCCTCCCGGAAAAAAGATACATAGTCTCCGTCAGCTTTCGGGTGGCGAGCAGTCCTTCATTGCGGTAGCCATCTACTTTGCAATAATTATGATCAACCCTCCGCCCTTCTGTCTGCTTGACGAGATAGAGTCTGCCCTTGACGACGTAAACGTAACGAGATTTGCTAACTATGCAAAGAAATTCTCTGACACGGTGCAGTTTATCATCATCACTCACAGACGCGGAACGATGGAAGCGGCAGACGAAATGTACGGCGTTACTATGCAGGAGCGCGGCGTTTCGCAGCTTCTCTCGGTCAACCTCAGTGAAATTGAAAAGAAACTCGGAGTAAAACTATAATGGGATTTTTTGAAAAACTGAAAAACGGTCTTTTTAAGACCAAAAGCTCTGCTTTTTCGGGCATTGTTTCGATATTCAGACGCGGCGTATCCGAGGATACGCTCGAAGAGCTCGAAGAAATGCTCATCTGCGCAGACGTAGGTATCGAATCTACCGAAATAATAATGGAAAAGCTTCGCCAGAAGATCAAGGAAGAAAAGATCAAGGAGTCCGAGGAGGCTACCGAGGCGCTCAAAACTATTCTTCTTGAAATGATCGGCGAAAAATCGGAAATGAATCTCAGCTCAAAGCCTTCGGTCATTCTCGTTATCGGAGTAAACGGAGTCGGCAAGACGACCTCTATTGCCAAGCTCGCTCATCTTTACAAGGAGCAAGGAAAATCGGTACTGCTCGCGGCAGGCGACACCTTCCGTGCAGGAGCTATAGAGCAGCTCTCGATATGGGCGGAGCGCGCAGGAGTTCAGATAGTAAAATCTTCCGAAGGCTCTGACCCTGCGGCAGTCGTTTACGACGCGGCAGCAGCCGCAGTCAAGCGCGGTAGCGATATTCTCATAATTGACACTGCAGGCCGTCTGCACAACAAGAAAAATCTTATGAATGAGCTCTCAAAGATAAATCGCGTTATCGACAAGCAGCTTCCCGACGCTTCGAGAGAAACTCTCCTCGTTCTCGACTCTACCACCGGACAGAATGCGGTAAATCAGGCAAAAGAGTTCAGAAACACCTCCGAGATCACCGGTCTTGTGCTCACAAAGCTCGACGGCACCGCAAAGGGTGGCATCGTATTCTGTATAAAGAACGAGCTTGGCATACCCGTTAAATTCATCGGAGTCGGCGAAAAGATCGACGAGCTTCAAGACTTTGAACCTGTCGATTTTGTAAACGCGCTCTTTGAATAATTTTTCCGAAAGGACTGTTTTTTTAAATGAAGGTCGTTCTCGCATCGAGAAACAAGAACAAGATAAAAGAAATAAAACAAATTTATCGCTCGATTACCGGCAAAGAGCTTGATATTCTCTCGCTCGACGACATCGGATACGACGGCGAGATCGAGGAAAACGGCGATAGCTTTGAGGAAAATGCTAAAATCAAGGCGTCAGTTCCCGCCTCGCTCGGATATATCGGACTTGCTGATGACAGCGGTCTTGCGGTCAATGCTCTCGGCGGTGCGCCCGGTATTTATTCGGCAAGATACTCGGGAGAAGATGCAAACTACGAAAAGAACAACGAAAAGCTCCTTTCGGAGCTTAACGGCGTTTCCGACCGCTCGGCTAAATTTGTCTGCGTTTTCTGCGCTCTCTCACCCGACGGAAACATTCTCACCGTACGCGGCGAATGTCACGGAGTTATTGCCAAGGAGCTGAAAGGAGAAGGCGGATTTGGATACGATCCGCTTTTCATCTATCCTCCTCTTAAAAAAACCTTTGGAGAATTATCCTCAAAGGAAAAGAATGAAATCAGTCACCGTGCCGTTGCGCTCTCGTCGCTTATTCCGCAGTTGTCGGATTTTCTTAGCAAATACAACTAAGTAATTTTAAAAGGACAAAAACATATGACAAGCAAACAAAGAGCATATCTCCGCTCGCTGGCTATGACCGAGCCCGTTATTTTTCAGGTCGGCAAGGGCGGAATAAATGAAAATATGATAAAACAGATCTCGGACACGCTTGAAGCAAGAGAGCTTATCAAGCTTCGCGTTCTTCAAAACTGTGAACACACGTCCCGTGAGGCGGCAGAGGCTATCTCTAAGTCTACCTCTTCGGCAGTCGTCGGAGTTGTCGGCAGTACCTTCGTGCTTTACAGAGAGTCTGAGAAGCACAAGAAGATCGACCTCAAACGCCTCCAAAAGATATGAAAAAGCGTATCGGAATTTTCGGCGGAACCTTCTCGCCTCCGCATATCGGTCACGCTTCGGCGGCAAAGGCTTTTATAAAGCGGGCGCGTCTTGACTCACTTCTTGTAATACCCACCTTTATCCCGCCTCACAAACAGATGCACGAGATAGATCCTATGCACCGTTTTAATATGACAAGACTCGCCTTTTCGGAAAGCGAGGGCTTCGGAGATCTTGTTTCGGTTTCGGACTTTGAGCTTAAAAAGGGCGGTGTCAGCTACACCTTTGAAACGCTCGAACACTTCTCTGCTCCAGATACGAGCCTGTTTTTCCTATGCGGAACTGATATGTTTTTAACTCTTGAAGAGTGGAAAAAAACCTCGCGCATATTCGAGTTATCGACAATAGCTCTTGCGCCTCGCGAGAATATCACCGAGGAAATAAAAAGCGAAATTACAAGAGCGAAAAAATATTTTGAAGAAAAATACGGTGCCTCGATAATTTTGCTCGAAAATTCACCCACTGAGATTTCTTCGTCCGAGCTTCGTAATGCTTTAGCATCGGGCGGCAACTTGGAAAAGTATCTCTCCCCCGCCGTATACGGCTATATAAAAGAACACAAACTGTATTTAAAATGATTAAAAACGAAATTCACGGTATTCCGGACTTCCTTGATGCTCTGACGGGCGAAATATCTCGCCGTATAACTGACAAATACCGCTTGGAGCACACTTTCTCGGTAGCACGGGAATGTCTCGCTCTCGCCGAAATTTTCAGCTTTGACAAGGCAGACAAGATGCGCATCTTAATATCTGCTCTTCTTCACGATATTGTAAAAGGACTATCGGTCGAGCAGTATACTTCGCTTGACGAAAAATATTCTATCGGCTTTACCGCACACGACCTTGAATGCCCCGCAGTCCTTCACGCGAAAGCAGGAGCAAAGATTGCAGAGTACGAGTTTTTGGACTATGTTGACGATGAAATATGCACAGCCATTGCTCAGCATACGACGGGTGCGGAAAATATGTCGATAATCGCAAAGCTTCTTTTTATTGCAGACTATATAGAGCCTACGCGAAAATGGGATATTTGCCGTCGTACTCGCGAGTCTTTTTACAGCGATCTCACAAAGGACCGAGCCGATATTTACAGAGTACTTGACGGGGTGATTATAAAAATTCTGTTACAGACAGAAGCGCATCTTGCAGAAAACGGAAGAAAAGTCCATCCCGATGCGATAAAATGCAAAGATTTTATCTTAAAAACTATTGAATAATCATTACTTTAGTGTTATAATAATTTTGCCTTATTTTGGCACATAGAAAGGAATATGTATGACTGCTCTCGAACTTGCACAAAAAATTGTAAAGATACTTGACGAGAAAAGTGCTCAGGACATTTCTCTTCTCTACGTTGAAGAAAAGACCGTCCTTACCGAATATCTCGTTATATGCAACGGAACCTCCACCACTCATAACCGCGCTCTTGCGGGCGAGCTTGAATTTAAACTCGGTGAGATAGGCGAAACTCCGCTCAACATTGAAGGACACGAGGACGCTTCATGGATAGTTCTCGATTATAATAGCGTTATGGTCCACATCTTCACCAAAAACGCAAAGGAATTCTACAAGCTTGACAAGCTTTGGTCGGATGCCGAAAACGTCGATATCTCGCATCTTCTTATCGACTGACAAATTTACCAACACAACTAAGGCGAAAGGTTTTAAAGATTATGAAATACGATTTTAAATCCATTGAAGAAAAATGGCAGTCTCGTTGGGAACAGGCAAAGGTGTTTGAGGCGTCTGATGACTACTCAAAGGATAAATTCTACGCTCTCGTTGAATTTCCCTATCCCAGCGGATCGGGTATGCACGTGGGACACATTAAGGCTTATTCGGGTCTTGAAGTGGTATCCCGCAAACGCCGTAAAGAAGGTTACAACGTACTCTTTCCGATCGGTTTTGATGCTTTCGGTCTTCCTACCGAAAACTCAGCTATCAAGTTCAACACTCACCCGAGAACTCTTACCGACAAGAACATTGAAAAGTTCACCTCCCAGCTTAAAAAGGTCGGATTTTCCTTTGACTGGTCGAGAGTGATTGACACCACCGACGAGAACTACTACAAGTGGACTCAGTGGATCTTCCTAAAAATGTTCGAAAACGGACTTGCTTTCCGCGATCAGGCTCTTGTAAACTACTGCCCTAAATGTAAATGCGTTCTCTCTAACGAGGACTCACAGGGTGGAAAATGCGACATCTGCGGAAGCGATGTCGTTCAAAAATCCAAGGACGTTTGGTATCTGAGAATTACCGAATACGCGGACAAGCTGCTCAGCGGTCTTGAAAAGGTAGATTATCTTCCCAATATCAAGATGCAACAGGTCAACTGGATCGGTCGAAGCGAGGGTGCGTTTGCAAGCTTTAAAATAAGCGGTACAGATGACAGTCTCCGCATCTACACCACCCGTCCCGACACTATGTTCGGCGTAACCTTTATGGTTATGGCTCCCGAACATCCCTACATTGAAAAATACGCAGACCGCATAACCAATATGGACGCCATCAAGGCATACCGCGAGGAGTGTAGTAAAAAGACCGAGTTCGAGCGCACTCAGCTCGTAAAGGACAAGACCGGCGTTTGCATTGAAGGTATTACTGCAATAAATCCCCTTTCGGGCAAGGAAATTCCGATCTACATCGCGGATTACGTTATGATGGGCTACGGAACGGGCGCTATTATGGCAGTTCCTGCTCACGACGAGCGTGACTACGACTTCGCAAAGAAGTTCGGCATTGACATAATCGAGGTAATCAAAGGTGGAAACATCGACGAGGGCGCTTATACGGGCGACGGAGAAATGATAAACTCCGATTTCCTCAACGGCTTTATGAATAAGAAAGATTCTATTTCAAAGGCCACCGAAGTCCTTGCAGAGCGCGGCGTGGGTGAAAAGGGCGTACAGTACAAGATGAAGGACTGGGCATTCAACCGTCAGAGATACTGGGGTGAGCCGATCCCGATCGTTCACTGCCCTGTCTGCGGAATGGTCGCTCTTCCCTACGATGAGTTACCACTCAGACTTCCCGCAGTTGAAAACTTTGAGCCCGGCGAGGGTGGAGAGAGTCCTCTTGCAAAGATCGACTCCTTTGTAAACTGCAAGTGTCCTAAGTGCGGCGGAGATGCCAAGCGCGAAACCGACACCATGCCTCAGTGGGCAGGATCGTCCTGGTATTTCCTGCGCTACGTTGACCCGAGCAACAGCGATTCTTTTGCAAACGAAGAGGCTCTCAAATACTGGATGCCCGTTGACTGGTATAACGGCGGTATGGAGCACGTTACCCGTCATATGATCTATTCGCGTTTCTGGTACAAGTTCCTTTACGATCTCGGACTCGTTCCCTACGAGGAACCGTATGCAAAGCGTACTGCTCAAGGTCTTATTCTCGGTCCTGACGGAGTCAAGATGAGTAAAAGCCGAGGAAACGTTATCGATCCCAATGACATCGTAAACACCTACGGCGCAGATACGCTCCGCACATACGTGCTCTTTATGGGCGAATACGGAAGCGCAGCTCCCTGGTCCGAAAGCAGTGTTAAGGGTTGCCGCAGATTTATCGAGCGTGTTGCCGCTCTCTCGGATATTGCCGCAGGAAACGGTGTGACTGCCGAGCTTGAAAGCGACTTCCACAAGACAATCAAGAAGGTCACCGACGACATCGAAGCAATGAAGTTCAACACCGCTATCGCGGCTATGATGACACTTCTCAACAGAATTTACGAGGTCGGAAAACTCACTTGCGACGAGCTCCACACCTTCGTATCTATCCTTTCGCCCTTTGCCCCTCACGTTTGCGAGGAGATAAACGAGTGGCTCGGCAACTCCGAGATGCTTGCCACCTCTCCTTGGCCGACCTACGACGAGGCAAAGACTGTTGATGCGACCATCGAGATCGCAGTTCAGATCTGCGGAAAGCTTCGTGCAACGGTAGTTATCTCCGCGGACGCTTCTAAGGAAGATATGCTTGCAGCCGCAAAGGCTAACGAGCGTATCGCAGAGCTTATTGAAGGAAAGACGCTTATCAAGGAAATTTGTGTTCCCGGCAAGCTTGTAAACATCGTTGTAAGATAATTTTTGCAAAAAAAGTTAAAAAATCTCAAACTTGTTTTAAATAACTATTGACATTGGCAAAGTATTGTTGTATAATACGTAGGAAATGTTTTTGAAAAAGGAAACATTTCCCTTTCACAGGAATTAAGAGATTTTCTCTTGCAGAGGCGAGAGGAGGGATGGTTAATGGCAGAGATCAGAGTTAAGGAAAATGAATCTATCGACAGCGCGCTTCGCAGATTCAAGAGAGCTCAGCAGCGTTCGGGCGTTCTTACTGAACTCAAAAAGAGAGAGCAGTACGACAAGCCCAGTGTAAAGCGCAAGAAGAAGTCCGAAGCAGCAAGAAAGCGTAAGTACAAGTAATTTCACTTTTTTGTTTACTTAACGACAAATTAAGCACCGCACAGGCGGTTTAAAAAAACAGAGGGACTAAAAAGTCCCTCTGTTTTGCTGTATAACAAAAACCTCCGAAGGTGTTCTGTTAGTGTTCATAGGGACATTTTCTGACAGTATGTAGGTGCGGTAAAGGCGGATGGCGGTTAGTCATCCGCCGTTACTGCGTTTATCCCGCATTGTGCGGTGTTTATGCGGGGAGCAGTTCCGGTTGTGCTACGGTCACTGCTACGATCTGCGGTTGTTGCTGTTCGGCTTCTGCCGCATCGTCGTAA
>JAZUQQ010000030.1:0-67372 GCA_045605765.1 Eubacteriales bacterium | reverse complement strand
AATCCTTTGATCGTAACACCGTGGCGCGGAGGGGGATATGAGATCGTGTCGGGACACCGCCGCTATGCCGCTTGTCAAAAGCTGGGCGTAGTGACCATTCCCGTTATTGTTCGCGACCTTGATCCCGACGAAGCCACCCTTTGTATGATCGATTCTAATCTGCACAGAGATCATCTGTTGCCCTCGGAAAAAGCCTACGCTTACAAGGCAAAGATGGAGGTGCTGAACCGTCAAGGTCAGCGATACGGTCAGACTTCGTCGCAACCTGCGACAAAGTGGGACGCCGCCACCGAGATCGGCAAGGCGACCAACGAGAGCCGCGACCAAGTGTTCCGCTATATCCGCCTAACCAATTTGACCAAACCGCTGATGGATATTGTGGACAGCGGACGAATTGCATTCACCCCCGCCGTGGAGCTTTCCTATCTGCCGCATGAGTTGCAGGACAAGGTCGTGGAGATCTTTGAGAGAGACGAAGCCACGCCTTCCTACGCGCAGACGGTGAGATTCAGAAGACTTCACAGCGAGGGCAAGCTGACGGCAGATGCCATTGAGGATATTATGGCAAAGCCGAAAGCCAATCAGAGAGAGACGGTCAAATTCAGCTACGAAAGAATCGCCCGTTTCTTTCCTCCCGATTATAGCACCAAACAGATGGAAGATGCAATTGTGCGGATTCTCAACGATTATCAAAAGAGAGAACTTAACCGCAACAATAATCCGCGAAATGACTGCGATAGAGACGGGAGGTAATGCGTTTGGAATTGATGAAGCGAACAATATATTTCCTGTTATGGTTGATTCAAGATAAAAGTGCTGAATATAAACCTCGCTCTTATGTCCCAAAATATGAGATCGAAGCAATCGTTCGTACTTTCTTCCCAGCGGTAGCTGCATTCTTTGAAACCGAAGAAGGTAATCGTGAGTTTGAGGAATGGAAGGCTAAGAAAGAAGCAGAGAAGAACGCCAAGGAGAAATCCGCCTAAACAGAAAACCTGTGCCGCGTATCGCGACACAGGCATACATAAAAGCTTCATCATAAACTTAATGAAACCGTACCCGATAGGTGGTTGCTTGTCGGGTACGGTTTTCCTTTTTATCTACAGCTATGTTGTGTGCAAAAAACAAAGAATCCGAACGCATCCCCAATTAGGAATAAGTTCGGATTATCTTTGTTTGGTCTGAGTGACAAGACTTGAACTTGCGGCCTCTACCACCCCAAGGTAGCGCGCTACCAACTGCGCCACACCCAGATATACCATGTTCCTGCGCGGAACGATATAGATTATATCACAGGAAAACGCGTTTGTCAACAGTAAATTGCAGATTTTTTCGTTTTTTTTAAATTATTTTATTTCTTAAATATTATGACGAATGCTGTATCTATAACAGAACAATATAATTACATATCACTTTTTCGCAAAACCCTTGACAAATTCTTACAGATTATGCTATACTACAAGTGCGACACAACTGAATAGATGTCTTATGGGTAGGCAATTTTATCTTTTGGTAAAAGTGCATACTCCTTTTTCGCCTACCTTTATAAGACGGAAGTTGTGTCGCAGCAATCGGGGTTGTGCATTTTTCGGTGCGTAGCTTCGGCTGCGCACTTTTTTATTGTCATTTTGAAAAGGAAGAAACGAAATGAAAAAACAATCCCGCTATTCAAGCAAAATCATTACATACCTACTTTTTATAGCACTCCTAGCATGTTCTGTTATCCCTATCTCCGGTTGCTCGGAAACTACGGTATCCGCCGAACCTACATCAGACGAGCCAAGCAATACTGTATCACAGGAAGAAGACATCTGCGATAGCGAAACTGATGACACAGTGACCAATTCTGTGCCTTCCGAAAACACGCCCAACGACGGTATTGTAGATATGCGCAACAACCAATACAAAGTCCATCGTATTCTAATGCCTGATGGCTCTATATTCAAATTTGTCAACAGAAAATTCGAAAAAAGATTCTGTTGGCAAAGCCTCCGGAGAGCTTGACACCGAGGTCAAAGCTCCTGCCGACGGCATGGCGGTGAAGGCAAAGGGGGAATGCGTTAACGACAGGGTATTCAACAAGAGCGAGGCTCTGACGGCTATTCGTTCTATTAATGGCGCGGAACAGCTTAAGGTTAAGGAGCGTGAGGTCTTGCTATCTAAAAGGAGCTTGAATCTGTGAGGATAGCCGTCAGGGATAGAACCGAACTTGAGACTAGTTCTAACGCTGCTATGGTCGAAAAGGGCGCACTTGCCAAAATTTTCCTTCGGTCGGGATATAAGAATATAGTTGCCGTTCGCCGCTTAAAGAATACCGCATAGGCTTCAAGCATTGACTAGTGAGGATTTTGTGTGTATAATATAATCAAGAAATTTTGACGAAAGGATTTTTTTGATTTGGAAAAAAACATAATTGAAATTAAAAATCTTTCTAAAAGCTACGGTAATGTCATCGCAGTCAAAGATCTGAGCTTTCGGGTAAGAGAAGGCGAGCTTTTTGCTTTTCTTGGAGTGAATGGCGCGGGAAAGTCAACAACTATTAACATTTTATGCGGAATTCTTGGAAAAGACGGTGGAGAAATTCTTGTCAACGGTATTGATACTGAAAAGAATTTTGATAGTTTAAAAAGAAAAATGGGCGTTGTATTTCAAAATTCGGCTTTGGATTATTCATTAAGCGTGTACGACAATCTCAAGTGCCGCGCGGCTCTTTACGGTATTTTTGACGATGAGTTTGAATTCAGACTTTCGGAGCTTGCGGAATTGCTTGATTTCGGATCCTTTGTGAAAAGGGCAGTCGGAAAGCTTTCCGGCGGACAGAGACGAAGAATAGATATAGCGAGAGCACTTATCCACAAGCCGAGCATACTTATTCTCGATGAGCCTACGACGGGACTTGACCCACAAACGCGAAATCTTTTATGGAAGGTAATTTCCGATCTGCGTAAAAACGAGAAGCTTACGGTACTTCTTACCACTCATTATATGGAAGAGGCATCGGATGCCGACTACGTGGTCATAATTGACGGAGGAAAAATCGTTGCCGAGGGAAATCCTCCCGATCTGAAGAACCAATATGCGGGAGATTTTCTCACTCTTTACGGAATCAGTGAGGATGATGTCAAATCGCTCGGTCTCGCTTACGAAGCGGTTGTCGGCGGGTTCAAGATTTTTGTTCACGATACTGCGCAAGTAACCGAGTTTATTTTAAAACGTCCCGAGCTTTTCAAGGATTATGAGGTAGCAAAGGGCAGGATGGACGACGTATTTCTTGCGGTTACGGGAAAGGCTCTTACGGGAGGTGTTGAAAAATGAAAACCGTATTTTCGCTGATAAAACGAAACGTTAAGCTGTTTTTCAAGGATAAGGGTCTGTTCTTCACATCGCTGATCACTCCCGCTATACTTCTGGTGCTTTACGTCAGTTTCCTCGGAGACGTATATAAGGATAGCTTTATTATGAACCTGCCGACAGGCTTAGATATTCCCGAGCGCCTTATTAACGGCCTTGTAGGAAGTCAGCTTACCTCTTCGATTCTTGCCGTTTCTTGCGTTACCGTTGCTTTTTGCTCAAGCTTCCTTTCGGTCAACGATAAATCAAGCGGCGTCTTAAAGGATTTTCTGGTTTCGCCCGTCGGATCACGTCAGTTGAGTCTGGGGTATTACGTAGCGAATCTGATCTCTACCTTGACGGTATGCCTTTTTGCCGCCTTGATCTGTTTTATTTACGTTGCTATTGTGGGGTGGTACATTTCCGTTGCCGATCTGCTGCTATTGCTTTTGGACGTTGTATTGCTTTCACTTTTCGGTACCGTTCTCGCCTCGCTTATAAATTGCTTCCTGACAACGCAAGGTCAGGTATCTGCGGTAGGAACGATAGTAAGCTCCGGATACGGCTTTATAAGCGGCGCGTATATGCCCATATCCTCCTTTGCCGAAGGTCTGCAAGTCTTTATTTCATTTCTTCCCGGTACGTACGGAACCTCGCTTATGAGAAATCACGCTATGCGAGGCGGTATCGAAGAGCTTGAAAAGGAGGGAATACCGAAGGAAGCGATCGACTCTCTCCGCGATGCGATGGATTGCAATCTGTATTTCTTCGATATTAAGGTTCCCGAGTACGTTATGTATCTTATTCTTATAGGGGCAACGGTTCTCTTGGTAGCGGCTTATTTGCTCGTTAATATGAAAAGAAAAAACGGATAAAAGTTCTTTATTGAACGAAAAACAGGGATATTGCGCAGTTGTCACAGTATCCCCGTTTCTTTTTTTATTGGTTGAGTTGTTAAAAATGTAATGGTAGTTCTCCGAAAGTCAAGCGTCATCGCTTAGTGCGGGCGTTATATATCTATCAGATTTTCGAATTCCCATCCCCAAGCCGCAGCGCCCTCGTCAAATCTTTTCTCCTCAAGCTCGGGAAGAGAGTCAACCTGACCGGAAAGATAATAACCGAGGCGGCGGATAGCGTACTTTGTTCTCATAATGTGAGTGCCGTAGATCATATCCATTCGTTCTGCTCCGAAGGGACGGAGATAATTGTCCTTGTGGTACATATGACCTTCGTAGACCTCGCTCCAAGCCTGCTCGAGCGCGGGGAGCTTTTCCTCAAGGATAAGACGGAGAGTTGCAAGATCGCCCGACTTGTAGGCGGGAACGAGTCTCTCTGCAATATAGCACTTGATGGAGAGCATCTTGAATATGGAGTAGCAATACTCGTAGAGCCAGCACCACTCGTCCTGACGGGCAACGTAGCCTGCGTACTGATCAACCATTCTTCTGTAATGCTCGCTTCTGGGCTCACGGAAGAGCTTCTCGTCGTAAAGTCCCATCATTACGTCCTGATGCATAAACTTGTTGCCGTAGAAGCGCTCGTCGTAGGACATAGAATCGTAGTCGATCTCGCCCTCCTTGTGAAGCGCGTGGAAGTTGGACATATCGTAGAACGCCTCAAAGGACGCGCCGGTAATGAACTCAAATCTTTCGGGAAGCTTATCCGCATTCGGCTCGAAGGCGTGCTCGGCGTATCTAGCCGCTTCAAGAAGCGAGGTCTGATAAACCGAAACGCAAAAACTCCATACTGTCAGGCATACCTCCTCAACGCCGCAAGCCTTACAGTCGGCAAGCGCCCTTTCGTGAAAATATCCCGAGAAGGCGTTATCGGGGAGCGCTCCGCCCCAGATCCAAACACCGCCCGCAAAGATGACGGGATTACCGATCGAACGGTTCTTTTCGATATAAAGCTTACCGCAGGTCTCGTCCTCGTAATTCCAATAAACGAGGTCCATATTCTTGGGCATAGCTTCCTCGATATGCTTAGGTATGACGGTGTCCTTTTCATATTTTCTATGTGCTTTGAAGCGTAGCAGAAGATCATATCGTTCCACATCATGGGACGGAGATTCATACAAGGAAAATGTAGATGAAGTTTTCGCTGAACTTGATGATAATTATACGTATAAGCTCATAAAGGAATTTGAATAAACAACAAGCCGCTCGAAAGAGCGGCTTTGGTGTTTATATAATACACAGAAATACATACAAAAGAGCATATCAAAACTTGACATTTTATGCTTATTATAGTATAATTACATAGGTAAGAAAACGAAAGGGAAGAGTCTGACAGTTACTTACACCCGCATCTTCGCGGGTGTTTCATTTTGAGATGTCGCAGTACAAGCAATGAACAGATCTCACATAAAAGATTTTACAAAGGGAAATATAACGAAACAACTAATCGTATTTGCCTTCCCACTACTTCTTTCGAACATACTCCAAGTCGTTTACAGTATGGTCGATATGATCGTCGTCGGAAACGTAATGGGAGAGGTCGGAATTTCCGCCGTTTCGGTCGGAGGCGACGTGACCAATCTTCTGACGTTTATCGGAATGGGCTTTGCAAGCGCAGGTCAGATCCTGATTGCACGATACATTGGGGCAAAGCAAAAAGAGAAGATCGGAAAATTTGTTGGTACTATGAGCGGATTTCTTCTGCTTTGTGCCGTAACTGTAAGCGTTTTGGGAATAGTTTTCCAGAAGGAGATGCTTTCTCTTATGAATACGCCGAGCGAGGCTTACGACGGTGCTATGGCATATTCTACGATATGTATAACGGGACTTATCTTTATTTACGGATATAATGTAGTAAGCGCCATACTTCGCGGTATGGGTGATTCAAAGCACCCTCTTGTTTTTATTGGAATTGCGACTATAACGAACATATTTCTTGATATTTTATTTGTTAAAGATATGGGCGCGGGCGGAGCCGCTCTTGCCACTGTAATAAGCCAAGCAATAAGCTTTATCTGTTGTACGATGTTTCTTGTAATAAAGAAAAAGGAATTTGAACTCAATATATCTCTCCGTGATTTTATAGTTTGGGATAAGAATATGCTGATTTCTTTCATAAAGCTCGGCGCGCCCATGGCAATAAAATTCGCATCGATACAGGTATCCAAGCTGTTCGTCAATGCGTGGATAAACGGATACGGCGTTGCGGTTTCGGCGTTCTCCGGAATTGCCAACAAGCTTGCCTCAGTCGTAAATCTTTTCTCTAATGCTATGAACACCGCAGGTTCTACTATGATAGGACAAAATATCGTCGCAGGAGAGTTCAAAAGAGTTAACAAGATACTCAAAGATGTGCTTTGTGTAACTCTCGCCATAGTAGCAATTTTCTCGGTTATAATCGTACTGTTTCCCGAAGAGGTGTTTGGACTCTTTGCAAACGAGTCTAGTCAGGAAGCGCTTAAACTCTCGGGTGAGTACGTTCCGATCGCTCTTCTTATGTTCCTTGCAAGCTCACTGCGTGCGGTAATGAATGCACTCATAAACGGAAGCGGAAATACGAGTTTGAATTTTATTACTGCTATTCTAGACGGGATAGTTCTAAGGATCGGACTTGCCGTACTTCTCGGACTAACATTTAGGATGGGTTATTTCGGATTTTGGCTCGGAGATGCTATTGCAGGATATACCCCCTTCTTTATCGGTCTCGTGTTCTATCTTACTGGAAGCTGGAAGAAAAGTATCCCGATTAAAGATAAGGAAAAATATTAAATTTACATTTCCCGTAATATTTTGTATGTAAAAAATATAAAATATTACGGGTGATTTATTTGAAAAATTTGCGTTTTAGCGTCCTTATAATGCTTCTTCTCGTTCTACTTGCAACCGCACTTCCTATTATAGGATCAGGAATTTATAAAAAAATTTCTAAAAATACAGAAGACGACAATGTTACACTATATTTTCACGATAGCGGAGAGAGTTATAAACTAACACAAAACGATTATATAATCGGCATTTTACTCGCACAGATAGACGAAAATTACGGTGAGGAGACACTTCGTGCGGCGGCAGTTGCTATGAGGAGCGCTTCGCTTTATCTTAAAGGTGCCTGCCGTGAGCTTTGTTATACCGATGCCGATTACTGTGATTGTTCATACAGTCTTCCTTACGTAAAAAGGGAAGAATATATAAAAAAACACGGAGATAGCGGCGAAAATATTGTTTCTGCAATATACCGTTCATTAGAGGATACCGAGGGCAAAATTTTACTTTATAAAAACAGTTATGCTCTGGCTCTTATACATAAATCTTCTCATATTACTACCGAGAGCTCGTTCAATGTACTTGGTAGGGAATACCCTTATCTTGAACCTGTTATTACTCCTGAAAAAGCACAGCTAAAAGAGACCTTTATTTTGGAAGGTGATCTTTCACGAAAACTAGGGCATTTTTTTGAAAACATGGATATTGCCGGGATCGACGCCTCGCCGATTCTCACACTTAACGGTGCAGGGAGAGTAGAAACTGTAAATATTTATATGCAAGATATCTCAGCAGATGGTTTTGCTAAGATACTTGGACTTCGATCTATGTGCTTTGAAATTGAGCAGGCATACGGCGGTATAGTAATACGCACCTATGGAGAGGGAAACGGACTTGGAATGAGCCTGTGGGGAGCAAGAGAAATGGCTGAAAACGGATTTTCTTATGATGACATACTTTTATATTATTTTCGAGGATGCAAAATAGTGTCCGAAAACGAGCGAAATACCGCTTAGTTTGTCAAAGTTTTGAATTTATTATTGACATTTTAAATCTCTGTGCTATAATAAGTTTTGAAGAGTAAGAGCTTGTTCGTCAAGTGTCCCCCGAACAGGGAGTTGTCGGGAGAACGAAAAATCGCACATCCTTGCGCGTTTTGCGGTTCAGGCTCTGCATCCCGCTTCATAGTTGCACAGAGATACGGTACAAAGCTAATTTACACCGTGAGAAGATTAAATTATGTGAAAATCTCCTTTACTGTACAAACAAAGCGGTGAAGGAGGTTTATTTTTATGCAAAACAAAAGACTAAGTTACCTTTCTGCCACTAAAATGATAACGACACTCGGACTTCTTACTGCTCTAAGCGTAGTTATAGGGTGGATGTGCAAGACATATCTTACCTTTGATGCAATAAGGATCACCTTTGAAAATGTACCTATTATCATTTCTGGTATAATATACGGACCGGTTGTTGGAGCAGTAATCGCAATTATTTCCGATATTATAAGTTGTCTTACGTCTCCCAATCCCGCACTTAACCCTATAATTATGCTCGGTTCGGCATCTATTGGAATAATTTCGGGCGTTATTTCGCGATACCTGATAAGAAACGGCAAATTCCTCAAAATCGCGCTTTCTGTGTTTACTTCACATATTTTCGGAAGTATGATAATCAAAAGCGTCGGACTGTACGTATTTTGGAGATATGAAATACCTACTTTAATGCTCAGGATTCCTCTTTATATTGCAATTTCTATCTGCGAGACCGCAATAATCTATATAATTTTAAAAAACGAACACATCACGTCTATGCTTGAAAAACAAATAAACAGGAAAGGCTAAGCATTTTTAAATATGACCTACGATGAGGCAATATCATATATACATTCGATAGATTGGCGCGGTAGCCGCCCGGGGCTTTCAAGAGTTACCGAGCTTCTTGAAAAGCTCGGTAATCCACAGGACTCTCTCAAATTCATACACGTCGGCGGAACAAACGGAAAAGGCTCGTTTTGTGCGATGCTTTCTTCAATTCTTAAAGAATCCGGACTTAAAACAGGTCTTTTTACCTCTCCGTACATCGAAAATTTCAACGAAAGAATGATGATAAACGGCGAAAATATCCCTGACTCAGAGCTTGCAGAGCTTACCTTTCAGGTGAGTAAAATTGCCGATAAAATGGACGATCCTCCTACAGAATTTGAGCTCATTACGGCACTTGCGATGCTGTATTTTAAGAATAATGAATGTGATATAGTAGTTCTTGAAGTAGGTCTCGGTGGTCGACTCGATGCTACAAATATCATAAAAAATCCCGTACTTTCTATAATTAGTGGAATCGCGCTCGACCATACTGCTATACTTGGAGATACAGTAGAGGAGATAGCTGCCGAAAAAGCAGGGATAATAAAAGAGGGAAGACCGATACTGCTCGGTTGTGCCTCGGCAGAGAAGGACAGGGAAATTGTCAGAAATGTCGTTTCCCTTCACGCTACAAGGCAAAATTCTCCTTTTTATATTACCGATATTTCTTCGCTCAAACTGAAATTCTCGTCGCTCGACGGCAGTATTTTTGATTATAAGAATCATAAAGACGTAAAAATTCCGCTTCTTGGACTTTATCAACCGCAGAATGCGGTAAACGTGCTCGAAGCTATCGATATTTTACGCGAGCTTGGATACGTCATATCAGATGAAGCGATCGCTGTCGGACTAAAAAAAACGCTCTGGAAAGCGAGATTCGAAAAGCTTTCGGGCAGACCTACCGTATTCTTTGACGGCGCTCATAATCCGCAAGGAGTTGCCGAGAGCGTTCACAGTATAAAGCATTATTTCGCAGATAAAAAGGTTATAATTATTACCGGAGTTATGGCAGATAAAAGCTACTCCGAGATGGTTGAAGCTATCGCGGGTGTTGCCTCGTTTGTCTTCACGTTGAAGCCCGACAATCCGCGAGCTCTCGATCCTGTCGCGCTCGCCGAAATATATAACGGACTCGGTGTAAACTCCGTCGCTTGCGGTAGCGTGAGCGAAGCGGTAAACAAAGCATTTTCATTGGCATTAAGTACAGGAAATCCGATAGTTGCACTTGGCTCGCTTTATATGTATAATGAAGTGAAAAATGCGATAACTGCCGAGAAAAAGAGAGATATATAATATGTATACGCCATATAAATTCGGAGATCTTCGTCCGCTATCCGACTTGGAATATGAATATCTCCTAGTACAGCTAAATAAAATAGGTAAACGACTTTTTGTGGAACACTTTTATGCGTATAAGAACAGAAATAATTCGATTTTTGATAAATGTCCGGAAAATATGAAAAAGGACGCTTTCAGAAAGCGAGTGCTTGCCGCGTTTGCCGTTTTTGATATGGGCCTCGAAATGCACGCTTTATATGCCATAATACATTCACCTCAAATGCCGCGCGAGATAAATATAACCGCAAACCAAATATTTGAATATGAATCTCTGATATCCCATTACGTCAAAGACAATCTATAATGATTTTCATTAGTAAATTCACTGTTTTAATATATTAAAACAGTGAATTTGATTAAAAATATTAGTATTTCTGGCATTTATAGTAATTAATACAATTTTTTTACAGGAAAAGAGAACGTATTATGTATAACTTTCCGATAGGAATTATCACAGATTCGTTCAAAACCAACTTTGCGGAAGCTATCAAAAAGGTT
Organism: Eubacteriales bacterium; assembly: GCA_045605765.1. Lineage (GTDB taxonomy): Bacteria > Bacillota > Clostridia > Oscillospirales > CAG-272 > SIG672. Next base: position 56,622 of record JAZUQQ010000030.1, on the reverse strand, counting down.
GCGGAATGCGAAGCGGACGGCGTTCAGATGTACGCATCCAGAGGTGAGCTCGCGCCCGAATATCTTACCTCTAATAAGATTTCTGAAATTAAAAAGCTGCTCTCAGAAAACGGACTTAAAGTTTCTGCAGTATGCGGAGACCTTGGACGAGGATTTGGCAATGCCGATATAAATCCCGATCTTATTGAAGCTTCAAAAAGGATCCTTAATTTTGCAAAAGAGGTTGGAACTAATATCGTAACAACTCATATTGGCGTAGTTCCTGCAAGTGCTGATCACGAAAGATATAAAATAATGCAATCTGCTTGCTTTGAGCTTGCAAGCTTTGCAGATTCTATGGACGCGCACTTTGCAGTTGAAACCGGTCCTGAAACGCCTGATATACTCAAAGGATTTTTGGATAGCCTCGGGTCAAAAGGCGTAGCCGTAAACTACGATCCTGCAAACCTCGTTATGGTAACGAAATCAGATCCGGTAAAAGGCGTTTATACGTTAAAGGATTATATCGTACACACACACGCCAAAGACGGCGTACATATATTTTACAGAGATCCTGAGGTCATTTACCGCGTCCTGCCGCATATCGCAGAGGATCCAAATGCCTCCAAAGGAAGATCCTTTCAGGTGCTTCCGCTCGGAACAGGCAGTGTAGATTTTGTAGGACTGCTTAAAGCGTACGAGGATATAGGTTATAAAGGATACCTTACAATCGAATGTGACGTAGGATCTGATCCCGCAAAAGATATTCTACACGCTGCCGGGTATCTTAGAAAGATCATCGCAGAAAACTAAATCATTATTTATAACACAAAAATCCGTAGATACAAGCATCTACGGATTTTTTGTATATGGGAATGCTTTTAACGTTGAGGGAGCTTTTTGACATCCTTTTACCCCTCCTTACCTTCCTATATTATACTAAATAATCATTTAGTATAATTCAACATATTTCCACAGGGATAGCCCGGAGGCGGTTCTACCCTGTGGATTTGACCTGTGGAAAACCTTTTGGAGCGATAATTTATCCACAACAGTTTTCCACAGGTTATTTTTTGCCTATAATACATGCCAACCACAATATATTGGGTGGAGAAAATCCTGTACTCCGTTTTCGAGTGATAAAAATCCACTTTTATCAAAAAAATCAACCGCAAGCCAATTTTTGACCTACGGTTTTATATTTTTATTTGATCTCGGTCTTATAGAAATCCTTAACAGTTTCGTCATCTCGTGCAAAACGCTCGGCGTAGGCGGTAATATCTACGTTAAGGCTTCCTACTACGATGATCGTGAACATATCAACGCTTCCCTTCTTTTACACGTTTTTTCTAATTTATGAAAAGAAAAAACAGATCGCGCCGTGGCTTACTCGACGCGACCTGCTTTTAAGGTAGAAAAAGGTATTTGTATGTTTCAAAAGATAAGTTATTTGTTTTCATTGCAACCGGTACAACCACTGCAATTACCGCAGCAAGTGTCAGGACAACCAATACATTTCTTACCGCTTTTCTTTGCTTTGATAATGTAAGCGATAGCACCTCCGACGATAAGCGATATTATAGCTATTATGATTACGTCTGTCATAACGACTCCTTTCTGCCTGAGTAGCGCAAAATATTAAACGGACACTTTTTCCTTGTTTTTAAGAGCATATTCCGCTTTGATCTGTTTGTTCTTTCTTATAATAAGACAGGTAATAATTGCCGCGATCACAAGAATTATTGCCCAACCAACGATAGGCATCCAGAGCTCTCCGAAGCTTCCGGAAGTAAAGAGCGTTCCGAAGAAGAATGTGAGAAATCCGACGGTGTATCCGATCGCGAATTGAAGTCCGATACCTGCCCAGAGCCACTTTCTGCTCTTGATTTCAGAGTTCATAGCACCGATGGCCGCAAAGCAAGGCGGTGTGAAAAGGTTAAACATAAGGTATGCAAGAGCCGCAACCGTGCTGATTTCGAGAGCAGAAGCAATTCCCTGTGCAGCTCCCGCCTCCATAGCGAGATCATCAACGTTTATAAGATTTGTGATCGCATAGCAGGTTGCAATAGTTCCGACCACATTCTCTTTGGCGATAAATCCCGTGATCGCCGCCGCCGCAAGCTGCCACGCAACTATGCCCACTACAGGAGCAATGATATATGCAAAGGGCGTTGCTATGGATGCAAGTATCGACTGGTCCGCGTTTTCCACGAGTTTAAAGCTCCACGAGAAGTTTTGCATCAAATGTACAGCAAAGTTACAAACGAGTATAACAGTTCCCGCCTTCACTATAAACGACCAACCGCGTTGGCACATGGAAAGAAATGCTCTGTAAATACTCGGGAATTTATATTCGGGAAGCTCTATAATAAAGAAAGCTTTCTTCTTGTTTCCTGTTAGCTTGTTTACAAAGAGAGCACAAAGGAAAATAATGATTATTCCCACGAAATACATCGATGCTCCCACCCATGCCGAATTTGAAAAGAAGGCACCCGCAAAGAGCGAGATAACCGGAAGCTTTGCTCCGCAAGGCATAAAGGGTGCAAGCATTGCGGTAGCTCTTCTCTCGCGCTCGTTTCGGATCGTACGGCATGCCATAACACCGGGGATAGCGCAACCCGTGCCTATTATAAAAGGAATAATAGATTTACCCGAAAGACCGACCTTTTTGAATATCGGATCGAGAACTACGGTAGCGCGTGCCATGTATCCGCAGTCTTCAAGAAGCGCGATAAGGAAGTACATTATCATAACGAGCGGCAAAAATCCTACAATTGCAATAAATCCACCAATGATACCGTCAACAAGTATGGATTCCCAAATGCCATTAGAGGTGATAGCATCGGCAATAAGCCCCTGCCCCGCTTCAAGCAGACCCACGAGCCAGTCTGCAAGCCAAACGGCGGGACCGGTCTGCGAGATCCAGAAAACGGCATACATAATGACAGCAAAGATCGGAATTCCGAGCCATTTATTTGCAAGAATAGCGTCGATCTTATCCTGAGCGTTTTTATTTTTAGTAAAAACTTTTCTCTTCTCTACCGAATCAACGATTGCATTTACGAAATCAAAGCGTTTTTTATCTGCTTCGATAACGGTGTTTTTATCACTGAGATCTATATCTTCCTGTGTACAAGGGGCAATCTGAGTTGTTCCTATAATCGAAATTGCTGCCGCTACTAATTCTTTAATCCCCTTTGATGAGGTAGAAACGGTTTCGATAACAGGGCAACCGAGTTTTTCAGAAAGCGAGGAAACGTTTATTTTGGTTTCCTTTTTCTTGTTAATATCGGTCTTGTTAAGAGCGACCACGACTGGAATACCGAGCTCAAGAAGCTGAGTTGTAAAGAAGAGGCTACGACTAAGATTGGTAGCGTCAACGATGTTGATTATAGCATCGGGATTTTCAGTCTTTACGTAAGAGCTCGTAATGCTCTCCTCCGATGTAAACGGAGACATTGAATAAGCGCCCGGAAGGTCGACCACAATAAGCTCGTCAGAGCCGTTATAATAGCTCTTTTTAATTAAATGTTCTTTCTTTTCAACGGTAACGCCTGCCCAGTTTCCGACCTTTTCGCTTCGTCCGGTTAGAGAGTTGAACATAGTGGTCTTACCGCTATTCGGATTGCCCGCAAGTGCAATTCTCATTTGTTTTCCTCCTGTTATATGAGAATTCAGATTTATTTTCAAATCAAGTTAGCCCCTGCTAACTTGACGCTAAAAAAATAATCGTAAGATTATTTTTTAATTTTTAACGATGATAGCTTCCGCGAGTTGATTATCGATATTGTATCTTCCGTCTTTAATGGAAACCACACACCCGCCTTTGAGATGTGAGATGACCGTTATCGGCTCACCGCTATAACAACCGAGTGAAAAAAGGAACGCATCGAGCTCTTCGTCATCTGTTTCGATGCTCTCGATGATATATTCCTTCCCTTCTTCTGCTAAACGCAAGTTCATAAAATCACCTTCAATAAAGCCGTTTTATCAGTTAGCCTTTGCTAACCTACAACATTCTACAATAAAATATTTGATTTGTCAAGAGCTTTTTTTGAAAAAATTCAAATTTTTTAAAATTATTTTTTCATCTCGTTTTTCATTTTTCTTCTCATTCGGTTGAGATGCCTTTCAAAGTTTCCGCTCGAAATAAATTCGGCAAGTACGTACTGATCGAGCACAGGAACCGTGCAGGAATACATTCCCATTTTTTCGTCATACATCGCAAGAAGTTGTTTTGGAAGTATCATATATCCCATTCTCATTGAAGGCGAAAGGCTTTTGGAAAACGTGTTCATATACACAACTCTTTCGTTTTTATCAAGCGAATACAGTGACTCGATAGGGTGGCCAGGAATAAAGAATTCACTGTCAAAATCGTCCTCAATTATATATTTATCGCTTTTATTCGCCAATGCCAGATATTCATATCTTTTTTTAATGCTTGCGGTCACGCCTGACGGATAGCTGTGAAAGGGAGTAACGTGAAGTATATCGGCTTTCGAATTTCTGAGAGCCTCGCTCTCTATTCCGTTTTTGCCCATTTTAAGCTTTTCAAGCGAAACGCCCATTGTACTATATACCGTTTCGATCTGAGAGTATGACGGATTCTCTATACCGTACACCTTATCGCGTCCAAAAATACGAACTACGGTATCATAAAGCTGCTCGGCACCCGATCCTATGATAATTCTCTCGGGCTCCGCATACATTCCGCGATATCTGTAAAGGTACTCTGATATAGCGTTTCGAAGAACGGCGCACCCTTTATTCGGAGATTTCACGAAAAGACGTGCTCCTTTATCGGACATAACCTTTCTGAGTGTCTTGAACCAGACCGAATATTCGAAATCACCGCTTGGAAGTTCATCTTCCTCGCAAAGAAGCGGAAGCGTTTTTCCCTTTTTGCCCTCACTCGGATACATTCCGTCTATCTGTGCAACGAAATATCCGCTCCTTTCACGAGAATATATATATCCTTCGTCCGCAAGGCGATTGTAGGCACTTTCAACCGTTATCGTACTGAAACTCGTTTTATCAGCCATTACGCGCTTCGACGGAAGCTTTTCTCCTGCCTTGTATTCGCCCGAAAAGATCATTTCCTTTATCATTTTATATAAGGTATAATACTTTTTCTCTCTGTTCATCTGGATATATAAAAATCTCCTGTTTTGGTAATTTACATATTGTCAAAAATGATTATAATACATTTATAAAGATTTGTAAAGAGGTAAACATAATGTCGTACAAAAAAATACTTACAATTCAGGATATTTCGTGTGTCGGACAGTGCTCTCTGACTGTCGCTCTTCCAATAATATCGGCTTGCGGTATTGAAACCTGCGTACTCCCCTCTGCAGTTCTCTCTACACATACGGCAGGATTTTCGGGATATACCTTCCGCGATCTTACCGAGGATATGCCGAAAATATGCGAGCATTGGGAAAGAGAAAATATCAAATTTGACGCTATATATACAGGTTATCTTGGAAGTGCAAAGCAGATAGAATATGTAAAAGATATATTCGCTTCCTGCTCAAATGGAAACTCTCTTAAAATCGTTGACCCCGCTATGGCAGACAGCGGAAAGCTCTATCCGGGATTTGATAATAATTTTGTAAAAGAAATGGCAAGGCTTTGTGCAGAGGCAGACTATATAATTCCAAACATAACCGAAGCCTGCTTTCTGACAGGCGAGAAGTACACAACCGAGTACGACAGAGCTTATATACATACTCTCCTTGAAAAGCTTATAGGTATCGGAGCAAAAAATATAGTGCTCACGGGTGTAGGATACGAAAAAGGCAAGACAGGCATCGTCGTTTATGAAAGCGGCAAATACTCTTATTACGAACACGATTTTCTCCCTAACAGCTGTCACGGAACCGGCGATATATACGCTTCCTCATTTGTTGGTGCGCTTGTACGCGGAAAAAGCACATTTGATAGTGCGAAGATTGCGGCAGATTACACCGTAGAGTGCATAAAAGCGACCGCCAAGGAAGAAAATCATTGGTACGGAGCAAAATTTGAGTCTGTTCTTCCCTATCTTATAGAAATATTAAACAAATAAAAGATATGCACCCCAAAACGGGGTGCATATTGTTTTAATCTACCTTGAATGCATCAAGAAATTCTCTTGCGTATTCGATCTGCGATGCCACAGATTCAGGTGACGTTCCACCGTAAGAGGTTCTGCGGCTTACGCAACTTTCGAGCGAGATATATCCGTAGAGATCCTCATCAAAAAGCTCTGAGAACTCGCGGTATTCTTCAAGAGTGAGATTATCGAGAACCTTGCCTTCCGCAACGCATTTTCCGACGAGCTGACCTGTGATCTTGTACGCGCTTCTGAACGGAAGTCCCTTACCTACGAGATAGTCGGCAACATCTGTTGCATTGATAAATCCCTTCTGCGCCGCAGAGTACATGTTTTCGCGTATAGGGCGCATTGTTGCGATCATAGGAGCAAATACGCTGAGGCAAGCTTTGAGCGTGTCAACGGCGTCAAATATCGCTTCCTTATCCTCCTGCATATCCTTGTTATATGCAAGCGGCGTACCTTTCATTATGGTAAGAAGAGTCATAAGATCACCGTAAACTCTGCCGGTCTTTCCTCTTGCGAGCTCTGCCATATCGGGATTTTTCTTCTGAGGCATAATGGACGACCCTGTCGAGAAAGAGTCATCAAGCTCGATAAACTTGAACTCCCAGGACGACCAGAGAATGATCTCCTCAGAAAAGCGCGAGATGTGCATCATAACTATCGAATACGCAGCACAAAGCTCGATGGCGAAATCTCTGTCCGAAACGCCGTCAAGCGAGTTGCGGCAGGGATACTGGAAGCCGAGAATATCTGCCGTACGCTGTCTGTCGGTATTATATGTGGTTCCGGCAAGAGCGCAGGATCCAAGGGGTGATGCCGACATCATACGTGCAGATGCTTCGGAAAGACGTTCAATATCTCTTGCAAACATCGAAACATACGCCATAAGGTGATGCCCGAAGGTTATCGGTTGTGCCCTCTGCATATGAGTATATCCGGGCATGATAGCGTCCTTATACTCGTCCGCCTTATCTGTAAGAGCCTCGATAAGCGTGCAGATATTTTCAATTATATCATCGGTTTCGTCTTTAAGCCAGAGTCTTATATCAACTGCGACCTGATCGTTACGGCTACGTGCGGTGTGAAGCTTCTTTCCTGTATCTCCGATACGCTCGGTGAGAATACTCTCAACGAACATATGAATATCCTCTGCCGCCATATCAATAGTAAGTCTGCCTTCGGTAATATCTTCCTCGATCTTTACAAGCTCGTTTATTATCGTGTGAGCCTCGTCGATCGTAATTATTCCCTGCATACCAAGCATCGTAGCGTGTGCTATCGAGCCACGTATGTCCTGAGAATACATACGGCTGTCGAAGGGTATAGACGAGTTGAAATCGTCTGCGACCTTGTTAAGTTCTTTTGAGAAACGTCCTGCCCATAATTTGTTATTCATAGCTAAATCTCCAAAAATTTAAAACAAAAAGCCCCAAAACGGCATAGTCTGCCCTTCTGCGGCTTTTGTGTCGAATACTCGTTTTCTGTGGCAGAAATCAGTCAGCGTAAACGCTAACGCACTTTCTGTCCTTTGCAATCTGTTCGAACTTTACCTTTCCGTCGATAAGAGCGTAAAGAGTATCGTCAGATCCGCGTCCGACGTTGTTGCCGGGATGAATATGGGTTCCGCGCTGTCTTACGATGATATTACCTGCGATTACGGACTGTCCGTCTGCTTTCTTAACACCAAGACGCTTGGATTCGCTGTCACGACCGTTCTTGGTCGAACCAACACCCTTTTTATGCGCGAAGAACTGTAAGCTTATTCTGAACATTGTCTTAATATCCTTTCATGTAAACTTAGTAATTTTCGGAAAATTTATTTTCCTCAGTCGAGCTCTACTTCTTTAACGTCGATAAAATCGTAGTAATCTTCCAGCAGATCGCAAAGCTGCAGATAGTATGCATAGAAAAGTCCCGATACGGCGTACTGCTTTTTTTCGTCGCTTTCCTCTTCGGGGAGCGCCGCCTTTGCCATAACCGTAATATCGGTTGTTTTTTCGTCGATCTTATAATCAACGTTTGAAGCGTAAGAGACCTCAATAGCGTTTATTATCAGCATAGTCATCGCCGAGAGCGCCGAGCATACAATGTCGTTTCCCTCTTCGGCAAAGCCGGAATGTCCGGTTTCCTTAAAGCCGTAATAAACACCGTTCTTTTTGAAAAAAGTGATCGTAGTCATCTTTTTTCGTCTGCTCAGTTAGCAGCGATAGAGCTGATCTGAACCTTGGTGTAAGGCTGTCTGTGACCGATCTTCTTCTTCTCGTTCTTCTTAGGCTTATACGTCATAACGTATATCTTGGGAGCCTTGCCGTTCTTAACAACAACTGCACTTACAGCTGCGCCGTCAACGTAGGGAGCGCCAACCTTAAGACCGTCGTTATCAGAAACTACGAGAACCTTGTCGAACTTTACAGTATCGCCTTCGGAAGCCTCAAGACGTTCGATGAAAATTACATCGCCTTCGTTTACCTTGTACTGCTTTCCGCCTGTCTCAAAAACTGCGTACACGAAAAGCACCTCTCTTTCTTTAAGCACCACATTTGGGCGCAAGACTCGCTGATAAAGGTAGGCTTTTTAGTGCCATTTAATACCTTTCATTCATGCGGCAAACTATTATAACACTCATTTTCGACTTTGTCAAGACCTTTTTTCGCAATATTAATGAAAATATGGGTGTTTTTTCTAAGAATTGATAAAAAATTTCTTTTTTATTATTTTATCCCAGCGTTACGTCGAGTATCATCATCACCGTAAAACCGAGTGCGAAGAAAATCGTTCCGATATCCGAATTTTCTGCCTTTGATATTTCGGGCACGAGCTCCTCTACGATAACGTATATCATCGCGCCTGCGGCAAAGGTGAGCATATACGGAAGCGTCCCAATAAGCATTTCGTAGCAGGCGATAGTCAAAATAGCGGCGAACGGCTCAGCAACTCCCGACAGTGCTCCGCAGAGAAAAGCCTTACTCTTACCAATTCCCTCACTCGCAAGCGGCATTGAAATTATAGCACCCTCGGGAAAATTCTGTACTGCTATTCCGAGAGAGAGAACGAGAGCTCCGCTTGCCGTTACGCCTACGTCTCCCTCAAGCAGACCTGCATAAACCGCACCTACCGCCATACCCTCCGGTATATTGTGGAGCGCTACCGTGAAAACAAGCATCGTGCTCTTGCCGAAACGGCTCCTGAGCCCTTCCTTTTGCATACTTCCGAGATGAATATGAGGTACGACATGGTCGAGAAAAAGAAGAAAGCCTATTCCCGCCCAAAACCCGATGGTTGCAGGAAGAAATTTTAGTTTTCCGTATCCTTCCGACGCCTCTATCGCGGGAATTATAAGACTCCAAACAGAAGCCGCAAACATAACGCCCGCCGCAAATCCGATAAGCGCACTTCGCAGGCGCAGGCTCATATTTTTCTTCATAAAAAATACGCAGGCAGCGCCAAGCGACGTACCCACGAGTGGGAGTAAGATCCCTTTTAATACAGTAAGCAGCATTTTATCCTCCTATGATTTTCACTTCTCATAGTCAGTATATTTTGCCGCTCGCTTTTTGGTACAAAAAAGCCCGAGCAAGTCGGGCTTTCTTCTATTATTTAGTTCCCTTTATATACTCGTCGATTGCCGCTGCTGCCTGTCGGCCTGCGCCCATCGCAAGTATAACGGTAGCCGCTCCTGTAACCGCATCGCCGCCTGCAAACACGCCTTCACGCGTGGTGGTAACTCCGTCCGATGTTACGATACAGCCGCGTTTGTTAGTTTCAAGACCGTCTGTCGTCATACGGATAAGCGGATTTGGCGACGTACCTACCGAAATTATAACGGTATCGAGCTCTATATCGAACTCAGAGCCTGCCTTTTCGACAGGACGGCGTCTGCCCGAAGCATCGGGCTCGCCAAGCTCCATCTCGACGCAGGTCATCGAAACCACATTGCCATTTTCATCGGCGTTTATCTTAACGGGATTTGAAAGAGTCTTGAATATAATTCCCTCTTCCTTTGCATGATGCACCTCTTCAAGACGCGCAGGCATTTCGGTTTCGCTTCTTCTGTAAACTATGTAAACCTTTTCCGCGCCAAGACGCTTCGCGCATCTTGCGGCGTCCATAGCGACGTTTCCGCCGCCAACAACTGCGACGTTTTTGCCGCGTCTTACGGGTGTGAGATAATCCTCTCTGTACGCCTTCATAAGGTTTATGCGCGTGAGGAATTCGTTAGCCGAATAAACACCGTTCGAGTTTTCGCCCGGAATATTCATAAAGCTCGGAAGTCCTGCTCCGCTCGCGATAAATACCGCCTTGTATCCGTTTTCAAGAAGCTCATCGACCGATCTTACACGTCCGATAACCATATCTAGCGCAATTTCAACGCCCATCTTTTCAAGAGATGCGACCTCTTTGTCAACTATGTCCTTGGGCAGTCTGAACTCGGGAATTCCGTAAGAAAGAACTCCGCCTGCCTTGTGAAGTGCCTCGAAAACAGTGACCTTGTAACCCATCTTGGCAAGATCACCTGCGCAGGAAAGTCCTGCCGGGCCCGAGCCTATGATCGCCACCTTCTGCGCGTTCTCGGGAATATTATTTCTCTCCGTTTCAATTGCATTGGCATGAGCATTGTGCCAATCGGCGCAGAAGCGTTCAAGACGTCCTATTCCTACGCTTTCTCCCTTGATAGCGCGTACACAGTTATGCTCACACTGATTTTCCTGTGGGCAAACTCGTCCGCAGACCGCAGGCAGAGAGTTGGTTTCCTTTATCTTCTGATATGCGCCCTCAAAATCGCCCTCAGCGACCTTTTTTATAAACTCGGGTATCTTTACACCAACGGGACAACCGCTCACACAGGGCATGTTTTTGCAGTTCATACAACGGCTTGCTTCGAGCATCGCGTCATCTGCCGTATATCCCTTTGCAACCTCTTCCCAGTTTTTATTTCGGACATCGGGCGCCTGTTCGGGCATAGGTACCTTAGTAAGCTGCATATTAGCCATTACTCTGCACCTCCGAATTTGTCAAGATTACACTTATGGATCTTTTCGTTTGCTTCGGCTTCTTCGGCGCGGTAGGTCGAGTTACGCCTAATAAGCTCGTCAAAATCAACGAGATGTCCGTCGAAATCGGGACCGTCTATACAGGCAAATTTAGTTTCGCCGCCGACTGTAAGACGGCAGCCACCGCACATTCCCGTTCCATCGATCATGATCGGGTTCATACTTACTATCGTCTTTATTCCAAGCTCCTTTGTGAGCATACAGACGAATTTCATCATAATAGGGGGACCGATCGCGATAACGGTGTCATACACTGCTCCGTTTTCGACGTTTTTACGGAGACCGTTTGTAACTAGTCCTTTATTTCCATTTGATCCGTCATCTGTAAGTATGGTAAGACTGTCGGAAACGGCTTTCATATCGTCTTCAAGAATTATAAGATCCTTTGAGCGAAATCCTGCGATAATATCGACTTTCGCTCCAGAATTGTGCAAAAATTTCGCCTGCGGATAGGCAATAGCACAGCCGAGTCCGCCGCCGATGACCGCAACGCTTTTGACTCCGTTAAGCTCAGTCTTGTTTCCAAGCGGTCCGACAACGTCCTTAATATATTCACCCTTCGAAATAGTTGCAAGCAGCTTTGTAGAAGCACCTACCGTCTGGCAGATTATAGTGATAGTTCCCTTTTCTCTATCGAAATCGGCAACGGTAAGAGGAATGCGCTCGCCCTGCTCATGAGAGCGTAAGATAACGAACTGTCCCGGTCCGATCTTTTCGGCAATAAACGGAGCTTCGATCTCCATTTTCACTATGTTTTCTCCGAGAAGTTCTTTATTTATCAGTTTAAACACGTTATTTGATGTCCTTTCAAAATATGCCCTGAGACTATATTACATTTTATGATATCACAATATGCTCCATTTTTCAATAACATTTTCTGTTAAAATCGAAAAAAGTATCATATTTTTTATAAAGATGCCTCTGAAATACACACTTTGTTCACAATCATAAGTTATAATATTAGATAACGTTTTGAATTTATACTACGGAGGCAAAATAAAAATGATATCACTAAAAAAATCCGAAAAATTTTCAGGTGTAAAAGGACCGCTTGTAACCATCGTTATGGACGGTATAGGCATCGGTACTGACGGGGCTGAAAACGCAGTAAAGAAGGCAAATACTCCTACGCTTGATATGCTTATGAGCAAATATCCCACCCTTTCGCTCAAAGCTCACGGAACGGCAGTAGGACTTCCCTCTGACGACGATATGGGTAATTCCGAGGTCGGACACAACGCTCTTGGAGCAGGACAGGTGTTCGCTCAGGGAGCAAAGCTCGTTTCCAACTCCATCGAAAGCGGAAAGATGTTCGCATCAGAAACGTGGCAGAAACTCGTTAAAAACGCAAAGGACAATAACGGAGTCCTCCATTTTATCGGACTTTTCTCGGACGGCAATGTTCACTCGCATATCGATCACCTCAAAGCGATGATAGTTAAAGCCAAGGAAGAAAATCTCGTAAAGGTCAGAATTCATATTCTTCTCGACGGACGTGACGTCGGAGAGACCTCCGCACTTGATTACGTCCTTCCCTTCGAGGACTTTCTCGCATCTCTTAATGACGGCGCTTTTGATGCAAAGATAGCATCGGGCGGCGGCAGAATGTCTATCACTATGGACCGCTACGAGTCCGACTGGTCTATGGTAGAGCGCGGCTGGAAAACTCACGTTCTCGGAGAAGGCAGATATTTCTCATCTGCCGAGGAAGCAATCACCACTCTGAGAAACGAGACGGGTGCAATCGACCAGGACATTCTTCCCTTTGTTATCGCAGAAAGCGGTAAAGCCATCGGAACGATTGAGGACGGCGACAGCGTAATATTCTATAATTTCAGAGGCGACCGCGCTATTGAAATATCGAAGGCGTTTGACTCCGAAAATTTTGATAAATTTGACAGAGTACGAGTTCCGAGCGTAATGTACGCAGGTATGCTTGAATACGACGGCGACCTTCATATTCCGAAGAACTACCTTGTAGCTCCGCCTGAGATCTCGAACACGATGAGCGAATACCTCGTAGGAAGCGGCGTTTATTCGGCGGCTATCTCGGAAACTCAGAAGTACGGTCACGTTACTTATTTCTGGAACGGAAACAGAAGCGGAAAGTTCGACGAGGAGCTTGAAACATTTATTGAGATTCCCTCGGATGTTATTCCCTTTGAGCAGAGACCTTGGATGAAATGTGCAGAGATTACCGACAAACTCATAGAACTTATTCAGAGCGGAAAATATAAGTATCTCCGTGTGAACTATCCTAACGGAGATATGGTCGGACACACGGGGAATATTGATGCTACACAGGTGTCGGTCGAAGCGCTCGATATCCAACTCGCAAGACTTCTTCCCGTTATTGACGCTCTTCACGGCGCTGCTATCATCACTGCCGATCACGGAAACGCAGACGAGATGTATGAGACCGACAAAAAATCAGGCAAGATCAAATACACATCCGACGGACATCCGAAGGCAAAGACCAGCCACACGCTCAATAAAGTTCCCTGCATAATCTACGATAATTTCACCGCAGATAAATACGAGGTAGTTGACGGCGCGTACGGACTTTCAAATGTTGCTGCAACCACGGTAAATATGCTTGGTTACGAAGCACCTGATATGTGGGATGCTTCGATGATAAAGGTTAAGTAAATATCAGAAAACGCAGTCGTTTACGCGACTGCGTTTTTTATCGTATCCCGAAAACCACGCCATAGTGGCGTGGTTCAGTAGAAGTTAACCGATGAGAAAAAATCCTCCAAATATGATATAATTAGAAAGACCTGCCAGTCAAACTAAAAAACATATTTGGAGGATTTATCTATGAAAAAAGTGACCATAGACAATAATAGTTTAGCACATACAAGTTGGAATTGCAAGTACCACATAGTGTTTACACCGAAATAAACGTATATATTTATGTTATAGAAAATCAGTTGATTGCATATACTATCGTATAAAGGTTTTATAGGCGGTTTTATGAAACGTTCAATTGGATTTTGGCAACTGATGGGATTTGCTGTGACTTCACTGGGCGGAACTCTGCTACATTTTTTATACGACTGGCTTGGAGAGGCGGTGTGGGTATCTCCGTTTTCCGGCGTGAACGAATCAACTTGGGAACATATGAAGCTACTATTTTGGCCGATGTTAATTTATGCCATCGTACAACGCTTTTTCTTCAAGGCTCAAGAAGATTTTTGGTGCGTCAAACTACGCGGAATTATTCTAGGACTTATTCTGATTCCAGTAATATTTTACACCTACAACGGCATAATCGGACACTCCCCCGACTGGATCAACATCGCAATTTTCTTTATTTCTGCTGCGATTTCATATATTTATGAGACACGGCTCTTTAATGCTAATAAAACGCATTGTAGGTTACCTAAACTTGCTTTCTTAACGCTTTGCATTGTTGCTCTGCTCTTTATTATTTTCACCTTTAAAACACCTGAAATTGACATTTTCAAAGATCCAATAACGGGAACTTACGGAATATAATCAAAAGAGGCTTCACTTTTTAAACGAAGCCTCTTATTTTTGCGACAAATGCAAATCAAACCACCTTACCCTCATCTCTTGCTTTATCAAGCTTCGTGTTGCGGAAATAAAGCGCAACGTCAATCGAAATTTCGATAAAGTTGAAAACGTAGAAGAAAAAGCTGAGGAAGAAGATGAATCCGCTGCTTCCCATAACGATCACCTGTATTAACTTGCGTGCAATACCGAAAGCATAACCGATGAGAAGGAAGACTTCAAAAAAGAGGCTCTTTCCCTTTGCAGTTCTTGAAATATAAGATTTACGAATAGAAATAGGCCATGAAAGTCCAAAGCAGAATATTGTTAGCGCTTCAAAAAGATCAACTATAAGCTCCATAATTTAAAAACTCCTTAATTATATGTTCTTTTGGTTTGTGTAATTGGGAAGAAGCTTTGGTGAAACGGCATCGGTTTTAATGCCTGCATTTGCAATTTCTTTCTCAAATTTCTCAATATGAGCGAGCGTGAGCTTACCAATCTTTGTGTTCTTAGCCTTTGCGGCAGCATTCTTGCCTGCACTTCTGCCAAAGACAATGATATCAAGAAGAGAGTTTCCCATAAGTCTGTTCTTACCGTGAATGCCACCTACAGCCTCACCCGCAACAAATAAATTCTTAATATTAGTTGTCATACAATCCTCTGTAATGTCAAGACCGCCATTCTGATAGTGAAGCGTGGGATAAACGAGAATAGGTTCCTTGCGAATATCTATGCCGTACCTTTCAAACATTCGCCACATTGCGGGAATTCTCTTAATGATAGTTCCCTCGCCGCCGATCTTCTCGATCATAGGAGTATCGAGCCAAACGCCCTTTCCGTTTTCGCAATTAATGCCGTTATTTCGCTCAGTGCACTCACGTATGATCGAAGCCGCAGTTACGTCACGGGTTTCAAGGGGATGCACAAAGACTTCGCCGTTCTTGTTGACAAGCTTTGCGCCGAGAGAACGAACCTTCTCGGTTACAAGCGAGCCGAATATCTGCTCGGGGAACGCAACACCGGTAGGATGATATTGAAGTGTTTCAGCATAAAGAAGCTTTGCGCCTGCGCGGTATCCCAGAACAAGACCGTCGGCAGTTGCGCCGTAGTGGTTGGATGTAGGAAAACCTTGGTAATGCATTCTTCCCGACCCTCCGGTTGCGATAATTACGGTTTTAGCCTTTGCGACTAGCAATTCCTTGGTTTCCATATTCATAAGAACTGCGCCCGCCGCATTTCCGTTTTCGTCAAGGATAAGCTCGATTGCCGCCGTAAAATCAATTATGGGAATATTACGATTAAACACCTCATCACGAAGAGTTCTCATTATCTCTGCACCCGAGTAGTCCTTTGCCGCGTGCACACGCTTACGTGAGGTACCGCCGCCGTGGGTGGTTATCATCGTTCCGTCAGTTTCCTTGTCGAATTCAACGCCAAGGTTCGAGAGCCATTGAATTGCCTCAGGAGCGTCACAAACAAGTTTCGAAAGAAGCTCTCTCTTTGCCGCAAAATGACCGCCGCCAAAAGCATCAACAAAATGAATTACGGGAGAGTCGTTAGGCTTATCAGCTGCTTGAATTCCGCCCTCAGCCATCATCGTATTGGCATCACCCATACGAAGCTTGGTGACAACCATAACATCAGCACCTGCGCTGTGAGCCTCAATAGCCGCACACGCACCTGCACCGCCGCCGCCAATAACAAGAATGTCGGTCTCGTAATCAGGTTTTTCGAGGCACAAACAATCCGCAGTAATACGGCTATGTGCTTGTAGGATTTCCGCAAGCTCTTTCGGTACTTTATCTCCCTTATTAGGTCCTATTTTAAGAACCGAAAACTCATCTATTTTATAGTCAGGATGGAAGGTTGCAAGGACGTTTTCCTTTTGCTCAGCCGTCATACGCACAGGATCAAGAGCAATATTTTTTTCTCTTGACGCTTCAACAAGCGCAAGGGATTTTCTAAACTGTTCTGAATACATTTTTGCGTCCTCCTTACTTTTCGATATCGCGGTTATTATATAGCTCTTTCATTTCTTCGATAGGCTTTTGCATAAGAGCCTCAATAAGTTCGTTAAAAGTACCGCCTTTGATTTCTTTAACACGATCTTCGAGATGACCGCAACCGGGAGCGAGATATTTACCGTTGATCCTTCTTGCAAGCATTGCAACCTGAGCATGAGAAATGCCTGCGGGGCATCTTGACGAACAAACTCCGCACATTACACATTCAAAGGATTTCTCTGCACATTTTTCGAAATCTCCGCGCTGCGCGTAAGCTATGTACTGCATAACGTTAAGTCCCTGTGTGCATATCTTGGTACAAGCATTACAACGGATGCAAGCGTAAATTTCGGGATAAAGCTGCATCATAACCGTTTCATTTACGGGAATCTTTTCAATATCATACACCTGCTTAACCAGGGGGAAGAAAGGCAGCGTAGCAATATACATATTGTTCTCAACCTTGGTCTGACAAGCCAGGCAGGCGTGCAGTTCCCTGTCGCCCTTAATACGGTAAATGGTCGCACAAGCTCCGCAGAAACCGTTTCTGCATCCGCATCCGCGTACGAGCTGATATCCCACATATTCCATTGCCGTCATAATGGTAAGATTTTCGGGCACTTCGTATTTCTTGCCAAAAAGAAATATATTTACTTTTTTCATATGTTTTCTCCTTTAATATTCGTTAGGAGCTCTTTAAGCGTAAAATTGATAGGAGGTATATTTCGATACTTCGCCACAAAAACCTACTTCTCACTTAAAGAATGCCATAAGTAACTTACCTGCGATCATTAGTCCCGATCCAAGGATAGCTTTTTTGAAGAGTTTTTCCCTAAAAACTATATAAGAAAATGCCACGATCGACAGGGATGCTGAGCTTATCTATCGGACAACGCTGACAAGCCCGTGTCCAAAGCCATAATAATAGCAAAGCCATAAGGTACCCGCTGCAAATCCAGACAGAATGGAAAATAAAAGCCACATCGGCTTGATTTGGGTAATAGTAGACTGCTAACCGACAACAAGTACCATATTCCAAGAAAACAGCAATACGTCGATAGTACGAATTGCAGTTGCCATATCGAAATCTGTTTTTTTAATACCGCACTTGGCAAGAATAGATGTAAGTCGCGCAAAAATGCTGAAAGCATAGCATCTATCCAAGCCATAATTCTTCATTCTTTGTGTAAATGATTTTGCTATATTAACTCTTATTATATCAAAAAATCTGTTGATTTCAATAGTTATTTAGTATTTTGTATTGACTAATATAAAAAAATCTGCTATAATTTTCATATCTTAATTTAGGAGGAGCAATATGTCAAAAAAAGTAAAGGACATCTTAGCACTTATTGAAGAAAAAGGTATAAAAATGATCGACTTTAAGATGGTCGATATTAACGGTCAGTACAGACACGTTACTATACCTGCCGAAAATTTTTCTGAAAGTACCATGAAAAACGGAATTGGATTTGATGCTTCCAACTACGGTTATGCGGTAGTTGAGAAAAGTGATATGGTATTTATTCCCGATCCCGACACCGCACTTATCGACCCGTTCTGTGAGATTCCCACTCTGTCTATGACGGGTAACGCAATGATAATCGATACCCCCGAAAACCGTCCCCTGGCACAGTATCCGCGTAATATCATACGAGCAGCCGTTCAGTATATGAAAGACAGCGGTGTTGCCGACACGATGAAAATCCTTCCCGAATTTGAATTCTATCTTTTTGACGATGTTACATGGGGCGTAGAGCCCAACTACATCGGTGCTTCCGTAGACGCAAAGCAGTCTTACTGGAATAGCGCAGTTGACGGAAAAGGCGTTATCGTTCCCAAGCAGAAGAACTATCACATAGCAAAGCCCTTTGACGTTTCTTACGAATGTCGAAGCGAAATGTGCCTGCATATGAAGGATGCAGGAATTGAAATAAACTATCACCATCCAGAGGTTGCCGCTTCCGGTCAGTTTGAGATCGAACCCGATCTCGGCGAGGTCGTACACATGGCAGACGCTACCATGATGATAAAATATATCATTCACAACACCGCTCTCAAATACGGAAAGAGTGCGACCTTTATGCCCAAGCCGATCTACGGCGAGGCAGGAAGTGGAATGCACGTTCATATGCTTCTGCTCAAAAACGGAGAGCCTGTATTCTCGGACGACAACGGATACGCACATCTCAGCGAAACAGCACACTATTTTATGGGCGGTCTACTCAAACACATCGCTTCCCTTTGCGCTATAACAAACCCGAGCACAAACTCATTTAAGCGTCTTGTTCCCGGATTTGAAGCTCCCGTTACCGTCGGATACGCAACCTCTAACAGAAGTGCGGTCATTCGTATCCCCGCATACGCAAAAACGCCCGACAAGCGTCGCTTTGAACTCAGAAATCCCGATGCTACCTGCAATCCTTATTTCTGCTACGCGGCAATTCTTATGGCAGGTCTTGACGGTATAAAGAACAAGATAGACCCTCACGCAAACGGATGGGGACCCTATGACGTCAATCTGTATCACCTTAGTGACGAGGAAAAAGCAAAGCTTCATCACCTTCCCACATCTCTTGATGAGGCACTTTCCGCACTGGAAGCAGATCACGATTATCTTACCGCAGGCGGTGTATTCCCCGAAGAGCTTATCAATAATTTCATTAAGAATAAGCGCGGTGAATGTGCCGAGCTTGCCAAGATCCCCCATCCCGCCGAATTCGACAGGTATTACAATCTTTGAGATATTGTACAAAAAAATCCAAGCATTTGCTTGGATTTTTTCTTTTAAATACCTTTTATTCTCGCCAATTTAAGTACAGCAACTTGAGTTTTTGCATCTCTTATCTCACCGCTCATAACCATTTGGACAGCCTTATCAAGCGGTATCTCTTCAATTGACAAAAACTCGTCGTTATCGAGATGTTGATTTCCTTTTTCAAGAGAATCCGCAAAATACATATATATCTTCTCTCCGCAGTAGCCGGGCGTGGGATACAGGATACCGAGATCCTTAATATCCTCTGCGATATAACCGGTTTCCTCAGAGAGCTCACGGAACCCCGCGCTTCTTGGATCCTCTCCCTTTTCAAGCTTACCTGCGGGAAGCTCCAATATTACTTCCTTATACGGATAGCGGAACTGACGGACGAACACGAGCTTATTATCTCTGGTAATCGGTGCTACACAAACTCCACCATTGTGCTCCACTACTTCACGAAAGGCTTCGCTTCCGTTTGGAAGAAGAACGTCATCACGCTTTACTCTGATTATTTTGCCGTCAAAGACGGTCGTTGTACCAATAGTTTTTTCGCAGAGATCCTTATCCGCCGAGCGTGCATTTTTAGAGAAAATACAACCGCAGTAATCCTGTCTATAAAGCGAATACTGCTTTGAAAGCTCAATGCTCTTCTTATAACCCTCGTTCTTTTTAAAATCAGAAGGAAGCCAGCTTACGCCGTATTTTTCTGCAAGCTCTATTCCTATCTCATTTATCGCCTGCACGTTTTTGAGCGGACTTATCGTAAGAGTGGTTGAGAAATAGTCGTATCCAAGCTCTTTTGCCTTTTTTGCGGACTCTTCAAGGCGCAGACGGTAACAGATCTTGCATCTGTCCGTACCCTCGCGGCAGTCCTCAAATCCTTTTACCGCATCAAAGAATATTTTTCCGTCGTAGCTCCCCTCAATAAAATCGACCTTATGCTTTGTCGGCATCTCACCGATAAGGCGCTTCTGCTCTGCGGCGCGTTTTAAATATTCCTGTCTTTCGGTTATATTAGGATTATAATAAAAGACGGTAATATCAAGGTAATTTGCAAGATATGATATAACGTAGGACGAACAGGGCGCGCAACAGCTGTGAAGAAAGAGCCGCGTACCGTCGGGAATATTTTGGAGAAGCCTTTCGAGCTCCTTTTGATAGTTTATTTTAGCGTTCATTTTTCTTGCTTTCTTCTATTTTCTTTATCGAATCTCTTTTCAGCTCCTCGCGAAGCGCCCTTGTCCAAGGTGACCACTGAGCGTTTTCCTCGCCGTAGCTGAGATTCATCCAGTATTCATCGGGTATCCAAGTGGAGATCGGTGCCTCGTTGTGCGAAACGACCGCTTCCATATTATCGAGCGCTTTATAGAGCTTTGCCTCGGGAGTTTCAAGTGCGTTCATCTCTGCAAAAAGCTCGGCGAGCTCATTTCTGTAAAATTCGGGAAGCTTTGCAAGGAGATCTGCTATCGCCTTCTCCTCCCTTTCTTCGTGCGAATCGGTTTTGAGAAAGGACGGAATATCTCCGGTTATAGCCTCACCGAAATCGTGAACGAGGCACATCTTTATAACCTTATTTATATCGAGCTCGGGATACTCGTCGGCGCAAAGCATAGCCATTACCGAAAGCCGCCACGAGTGCTCGGCAACGCTTTCGCGACGTCCGCTCGACGTCCATGAATGTCTTGTATTACATTTGTTTTTTTCTATTATATCGAGAAAATCAATGTAATCGCGTGGTTTCATAAACAGCTCCTATGTTTATTCTTACAGTTATTTTACATTAACAGACTCGAAAAGTCAAGTGCGAGTGTAAACATTTTATGCTTATTCTTGACAACGGCGGACAATACTATTATAATAAGATTAAACAGTTCAACCGTTGAGGAAATTAAAATGGCTATATGCATCTGCACCGAATGTAAAAACGTATTTATAACGCGAAATGAAAGCGAAAACGTCGCTGTCTGCCCGAAATGCGGCAAAAGCGCAGATATTCTCTCCGAGAGCAATATAAAGGAGCACCGTGACGAGATATATCTTTCGGCGCTTCATAAGAAGCAGATCGCGCTCTATCCACGTGATCTTTATGAGGCAAAAGAGCTCTTCTCTGCTCTCGGCACTTACAGGGACACGCCCGATCAGATAGAGTCCTGCGATTATCTTGCAAAGCGTCTTGAAGAGCGCGAGAGAGCCGAGGACGAGTCACGCGCGTTTGCTCCGAAAAAGGTAAAGAAGGCACTCAAAATAACTCTTGCGGTCGTACTGTCGCTCGCTTTTATAATAAGCGCGGTGCTTCTTCTAACATCTCCGATAAAATACGCGATGGCGAAAAATAGCTTTGAAAAAGGCAATTACGACAGAGCAGCAGAGCTCTTCTCCGACATTTCCGATTTCAGCGATAGTAAGGATTTCCTGAAACAGATCTATGCACATTTTTCCGAAAAAGAAGGAAAAGTCGTTTCCTGCTCTGCACTTGAGCCCTACTTTGAGATCAACGCAGCAGGCGCGATAACGTTTATACGAAGCAACTACTCGGGCGACGGAAACATCGTTATCCCCGCGATTTTCGACGGAATAGAGGTAGATGCTATCGCACGTAATGCTTTCAAGAACTACACGAAGCTTAAAACGGTAGAAATTCCCGACAGCGTGACGTCCATAAACGATTACGCCTTTTACGGCTGCACCTCTATCGAGTCTATAGAGCTTCACGAAGCTCTCGACACGATCGCGCAGTACGCTTTTACAAACTGTACCTCGCTCAGTAGCATCAATATTCCGAGCGCTGTAACTGCGATCAACAAAAACACATTTGCAGGTTGCACCTCTCTTTTGTTCCCGACTCTTCCCGATGCACTTAGCAAAATAGACACCTCTGCTTTTATGGGTTGCGCCTCTTTTGATAAAGTCACGCTTCCTATGAACGTAGCAAGCCTCGCACCATTTGCTTTTTCGAGATGCTCAACACTCAGTGAGATAACCTTCTCTGCTAAAATGACCGAGATAGGGGATAGCGCGTTTTACGGTTGCGACGGTCTTACAAGCGTAATATATATGGGAACTGCCGATGAATATAAAAATATCAAGATAGAAGACGGCAACGAAGCGCTCACGGAAGCTACCGTTGAATACGCCGCAAAATAATTCTTAAATTTTTTCGATTTTTTGCGATTTTGCTCTTGACAAAAGGAAAATCTTGTGTTATACTCGGTAAGTACGAAACGCGAGAACGCGTTACGGCAATAAATACGCGCCCGTAGCTCAGTGGATAGAGTGCCCGGCTACGAACCGGTAGGTCGCAGGTTCGAATCCTGCCGGGCGCGTAAAAACACCGATGAGGTAAACCTCATCGGTGTTTTTTATCGTACTTTGCGATTCGAACCTCTCAAATGGCTTTGCCATTTGATTGTTTGCACTGAGTCTATTTCATAATGAGAAAAAGCAAGTCGCTTGACTTGCTTTTACTTTTATCTCACAAATCCGGTCGAGATCTTCTCTTCCTTCTCGGGAAGTCCGAACTCCTTTTTACCAAGCTCGATACTCTTCATAAGGAAGGTCATATTCTTTGCAAGCGTGCGCATTGTCTGGAGCCCTTCGAGATCCTCCTCTGCCTGACCGGGCTTCGCACCGTGAACACTGTTCCAATATTGGCTGGACGCTATCGGCATACCGCTTATTGTGAAATATTTATTAAGCACATCAAACGTTGCCGAGCAACCTCCGCGTCTTGCGACCGCAACGCTCGCGCCGACCTTCATTCTCTTATCAAAATGTGTACTGTAAAAAAGTCTGTCGAGGCAGGAAACGAGAGTTCCGTTCGGCGAAGCGTAATATACCGGACTTGCGATGATAAGTCCGTCACACTCCTCGAACTTCTTTGCGAGCTCGTTTACTATATCATCAACGACACATTTGCCTGTTTTATAGCAGGTCGTACAGGCGACACAACCGCGTATCTCCTTATTTCCAACCTGAACTATCTCACATTCGACACCCTCTGCCGTAAACGTTTTTTCAAGCTCTGCGATCGCCCTTGCGGTATTTCCGTTCTTTCGAGGACTGCCGTTTAAAATCAAAACCTTCATAAGTAATTACCTCCTTTTATTTATGCTCTGACGTTGTAACGAACGGACGGTCAATTTCTATCACCATATTGTAATGCGGATCGAACTCTGTTATTTTATCCGATATAATCGCTTTTATTTCCTTATCGGATAGCTTTATATCATAAGGAATTACAGCATCGAATATAAGATTTGTATGTGTGTTTCCGCTGACCATGCGGAAATCGTGTATGGTGATGCGCGCATCGATAGTTTTTATAATATTTACTACTTTTTCTTTAGTTTCCGCAACAAGTCCGTCACCCGTTTCAACGGGGTCCATATGAATTACCGCGTCGCAGTGAAGCGTATCCCGTAAATTTTTTTCGATATTATCAATAGCATCGTGAACGTCTAAAAGATCGGAGTCGGCAGGCACCTCGGCGTGAAGCGATACCATTCTTCTCCCCGGTCCGTAATCGTGAACTATGAGATCGTGAACACCGCAGACGTACGGACATTCTCTAACAATGCTCTCGATATTCTCAACAAATTCGGCGGTCGGATTTTGCCCAAGCAATGGACTTATCGTTTCTTTTGCGGAACGAAATCCCGAATAGAATATGAACGTAGATACTGCAAGCCCGCAGTAAGCGTCGATTTGCAGACTCGTGTAATAGGAAATGAGCATACAGACAAGCACCACGGCGGTCGCGACCGAGTCTGACAGACTGTCTGTCGCCGTTGCCTTCATAGCTCCCGAATTTATCTTCTTTCCTACTTTGAAATTGTAAAAAGCCATATAAAGCTTGATAACTACCGAAATTACAAGTATAATTATCGAAAGAGTTGAAAACTCAACGTCTATCGGCGAGATTATCTTTTCTACCGAGCTTTTTGCAAGCTCAAAGCCTACGAGCAAAATGAGAAGCGAGATTATAAATCCCGATATGTATTCCGAGCGTCCGTGACCGAACGGGTGATCGGCGTCCGGCTTCTTTGCGGCAAGTCGGAATCCAAACAAGGTTATAACGGACGAGCCTGCGTCAGACAGATTATTGAAAGCATCTGCAGTAACCGAAATTGCACCCGTAATAAACCCCGCAAAGAATTTGATAATAAAGAGTATTATATTAAGAACTATTCCGAGTATTCCGTAAAACACTCCGTATTTTTCACGAAGCTCGTTGTGCGAAAGATTTTCTGCATTTTTAATAAAATTTTCAGCAAGAAGCATAAACAGATATTCCTATTCTTAATTATTTAGAATAAAAAAATTATACTTGTGGAAATATAATACAAGTATCAAATCAGTGATTTATTTTACATTATATCACCCTTTTTTCGTCGAGTCAAGACAAGAATTTTGACGTTTTATAAAAAAAGTCCCACTTTTTTGTCAAAAAACTGTTGATTTTTATGGAAAGACGTGCTATAATATAGAAAAAATAAACGAAAGGATGTCTTTTTTACTAAAAAAGACCTAATGAAAGCTATGAAAAAGAAGGATTTTGTTGCAAAAGTAGCTCAAACAAACGGACTCTCCAATGCAAAGACCGCAGAAGTTATCGATTCTTTTATCGAGGAGGTCGTTGAAGCTCTCGCCAATGGCGAAAAGATCATGCTTTCCGGATTCGGAACTCTCGAAGTTAAGACTCGTGCAGGAAGAATCGGACGTGACATCAAGACCGGCGCTCAGATCCAGCTTCCCGAAACCAAGATAGTTTCCTTCCGTCAGTCGAGCAAGCTTCGCGAAAAGATAAACAAATAAGTTTATGTTCCTAAGAAGAATAAGATCTTCGATTTTAAAACGCCCGCTATGCTATTCGCTTGCGGGCTTTCTTCTTGTGTTTTTCCTATGCGGATTCCTTCACAGTGATTTCAAGCTTTCATTTTCGATTATAGGCTTCTATATTACTCTCATACTTATAATAGCCGAAATATTATTAAAAGTTCCTAAAAGTATTAGGAAAACAAGACTTCTTCCTGCGATACTTATGCTAATTAGTATATCATTTTCGTTTCTTTTATCGTGGATAAACTTTGATCTCCGCTTTGACAAACTGAGAGAAAAATATCACGATACTGAAGCAGAGGTTAAAGTGATCGTACTTTCCGCCGAGTCTATGTCAGATTACTATTCGAGCCACGAGGTAATAGTTACAGAGATAAACGGCGAAAAATGCAAACTAAAAGCAAAAATGTCTTCAAGCTATTTTAACGCTTTCGACGACGGAGACACGCTTAGACTTCCTGTAAAAATCTTGATAGATACCGAATTCTCCAATCTTTCTGAGGCGTATGATCTTTCTCACGGATATCTTTTAGAAATAATATCCGAAAGTGAAGAAAGCGTTCAAATGCTTGACGAGGAAAATATATTTCCTTATACACAGATGTCTGCTATGAGAAAGCGCGTATCAAAAATAGTAGGACTCTTTACCTACGACGAAGGCAGGGCGCTTTCAAAAGCTCTGCTTTACGGCGACAGAGACGGTCTTTCATATTCATTTACAAGCGCATTTAAGGAGCTTGGTATTTCGCATATGCTGGCAATCAGCGGAATGCATTTTTCTATAGTTGTAGGTCTCCTTGCCATCGTTTTTTCGAAAATCCGTATAAACAAAAAGTTCTCTGTTATTCTACTTAGTGCTTTTGTTTTGTTATATGCGTTTTTGGCAGGGTTTTCGGGCTCTGTATGCCGTGCATCTGTAATGCTGATATTTTCTTATGCATCTTTCTTCTTCGGCATAAGATCGGATGCTGTAACTTCCCTTTCCTGCTCGGCTTTTATTATCTGTACGTTCAATCCTTACGCAATATACGACATCGGTTTACTTTTATCCTTTTTCTCAACCCTCGGAATCCTTACTCTGGCGCTCCCGATAAACGAAAAACTCAGCAAGACCAAGATCAGAAAGATAAAGCCTCTGTTTTCCTTAATATCGGCTGTTAATATAACTCTTTCGGCACTTCTTTTTACTCTGCCGATATCCTATTATTGCTTCGGATACATTTCGTATATCTCTCCGATAACCAATCTTATATTCATACCGTTTATTACCGTAATTCTTTATCTTCTTCCGATTTTGATAATTTGTTCACCTGTAAAAGCGCTTGCATACATCATAGGCAATATAATAACTGTACTGTCAAAGTTAACAGTATATCTTGCCACTGATATTGCCTCATCAGGTAATTTTTACATTCATTTTGACTATTTCTTATGCACAGTTCTCCTTGCTTTGATGCTCATATCTATCGCTCTGATGGCGATATTCTTTAAAAGTTTTGATTCTAACAGAGAGCTTGCCTACATTCCGCTTATTGTTTTCGTTTTGGGATGCTACATAGGAAATTATATTATATCTCACCCATACATGACGGGAAACTCGGTCATATATTACACTGAAAATGAGAATGATGCAATAATAATCTCCTCAGGCGGCGAATCTCTATTCTGTGATAGCTCGGGCGGCAGCTACAATTTTACGAGAAATGCTATAGAATATGCGGAAAAGAATACAAAGACCGAAATAAGCACGTATATGATAAGTGATTATCATTATGCTCATATTGCTACCGTTACACGACTGGTTGAATACAATGGTATAAAAAACTTTATTTTGCCAATACCTCAGGAAAGAGACGAAAATTTCCATAATGCAATAACGAGATTTCTTTATTATAGCGACTGTACTATGAGCTTTTACGATCCAAACGATAAATCGGTCGATTTCGGAGAATTTACGATAAAGGTAAATATCTATGAACACACAACGGCAAATCCCGCATCGCTCATCTTAATAGAAAGCGACAAGTATTCTATACCCGACTACGCCTATATATCAAACGCGCGCACTCTTACTGACACAAACAACGATTTTTTTAATGGACTAAAACAATCGGCGCTCGATTGCGACTATCTTATATGCGGATCTCATGGTGACAGCGACAAGGCGCTTGGCAAGATAAAAGGCTATCTTTCAAACGAAGCACTCTTTGAATCCTTTTATTCGGGAATAAAAGAGTAAAAATATTTTAAAAGGCATAAAATGTAAAAAATCTCCCCATAATAGGTTTAACTCAAAAGACCTTAGTGGGGAGGTTTTATTATTAGTACAAGCAAATTAAGTAATCTTTCGGGAGCATTATTACGCCTCAAACTGCGCCGACTGCTCGGAAAAAAACACCCTTTTTGTCTCTCAATACTTAACTCTTATGAGAAGACACTGCCAAGGGAACGCTCGTTTAGGATATATCGCCTGCTTGAAGAAATATTAAATAAAAACGACTTTAATATCGGAGAAAAGGAGGTATCAGCTTCTCTTATTGCAGAGGCGAAAAAAACACCGTTCAGGGACAAAGAGACGGTTATGGTCCTTCCTTTCATATCTGATATTATATCGCGCAGGATCGCAGTATTTCATGATATAAGCGACGATGGATTCAAGGATCTCGTAAACAGATGCGTAACTCTTATGCGCTCCTTTGAGCTTGCTGATATAGAGCTTCTCAGAGAGCGTATATCGGTGCTCGACAGCACGCTTTCATCGCGCCATGAAGCGCATTATGCCGAGAGCACCGATCTTACAAAATCTCTTATGCGCGGTAAGATCTCATCGTTTGCGCGCCGTCATAAAATATCCGAAAAGGATGCAGCAAACATTTACTGCGACAACGGCGGTTTCAAAGAAGATGCACGAATAAGAAAAAGAAATATGAGCGTATATTTCTTTTCTCTTGCTTTTTTCACTTTTATTATTTCATTTGCCGTAACCTATTTATCAAAGAGCGGCCCTGTAATATTTTTCTTGCTCCTGCTACCTGTCAGTGAAGCGGTAAAATATATTATTGAGCGACTTTTTTCACGCTTTATGAGACCCTCGGCAGTTTCTCGTTTAAAACTTGACAGTATACCAAACAGTGCCAAAACCCTTACTGTAATAACCTCTATTCTTTCTTCGGGCGACGAATCGATTTTCAGACAACTCGAAGAATTTTATCTTTCGAACAGAGATGAAAATGTCCTTTTCGGTCTGCTTCTCGATCTTCCCGAATCAAAAAAACAAAGCGACGAAAAAGATGTAGAGCTTATCGGCTTTGCAAAGGAGAAAATAGTTTCCCTAAGGAAAAAATACGGCACGCGCTTTTGTCTATTTATAAGAGAGCGAGTAAGAAGTCTTAGCGAAAGCAAATATATGGGTTACGAGCGCAAAAGAGGAGCGCTTATAGACCTCGTTTGCTTTTTACGTGACAAGGGCTCTGATTTTGCGGTGTTTATCGGAGATAAAGAGGAGCTTTCAGATATAAAATACGTAATCACTCTCGACCGCGACACCCGTCTTTACGGCGGTGCGGTGCGTGATATGGTATCTGCTATGCTCCATCCCGACAATAAACCTATTATAAAAAATAATCGAGTAGTATCGGGATATGCAATAATGCAGCCGCATATGGCAACCTCGCTCGCCTCTTTTGGAAAGAGTTATTTTTCATCGCTTATGTCAAGAGGGGGAGTCGATCCTTATCAAAGTGCTTCCTTTGACCTGTATCAGTCACTTTTCGGAGAAGGAATCTTCTGCGGAAAAGGAATTTTTGATCTTGACGTTTACAGTACGCTTATTCCCGATGCTTTCTCGGACGGGATCGTACTCAGCCACGATCTCCTTGAAGGAAGCAGACTGAGATGCGGTGTTCTTTCAGACGTAGTTCTCAGCGACTCGCATCCCGCAACTCCCTCATCCTTTTTTAAACGAATGCATAGGTGGATACGCGGAGATATACAATCCACCCTGTATGCAGGCAGAACGGTTTATGATAAGCTGGGCAGACGCCAAAAAAATCCCATATCTTCTCTTTCGCGTTTTTTTATTCTTGACAACGTAAGACGAGCACTTGTTCCGATATGTGCGTGCATCTCGATGATTATTTCGCTTATATATCCGAATGCACAAAATCTGATTGCTCTTGCATCACTTGCATATATACTGATACCGCCTATACTTGGCGTAATATCCTCGCTGGGTAGAATAAACAGACGTTTTTTCTCTCATGTTATGCCGTCGATAGGAAATGCGCTCTGGGATCTTATTTTTGGCGTAGCTTCTATATTCGGATATGCTTTTGTATCACTCGATGCCCTTATAAAAGGCTTCATACGTTCGCGTATTACGCGCAAAAAGACACTTGAATGGTCGGTATCCTCACTCGAAGTAGCGGGCTGTTTTTTCTCGCAGATATCTTGGAGCGTATTATCATACGCGGGTGGATTTATTACTCTCGTATTTGCATCGGGCGCGTTTCTTAGAAGTACCGCATTGCTTTGGACAGCTCTTCCCGCAATACTTCTTATTCTTTCCTTTGATATTCCCCGTGTTAAAAAGCCCTCATCTTCTGAAAAGGCACTCCTTCTGCGCTGGCTATTTGACACGTGGAGCTTCTTTAACACCTATGTAAATGAGGAAGAAAACTATCTTCCGCCCGACAACGTTCAGGAGTTCCCATCGCTGACGGTTGCGCATCGTACTTCGCCAACGAACATCGGTATGTACCTTCTTTCCTGTCTTGCCGCCTGCGACTGCGGATTTATAGATCCGCACACTCTTTGCAAACGTCTTGAAAATACAGTAAGTACGCTTGAAGATCTGCCCAAAAAGCACGGACATCTCTACAACTGGTACGACACGCAAAAGCTCACAGTCCTCGGGTCTCCCTATATTTCAAGTGTAGATAGCGGTAATTTTGTAGTATCACTTATCACTCTTATTGAAGGCCTATCGGAGTACGAAAAGTCGGAAGACGGTCTTGTAAAAGTAAAGGAAAGGCTCAAAGCTCTTGCATATGGAGCAGATTTTTCCATTCTTTACTCAAAAAAACGAAAACTTTTCTATATAGGTATGGATGTAGCTGACGAGGTGTCCGAAGAAAACTGTTACGACCTTTATATGAGCGAGATTCGATCTACCTGCTACTATGCAATAGCGCGCGGTCAGGTCAGTCCTGAACACTGGAAAAAGCTCGGACGCCCGATAATCGGAAGCAAGGGTTATATAGGAGTGGCATCCTGGTCTGGCAGTATGTTTGAATATTTTATGCCGCATCTGTTCCTTCCGTCCTACGAAGGCTCACTTTCGGGTGAGGCACTTGCTTTTGCCGCAAATGCGCAAATAGAGAACCGTATCAAAGGTTTTTGGGGAATATCTGAAAGCGGATATCACGCATTTGACCTTGCAATGAATTATCAATACCGCGCTAACGGCGTGTCGAGGCTCGCACTTGATCCTTCTATCGGCAAAGAAAAGGTAATATCACCATATTCCTCCTTTCTTTGCCTATCAGTCGCGCGAAAGGCGGCTATAAAAAACCTCGAAAGGCTTCGCTCTCACGGAGTGTACGGCAAACACGGATTTTACGAAGCGGTAGATTTTACAGTTTCGCGTGTAGGTCTTTCGAGCGAGATAGTACGAAGCTATATGTCACATCACGTTGGTATGAGCATTATCGCCGCAACAAACGTCTGCTTTGACAATATTTTTGTAAAACGCTTTATGCGCGATCCCGAAATGGCATCTGTAAGAGAGCTGCTCTGCGAGAGTATCCCTACCGAGGCGGGAATATCAAAGACAAACAGTATAAATATCTTTGAAAATATGCCCGAAAGGTATCACATCAACGAAAAAACTGTAAAAATTCCTTCACAAAAAGGACAGATACCCTCTGTGTGTATGCTTTCCTCTGAAAGCTCCTCGATAACTGTTTCAAGTGCGGGTCACATTATGATAAAAAAGGACGATATCCTCATAAGCGGCGATCCTTTTGACTCGCGCGATATGTATTCCACTCTAAACGGACTGCAGGTATTTTGCAAAACCGACAAAAACACTTTCAAAATCGTTCCCGAAAATATGAGCTATTCGGGCTCAAAAGCCGTTTTCAGAAGTCAAACCGCGGGCGTTTCAAGTGCGCTCACCTTTACTTTGAGACGAAGCGAGGATATGTACTGCATAAAGCTTGACGTCAGCGGAAAATTCACAAGCTTTTCACCAATGATATCATTTGAGGTAATACTGTCAAAGGCTGAGGACAAGATCTCCCATCCGTTTTATAATGCGCTTTCAATAGATTCCTTTTACAGTAAGGAATATGAAATTCTTACCTTTCGCGCAAGAGCAAAAAACGACGGAAAAGAACAGTGGCTAGGTGTTTCACTAGAACATTATCAGCAGAAAAAGGAATTTGAGACACGAATCGAGGCACTACCTCTCAATTATAACGAAGACGATATTAAAGAGCTACTAAACAAAGAGCTTTCTTCAAATGAAGGCGCTTGTATATCACCCTACTGCATTTTAAAGGGCAAGCCTATTGAATGCTCGGGCAAGGTATCCTGTGAATTTGTCATAGTTTACGGAAATTCTTACGAGGATATTATCCGAAAATACTCATTTATCCGCAAAAATACAGGCAAAGACATTAGCAGTTATTTTGCTTCTTCACTTCATCCGCTCTCTCAAAACCGTCTTGCACTCGTCAGTCTTGCACCGAGTTATTTAAAATACGCCGATTATTATCTTGCGGCGCTTCATTTTTATCCAAATGACAACTCTCCGAAAGATAAAAGTTTTCAGAAAAATTCACTCTGGGCTCACGGAATATCGGGAGATCTGCCGATAGTTACGGTGGTTTTACCCAAAGAGTTTTCTTCGGTATGTAGAAAGATATGCGATACACTCATACGCTTGCACAAACTTTGCCGAATCAGGGGCAAAAAGAGCGATCTCGTATTTATCGTATCCGAAAGCGACGGATATAACAGCACAAACAGAAATATTTTGTCCGATATTATATCTCAGTGCCAAGCAAGCGAGCTTTTTTGCAGATATGGCGGTATATTCTCTATAAGCGATACTTCTATGTCAGAGCTTCTTTGCTCTGTCAGTGCGCTCTATATAGAGCTTGAAAAGGATTCTTCAATCGAAGAAATATTCCACAGCTTTATCAAACGGCTCCTACGAGTTTCCGAGGATATAAAAATATTACGTCAGGATCCAAAAAAAACAGCTATATCCTCACAGGAAAACTACGCTTACAGCGTATATGCAGGTAATTTTGAAAAGCACGGTTTTTCACTTGACAAATCGAGAGTCGATCTCGTTTGGTCTTATATTTACTCTAACCGAACCTTTGGAACACTTGTAACACAAAATTCTCTCGGATACACTTGGTTTGCTAATTCCAAGGAAAAGCGAATAACGCCATATTTTTCCTTATTCAGGCGTGATATTTGCGGTGAGAGACTAATATTTGTATCCTCTGAAAACGAGAATTACGATATTCTTGCCTCGTCGTACTCCTGTCGATTTGAGAGAGGGTGTGCGGTATACGAGACCGATATTAAAAATACTTCCGTATGTGTCGAGGTCGGCGTTGACGAGAAACTCCAGCTCAAAATGGTGAGTGTAGAGGTTTCGGGAGATACCGATTTTTGCAAGGATATAATTTACAGCATAGATCCTGTTATCGGTGAAAAAGTATGTTCGCCAAATCTCATTCAACAAAAAAAGGACGGGCGAGCCACATTTTTCAGAAGAAGATATGATTCTCATCTTTCGGAACACACAGTATTTTTATATTCATTTGATGCAGAGAAAAGCGAAGAAAATAGTAAAATAGTAAAAAAATACGGCTTTCTTTTGGGTATATTCCCTAGCTTTTCCGACAGAGCATATTATCATATGATACAAAAATATTCCTCGTTATCAAGCATAAAATACGGCTTTAAACAATACGCGGATTTTTACGAAAAGCTCTTTTCCGCCGTGCAGCTTGAAAGCTCTGACAAAGCTCTTAATCTTGCCCTTAATTATTATATCCCATATCAGGTGTTTACCGCTAGGCTTTTCGGGCGAACGGGATTTTATCAGTCAAGCGGAGCGTACGGATTCAGAGATCAACTTCAAGATTCGCTCACCACGCTTTATTACGATAGTGACTACTGCAAATATCAGATCCTTAGAGCAGCTGCGCATCAATACACCGAAGGAGATGTACAACACTGGTGGCACAATTCTGAAAGCGGAAATAACGAAGGAAAATGGCACGCAGGACTTCGTTCAAGATGTTCAGATGACCTTTTATGGCTTCCCTATGCGGTCGCAAAATATCTGAAATTCACGGGAAATTACTCGATACTCGATCTCAAAGTCCGATATATCGAATCACGCGAGCTTGACGAAAGCGAAATGACTCGCTACGAACGTCCGATGCGTTCAAAATACCGCGAAAGCCTTTATAATCACTGTATAAGAGCCATTGAGCGCGCGCTACGATTCGGCAAACACGGTCTTCCGCTTATCGGAAGCTGTGACTGGAACGACGGATATAACCGAGTCGGACGCGACGGGAAGGGTGAATCGGTATGGCTTGCACAGTTTATGTCGATGATACTTTCGGAGTTTACAGTAATATGTCAGAACTACGGTGATGCGATCGGTGCTAAAAAATACAGCGAGATATCCGAGGAATTACTGACTACCATCGAAAAAGAAGCCTTTGCGGAAGACAGATATCTACGCGGATTTTACGACAGCGGCAAGCCGCTTGGCGCACCCGGTGACAATGAATGCGAGATAGATTTCCTAACTCAGTCTTTTGCGGCAATTTCGGGTAAAGACCCACATCGCGCGAAAGCTGCTATGGGGCTTGCCTGTGATATGCTTTGGGATAAGGAGCACGGTATAGTAAAGCTCTTTACTCCGCCTTTTTCAGGTAATGGAGACGATCCCGGTTATATTACCTCATATTGCGACGGTTTCAGAGAAAACGGCGGACAATATACGCACGCCGCCCTCTGGGCACTTTGGGGACTTTTCTCGGTGGGAGAATACGATAAAGCATATGAGATGCTTTGCGATATAAATCCCATCGTGCGCTCACTTGATAAAAAGGATGCCGAGCGCTACAAGACTGAGCCTTACGCTTTATGCGGGGATGTGTATGCAAACGAAAAGCATCTCGGACGAGGCGGTTGGAGCCTTTATACAGGATCTGCATCATGGTTTGTTCAGATAGTTTTAAGCGAACTCCTCGGAATAAAAATAGACGGCGGAAAACACCTGAATGTCTCGCCGAAATTATCACAAAAATTTGATAATTTCAGGCTGAAAATCAAGATAAACGGTAAGGAAAGCGAAATTTTGGCAATAACAAATGACACTCGGGAAACAGAGGTGACGCTCGACGGAAGCAAACTTGCAGGCGAAAAAGAAAATTTTTTCGGTGAAAATAATATTTATCGAAATAACGGTTGAAAATTTCGGAAATATGTGGTATAATGAATAGAAATTTAGTTGAAAGACGGTGAAGATTTTGAACGGTATAAAAAGAATATCTATTTTCCCTTCGGTAACGCTAACAGCAGTACCGAGTGAAAAATTCAAAATATCCTATCTTTCGGTATATTTCTCCCGCCCGCTTTGCGAAAAAGAAGCGGCAATGAATGCCCTTATCCCCGAGATTTTAACACGCTCGTGTAAAAAATATCCTACGATGCTCTCGCTTAGCAGTGCACTTCAATTGCTTTACGGTGCATCGATAGATAGCGTAAACACGGCTATGGGCGAAACTCATGTTTTCGGAATTTACTCTGCTTTTCCCGAAAATCGTTATGCATTCGACGGAACCGATATTCTTTCAGAGGTAATTTCAATTATATCAGAGCTTATCTTAAATCCGCTCACTGACGAAAACGGCTCTTTCAACGAAAGTATAGTTGAGAGTGAAAAAGTAAAGCTTTGCGGAAGAATAAGGGCAAGAATAAACAATCCCGCCGCTTACGCGGCACGCCGATGCGAAGAAATAATGTGCGCGGACGAACGCTTCTCCATATCCCCTAATGGAAGCGTAGAGAGCGTTTCGTCTGTCAACGCACGCGAGCTTTACGAATACTATCAAAATCTTTCGAGCAATACCAAGGTAGATATTTACTACTCGGGAAGCGCGGATATAGATATTCTTGTAGAAAAATTCAAAAATGTTTTTAGTTCCTTTGAACGTTCCGTTCCCGAGGTCACTACCACCGAAATAAGAAGGTCTGCCTCCAAAACGCTTAAAACGGTTATCGAGGAGAAAAGCGTTTCACAGGGTAAGCTTACTATCGGTATAAGAAGCGGTTTTTGCCTTTCTGACAGTAATTATCACCTTCTCCCGCTTGTGAACTCCCTTCTCGGTTCTTCTCCCACCAGTAAGCTTTTTATGAACGTGCGAGAAAAAATGAGCCTTTGCTACTATTGCTCCTCACACCCAAACGCGCTTAAAGGTATTATGCTGATATCAAGCGGTATAGATGTCGAAAATTTTGAAAAGGCAAGAGATGCCATTTTTTCACAAATAGATGATCTTAAGGCGGGTAAAATAAGTGATTTTGAGCTTGACAGCGCGAAAAAATCACTCATCAACGCATATAGAGAGCTTACCGACAGTCCCGCGGGTCTTGTTTCGTGGTATCTAACTCGCTCGTTTGCAGGCCGGTGCGATAGTCCCGAAGATGTGATAGAAAAAATCATTTCAGTTGGAAAGGACGAGATAGTTTCCGCCGCAAGACACCTGTCTCCCGACACTGTATATTTCCTTAAAGGCACGCTCACAGTGAACGACGAAGCTTCCAATGATGAACAAGGGGATTGTTAAAATGACCTTAAACGATTTAAAAGTCCGCGAAAATAAAAAGCTCGGCGAAAAATACTATTATTTCAAACATGATAGCGGCCTTACTGTATATATTTTCCCGAAGGACCTAACTACCGCTTACGCTATTTTCGGAACACGCTACGGCTCTGTTGACAACTGCTTTCGTACAGCCTCAGACTCTGATTTTATATCCGTTCCCGACGGTATCGCGCACTTTCTTGAACACAAAATGTTCGAGAGCGAGGACGGCGAAGATCTTTTTGAAAAATTCGCGCACACGGGCGCTTCTGCAAACGCATATACCTCTTTTCTGCACACGATGTATCTCTTCTCGTGTACAGAAAATTTTAAAAAGTCACTTGAAATACTGCTTGGCGGTGTCACCTCACCATATTTTACGGTCGAAAACATCGCCAAGGAACAAGGGATCATAGGGCAAGAGATAAGAATGTATGAGGATAACGTACACGATGCACTCTTTCAAGGGATGGTCAAATCTATGTACCGTTCAAACAATGTGAGAAAAGAGATCGTAGGAACGGTAAAATCAATTTCCCAAATAACTCCGGAAATTCTTTATAAATGCTACAATACTTTTTATAACCTTAATAACATGGCTCTCTGCGTATGCGGAAACATTGATATAAACGAGGTTATCGAGACTTGTGATAAGGTGCTGAAAAAAGCACCTGAAACAAGTATTGAAAGTGTATGGTCGACCGGAAAAGAGCCAAACGAGGTCCTGAATCCACGCTTCACGCGGAAAATGCAAGTCTCAAAGCCTATATTCGCAGTAGGTATTAAAGACATCGACATCTCACAGAACGCGGCAGAACGCCTCAAAAAGCGCGTAATTATGGAGACTCTCGCAGAATGTCTTTTAGGCGACAGCTCCGAACTTTCGCTTTCTCTTTATGAGGAAGGACTCATACGAAATCCTCTTTCGGTTTACGTAGACCATACCCGCGCATTCTCGTTTATAGAGTTTCACGGAGAATCGGACGATCCCGAAGAGGTCTTTAAAAGATTTACGGGGTACGTCCAAGAAACGAAGAAAAACGGTATTTCGCATGAAACATTCAAACAGGTTCTAAGATCCACATATGGAGAGCTTATCGGAATATTCGATTCAGTCGGAAGCATAGCAAACGAATTTCTTTCGTTTATTATGGAAGATTACGATATTTTCGATTATATCGATACCTTTGAAAAGATCACGCTCGATGACATAAACAAAGCTCTCACTTCTATGTTTAAAGAAAAATATTACACCCTTGCAACTATTTTTCCACAGGATTAAAAAGATAAAACAAAGGAAAGGAATTCGGTATTTTATCGGATAACGGTAGAAAAAATGTCACCTTTTGCACTTCTTTACTACTATATGGGCTTCCCGGGGCTGGGAATCGGGGATTTTCACATTAACAGTACCGCCATCACCCTTGGCAATATTGAGATCAAGTGGTACGGACTTATAATCGTCTGCGGAATGGTGGCCGCAGCCGTTTATACATATCTTCACGCTCGCCGCCACGGACTCATATTTGACGACATTATCGACATAGCGCTTTCGTCAATAATCCCCGGAGTTATCGGCGCGCGTCTTTACTACGTATTTTTCGACTGGCTTGAAAGACCGCAAAATTATACCGACTTTATGGACGTTATCGCAATTTGGGAAGGCGGTCTTGCCATATACGGCGGACTGATTTTCGGAGTTATCGGCGCCATCGTCGCTCTGAAAATCAAGAAGATTCGGATACCCACTATGCTCGATTGTGCTTTTCCCGGAGTCCTACTCGCTCAGGCTATCGGAAGATGGGGCAACTTCTTCAATATGGAAGCATACGGCTCGGAAACGACTTGGTTCTGCCGTATGAGACTTTCAAGCGAATCGGGGCTCTCCTTTACCGAGGTACACCCGACATTTCTTTATGAATCGCTCTGGAATCTTATTGGATCTATTATTTTGACCGTTATTTTTAAAAAGAGAAAATTCGACGGGCAGATATTTCTTATGGCAGTCTCGTGGTACGGACTCGGACGCTTCTTTATCGAGGGTCTCAGACAGGATAGCCTGTGGCTCGGAGATTTCAGAATTTCTCAGGTGCTTGCCGCTGCTCTGTTCATCGCTTCCCTTATACTCCTTATACTTTTCTTTATTAAGAACAAGACTCGCCACGTTGCACGATGCATCTATACCGCAAATTCGAGCAAATACATTTCTCTGGAAGTTGCTGACGGCATTGACCCAGACTACGACTACGATATGAATATCCTTTACGTTAAAAAATCTGCAAAGAATGAAGAAAAAACGGAGTCGGAAGAACCCATTACTACCGCGGAAAAGACATCGGAGACTCAATCGGAGAATGCTTTCCAAGCCGAGAATGACCACGAAAATTCCGAAGCCCCTACGGATATAAAGCAAAATACGGCAGAA
Organism: Eubacteriales bacterium; assembly: GCA_045605765.1. GTDB lineage: Bacteria > Bacillota > Clostridia > Oscillospirales > CAG-272 > SIG672. The sequence goes on along the minus strand of JAZUQQ010000030.1, from coordinate 18,027 downwards.
GAACAGATAATGTCCGAAGATTCATCACAGGAAGCTTTCGAAGAGGAAGATAACAAAGCTACCGAAGAAGTCAAGATGGAAGAGACCGCCGAAGAGGTCTCTAAAGAAACAAATGACACAGAAAACCACTAAGAATGTGAAAGGAAAAACAAAATGTCAGCAAAAATCATTGATGGCAAGGCGATAAGTGCTTCTTGCCGAGTAAAAATATCACATGAAACAGAGGAATTCAAGAAGGCACACGGATTTGCTCCCGGTCTTTCAGTAATAATCGTGGGCGAGGATCCTGCGTCTAAGGTTTACGTACGCAACAAGAAGCTCGGTTGTGAGCAGGTCGGATTTAATTCAAATGTTTACGAGCTTCCCGAAAGCACCACGCGTGAGGAGCTCAACGCTCTTATCGATAAGCTCAACGCCGACGACAGCGTACACGGAATTCTCGTTCAGCTCCCTCTCCCGAGGCATCTTGATAGCGAAGAGGTGATTGCGCGCATCTCACCCGACAAGGATGTTGATGCCTTCCACGAATCGAACGTCGGACGCATTATGATTGGAAATTACAGCTTTCTTCCCTGCACTCCCGCAGGCGTTATGGTACTACTTCGAGAGAGCGGTATCGACATCTCCGGCAAGGAATGTGTAGTCGTCGGACGAAGCAACATCGTAGGCAAGCCTATGGCAATGCTTCTGCTTCAAGCAAACGGAACTGTCACAGTCTGTCATTCGCGCACGAAAGATCTCGCCGAGGTCACCCGCCGCGCTGACATTCTCGTAGTTGCTATCGGCAAAGCCGATTTCATCACGGGAGATATGGTCAAGGACGGCGCAGTCGTTATCGACGTCGGAATGAATCGCCGTGCAGACGGCAAGCTCACGGGTGACGTTGATTTTGCCACCGTTTCCGAAAAAGCATCTTACATAACTCCCGTTCCCGGCGGAGTTGGACCTATGACGATAACTATGCTTTTACAAAACACCCTCGTCGCCGCGGAGAACAAGGTGAAAGAAAAAAAATAATACTCCTGCCCGACAGGATTCTGAACCTAAATTTGCGCCTACGTTCACCTTTATCGTTTACCCACTTTGCGCAAATTAGCAAATTCGCTTCGCGAAATTGCGAGATTTTTCATTTTGAAGTAAGAGAAAAAAACACGGATACGGCATCTCCGTATCCGTGTTTTTCACCTGCCCGACAGGATTTGAACCTGCGATCTCAAGAGTCGGAGTCTTGTGCGTTATCCAGCTACGCTACGAGCAGAAATTTACATCGACAGCCATTTTTAGCGGCTGTCGATTACCTATTAATCGTCCTCTTCTTCGCGGATATCAACTAAAAGCTTATTATATCCTCCGCTTCCGTGTTGGATACATCTCGAAATACGGCTAAGCGTTGCCGACGAGATCTTAGTCTCGTCAATTATATAAGAGTATGTTTCTCCGTCAAGAAGATAACACGCGCTTTCAAGACGCTGTGTCATCTGCTCAATCTCTTTATACGTGCACAGATCCTCGAAAAACATACGGAATTCCTCCTCATTTTTGAGCTTTGCGAGCGTTTTGAAAAGAAGTGTCGTATCTCTTTCCTTGTGTTGACTTAACATTTTATAAACCATCCTTGCTTTTATTTGTATTTGCTATATTTTAACATCGCAAAATATGCGGTTTTTATTTAAAAACTATTGAAATTCACGTTGATCTCTGTTATAATGGTAAATGATTTTTACAAGCCGAGAAGCTTCGCGGCATTTCCGCCGAGTATCCTTTTAGTATTGCTCTCACCAAGCTCGAGATTTTTAAGCGCTTCTAGGTAATCACTCTGAGGAGCCCACGGAGAATCGGTAGCGAACAAAACATTGTCCGCGCCATGCCTTTCTATTATTTTGCGCGTCATCTCTATATCCTTTTCGAAAAGCGTAAATCCCGTATCGAAAAAGACATCTGCCCCGCACAAAAGAGAAAGCACGTCCTCTCCCTGCATATAACCGCCCATATGAGCAAGCACGATTTTCTTTTCGTATCCCTGCGTTGCCGCAAAAACTCTTTCGAGCATTTTGCAGGAGCGTTCAGGCGGACAGTGCACAGGATCCGGCAGTCCACAGTCAACTCCGGCGTGTATCGTTACTGCAATTCCGTTTTTTACGGCAAGCGTTATAATATTTACATACTTTTCATCGTCGATATAGGTAGCCTGATAGTCAGGGTGAAGCTTTATTCCGTAAAATCCGCTATCTGCGAGAAATTTTATCTTTTGTGAAACGTCGTCGCAGTCTGGGTGTATCCCACCGAACGGTATCAGTCTTCCCTCGCTCGCCCCGGCAGTTTCAAGCGTATATCGGTTAACCGAATCAAACTGCTTAGGTGCAGTCAGTGCGGGAAGCAGAACCGATTTATCTATGCCGCCTGACTTCATCGACGAAAGAAGACTCTCGGCTCTTGCATCTAGATAATTCGGAAATCCCGCCTTTTCAGATAGCATTTTGATAGTTTTCTCTGCTATACGGTCGGGAAAAATATGAGTATGAAAATCAATTATCATTACAGTTTCGCCTTCAAGCTCTCAAAGTTCTTTTATAATTATAACAACTTAAAATCTTTTTGTCAATAGCTTTTACTTTGACAATTTAAAATATTAAACGAAACGCCGCAAGGCAGAAAGGACAGGAATTTTATTCCGATAAATCACTATGAAAAAACTTTTAATAGGAAACGAAGCCCTTGCGAGAGGTCTTTGGGAAGCCTCCTGCTCGGTAATATCGAGCTATCCCGGCACTCCCTCAACCGAGATCACAGAATTTGCCGCAAAATACAATGAAATATACTGCGAATGGGCGCCAAACGAAAAAGTCGCCCTTGAAACCGCGTTCGGCGCATCTCTCGCAGGTGCACGTGCCGCCTGTGCAATGAAGCACGTTGGTATGAACGTAGCGGCAGACCCGCTCTTTACTCTCTCGTACACGGGTGTAAACGGCGGTCTAGTTATCTGCGTTGCTGACGACCCCGGAATGCACTCCTCGCAGAACGAGCAGGATTCGCGCAGATACGCGATCGCTTCCAAGGTACCGATGCTCGAGCCCGCAGATTCGTCAGAAGCGAAGAATTTTGCAAAGCTTGCATTTGACATTTCAGAGCAGTTCGACACTCCCGTAATGATAAGAATGTGCACAAGAATAGCCCATTCCCAAAGCATAACCGAGCTTTGCGAGAGAGCCGAGCGAACACTACCTCCTTACGAGAAAAAGCCTCAGAAATACATAATGATGCCTGCTTATGCAAAGCTCCGCCACCCATTCGTAGAGGAGCGCACGAAGAAGCTCGCAGAATATGCAGAGACCTCACCACTAAATACCGTTGAATACGGCGACTCCTCAATAGGAATTATAACCTCCGGAACCTCTTATCAATACGTAAAAGAGGTATTTGGCGACAAATACTCGGTACTCAAACTGGGAATGATAAATCCCCTTCCACCCAAGATGATAAAGGATTTTGCATCGAAGGTCGACAGACTCATCGTTATCGAGGAGCTAGATCCGGTTATTGAAGAATTCTGCAAATGTCTTGGACTCATCGTAGAAGGAAAATCACTTTTCTCCCCTATCGGAGAATTTTCACAGACTATTATCGCAAAGGCACTCGGAGCAGATGTATCAGGTGTTTCATCAGAGCTCCCGAACGTTCCCGTCCGTCCGCCCGTTATGTGTGCAGGCTGCCCTCACAGAGGTATGTTCTACATTCTTGCAAAGAACAAGATAACCGTTCTCGGAGACATTGGATGCTACACTCTCGGCGCCCAGGCTCCGCTCAACGCGCTCGATTCTACTCTTTGTATGGGTGCATCAGTTTCCGGTCTTCACGGCTTCAACAAAGCAGGCTTTGACGGAAAATGCGTTGCCGTAATCGGCGATTCCACCTTTATTCACTCAGGAATCACCGGACTTGTAAACATCGCATATAACGGATCTAATTCGACCGTAATCATTCTTGACAACTCGATTACCGGAATGACCGGACATCAGCAAAACCCGACGACCGGATACAACATCAAGGGCGATCCTGCAAGCAAGATAGATCTTGAAACGCTCTGCCACGCGGTCGGAATAAATCGTGTTCGCGTAGTCGATCCCTACGATCTTAAAGCGTGTGACAGTGCTATTAAGGAGGAGCTCTCCGCAGACGAGCCCTCGGTCATCATCTCTCGCCGTCCTTGCGTACTCCTCAAATACGTAAAACCCAAGGATCCCGTAATAGTTGACGCCGACAAGTGCCGCTCCTGCAAGAGCTGTATGCGACTCGGTTGCCCTGCCATCAGTATGAAGAACGGCAAGGCTGTAATTGATAACACCCTTTGTGTTGGTTGCGGCGTATGCACTCAGCTTTGCGCGTTTGACGCTATCAACTGATCTTCGACAGAAAGGAAAGTAACAGATATGAAAACTACTAATATTATAATTTCAGGTGTCGGAGGTCAGGGATCGCTTCTTGCAAGTAAGCTTCTCGGTAGACTCCTCGTTGACGAGGGGTACGACGTAAAGGTTTCCGAGGTTCACGGAATGAGCCAGCGCGGCGGAAGCGTTATTACATACGTTAAATTCGGCGAAAAGGTATATTCGCCCATTATATGCGAAAAAGAAGCGGATTTCATCGTTTCTTTCGAAAAGATCGAAGCTGCAAGATGGGCGGCATACTTAAAAGACGGCGGTAAGATCATAGTAAACACTCAGGAGATCGATCCCATGCCTGTAATAACGGGAGTCTCCGAATATCCTCACGATGCACTCGAAAAGCTCGACTCTCTCGGAATAAGTCCGGACGCGCTTGATGCACTCTCACTCGCAAGCGAGGCAGGCTCCTCCAAGGCAGTCAATATCGTGCTTATGGGCAGACTTGCAAAATATTTCGATATTCCCTACGAAAAGTGGATATCCGCTATCGAGAACACGGTCGCACCCAAGTTTGTTGAGATGAACAAGAAAGCCTTTGCTCTCGGATACAACGCATAATGTTTTTCTTTAAATCAAAAGCGATAAAAGAGCTTGACCTTATAATAAACGATATTGATCAGTATCTTATGAACAATTACAAGGATCTTGCTCACGCATCGAGACTTAAACTCGAAAAGCGAACTGGGGAACTTTACGCACAAGGTAAACTAACTGACAAAGAGCATCACGCATATATGCTCAAATTCAGACAATACACCTTTAAAATGCGTGATTATCATCACTAAAAATCAAGACCACCGATTGATCGGTGGTCTTATTTCATTTATTTTTTCAGCGCGATCGCTTTTCTGCATTTATCTGCGATCGAGTCGGCGGTAAGTCCGTACTTTTCAAGCACGAGCGCCGCTTTTCCCGAGCGTCCGAATTCATCGTTTACTCCGTGACGTATAACGGGAACGGGACAAGCCTCTGCAAGATATTCACATACTGCCGCTCCGAGTCCGCCGATAACGCTATGCTCCTCGGTGGTAACAATAGCACCCGTTTCCTTTGCCGCTTTTAGAAGTATCTCTGTATCGAGCGGCTTTATCGTATGCATATCAATAACTCTCACCGATATTCCCTCTTTGGCGAGCTTTTCGGCGGCTTCAAGAGCCATTTGAACCATCATACCCGTAGCTACTACGGTAACGTCGCTTCCCTCTTTAAGGGTACATCCCTTTCCGATCTTAAACTTATAGTTAGGAACGCTGTCGGTAACTACGTCAACGGCAAGTCTGCCGAGACGCAGATAAACGGGACCGTCGTGATTAAGAATCGCCTCGACTGCCAGAGTCATCTCGTTTGCATCGCAAGGCACTATGACCGTCATTCCGGGGAGAGTACGCATAAGAGCAATGTCCTCACAGCACTGATGGGTAGCTCCGTCCTCGCCTACTGAAAGCCCGCCGTGAGAACCAACGACTGCAACGTTAAGCGCGGGATATGCTACCGAGTTTCTTACCTGTTCAAATGCTCTGCCCGCCGCAAACATGGCAAAGGAGTTTGCAAAGACCTTCTTTCCACAGGTCGAAAGTCCTGCCGCAACGCCTACCATATTAGCCTCTGCAATACCCATATCAAAAAATCTATCAGGATACGCCTTGGAGAATGCTATCGTTTTGGTAGCTTCGGCGAGGTCTGCGTCAAGAACTAAATAGTTCGGATATTTTTCCGCAAGGGCGACGAGTGCCTTTCCGTATGCTTCTCTGGTTGCTATCTTATCTGCCATTTCATTTGCCCTCCAACTCGGAAATTATTTTGTCAATATCTTTGACTGCTATTTCGTATTCGTCTGCATTAGGTGCTTTTCCATGCCACGAGACACTATTTTCCATAAAAGATACGCCCTTACCCTTGGTAGTCTTTGCAAGGATCATCGTGGGTTTACCCTTACACTCCTGAGCCTCATCGAGTGCTGAGATTATTTCATCGAAGTTATGACCGTCTATTTTTATAACATTCCAACCAAATGAAGCGAATTTCTGATCGAGCGGCTCAGAAGGCATTACTACCGAGGTAGGTCCGTCGATTTGAAGTCCATTTACGTCAACGAAGGCGCATAGGTTATCGAGCTTATACTTTGCTCCCGCCATCATAGCCTCCCACACCTGTCCCTCTTCGATCTCGCCGTCTCCAAGAAGCGCATAAACGCGGTAATCCTTCTTGTCAAGCTTTCCTGCCATCGCCATACCTACTGCGGCAGAAATTCCCTGTCCAAGCGATCCTGTGGACATATCTATTCCGTTTATCTTGCGCATTTCTGCGTGTCCGGACATATGGCTTTCAATACTCCTGAACATCTTTACATCTTCTTCGGAAAAAAAGCCACGAAGAGCAAGCACTCCGTAAAGTCCGGGAGAGCTATGACCCTTGGAAAGAACGAAACGGTCTCTGTCAGCCCATTTCGGATTCTTGGGATCGACTCTCATTCTCTCAAAATAAAGCGTTGTCATAATGTCAGCCGAGGACAGTGCGCCACCAGGATGTCCCGAAGCAGCTCTGAATACTGCTTCGACACAAAGTTTTCTTGCTTTTGCCGCAACGAGTGCAAGTTCTTTTGTAGTCATTGTTACAGTTTCCTTTCAATTTCCTGTCATTGCAATTTTCCGAGCAAAACCCTTGGGGAGAATCTACCAAGGATACATTTGCATTACCAGTATGTTTTACGTAATATTATATCATTTTACTTCATATATGTCAACAGAATGGGAAGAACATTTAAAAATAAAATAAAACTTTTTGTTAATGAAATATCTTTTTGAGATTTTTGCACTTTTCCGGTACCACGATCTCACACAACTATTTCTGTAAAATACACATAGTAAAACACCTGTTCCTTATCCGAAAACATATATTGACATTTTCAGCCGAATATGATAAAATCAAGGAACACATCTTCCTTTGAAAGGTAGTTAAAATATGAAATTTATCATAGCCTCCGACATACACGGCTCGGCGTATTATTGCCAAAAACTACTATCAGCTTTTGAAAAAGAAAAAGCCGACAGAATGATCCTTCTCGGAGATATTCTTTATCACGGTCCTAGAAATGATCTTCCCTTGGAATACGATCCCAAAAAGATCATTCAAATGCTTAACGCAATGAAAGATAAGCTTCTTTGCGTTCGTGGAAACTGTGACACGGAAGTAGATCAGATGGTTCTCGATTTTCCTATACTGGCAGAATATGCCATAATTCCAATTGAAGACCGCATAGTATTCATCACGCACGGACACAAATTTAATATAACTAATCTTCCGCCAATATCAAGCACAGACATTCTGCTTCACGGTCACACACATATTCCAAAATGCGAACAATCGGAAAAATGCATCTATATGAATCCGGGTTCGGTATCCATACCGAAGGAGAATTCTTGGAATGGCTATATGACACTTGAAGGAAACTCATTTTTCTGGAAAAGCCTTGACGGAGATGTCTATATGCAATATTCTCTTTAAGACAAAAACGAGGAGAAAGCCACGCTTCTCCTCGTTATATTATTTTTTCTTTTTGATCAAAAGAACGATAATGGTTGCAAAAAGAATAAGATTCACAAGTGATACCCCAAGAGAAGCCACGCCAATAGCTATGCCCAAGTTCTCTCTTCCATCTCTATCGTTCTCGTCACTTAAATCATCTTTCTTTGAGCTGTCCTGTTCTTGTTTTATCTCTTCGTTGCCATCTTTATTTTCGTCATCATTAGTATCGTTTTGATCGTCATTTGAGCCGTCAGTATTATCCGCTCCGCTTGGAAGCTTATCCACCTTCTCGATTTTCTCTGCCGAGCAGAGCGTACAAGTAAAAGTCTTGATTCCTTCATTGTTCTCACTCGGAACCTCTGTTATCACGCCGTCATTCCATTTGTGCGGCTCAGAGCTACTCTTTTCACCGCACGAACACTCTTTGTAATGCCCGTTATCTCCTTGCCTCCAAGCCCCTACAAACGCATGCTTATGAACTGTTGGCTCCTTTATCGTATATTGACATATTTTGCAGACCTGTGCGGTCGTCGCGGTCGCGTCTTTGCCGGGAACATGGTCTGAAATATCTTTTTTATCTCCGCAAGAGAGACATTCGTGCCAATGAACGTTTTTGTCCGAACTCCAAGCAGTAGCGTAATTATGGAAAGTATTTCTATCATACTCGCATACGTTACAAATACTATCGCAAGCATCGTCATATATATGGCCGGATTTTTCCGTTTCATCTCCACAAACTGTACATTCATAGAAATGATACTCAGAACTCCGCGACCAAGAAGTACGGTAATTGTGGCTAGTTTCACGAATATGACCGCACATATTGCAAACACTATCACACACGTTATCATAAAGGTGCTCAATGCTTTTATGCTTTACTGAAACCAGCGTAGGATAATTATAATTCTCGGATACTCCTATCTCCCACTTATCATTAAAATCAAATCCGACGAACGATGCCTCGTTCCTCATCTGCTCCTCTGTAAATCCGGAAGAATTACCCTGAACCGATCCCGCCACGTAAAAAACATTTTTAGCAGTTCCGCCCTGTGCTATCGTAATAGGATCTGCCGACTCCTCTGAATTAACTTTGCCTGCGCTATAACCAGTTTCTATAACACCGCAGTTTTTTCCAACCAATCCTCCGGCTTTTCCAACTGCACAAACTATACCCGAATTGTAAATATCGCATATATTACCGATATTGAGACCCACAACACCGCCTGCAAAAGCGTTTGCGCAAACCGTTCCAATGTTAAAAGAGGATGATAATTTGGTTCCGGTTAGGATCCCGCATATTCCGCCCACATTTTCATTACCGCATACAACGGCATCGCTATAACAGTTTTTAACGGTGGAAGAGTCGGCTTCGCCAAGCAACGACCCAACGTATGAGTTACCCATAATAAAAGAATTTTCTACGGATAATCCAAAGATATCAGCGCCGTCCGTATATCCAAAGACACCTATACGATCCTTGGCAGGAACTCTGATATAAAGTCCGGAAATGCTGTATGATCCTCCGTCAAAGGTACCCGAAAAAGGAAATTGAAATTTTCCTATAGGTTGAAAAACATTAAGTTTTCCCGAGTAAGCTCCGGTATTATCAGAAAGATTGGAAAGATAGAATTTTCCGCCCAGACTCGCCGTATTATCAAACACATCGTTCGCAGAGCTTTTGTCACCCTTTATTCCGGTGCCTATATATATTTTTTCGATACCGTTGGTGACTTTTACAAGACCGCTGTCAGATTCAAAAACGAAGCTCTCATCGTTCATAACCAAATCGCATACAAGCTTTATATATTCCCCTTCATAACTGTTCCCGTCATTCACCGTCTTTGAGAAATATGCAAATTGTTCGGGTGTTTTTATTATGTACGGGTCATTTTTCGTACCGCTTCCCGATTCGAAAGAACTTGACACGGTGCCGTCCCAAACATCAGTTTCCTCCGAAGTGAGAGCAAAACTTCTTAGAACCGCCATAGATGAAATATTGAACACAAAAAGCACACTCAAGAAAGCAAGTGAAATAATCTTTCTTTTCATTCCTCATATCCTCTGCCTGTAATTTATACATTATATAAATTTACCATAAGACATTGCTTTTGTCAATATTATTGTCATTTTTGTCGAATACCCCAAAGTCAATATTTTCATCGAAATAGAAAACGCCGAAAGATCTGTCTGTAACGGATCTGTTCAGCGTCTTCACGTTCCCTTGGGAAGTATAAAATCGTTTCTGTGTTCAAGCATATTATTTTGTCGATATTTAAGCGGAGAGATTCCTACCTTTTTGGTAAATTGACGAATGAAATGCGACGGATAGGTGTATCCCAACCATTCGGATATATCCTTTATCGAACGCTGTGTTTCAGCAAGCATTGTTTTCGAATGTTGTATGCGAGTATTTATAAGATCTTGTATAGGAGATACACCGTAAAGCTTCTTATACGCTGAATATAGATACGACGGACTCAAATTAATATAGTTGGCCATATCATTTATATCCCATTTCTTGGTATAATTTACGCTAATATCTTTTCGAAGCTGTTCAAGCTGCACCCTTGTTTGTCTATTAAGACCTCCGCTATTTTTATTATCACTTATCTCGCGTGAAAAAACTGTAAATAATTCGGTCAGTAGGCACTCACATATTTCATCGGAATACTTATCGTTCACCGCGTGCTCTATCTCTATTTTACGTATTATATCGGTTATAAATTTATAATTTCTGGGATAATATATTCTTCCCGTCTCAATATCCAACTTATCAAGAGTATCCTTTATTTCAGGAGTAACTATCACCCAATCGTGTTGCCACTTTCCACTGGTCGTTGCAAACTGCGCTTCACCGGGCGAATATATTATACATGCGTTAGAGCTCGTAAACATCTTTTTATTATCGGACATAACCTGCATAGGATTCCAAAAATGCAAAAAGAGGTACATATCGGCAAATCCGTCGGGACGGTCAATAATAAGCTCGTCTTTTATCCACGCGTGCTTTACATCGATAACCTTCATATCTACGCCTTTTCACTCCTTTGCATCAATTTCGTGTTACCATATTATTCTTAGAAGTATGTGCATTACTGAAAACAATATGATGATTAAAGTATATCTCTATGTTCAAGCAGATTATTCTGTCTGTATTTCAGCGGAGATACTCCGACATTCTTAGTGAACTGTCGTATAAAGTGCGAGGGGTTTGAATATCCTATCATCGCCGCGATCTCACTCACGCTCTTCTGAGACTCTGCAAGCATACTTTTCGCTCGTTGTATACGTATATTTATAAGATCTTGCACAGGGGATACACCGTAGAGTTTCTTGTACGCCGAGTAAAGGTATGACGTGCTTAGATTAATATAGTTAGCCATATCCGAAACATTCCACCTTTTGGTATAGTCGGAATGAAGCAGTCCGCGAAGATGCTTTAGCTGTTGTTTGGTTTGACCGTTAAGATTCTCACTATCCTCGGCAAAGCTCACTTCTCTGGCAAAACGAAGAAGAAGTTCTCGTAAGAAACTTTGGGAAAGCTCTTCGCCATATGAATAATGCGATTTGATCTCAATCTCGATCTTGCGTACAAGATCGGTTATAAACTCGTGATTTTTCGGATAGTATAGACGCTCTGTCTCTATACCGTATTCATCAAGCAGTTGACCGACATCAGCGGTAATGTGCATCCAGTCGTGAACGCAGGCATCCTTGCTTCCAAAATGCTGCATAGCCCCCGGAGAAAATATTATACAAGCATTCGGAAGCGTAGTTATCATTTTTCCGCGGTAAAAAAGCTGCATAGGATTCCAAAAATGCAGAAATATATAGTCGTCAAGCGTTCCGTTCGGTCTAATTATTTCAAAATTTTTACCCTCGGGCCAAGCGTGACGTATTTTCGTAACTTTCATATGGACACCCCTAAGTTTAACAGGAACTGAGTTCATGATTAAGTATAACACAAAAAGTAGTTTATGTCAACTGAATAGTAGAATATGTCATTTTATGTATAGTATATGTCAATTTTTTCATCGTTTGCGTAACCGAATGTTCATATTTTTGCGATATAATTAGATATAATTATATATAAATATTCTTGTTCAAACGATCATATTTATGAATTATAACACTATGTTACATTAAAAGATAGTTCGATAATTCCAAGTAAGCCTATTACACCATAAAAGATTGTTTGGGAAAAATAAGAGGTAACAAGGATTAAAAAAGAGGTAGAATTATGAAATTTATGGACAAAAACTTCCTTCTGAAAACCAAGACGGCACAGAATCTTTATCACAACTATGCAAGCGAAATGCCGATAATCGATTATCATTGTCATATCAATCCTCAGGAAATATACGAGGATAGAAGATTTGATAATATCACTCAGATATGGCTTGGCGGAGACCATTACAAATGGCGTCTTATAAGAAGCAACGGAATCTTCGAGAACGAGATAACGGGCGATTCTGACGATTATACGAAGTTTATGCACTTCGCCGAGATGCTTCCAAAGGCTATCGGAAATCCGATGTACCACTGGACTCATCTCGAACTCAAAAAATATTTTGGATATAACGGAGTCCTTAATAAGGACACCGCAAAAGAGGTTTGGGAGCTTTGCAACGAAAAGCTCAAAAGCGACGATATGACCGTTCGCAATATAATACTCAAATCGAACGTAAAGATGATAGGCACGACCGACGATCCCATTGACTCGCTTGAGTGGCACAAAAAGCTCCGTGACGAAGGCAGATTTCCCGTTGCAGTACTTCCCTCTTATCGCCCTGACAAAGCAGTAAACATAGAAAAATCAGGCTTTAAAGAATACCTTGAAAAGCTTTCCTCGGTATCTGAAATTGAAATAAAGAGCGCAAATGACGTAAAAAAAGCTCTTTCAAAGCGTTTGGACTATTTCTGTGAGCTCGGATGCAGGGCTACCGATCACGGACTTGACTACGTTATATACGAAGAAGCAACCGACGCAGAAGTCGAAGCAATTTTCTCAAAGGTTATGGCAGGCGAAAAGATAACTCAACTTGAAGCGGACAAATACAAGACCGCCATTATTCTTCACCTCGGACGTGAGTATGCAAGACGCGGTATCGTAATGCAGCTTCACTATGGTGCACAGAGAAATACAAACTCCGCTATGTTCGAACGTCTCGGTCCCGACACAGGATTTGACTGTATTTCTGTACGTGACTGCGGTTTCGCCATCACAGACTTCCTCAACGCGCTTGAAAAGGACGCTCTTCTTCCCAAAACCATCATATATTCACTTAATCCCCATGACAACGAGCTTATCGGCACGATAATCGGTGCTTTTCAGGGAAGTGAAATTGCAGGCAAGATCCAGCACGGTTCGGCTTGGTGGTTCAACGATACCAAGACCGGGATGGAAGCTCAGCTCAAATCGCTTGCCAACCTTTCTGTCCTCGGAAACTTCGTCGGTATGCTTACCGACTCGCGTAGCTTCCTTTCATATACACGTCACGAATATTTCAGAAGAATACTTTGCAATCTCATCGGTGAGTGGGTAGAAAACGGAGAATATCCCGCAGACTACGCTCAGCTTGAAGAGATCGTTCGCGGCATTTGCTACAACAACGCGGCAAAATATTTTGACGTAAAGTAAAAAGTAAATTCTTCAAAAGCCTTATGGAAAACATTACTGACAGAAGATAAATCGTCCAGATACACCTATCAAGGCAACCGTCCGAACGCAAACTTTTTGAAGAAAGTAGCGTAAAAGATAGCCAAAGAACATTCAATACAATAAAAAGTGTGCACACTACCCCCAAAAGGTCAATGTGCACATTTTTATTTATTTAGTTTTTCATCAACAAAAGCTTGAAGCCTATCCTTTTTTACTTTATCGAGTGCGCTCTTATCTAAAAATCTATTTTTTATACCGAGTTCTTTGTACTTAAAAAAACCCATCGTATGGAATGCAAGAAGCTCGTATTTCTCCACGCATTTTTTATTTTGAATGTACGGTAGATATTTCTCAACAACTTCTTCACTATCGTTTACGTCAGGAATTATTACGGTTCGAATTACCGTATTTTTACCGATACTCTCCAGAAAATCGAGAGTTTTAAGTACGTTCTCCATATTTTTGCCCGTATATTCAAGATAACTTTCATTATCCCAGAATTTAAGGTCGAGTAGCACACGCTCCGCACGTGTAAGTACATATTTTACATGGTCGCTCAGCTCAGTAATCCCTGATGTATCGATAACGTAAGAGATCCTTGCCGCACTAAGCAGCGGTACTGTTTCTGAAATAAAACTTGCCTGCATAAGAGGTTCCCCGCCAATAAAGGTAACGCCGCCGTCCTTTTTGAAATATGGCTTATATCGAGACACCTTTTTAACAAGTTCCTCGGGCGTCATCTCTATTTTTGAACTCGACAGATGCCACATATCAGGATTATGGCAATAGGCACATCTAAGCGGGCACGAGGCCAGAAATACGGCGAAACGAAGCCCGCCGCCATCGAGGGCGGCGAGACTTTCAAAGGAATGAATATATCCTACCATAATTACATCTTCTCGTGGAAGGTTCTCGAAATAACTTCGAGCTGTTTATCCTTAGTCAGATTATTGAAGTTGACTGCATATCCGCTGACCCTGATAGTAAGCGAAGGATACAGCGTAGGGTCATTCATAGCATCAATAAGCTTCTGACGGTTTAAAACATTTACGTTGAGATGATGTGCGTCCTGAACAAAATATCCGTCAAGAACGTTTACAAGATTTTCAACTCTGTTATCATCGTTTTCTCCCAGAGTATCGGGAGTAATCGAGAACGTATTAGAGATACCGTCCTGACAGCAATCGTAACATATCTTTGCAACCGAGTTTAGCGAAGAAAGCGCACCCTCACTGTCGCGTCCATGCATCGGATTTGCACCCGGAGCGAAGGGCTCTCCTGCTTTTCTTCCGTCAGGTGTTGCGCCCGTTTTTTGTCCATAAACGACATTTGAAGTAATCGTGAGCACCGAAAGCGTATGCCTTGCACCTCTGTAAGTCTTGGTCTTGCAAAGCTCCGTATAGAAGAACTGGGTTATCCACTTTGCTATCGAGTCAACTCTATCATCGTCGTTTCCGTACTTCGGGAACTCCCCTTCTGTCTTAAAGTCAACGATTATTCCGCGCTCATCCTTTATAGGAGTTACCTTTGCATATTTTATCGCACTCAGACTGTCGGTAAGCACGCTAAGCCCGCTGATTCCAAACGCCATAAGTCTTTCGGGTTCGACATCGTGTAAGGACATCATAAGTCTCTCATAGGCATATCTGTCGTGCATATAATGGATAACGTTCATCGTATTGACATATAGCTTAGCCATCCACGACACATAGGTTTTGAATGCTTCGATAACCTTATCGTAATCGAGGACTGCTTCGGGAAAAGATTCCCCTTCGGGAGCAATCTGCTCGCCGTGAACCTCATCTTTACCACCGTTGAGTGCCATAAGAAGCACCTTTGCAAGATTGCATCTTGCTCCGAAGAACTGCATCTGTTTGCCGGTCTTCATCGCGGATACGCAGCAAGCAATAGAATAATCGTCACCGAAATCGCGTCTCATAACGTCGTCATTTTCGTATTGTATCGAATCGGTATCTATCGATACCTTAGCACAGAATTTCTTGAAGCTTTCGGGAAGATTTTGCGACCAGAGAACCGTGATATTGGGCTCTGCGCTCGGTCCGAGATTGTAAAGCGTTTGCAGAAAACGGTAGCAGGTCTTTGTAACCATCGTTCTGCCATCCTCGCACATACCTGCGAGCGAGCAGGTAACCCAGACGGGATCTCCTGCGAAAAGGTTATTATATTCGGGTGTACGGAGATGGCGTACAAGGCGCATCTTGACTACGAGATCGTCGATAAGCTCCTGCGCATGAAGCTCATCAAGCGTTCCCTCATCGAGATCACGCTGTATATAAATATCGATAAACGAAGAAATGCGTCCGATACTGTTAGCAGCACCGTTCTGCTCCTTGACAGCTCCAAGATATCCGAAATAGAGCCACTGGATTGCCTCGTATGCATTGTCTGCGGGGCGAGTTATATCACAACCGTACTGAGACGCCATAGTAACAAGTTGCTTCATAAAGTCAAGCTGTTTTTCAATATCTTCAACAAGCTGAATGGTCTCCGCATCCATATCTCTTTCGCTAATACGCTTTTTATCCTTTACACGCTCATTTATAAGGTAGTCCATACCGTAAAGCGCAATTCTGCGGTAATCACCGATAATTCTTCCTCTTGCGTATGCATCGGGAAGTCCGGTAAGCACGCCGGCGTGTCTCGCCTTTCTCATAGTGTCGGTATATGCTCTGAAAACGCCTGTATTATGAGTGGTACGGTATTTGAATTCGTTATGAACGTTGTCACCGATCTCATACCCGTATGCCTGACAAGCCTGAACCGCATTTCTGTATCCTGCAAACGGATTTACCGCTCTTTTAAGAGGCTCGTCCGTTTGAAGACCGAGAATTATATCTTTGCTTTTAATAACGTATCCGGGCTTATGCGAAAGTATGGATGAAACATGATCGGTGTCTATTTTGAGCACACCGCCCTTTTGGTTTTCTTCGATGAGAAGGTCATTAACCCTTGTCATAACTGCATCGGTGCGCTCGGTAGTTCCTTCAAGGAAATCAGCATTTCCTTCGTAAGGAGTATAATTTTTCTTTATAAAATCACTTACATCTATTTCTTTGTTCCAATTACCTTCTTTAAAATTTCTCCATTGATTCATAAAACATCTTCCTTTCGAACAGGTATCTATATAATATGATCGTTTAATTTTATAGTAGTGCAAAACAGAATTATTATACACTAAACATGGATTTTTGTCAACAGTTTTCGCCCTTTTAATTCAGAAAAGCAAAATCCCGCGTTTTTTCAGTGCGCGGGATTTTATAGTATTATTTTTAGTTCTGTGCGCTGTAATTGGGTGCTTCCTTGGTAATACTTATGTCGTGAGGATGAGATTCGCGAAGTCCTGCACCGGTAATTCTTACGAACTTGCCGTTCGTTTTAAGAAGCTCGATAGTACCCGTTCCGCAGTAGCCCATGCAGGAACGAAGTCCGCCAATAAGCTGAAATACGGTATCTGCTAGAAGTCCCTTATAGGGAACGCGTCCTTCAACGCCTTCGGGAACCTTCTTGGTAGTTCCAGTCTGGAAATATCTGTCTCCACTTCCCTTTTCCATAGCCGCAAGCGAACCCATTCCGCGATAGACCTTGAAGTTTCTTCCTTGATAGATCTCAATTTCTCCGGGGCTCTCCTCACAGCCTGCGAGAAGCGAACCGATCATAACTACGTCAGCACCTGCCGCTATAGCTTTGGGAATATCTCCGCTGTACTTGATACCGCCGTCGGCGATAATGGTTTTGCCGTACTTATCGGCAACTTCGCCACAGTCCATAATAGCGGTAACTTGGGGTACGCCGATACCCGCTACGACACGGGTGGTACAAATCGAGCCGGGGCCGATACCTACTTTTACGACATCCGCTCCGCGTTTATAAAGCGCTTCGGCTGCTTCTGCGGTTGCGACATTACCCGCGATAAGAGTAACATTGGGGCAAGCGTTTTTAACTTTTTCAACGGCTTCGAGAACGCCGATATGATGACCGTGAGCCGAGTCCATAACCAAGCAGTCAACTTTGGATTGAACGAGCGCCATTGCTCTATCAAGGTAGTTGCTACCGTTACTGATAGCCGCGCCTACGAGCAATCTGCCGTTTTTGTCGCGAGCCGAGTTGGGATATTGAACGGCTTTTTCGATATCTTTAATGGTGATAAGACCTTTAAGGTTGTTGTCTTTATCTACGATAGGCAACTTTTCAATACGGTGCTTACCCAAAATCTTTTGGGCTTCGGCAAGCGTAGTGCCTACGGGCGCGGTAACTAGGTTTTCGCGCGTCATTATATTTTTAATGGGTTGGTCGAAGTTGGTTTCAAAGCGAAGGTCGCGGTTGGTAAGGATACCAACGAGTTTACCATCAACCGTGATAGGAACACCGCTTATGCGA
>JAZUQQ010000029.1:0-4502 GCA_045605765.1 Eubacteriales bacterium | reverse complement strand
CTCCTCTGCTTTGACCGTTCTTTGCGTTTTTTACAGGCTTATAATACGGAGCTTTAAATATCAATCCTGCCATCTTTTAGCATCGCCTCTCAAAATATTCCTCGCGCTTAATGTTCCGTTTGTTGATTTCAAATCATTGATCGCCTGCTGTCTTAATTCTTCAATATATCGACCATCATATTCTCCTTCGTTAATAAAAACGTACGCAAGAATATTCTGATCGACCGCTAATTTGAATAAAATTCTTGACAATCTTTCCTCGGTGTCTCGAATCTTTGCTTCGATAACCGATTCGAGAGCTGGCGTTAAAAATTTTTCTGAGTTCTCTTTTGCCAACCATTCAAGATAAAAATCCACCGCATCTCTCACAAATTCATTTCTAGAAATTCCAAGCTCACGGCTTTTTTCGTCGCATCTATTAAGTTGATCTCGACTAAATCTTATCCCTGTCGAACCCATTGCTTCATTATTCTGTTTTGCCATATATTCATCTCCTTTATTATTTGCGACTCAAAAAGAGCCGAAAACACCTTATTTTACTTATCGGAGAGACTCAAAACTTCTCTTTTTCTGTTTTTGAGACTCGTATTAATACGACCTGCCGTCTAAAAAACAGCGACAAGCCTTGAAATCTCTCCTTTTTTTCGCTCGGCGTTGCCGGGCGATGTGATTTTAGCCGTGAAGAGACACGGCTTTATCCTGCTTTACAATCGGTAGCTTCAGACTACCCTATTTTCTTTCTCTTCTCATCGAATTTTCGTATAGCTTCTTCTCGTTCTCTTTTGATTTTGGCTTGTACCAAACGTTGCATTTGCTGCTCGTCAAAGTAATCGATCGCATCTTGAATCGGACGAATCGTATAACGAAGACTTCCGTTACAATAGCGTCCGTTTTTCGCTTTTATCCTCGTCGGTTCTGTGGTTATAAATCGTTTCTTTTCGAGCTGTTTTACATACTTTTGAACCGTATTCGCGGAGCGACCTATGCTCTCACCAATTGTCGCGTGACTCGGATAACAAGAATATGTTTCCTTGTCCTCGCATCGCACAAGATAGAGATAGATTGCAAGTTCCTCCGCACACAAACCAAGATCAAATATCCGATTATGTACGGGAAAATAATTTTTACACGGTTCTTGCTTTTGACCATAGAATAACATTTCAAGACACCCCGTTATGCGACGTTTCCATTGCGTGTCTTTTCGATCTGTATTTCTACGATCCGATCTCCAAATAAAATATGTTCGAAAATAAGAGTAACAAAATCAGTAAATTTTATCTTCCATTTCAGAGAGATCGCTTCGGCAATTGCTCTATCGAGATCCTCACAGGACATCTCATATATAATGCGTTCACGAATTTCCCGAGCTTCAAAATGAATTCCCTTTACCGATATCTCATTCATATTCCAAAGCAAACTCATAGCTTCTTTTGCAAAGAATTTAACCTCTTCGCTTACATATTTTCTTGAAGAATGAAAATAACAATTTTCTAATAAAAATTCAAAATGCTCGTTGCTAAGGTCGTCAAACTCGAATCTGTTTTTCATCACCGAGCACCGCCTTTTTCAGAACGGCTTTCCACCCAAGCAATCAGATTTTCCCTCGACACAAGAATTCTTTTTCCAATGCGGAACGAAGGAAAATTTCTCTCACGCATAAGCTCATATGCGCTTGCTCTTGACACACCGAAAAGCTCCGCTAATAAATCAGCGTTGATGAACATCGGCAGTTCATCATAATTTTTTATCATAGATTTTTTCAATTTACACCTCATAAATATTTTTTGTGTAAATGCAACTTTTCGGTATGTCTACAATTTTCAGTTGATATTCAGTTTTGAGAACGAAAAAGTTTAAGAAAAGTTGGGTATCTTCACCTCCGATTTTCAAGCATTTATCTAAACTCCCAAAGCAGAAGAAAAGAAAAATGAGCACCCGAAGAAAAGCAGAGGCAGGCTCTGCGATATCTTCTGATGCTCACCCTTACTTCCCATATTCACTGATGGGAGGATAGATCACTTTCAATTAAATTTATCACTTTGTTCAACAAAGAAATCGTGATATACTTTTACACAATCAAGCTCTGTCCATTTTCTCTGCATTGGAGGCGTTTCATCGATATTGTATATGTTCGCACCTTTCAAAGAAAGCAGAAAAGGAGAGTGTGTAGAAATAACGAATTGACATCCAAAATTTCTTACTGAATCTTCAATAAAATATTTCAGTTGCAATTGATTTTGGGGAGACAAGCTATTTTCAGGCTCATCCAAAAGATATAACGCATTCTCTTGAATAGAGTCAACGAAATATGACAATGCACTTTCGCCATTAGAACGTTCTTGAATATTTCGCATTAGGTTTTCTTTCAAAAAACGAGATTGGCTACGGTTTCTGTTTCTCATATCGCTTACTCGTTTCCACCTATCATAATCGTCTAATCCTTGCAAACGATTAGGCTCGGCATTTGGACTGTTTTCCGCAATATATTCGTCGATCAGATCAGCTCTTTTGCTATCTATACCATCATTGATACGGCGAATATCAAGCACTTTTTCAAATACGCCATCACTGGTAATAATCTTGCTTTCTTTCGGAATAGCTTTTTTTAGCTTGTAATTGCACAAACCAACATAGTCTTCAAAAAAATCCGAACGATTAAACGGAGCGTTTCTTTCAAGCTCAAGTTTTTCCGCAATCACATTTAATATACTACTTTTTCCACTTCCGTTGTTACCGCAAAATATTGTTATATCGTTAAAATAAAACTCGGGCAATTCTCGATAGCGGAACAAATCGAAAGGATATTTTGTTGTATAGCAAGTCCGTTTAGCTTTGAAATTGCCGGGGTTTGCAAAATAGTTTTCTTCGTCATTTCGAGTTGGCATTCGAAAGCTCTGTAAATATATCATTGAACTATCCTTTCGTAATTTATGATCGGTATAGCTACATATCCGTGTGCTACCTTCGGCTTTTCAATGATTGCAATAATTGTTTTGCACCGCGAGCACATCATAGTTTTTCCCTGATAGCTTTCGTCAGCTATCCTCGTCGTAATATAGCGCTTGTCCTGAGGATCGTTGCTGAACAAAAGCGTTCTACCGCAATCAGCATTTGGGCAACGAGCGATTGGGATTCGTTTTATGTTTTTATCCATTATTTTCTCCTATTTTTCCATCTCGGCTTCTATCCATGCCATCAAAAGATTTACTATCTTCTTCTGTTGGTCATCGGACAACTCCGCGCCGATCTTTACGTTATACCATTTATTGAGACAGCTTCGGCAACAGCATGCGCAAGCGTGCTGAGCAACAAAAACAGGATGCCCGCGCATAGGCGTTTGCTTTCCGTCATTTGCTATAATCGCAGGAGCAAGTCGCTTTTGTATTATATCCGCGCAATGCGAACGTAATAGCTCCATGCCTTTTTCTTTAACATACGCCTTGTCTTTTTCGGAAAGATGAAACTTTGCCCGAAAGTTCGATGCCTTGAGTCTTTCCAGCGTTTGCTCTATCGTACTCATCTGATATCCTTGATAACCTTCAACGCAATTCCCTGTATCGTCAATTCTCTCGGATAGAAATTCAGCATTGTTCCCGTGTAGGTTTTGTTCTCCGCATGGAGTCTCGGCTTTCCGTTCTCCCAAAACAGGCGCTTGAGGGTGTTGCCATCCTCGGTGAGAGCCACCACCACATCGCCGTCATTTGCCGTTTCGGCCTTCTTCACAAGAATCAAATCGCCTTTGTCGATGCCGATATCGATCATCGAATCTCCGTAAGCTTCAAGAAGGAAGCATTCTCCGTCGATCCACTCTTCAGGTACGGCGAGATAACCTGTGATGTGTTCTTCCTGTTCATCGGGCGTACCGCATATGATCATACCAACAATCGGGATTCTTTTAAACATAACGTGCATTTTGCGTTGCACCGATGAAGACAATGTTTTCTTTCCGTTATATGAAATGATACCGCGTTTTTCAAGCTCCATAACGTAACGGTATGCCGTGGATTTAACCATACCCATATAATCCATTATATCGGAAAGGCTCGGCGACTCACCATTATTATCTCTTGCGTATTGATCAATATATCTTGCAAGCTTCTGCAGTTTTTCCTCGCTCATCACTCTCATAACGACACCTCTTCCTATTTTGGAACTGTTTGTTCTATTATAACACTCGAACTTGTATTTGTCAATATCTTTACGAAACTTTTTGTTCTGTTTTCGAAAAAATTCTTTTTTGTTGCAAACTATATTCTGTGCCTTGAACTATTCGTTAGTTTGTGTTATAATATATCTACAAGCCTCGGCTTGAATATTTTTATCGGAGTGTGCTGTTTGAAAAACACCAACCTTTTGGAGATTGTATTGTAAACGAGAGGTTTGCAAATACATTCTCAGCATTCCTCTCGTGCCTGAGCGTCAGCAGATATGAAAGGATTAAAAATGAAAAATTTGACGATACGTTTAGAAACAGAAAAAGACTACAGAGCAGTAGAAGAACT
>JAZUQQ010000028.1:0-16671 GCA_045605765.1 Eubacteriales bacterium | reverse complement strand
TTTGTCTTCCTTCAAAATCCCGATATTAGCATAAGCGTACCCGGTAGGAGTGTGAATAAGCACGTTATATTCATTAAGCGCTATTTGTTCCAACGCAACAAAGGCGCCGTTTCCCTGCCTTGAAAATTCTTCTATATACCAGTGGTCGGCGTTTACTCCACCTGTTTTCCAGCCGAACTTAATATAGTAAAATGCAAAGTCTTTTGCTACTGGAGTGTAAGAACCACCATTTAAAATACAAACAAGTCTATAACGGCGGTTTTGTTCGTTAAATTTAATGTGGATAGCCCGAAAATAACCCCCATAGTTAGGCGAGCCCGCGTCGATTGTTTCGTAGCCGTCGTATGTCGTCTTTATTAGAAAGTTTATAACGTCCGGGCTTTCGACGCGCTCTACGTCGATTGTACCGTCGGCCGGTGTAACTTCTACCTTCTTTTGCGGGTCGCTGCTTCCGCCGTTCTGTCCTTTAATTATGTAACCAGTAGCTCCCATATTTATTCCTTGTATATTTTTGTAACGACTATATCTTTGTCGGATCCGTCATTATCGAACGTTAAAGAAAAGGGCGTATCTATAAAATCATCGCTTTCAAAATTGAATTCGTGGGCCTGTCCGGGTTTTATCTTAATATCCCCCATAAGCCAGCACGTATTCTCGCCCTGATTATAGAAAGTAATGCAGCAGTTACCGTTATTCTTAACTGTTGCATTTTTGCGGAAACGTTCCGTTACTATTTTTACGCGGTGTTTCCCTAGTATTGTTATATTAGGAGTTATAGTCGTTTCCATTTTTTACGAGATATTAGAATTATACATAAGACGGCGAGCCCGGCCAAAATTCCATAATTTTGTAAAGCTTCACTCGCAGCGCTTGACGAAAAAAAAAAGCTGTTAATACGGTTTTTCCAGCCGTTCAGAAATTTTTTATCCTTCTGCCGCAGTTCTGCCAGCTGTTCGACAAATTTAATACGAGCGCTTTTTATTTTGTCGAAAAGGCTATTTTGCGGCGCCGTATTAATTGCCTGTAATGTTTGCGGGCCGACTATTCCGTCTGCGTTTATTCCAAGTATATTTTGCACATATTTTGCAGCCGTCCCCGGTCCAGAAGCCCAGGCCCAATCGACAATAATATTTGCGATAGCCTGGTTATTTATCTGGCTAGCTTTCATTTTGTCCCAGTAACCATTTAGGAAAATATATAGCCATTGGGCGTCGGTTAACTTTTTGAGATCTTCGGCCGTTTTGTCTTTCCCGTAGAACTGGCGGAAAGTTGCAAGCGTTACGCCTTTATTAGTAGCGCCGCCGCTGTCGTCCGGGTCGTTAACATATCCGCCCTCCCATTTTTTTATAATTGGTAGTAAATCCCTGTAATCTGCCATAATACTAACCCTTTCTTTTTTGCTTATCGATAAATAGCTGGATAAGGTACCAGCCAGCGGCCGCAAACGCCAGCGGCTTAATAACAGCCCAGGCACCAGAGAAGGCGGCATCCTTCCGACCTTCGTTGTAGGCGTCATCGATTTGTTTTTCTAAGTCCTCAACGACTTTATTTTGTTGGTCGGCGGTTAGCGTCGATAGTGCGAGTTTTAATTCGTCGCTTTGTTTAAGATCCGTAACCGATGCGTCGTATTTTGGTTTTAATGCCTGATAAATAGCATAAGCAGAGACACCGGCAACGGCCGCAATAGCGACAACAACCGCACCAATAACAACGGGCGCAACGCCTATCCCGCTAATATTAGATAGCAGGCGTTTATATACTGAGTACGCCTTATTCCACGCACTTTCGAAAGCTGTTTTGCACTTTAAATAAGTCGATGTTTCAAACTCTTGCTGCCGCGCTGCTAGTCTGTCATTTAATCCGCGCAACACTACAGCGTAATTATAAAGCTTGTTTTGATCCTGGCCAGCTTTGGCTGCATCTTCGAGAAGGACGGAACACTGCAGAAGGCGTAAATAAATAGACTTGTTCACGGCCACAATATCGCCTAAAAACGTTTTGAGATCAGCGTCCGTATATGTGTCTTTGTCGGTGATCGTATAGAACTGCAAAAGATCTTTTCTACAATATCCAATTTGTCCGCCTGGCATCTGTATTGCGTACCATTTCTCCGCGTCGCTTTCTCCTGTCTTGTAACCATAAGAAAGAACTTTATATCGGTCTGTTTTCTTTAGCTGGCCAATAATAGCGCTATTAGTAGAGTAAGACTGCCTTATATTAACGTATTCATTAACAGAACTTCCAGCACTGCAATAAAGATTTTGCCAGCCGATCACGTCTATTTTTGTTGCCATAACCGTTCCTATTTAATTAAAAATTTCCTAGCCATATTGTAGGTTTCGGGATTGGTCGTTGCTATTCGTGCAATACCTTCCAATAAATTTAGCCATTCGATAGGCTCCTTTTCCCGTAATATTGCTATTACACGCGTGAGCCGTGCCTGGTCGCTGTTAGGGTCTTCCTCGATCTCTCCTTCTTCCTCGTTCTCTTCTTCCTCTTCGTTAGTGGATCCATTAACGGCGCCTATATTAGCAGCCTGCGCCGGTGCTGGTGCAAACATATTAGAGAAGGCGCCCACGGCCTGACCTATATAAGCAACTTTTTTTGCTTCAATTTCGGAAGCGCGCTTCTCCAGTTCCTTGTTATCGCTTTTCAGGTCTGAAATTAATTTTTTCAAACTCTCGTTATCGCGTTTTAGGTCGTGTATTTCCAGTTGCCTTGCGAAATCTTCCCGCGCCTGCTGCAAAGCGGCCTCGCGTTCCTCTCGTAAGCGGCCTATAAAATCAGTAATAGCCCCGCCCGTGTTCGGTTTTGCTGCTTCTGTGTCACTATGTCGAAAAGAAACGGCGCGGCGGGTCTTGCTGCCGGTCGGGCTGGCGTAAGTCTCCAGGGTATAGACGCCCGGTTGCAACTCGTCTATAGTATCGACGAGCAGCTGTTCGCCTTCCTCTATATCTGCATTGTCAGACATATACGAGGATATCGTGTTCCGGCGTTCTGCATCCTGGGCCGGCTTTGTACAGTCGCCGTCCAGCAGACGCCAACACGGCTGCGCCTGCCTTTGGTACCAGCTTGTTATTTTTTCTTCCCTTAACATAATTTACCAGTTTTTGGTTAGTGTCACATTAAATAATAGTTGTTCGCCGATAACGCCTTCAACTGAAAGAAAAGATCTAGCCCAGTCGATGTTCACGCCGTCAAATTCGAATTCGTCAAAAAATACCGGATAATTTCCGTTTTTGAAAGGTGCGATTTGCGCTATCGGCAGTTTGTCTGTTACCATACGCCCGTTAGTATCTACTAGCGTAACAGTTGGGCAGTTATCGTAATTTTCAGCGCGCATTGCAAAAGCCGATATATAACCGTCTGGCGTAATATCGCATTTTACGACCTCTATTTTAGTTAAAAGCCTGTTTCTGAAGCTTTGCTGGTCCGGAAAATAAACATTACGATAGCCGGATCCGTCAACCTGTACGGCTATATTATCGACAAACGCCTCCTTTTGAATTGCTTTTATTTCTTCGTCGGTTCTGGTCGATGATATACCGAACAATAGGAGTAAAGTTGTGCCGACGCTGGCTGCTTTCGGGCTTGTGCGCATAATATAGCTGCTAGATATATCGATCTGCAACCCCTTCAAGCTGAGCGGGCATCCGTGGAGCTGTCTCTGTAGTATATCAGTAAAAGACACGCGGTTTATAATTTCGCGGCTTTTGTTTACCAAAACTAACCAGGTGTTTGTTAGCTCCTCTTCGTCTACATTTAAGACGGTGCCGTCCGATAATGTATTATAGTGAGCTTCACCGGCGGTATAATCGAAAACTTCGACGAATTCTATATCCTTACCAGAAAGGCGCAAATTTTCGATTAGTGTTATACGCTGCGAATTGTCATTAATAGCGATATAATGTGGGATTATTTCGCAGCAAATACGACTTCTTTTTATCATATTATTTGTTTTTTATTAGATCCCCGGCGCTAAACCAATAGCGGCGGGGTACCAGGATAACCGCCTGGCCGGGGGCTTTTGGAACTTTAGAAGTTTTCCATTTGTGCAATAATAGCGCCGTTTTTCAGCAAAAAGCCGTTAAGCTGCAAAACGACTTTTACTTCAGGATTAGAGATCGCGTCAGCTTCGGCCGGGATGAGATTTTCGCCGGCTGGAATTGGCGGAATGTTAAGCTCGATTTTGTGCGACTTGGTACCGGCTAGCATAAGGTCGGAAACGTTAGCGTATGCTACCTTGTCGTTTTGGAACTCTGGAACCGTTACGGCTGGTGTCAATTCGACAGGAACGTATTTAAAATTCAAAGTCGACATTTGCTCGATATTGATCTTCGATCCAGTTGTAATGTTGATAAAACCATTATACAACGCTTCCAGATTGTTATCTGTTGCGAATGTATGCAAAGGCGCGTTTGCTTCGCTGATAGTTCTTGCGGTTTCTCCTTCTGTTGCAGGAGTAGTAGTTCCCATAACGATGTAACCATAAGTGAAAGAAGTTACATAGAACAAATCGTTCTTGTTAAGCTTCTTTTCTGTTACGCTGTCATTTGGTGAGGGCTCGAAGGCAAACGGATAATGGTTTACGCCGTTTTGTAGCTGCTTTTCATAACGCAAGTATGAAGGCTGCACTTCTACTCCATACTGTTTGTAGCGCTCCTGCAATCCGTCGAAAGTCAGGCGCTGTAAATAAGCCATATTTTGCATAATCTGTAAAAATTAATTGTTTTTTAGTCCATACCGACGGCGTTAGGATTTACACTTTCCAAACCGCTAATCGAGTTGTTATTGGCTACTGCCGGAACAATACCGCTAATAGCGTTATCGTCGGCAATTGCGGGAGCTCCGCTAATAGAGTTGTCGACGGCTACCGATGGGACATCGACGCCGGCAATAAGTGAAGATCCGGTCACATCTGCAAGCAGTTTTTGGCCGCCTACTGCGATCATACCAGATCCGATAGACTCTACCAGGGTATTACCAGGGAACAGAACGGGCAGAACCGCTCCGGCTGCTATTGCAATACCGTTAGAAATTTTAGAGTTTATCGGCAACTTTTTTAAACAAGCCGCGCCGACGCCGCCGGCCATTGATCCGGCCGTTTTGACCAGGATTTCCGAAATGTCTAAGCTTTGTTTTTTCATCTTACTATCTGTTTTATTGTTTTACTTCTTTCTGGAGTACCCGCCGCGCAAGCGTGCGAGTGTGTCCTTCTCCTTCTTGATCTTAGCTTCGAGGACGCGGAGTTCGTCCTTCTGCGCCTTCAATCTTTCCTCCCGCTCTACTTTTTTTGAAACGCGGGATAATTCGCGCTTTGCGCGTGCGATGCTGCGTTTTAGAATGTTGCTCATAATAATTAGTATTAACGTTTGTTTTTCTTTTTCTTTTTGTCCTTCTTTTTACCAGACAATACCAAAGCACCTGCCAAACCTACGCCGGCAAAAACAAGCCACCAGGGAACACCGGCTTTTGACGAGCCAGAAGTCGACGACGTTAAAGGAGTAACCGCGCCTCCACTTGCAAGCGTTAACGGGTCGTTACCGGTTTGCGATGCTTCCTTCGACGTTAAATTCAGCGCCTTATTAATTAAGTACTGATCGCCCAATAATCCGGCATAAGCCGCGCCGACGTCTTCCAAGTTGGCCAGATTGCCTTGCATTTGTGCGAGCTGTGTCTGTATTCCGTCTTTTGCTGCCATATAGTCAATAATTTTATATAAGTCGTTATCCTTTATAGCAGTGTTACCTGCTGTACCCTGCATCTGCTTTAATAGCGTAAGAAGGTTATTATAATAGTCTTTTTCATCTTGTCCATTTGCGCCTGAAAGCATTTTACTAGCTGTATTGGCTAACTGTCCATACGTCGATTT
Organism: Eubacteriales bacterium; assembly: GCA_045605765.1. GTDB lineage: Bacteria > Bacillota > Clostridia > Oscillospirales > CAG-272 > SIG672. Next base: position 10,799 of record JAZUQQ010000028.1, on the reverse strand, counting down.
TTGACCCTTTCCGACGTTATCGAGTACACCTTTTGCAAACTCGTTAAGCTGGAATTTCCCCTCGCTGTCAAAAGATCCGTTAAAAGAACCAGACACACCGGCAAAAACCTTACCCGCGTCGCTAACAGCTGCTCCGGCTTGTTCCAGCTCTTTATTAGATTTTGCCGCGCCAATTATTTTAAGTATCAGTCCGACAACTGTAGCAGCTAGGGAAACTATTGCCGTTATAGCTGTTAATACGGTTACTGTAGCAGCCGTGAAAAGTTCGCCGATGTGCTCCGGGTCGTTTTTCTTTGCCTGTAGACCTGCATTCATAATAGCGAGGACCACTTCTTCAGGGCTAGCGTTAAACTTCCTTTGTATAGAGCTTCTAATAATCGAGTTTAATTTACTCTTATCGACGTCGACAAATTTTATTATCTTGTCATAAGCTTCTTTTTGCTTTTTCCACTTCTTTTGTATAGCTTCCGGATACTTTGAAATGTCGCTTTCTGGTATCGCGTAAGCATACAAGAACCACGGGCCAGCCTCCATCATATTGTCGAGAACCTCTTCCACCAGGGAAGAAACCGGCGCGAGTGTTACTGACTTGATCGCCTGGCCCTGTTCCTGTACGTTTCCTTTTATATCTTGTGCCGTCTTCTTTATTTCTTCGCGGCCTTTGGACGTCAGGGCGGCAACTGGCGCAATAGTGGCCATTTTCGTAATATTAGCAGCCAATTTTGCCGAGCTGGCTATTGCCTTCCCTGTTGCCTTTACTGTCTTAACGGTTGCCGATGCTACTGTCTTGCCTACTGTTTTAAGCGCTGATCCGGCCTTTTTTAGCGCTTTTTTAAGCCAGCCAGATATATAACTGTCATCATAATAGCGCGTGCCGTTTTCCCACTCTTGCGCGCGTTTCTTTAGCAATTCAGCGCGGGACATTTTTATATAACGCCCTGTTTTCCAGTCGTGTTCGATAGCACCGATTAACGCGTCGGCCTGCTCCTTATATGCTCCGCCCTTCTCGACTGCTGCTTGATACGTTTTTAGGAGGTCGCCCTCGTAATCGATGCCGGCGCGGATGGTTGCTGCTAATGCTGGATTATTTTTTACCCTACGTGTTTGTAGGTCGCTTTTTAGTCCTTCGATGTGGATACGCAGTCCGAGTTCCGGATCCGTCATTTGTGCCAGGCTTCGGCCGTTTCTCCAGTTCGTCTTCTCTAATTTACCAATAGCGCTAATTTGTGCCATAACGTCTCTTTTTTTATAATAGTTAGTTTCCTTGTTAAAGCTTCGGAGGTTACAGTCGAGAACGACTGGCGCCCCTCCGTCAGGATAAGCAATTATATATACGTGTGTAATTTCGCGGCCAGGTCCAAAGGACACAAAGCGGAAAGCGTTTTTTATTCCCAGGTTAGCCAGAACAGCCGAAATAAACAAACTGTAGCTTTTGCAATCGCACGCCCGTTCTGCTACTACATTGCTAGGCTTTCGGACCAGTTGCACGCCGGCCGGGTCATATCGTAACCGGACGTTTGCGCAAATGGTATTATATAAGTCATACAATAGGCGTCGGCGGTTCCGGCCGTAAATAGTTTTTAATCGGTCGGCAAAAGCTTTTGTTTGTTGCTGTGCTGCATCCTGACAAGACAGAACAGCGCGCATAATAGATCCAGCATTACCGGAGCCAAGCTGTTGGAGCCTGAACGGCTGCCCCTTTATTGTTTTAACCGCTATTTGCCAAAGATCCTGCATAACTATAGCTTTATAGTCGTATTAACTGGATAGGTGTTCCCGTCGGCGGTGATCCGGCCAGATACGACAAAATCTCCGAAATTTTTCAACCCTCCATTTTTGTAAATCGCCATTACTGTATTAGCGTTTAGCATTACGCGAAATTCTATATCATTAATTGTAGTAACCGCGTTATTACCTGCCAGCGTTCTTTCTCCGGCCCAGTTGAAAGTAGCGACGAGGGTTCCGTCCTTCTGTAGGTTGCCTGTTACATTCGTTGCCGTTAGCGCTTCTTTATTCGGATTAACGATCGCCAAATTAACGCGTAATACGATCGATAAATTAGAAAGGTCGATTTTGTGGACCTTTAGCCCGTTGAAGGCCGCCTTCAAGTTTAGAAGTTTTGTTGCGCTCTTAATGTAAGTAAAAGCAGCTACCGCAATAGCAGCAATAGCGGCGAAAATTCCGATCTTTTTGTTTTCCATTTAACCAGTATTTAGCAGGTATAAAACCTATATATAGCACGTATATAGCAGTTATTCACCACGTATTTATACAGCAAATATAATGTATATTATATAAAATCTGCATATTTATAACGTTTTTTTGTAAAAAAAATTGAGGAAATGAGGCAGTTTTTAACGGCTTTTTTATGGACCTTAAAAAACTGCGACATTTGCGACAACTGCAACACTAAATTAAAAATATCTTATTTTCAGTATTTTAAATCGTTTTTTTCTGTCGCAGTTGCTGTCGCAGCCGTCGCAGTTGCCGTCGCAGTTTGTCGCAGTTTGTCGCAGTTTTTGAAACACTGCAATAAATTGTATTTCTGTTTGTTTAGTATGTTTTTTTTGCTTTGTCGCAGTTTTTATAAAAAAAATTGAAAAACAGAAAAAAACAAAAAACTGCATCATAGCGGAAATATACGCCGTTTATAAATTTTTTTGCGTGCCCATAATTCACCAGCTGGACACATTCAGGCACAAAAAAAAGCCCGGCACCTATTGTGCCAGGCTTTTGGTCTTTAATTTCTTATATAATATAAGGATCTGTCGCTTCCTTTAAAAGACAGTTAAACAAATTGCAATAACTACCTTCTTCGAGCATCCCCTCTTCGTTTGCTTTATACCATTTGTTTTGTATGTAATTATAAACAAACATTTCGGCTTCAATTCCCATTAATTTGTAAATTTTTATTTTTTCCTGATCATTATCAGTATTTCTCGTTACTTCTATTAAAAGCTTTGTTTTTAATGTATTTCTTTCTTTTACTGTAAAATCAGGAGTTAAAGTCTCTCTTATTTTTGTTACTGGTTCTTCGTTTGCTGGAATATATTTAGACCTAAGAATTTTCTTTGATCCCCATATTTTACCTATAAATTTACAAATAAGAAATTCAACAAAATTATGTTCTATCATAGGACGTGCCATTCCTATTTCGCTTTCTTCTTCTTCTTCAAAATGAAATTTTTCCATACTGTTTTCTTTTGATTGTTTTATTAAAGATATGATTATTATTTCTTTTTGTCGAGAATATCACATAATATTTTTTCTTGTTCTGTGAAATTTACGACTATTCGTTCCTTTTCTTCCTTCTTCTTTATCTGTCTTTTTATGTTAAACTTTTCGTCGGCTTTCTTCTTACTAACTAGTAAATGAGGGCCAAACAGTTTTTTATTATTGATATATTCGATTTTTATAGCGTCCTTTCCTATTTCGCAATTAAAATCGTTATCCCCTCTCGCTATTGTTTGCAGTTCTGAAATACTTAACAGTTGCGCCGGGTATTCATAAAGCGGCAGTTGGTTTGTATTGTTCTGGCTTTTGCAACCTCTAAGCAGCTTTGTTAATTCTATAGAAGTTGTTATCCTGTTTGTTTCGAAAAGGTTCGTCGCAAAATTGCAGCGTATTTTTTCCCCGTTATCAAATACAATAGAATCAGCCACCACAACCACCGAACAAAGGTCTATAATATTTAATATCGTCATTCCAGGACCAAAAAGAAAGAAGGGTATTTTTTCGGAACTATAGAATTTTACTATTTTCTTGAATATCGAAAAAGGCGGATTATCGACGACAACTCCTTCTGCTGGATAACTTGCGTGTTGGTAATCTCCACCAGGGTAAAACGGGCGGAGTATCTGTTTGCCGCCTAAATCGAAAATAGATCCTACATACTGCAGGACAGCTTCGAAAACGTCGCGCGGCGTATAGGTGTCGTCGGTCGTTTTCTTTCCCTGAAACTTTTTTATATAGGTTTCGTAATCATTGAATATAATAGGATTAGCAGAACGTCCGGACGCCTGGCGCCGTCTGGCCGGTTCTGGCTCGATGCTATCAAAAAAAGATAATTGTTTCATAACAGTAATTTTTCTATATGGTTTAAATTCTCATCGCCGGTTAATCGCACCATTTCCCAGAAACATTCGCGCGTTGCCCGTATATCGTCGATCGCGTCGTGCTGTCCTTCAAAATCCCTTCCGAAAAAGTGCCTATATAGTTCTATCAATTTAGGCCACTTATAATCGCCGCCGGCTGTTTTTATCTTTGTGAAATTCGTTCCTAATTTCATAGTACAAATAGATTTTTTATTCATAAAATAGTTCTGAATGCGAAACCCGAATTCCAATAATAGTTTTTTTTCACCCATTAATTTTATTGCCGTTCGGTATATTTCGCTACATATTACATTTTTATCAAATTCTATATTGTGTGCTACCTGCAAATCGGCCAATAACATATCCTGCACAAAATCACTTAAAGCAGCCCTCAAATCAACCCCGTCTCGCTCTGCAATTTCGGTCGTTATATTATGTATTTTCGCGGCTTCTTCCGGAATTGTAAAACCTTCAGGACGTATAATAAAATCATTTTCTTTTTTTTCTTTCGTGTCTGTGTCTTCTGAGATCCAGGAAAGCTGCACCAGGCGCGGCCAGTTCTTAACGTTCGTATATGGTTCGTAGTAATCGAGCGGCAGCCCGGTTGTCTCTGTATCAAAAAAAAGTATCTTCATAATTCAAACTTTTTAAACTTGTTCATATCGATATATAACTCCGTCGATTTCAAATTCGCATTTATCGCTAGTTATTTGTGCTTCTAGTTCTTCTGCTATATTTATACTTCTATGGTGTCTTTTTCCCAGCCATTCGGCCACATCTTCTAGGTATTTAAAGTACCAACCGTTATTTATTATTATCATAATTTTATCTCCTTTCCTAATTTGATTATAAAATATTTTTTTCCAGGTTTGGCGCCCCATTCTGGCCGACCTTCTCCTATCTCGATGCCTTTACACTCGAAAAGAATATTTTCTTTTGTATAGCCTTTATGAAACCGTACTGTTATAAAATCGCGCGGCTGCTTCTTGTCATAAGGAAAAAAGCAAAGTCGCCGCTCCCAGTAGCTTGTTATTTCGCGGTATTCTTCCTTCTTTATACCCTTCTTTATAAGTTGGTACCATTCATTTTTTAGTATTAGGTTTAATGTGTCGTTATTCATAAGCTTTCTTTTTTGAATTCGAAATAACTACCGGTTTTGCTGTTCCTTAATACGGTTTCTCCGTCGAATGTCGCGCCGCGTAAATTAAGGATGTAACGTCCCCTTTTTACTGTTAGGCCTAAATGCTCGGATATTAGCAAACGGATTTTTGTTTGCGGTGTCCGTGAATTTTGCAAGTATTTTATATATTCCTGGAGATCGGCCACGCTATAACAAAGCGTTTTTTCTTTCGTAAATTCGAACATATCTGCCAGCCAATCTTTTATTTCTTGTATTATTATCGGCTGTTGTTGCTCCTGGAGTTCCCGAAGCGCGTCTGTTTTCAAAAGCTCGAAATCGAACCAAGCCCTCGTTCTTTCTTCTGTGCTTAATTTTCGGTTGTTTAGAAAGTAAAGAAATGCCGGTATTTCGTCGTGAATAGCTTCTAATATATGTGTATTTACCGCGTCGAGGTGTCCGACCTTGCGAACCCAGAACCGCACCTCCTCTTTGTCTGTATAAACAAAATTTCTTTCGTTATTGCTGCATAGAATAAACTTTGCAAAATTCGGGAGCTGTTGTGCATCCTGGCCCTTAAATTCTATCATAGTGTAACGCTCTGTCGCCATACGTTTTAATTTTTCTGTAACTTCTACAGTATCGGACCTGTCGGCGAGTTTAGTTTCGTCGCAGCAAACGAGGATTTTTCCTGCCAGAAATCCGTTGAACTGGCCCGTAAAAGCATTATTCCCGACGATAATACAGTTTTCGCCAAACAGATCGTTAAGGAAGTTGCAAAAGGTTGTTTTTCCCGTCTGGCGCTCTTTGCTAACCAGGCACAAAATAGGTAACATCTGTTTTGGCCGCTGGAACATCAACTGCACATAATCGAGGCCCATTTCTATTTGTTCCCCGAAAATATGCGTCATAAGCATTAATATATTTTTGAACCGTCCTTCGGCTGGTTCAAATTTTATTTCGTTGTATAGGTTCCATTTATTCTCCTTTATCCGGGTGTATCGCTCATTGTCTGGCCAGAACGTGAACCCGTCAAGTTTCCTTATTTTTTCGGTTGGGTTTTTGATCTTGTCTTTGAAATCGTCTATAATGCATCCTTTCGACCACGGCGTTAATTTTTCCCTGTGTTCGCCGGTCCATACGTCCGTATATGGTAAAAGCCTGTAATATGCTGTCCCGATCCTGTAGTATTGCAATAATTCTCCGGGCATTTCGAGAACTAGTTTCCCTTCTTCGTCGCATTTATATTTTGATCCTTGAAATACAAAAATCTTTGTTTTTATCTTCTCGATCCATTTTTCGTAAAAATGTTCTGGAGTATCGACGCAAAATATACGCCTTAATTTCGTCGAATTCGTAGTTAAATTGAGCCTGAAAAAATAGCGGCCGTTTCCGCTCTTTCCTACTGTTCCCAACTGGTCTGCGTCTGCTTTTATCGCTTCTCTTTCTTCAGTCGATATTAATAAATCGTCGATACCTTTAGGGCCGTTTTCATTTTCTCGAATAGGCATCATAAACCAGAAATCGACGCCGTCCAGTCCTGAAAGTAAATTTTTAATGTTCAGCGCTGAATTAATAAACATATACGGCCTTCTTGTCAGTTCTTCACCTCTGGCCAGATCTTTATCGCTTATCTGCATAGCGTCGGCGTCGTATATCATAACCACGTTTTTAACGCCGCAGGCTGTTATTAGGTCTATTAAATCGCGGTGTAATTTCCCTAATTTGTCTGCGTAACAGGTAATAGACTGTAACCCTACAATATCAAAGCCTCCTAATAAGCTAGCGGCAAAAGCTTTTATATAACCTTCGGTTAAATATAAAGTCCGGATATGTTCCCTCCGTTCGTATTTATCGAGTATAGCAGGCGGGAAAAAACAGCGCGTCCGCTCTCCTTTGTTTTGTCGGTATTTCGGCGCGTCTGGATGCTCGGCCAGATATTCCGGACGCATTCTTGTTAGATACGCCGTTTTGCCTATTATTCGGCCGTAGACGTCCTCTGCCTGGTGTTTTTCGTCGTTCTCTATCTCTATTATTTCCCGGTGTATATCGTACATAATAATGCGGATATTTCCCTCCCTATCCTCGGAAAATATAGGGACTTTATTAAGCCCGTTAAATGTGTTAAGTTTAACCTCGCACTGTTCCGGCGTAACGTCAAGCGTTTTATAAATTCGTTCATTCAGGTAACCCATAGTATTTATTTATTAGTTTTTGTAAATCTTCATTTGTTTTGTTCTGGTCAGGGTAAACGCGTATTATACATTGATCCGTTGCCCAACTGAAAACAATTTCGGTAACATTAAAGCCTGTGGATTTGTCTAAAAAGTCTGCAAGCTTTGTAATGTTTTCTTTGTCGTAACTTTCGACTTGAAAGCCGCTAATCGTCGTAATAACTTTAAAGTTTTGCATAATAATAAGTTTAAGAAAAACAAAACCTGCCGACTTTCACAAGCCGACAGGGTTACCTGAATATTTCAATTTGACAATTTGAAATACAAAAAAATACTTCAAACTAGTAAGTTATCATATAAAAAATATTGCCGCGCGTGGTTCGATTGAAAAGAATTTTAAAGCAATTCACAATAAAAATAAAATTGTTTCAATTCCTTTTGCGGCAATATGTTTTACAAAAAAAAGGTAGCACGCTTGCTACCTTCTTTTATTCCTTTTTTGCGCTTACAACTTGAAAGCGCGCGGCTGAATTCAGGTAACTATTGCAAATTTAGAAAGTTCTTTATAAAAAACAAATTTTGGAGTATTGAAATTTAATTTTGCCCGCGGGCGTCCGTTAATCTTAAATTGATAGCTTCTTAACTCTTCTTTTGTTACTGTTGTAAGATCGCGTTTTTTCGGTATATATTGCCGTAATAGGCCGTTATAATTTTCGATAGCGCCCTTTTCCCAACTGTGGTAAGGCCTGGCGAAATAACATTTTATCCCTAGCTTCTTTGTTATTAAATCGTGTCTGGAAAACTCGATCCCGTTATCAAGCGTTAAAGTTTTAAGCGTTTTTTTGAAAGGAAGGAGCGCTGCTATTATGTGTTTTGCTACTGGTTCCGCCCTCTTCCCCTCGTCCAGCTTAACGGCCAGGGAATAATTAGAAAGTCGCTCCGTTAATGTTAGTATAGCGCCCTTATTTTCGGGCCCGACAATTAGGTCGCCTTCCCAGTCTCCGAAGCGCGTGCCGTCCGCTTCTGGTGGTCGTTCGCTTATATCCAGCCGGCCGGGTATGGTGTAATTATTAATCAACGCCCGGCTCCTATGTTTCAATTTATGCCGTAAATGTAAATAGAGTTTTCCGCCTTCCTGTTTGTCCTCTCTGATCACCTGGTATATTGTCTCGTGAGATATAAACAAATGTTTGTAGTTTTTCAAATACCCTGAAATTTGCTTAGGTGACCAGTCCTCGGCCAAATAAGCTAAAACAAAACGCCTTATTTGTCCTTTATATTTCCGTCGTTTGTGTAAATGTTGTTTTCTGTTCCTCGCTGCCTGTTCTGCCTTTTTTGCGTTATAGTTTCTTTTGCTTCCGTTTCTCTTTAGTTCTCTGTATATCGTCGACGAGTTTACGTGTATATATTTTGCTATAAATTGTGCGCTTTTCCCGTCAGCTTTTAAAGCTTCGATTTGTCCCCGCTTGACTGCGTTAAGATGTGTATATTTTCCCATTATGATAAAAAAAAGGTGCCAGTTTTGGCACCCACAAAAGAAAACAATATAATTTGTTATAACAAGTTAGAAAGGTATTTCTTCGACCGTCGGTTGTTCTTCTGTTTTATTCCTACTAACATAACCGCGCATTATTTCGATTGCCTGCGCTTTTGTGGGCGCATCCTTCAAAGCTTCGATAACACCGTTAAGCACTGGCGAAACATCCCCGTTAAAATCGGTTATAGCTTCTGCAAAAAGTTCAGGACTTATCCCTGTGTTTGAAATAATGGTCCTGTACGCTTTCTTTTCTTCTGGTATGCTGCCACGGCTGGCAAAACATAACTCGGCTATACCCTTTTTAGAGGTCCCCTTCCCCGTCCATAACCATTTATTACCGTAAGCCGTGTTTGCCAGCGCCTGGAAATATCCGTCCTTTTCCGTTTTACATTCTCCACGTTCTGGAATACCAAGCCAGCCTAGCCAGTAGGATATAAAAAAATTGCCTTCTCTCTTGGTTCCTATGCTTCCTGTAGTGTTCCAGAAGGCGCCGCCCTCCTGTCTTTTGCTATACTGGTAAGCTTTGCGGATGTCGCTTACCCTGTCTGTGTATTCTGGTAACTGTATACTGTCAGCATCAGCGGCCGCCCTTATGTGTTTTGCTATTCTTGCCCGTTCGCCTTCGAACGTGACGTCGCCTCCGTTTAACTGGCCGTTTTTCCCTTGTTTATATAGGTCGATAAGATCTCCGCCCCGTCTGATAAATTTCTGACCGTCTGCCAGTCGTCCGACGCTACTTTCTTTCTTATTAAACAAGATCCAGGCGGCCAGACCGGCCAGGCCAGCAATAGCGATAAATTGTTCAGTTTTCATAATATCTCCGTTATTGAGCTTGTTTTATAATAATGCCAAGTATTTGAAAGGCATATCGCCTTTACTATACTTTCGTTGCATCCGTTCAGGTCTATTTCTGTTGAGCCGTCCTTTACCCTTATTATAGACCCGGATAGTATATTTATTTCTATCGTTTTGCCTTCTTCTTTAATTATATTAGTAAAGTCTACGATTGACACGGAACCGAAAGACGCAGTAACAATAATTCTTTCGCACTCTATAGCGGCTATCGTTTCTCCGGAATAGTTTGTAAAAGCGATAATTTGCTCTGCTTTTTCTACTAATCTTATTTGGCACCACTTCCCACCGTAATTTGTAACGCCAGCAACGCACAAAGTATTTGTGCTAGTTAACAGATAAACGAGCCCCGTTCTATAACCAGGCAACGAGCCTCCGTACTGAAAAATAACACTATAAACAAGCTGATAAGAACCAGAAGTGCAAACGTATAAAGTTCGTCCGACGTTTCTTAACGCTCCTTCTTTTATTATACTTGTATCTTGGTGGCAAGCGGAATCAACAACTTTAGCCCTATTAACAATAGATAAAATATCTAACCATTCTCCCCCGTAAAAAATCTTTAAATTTTGTTCTGTAGTATCGAAATAAATTGTCCCATTGTTTGCCGTTGCTGGTCTGTCGGCCGTTGCAAGCAAACTCGCCACACCCTGTGCCAGTGTGTAGACGTTATGCCAGTTGTAACCGTCGTAAAAATACAAGTTTCGGTCGCCGTTGTAATAGTGGCCGAGCTGGCCTACTACTGGCGTTTGAACTTCTGGAATAACAGACAATACGGCCGGGGAGCCATTCTTCCAGCTTGGGACTTCTGTTGTTATTATCGTTCCTGTCGGAGTGTAACGCGTTCTTTGCGGGTTAAAATGTTCGATTGTAACGTCGGCTTCTTTGTCTTCCTTCAAAATCCCGATATTAGCATAAGCGTACCCGGTAGGAGTGTGAATAAGCACGTTATATTCATTAAGCGCTATTTGTTCCAACGCAACAAAGGCGCCGTTTCCCTGCCTTGAAAATTCTTCTATATACCA
>JAZUQQ010000027.1:0-196670 GCA_045605765.1 Eubacteriales bacterium | reverse complement strand
TGCGATGTTTGCCCCAAAATGTGGCGAAGCCACGCATCATTCGCGAAGCGAACATCATTGGGCGTAGCCCAACATCATTTGCCGAAGGCAAACATCATTCAAAAAACGCACCTTTGTCGGTAGACAAAAGTGCGTTTTTTGCTGACAGGGGCGGAAGGACTTGAACCCGCGACATGCGGTTTTGGAGACCGCCGTTCTACCAACTGAACTACACCCCTACATTTTCGGTACGGGTGATATTATAACACATCATTTTCAAAAAATCAAGGGCTTTTTATGATATTTTTTCTTTTTATGATACAAAACAAATAAAAAGTCCGACGTTAGATCATCGGACTTTACATTTTAATTCAAATTAATTCAAAATTCCTCGGAATAAGTGCCCAGATACCTTAGCTCCTCACATTCGCCCTCGAGCTCGGCAAGTAGAGTAGGAAGCTCGGGAGAATACATCGAAAGATCTGCATCGAGATAAAACATTATCTGAAAATCCTTATCGGGAAGCGGACGGGATTCGAGCTTTCGCATATTTATCGCGCTCGCGTTAAGCTTTGACAGTATTCGATAGAGCGATCCGGGTTGCTGAGAGATCACCATCATAAAGCTCGTTCTATCCGAGCCGGGATAGATTTCAAGATCCTTTGAGATGCAAACGAAGCGCGTATAGTTTGCGCCCTTATCCTGCACTGCGCCTTCAAGACATTCGAGTCCGTATATATCTCCGCAGGAGCGCGAGGAGAGTGCGGCGAGGTCGTGCCTTCCCGATTTTTTGACCGTTTCTGCGGCGAGTGCTGTGTTGAGTACGGGAGTCGCGCGAACACCGCCGAGGCTTGAAATATAATTTGCGCATTGGCTGAGCGCCTGCTCGTGTGATACTATCTCGCGAATATCCTCAAGCTTTGTTCCGGGAAGAGCAAAGAGGTTGTGCTCGATACGGATACGTGATGAGCGGACTATGTAGAATTTATGGCTTCTCATCAGGTCGTAGACCTTGTTTACCGAGCCTGCCGTACTGTTTTCTACGGGAAGTACGGCATATTTACACTCTCCTGCGTCAAGCGCGGCAAACACGTCCTCGAAGGTCTTGTAGTAGCTTATCGAGGGAAGCTTAAAAAGATTTTCGGCGGCTATCTGCGAATACGCGCCCTCGACACCCTGACATGCGACGGTTGCCCTTTCAGGGAAGATCTTTTGCGTTTTTTCACACGCGGCAAAAATATCGTTATACAGCGCTGATGCCGCTCCCAGCTTTTTATCCTGATATGCGCGCGATGTCGCGAGAATGCTTTCGTAAAGAACGCGGGCGTGTCTTTCGAGCTCTGGTCCTGCGAGGCTGCTTATCTTGGAAAGGAGCTCTCTTTCGCGCTTGTGATCAAGAACGGGGAGCCCGTGCTCTCTCTTATAATCTGCAACCTGTGAAGATATTGACATACGTTCGGTATAAAGCTTTACGAGCTGCTCGTCGATAGCATCTATTTTATTACGGAGTTCTTTTATGTCCATAAGATTTCCTTTCTTTGCGCCGAAAAGAGCGCGGAAATTACGGGATTGTATTAATTTCCTTTAAATATAACGGATATAATGATTATAGCACCGATTTTGTCGGTCGTCAAGAGAGAAACGCGCGAAAAAAACAACGAAGATCGGACAAAATTTAAAAAACCTCTTGACAAATCGAAAAATATACTATATCATTGTGTTAGTGAGGTAATACACTTTTGGAAGGAAGGTGAGAATGCTTGGAATGGATTCTTGACAAGGGGCGACCGATAAGTCCGCAGATATGCGAGCAGGTCTGTCTTAGGATCGCGCTCGGAGAATACCGTGCAGGAGAGAAGCTGATGTCGGTCAGAGAGGTTGCTCTTCTCGCGGGAGTGAACCCGAACACGGTGCAAAAATCCTTCGATAGTCTTGAAGATAAGGGAATACTTTATTCCCAGAGAGGCTCGGGCTGGTACGTATGTGAGGACATATCGGAGGCAAAGGAAGCTCTCAAAAAGATATACGCCGAAAAGACGGCAGAGTATTTTTCAGTAATGTCGGCTCTCGGAATGAGTGAGCAGGAAACGAAAAAATACGTTGCCGAGTGGCAAAACTCATTTAACTGATTTAAGAAAGGAAAAAAGAACAGTGAGTGAACTTCTTCGTCTTGAAAACGTGGTCAAGCGCTACGGAAACACTCTTGCGCTAAACGGCGTAAGTCTTTCTCTTGACAATGGAAAAATAGTCGGACTTCTCGGACCGAACGGCTCCGGAAAAACTACACTTATAAAGATACTCAACGGACTTCTTACCGCAGACTCGGGCGAGGTCAGAATAGACGGCAACGCGCCCGGAGTGGAAACCAAAAAGGTCGTTGCCTATCTTCCGGACAACAACTATCTGAATTCTTATATGAGCGTAAAGCAGATAGTCGATTTCTTCAAGGACTTTTACGCCGATTTCAGAGAGGAGCTTGCATATGAGATGCTTACAAGACTCGGCATTTCTCCCGACATCAAGCTCAAAACTCTTTCTAAGGGTAATAAGGAAAAGGTCTGCCTCATTCTGACTATGAGCAGAAACGCGAAGCTTTACGTCCTCGACGAGCCGATAGCAGGCGTTGACCCTGCGGCACGCGACTACGTAATACAAACTATAATAAACAACTACAATCCCGATGCGACCGTGCTCATCTCGACTCACCTTATAGCCGATATAGAGCAGGTGCTCGACGAGGTCATATTCATAAAAGAGGGCAATATCGTTCTGCAAAAGACTCTTGACGAGATACGCGAGGAGCACGGAAAGAGCGTTGACGAGCTGTTCAGGGAGGTATTCAGATGGTAAAGAAGCTGTTTAAATACGAAATAATATCCTATCTGCGAACTCTTTTGCCGGTAAACATCATACTGTTTGCAATAGCCGTTATGACGAGAGTAATACTCTTCTTTGAAAACGACGGCGTTGCCTACGGTATAATCTTCGGCTCGTCTGTATTTGCCTTCGTCGTCGGAATAATCGCCTGCATTTTTATGACCTTCGTCGTTTCGATAGTGCGCTTTCATAAAAATCTCTTTACATCGGAGGGCTATCTAAGCTTCACTCTGCCCGTTACGAGCGCTCAACATATATGGGTAAAGCTCGGTACGGCACTGATTTTTCAGATTTTTGCCGCGATTACGGTAATTCTTTCGCTTATCGTTTTGGCGTCGGGCGAGCCGCTTGTAGAGATATTCAAGGCGATAGGCTTTCTTCTGAAGCTCTGTTGGAAGGAGTTTGGCGGACATATCGTGTTATATATAATAGAATTCATCCTTCTGCTTATAATTTCGGTATCCTATGAATATCTGCTCTGGTACGCATGTATCTCGCTCGGTCAGCGCTCGCGCAAGAACCGCGTTTTTATGGCAATAGTTTGGTATTTCGTTTACTATATGATAACTCAGGCAGTCTCTACCGTGTTCGTTATTATAATGGCGGTGCTTGACGCGACAGGCAAGATTGATCCTATTATGAACTGGATATTCGAGCATCTGCTTGCAAGTCTTCACATCGGATTTATCGGAGGCTCGGTAATAATGGCGGCGATCGCGGCGGTATTCTTCCTTGTTTCCAAGAATACGATGAAGAATAAGCTTAATCTCGAATAAGGGGACACAGTTATGAAAAGATTTTTAAGGATTTTTGCACTTATAACGGTCTGCACTATGCTCTGCCTCTCCTTTGCTTCCTGCGACGCAATAGACGAGATGCGCGAGCTGCGCGGCTTCTGGAACGAGGACGGCTCGATAAGCTACGGCGGAAAGACGTATATGCTACTGCCCGAATGTAAAGAGCTTTTTCCGCCGATAAACACGGTGGATATGCTGAGCATCACCGAAACCGACATCCCGATACTTCTTGCAGAGCAGTTCGGAACACGCTTCTACAAAAGCCTTGACGGAGATTTTCTCTGGGGCGGAGAAGCAGGAGGAAATGGCGGCGGATATATAGTCTACTGTGTCAGTGACAGATACGACGAGATAGTCGCTAGAATAGAGGCGGGAGGCGAGCTTGACGGCTACTGCTACGCGTACTATACTTACGATGATGATTTTAACGGAGTAAATAATTATTACAAGTTTTCCGAAAAGGAGATAAACGCGGTAAACTCTACGGTAATAGATAAAGAGCCGATAGCTTTGCCAAGCGGAACATCTCTTAACTGTGATTATCTCATAGACGTACAGCGTTGCAGCGACGACCTTCTTTTCAGAAGTGACGCGTTCAGTATCTGGGTGAGCGGAGATGCTTATTATATCGCTGTGAACGATATGAGTGACGGAAACACAGATTACTATGCGGTCGAGGGCGAGCATAAAGCAACTTTCAGCGCGATGGTGGCGACTTATATACAAAACGCATGGTAATACTAAATCGGTTTAAAGATACAAAACAGACCCTCGGAACAATATGTTCCGAGGGTCTTACGCTTGTCAGTTCACCTTATTAGTCGGCTTTCCCGACAGAAAGGCTTCGAGGTTTGAGGCTACGATTCCGATAAGACGCTGGCGAGTCTCGACGGGTATCCATGCCGTGTGCGGCGTCAGAGTTAGATTTTTTGCTCCGATAAGAGGGCAGTCCTTTGACATCGGCTCGGTCGAGAGCACGTCAAGTGCCGCACCCGAAAGCTTTCCGCTGTTGAGCGCCTCGGCGAGGGCGACCTCATCTACAACGCCGCCGCGCGAGGTATTCACGAAAAATGCGCCGTCGCGGCATTTTTTGAACGCGTCGCCATTAAACATCTTTGCCGTTTGGTCGTTTAGAGGGCAGTGTACCGAAATATAGTCCGATGAGCCCAGCAGCTCGTCAAAGGAGACGAATGTGACACGCGGATCCTCTTTTGGAGTACGTGTATAAACGAGAACCTTCATTCCAAGAGCCAAAGCAACGTCCGCCACCGCACGTCCTATGCTTCCAAATCCGATAATTCCGAGTGTCTTGGCATAAAGCTCGTGCGTGGGAAATTCAAACGCAGAAAAGAGGGGTGAGCGTATCCAGCCGCCTCCGCAAACGAAATCAGAATATTCGGCAACTCGGCTTGCCTGTCTCAGTATCAGCGCAAAAGTGTGTTGAGCCACCGCGTATGTCGAATACTGTCCCGCGTTGCAGACGGCAATTCCAAGCTTGGCGGCGTGATCTATATCAATATTATTATATCCGGTTGCAAAAAGAAGTATTGCTTTTAGATTTTTTGCGCTGTCAAGCGCATTTTTTCCGACGAGAGTTTTATTGCATATAAGAATATCGGCATCTGTTATCCGATCTATTATCTCGTGAGGTGAGGTCGAGGGGAAGGTCACCAGTTCTCCAAAGCATTCAAATACCGAGAGATCGACGCCGTCTCCAAGCGTTGCGCGGTCGCTTATAACTATTTTCATAATAAAATTCCTTTCATACAGGTGCTTTTACTATATCATAAACGCTACAAAAAGTCTATATTCGGATGAAGAAAATTTTATTTTGGCAGAAAATTTTCTCCTTGTTTGGATAAATTGAATATAAAACAGACCGTCTTTTGCATTTAAGATACAAATTTGTAGAAAAATAAATTTTTTTACAGAAATATGTTCACAAATCGGAAAAAGTGTGATAGAATACTGGTATACGAAAAAAATTCAAAATTTCGGAGGGTCTATGGCAAACGAACTGTACGGACAACTCAGCGTTATAACGATGCGCGGAGGTGAGGAATTCGCGAAACAGGTTGACAATTATCTTATGGGATGGAGAAGCTCGGCAAACAGCTTTGTAGTAGATGCAGAATGCCCCCGATTTGGAAGCGGAGAAGGAAAGGGTGCGCTCCATCAGTCGCTCAGAGGACACGACGTGTTCATTATCTGCGACGTTTTCAATTACGGTGCCACATATACTATGTACGGTCAAACCGTGCCGATGAGCCCCGATGATCATTTTCAGGACCTCAAAAGAGTTATCGGAAGCATCGCAGGTAAGGCAAAAAGAATTTCGGTAATTATGCCGATGCTATACGAGGGTAGACAGCACAAGCGTTCTTCGAGAGAGTCTCTCGACTGCGCTATGGCACTTCAAGAGCTTGTAAATATGGGCGTCACCAACATTCTTACATTTGATGCGCACGATCCCAGAGTACAGAATGCCATCCCGCTTTGCGGATTTGATGATATCCGTCCTACATATCAGATGATAAAGGCGTTCATCAAGGACGGCGAGGGACTTTCGCTCAACGAAAATGACATTGCAGTTGTTTCTCCCGACGAGGGCGGAATGAACAGAGCTATGTACTACTCCTCGGTGCTCAAGCTTGACCTTGGAATGTTCTATAAGCGCCGTGACTATACCAAGATAGTCAACGGAAGAAACCCGATCGTTGCTCACGAGTATCTTGGACGCGACGTTGCAGGCAAGGATATTATCGTCGTTGACGATATGATCTCCTCGGGCGACTCGATAATTGAAGTCGCAACTCACCTTAAAAAGATGGGCGCAAAGAGAATATTCGTTTTCGCAACCTTCGGACTTTTCTGCAACGGATTTGAAAACTTCGATAAGGCTTACGCGAACGGAGACATAGAGCGTATCTTCACCAGCAACCTCATATACCGTCCGGACGAGCTTAAAGCAAAGCCTTGGTATCGCGAGGTAAATATGTGCAAGTACGTTTCACTTCTTATTGACACGCTCAACCACGACGAGTCGATCAGTGCGATACTCAATCCGGTCAACAAGATCCACGCATACGTTGACCGCGCAGTTAAAGATGGTAAGGTCACGCTTTAAGAGACTTAGTTGTAGAAAATACATAAATAACCCCGATGGATTTTATCCGTCGGGGTATCTTCGTTTTATATATAATATTTTTCGGGGATTTCTTTTTCCTCTATGCAGAGATGATAATCCGCATTTTTCCACAGGTTTTCGATGATCTCGGTACATTTTTTCGCATCGACACAGATAACGTCGGCACCTCCGAGCTTTCCGTATGTGAGTGCGCCGAGTACTTCAAGCGGCTTTTTGAAATTTCCAAAATTCTCCGAACCGGTATTGCTGCTGTGACGTCTGAAATCAAGCTCGTATCTCTTTTCACCGTCAATTACAGCAATGTGTACGGGCGGAGTGAGTCTGTCGGGAAGATCGATCTTTTCGTCTATCGCGTGTATGTAGGTGTTTCGATTAAGTCCTACGCCGACGAGGAGAATTTTGGCGTTTTCATCGTACAGGCGCGACCAAACTCCGCCGACAGGACAGGGTGAGGTCGATTTTTCCTCGCCTTTTATGAATTCCTCCGCGCGTTTTCCGAACGCCGCCACCGAATGGGTCGGGTGAAGCGAGCGGAAACCGTCTGCTCTGAACGCGGCTACCGTCGGGAGAGCCCCGATGCACGGGATCGTATTTTTCGGATCGTATTCGAAAACACTGATGCCGACGTTTGCCCAAGTGTGGGTCGGAACGAGATAAAGTCCGTCACAAAGATAGGATTTGAAGGCGTCGATCAGACCGTCACAACCGCCCTCGACATCTCCTATAGAACGCATAGAGGTGTGCATCATGACGGTATCTGCACGATCTATCCCCATGTCTTTTAAAAAAGCGTGTATATCACTTTGTATAATCATTTTTACTTCCTTTCTTTAGAGGGTCAATAAATTATTTTGGTATCTGCGTTAAAAATATATCCAAGCGAGAGTCGGGAACCGTTGTCTCTGAGTAGGCTTCCGTCAAGGATTTTAGAAAAAGCGTTTGCGCGTGAGCCTTGCGATGCCTGAGTGATTGCCGCTATCATAAACGCCGAGCGCTCAATGTTGGAAGCATTCTTCGGACAAGCGTAAGCTATGACGTTTTCTGCGTTATGAACATCCGAATACTCGTCGCCTTCCTCAAAAAGAGGAATGGGGAGCAGACCGCAGGGTGTATCGTTAGAGGTTATGTCGATGATGTCGGCAAAAGTTCCAAGATAAAACAGGACTTCTCCCGCGAGGAATTTGGATTTTGCGTCCTCTTTTACGACAGATGCCGATACAGAGTCTATAAGAGCCTTGACCTTTTCCGCAATTTTGTCTTCTTCCTCATCTTCGGTATCCGAGATTTTCACGGTAGCCTCAATAATTTTGTTTATATTATCAGAGGTTGCGAGTTTTCCGCCATTTTCAAGATAGTTGGAAAGGGCTTCCCACGTCCATTTTTTGGACGAAAGGAGCAAGTACGGCAGATCTTCACCCGATTTTTCCAAAAGTGACTTGTTGAAAAACAAAACTCTCGTCTGCGATGGCAAAATACTGGCTTCGTTTGCTACAAAATATTCGTTGTCAATCAATAAATATGGATCATCGGCGAAATTTCCTATAAAGGGAAGGGCAGATATGTCGCAAAGGATGTCTTTTCCCTCAAACTGCGCAATATCGGCGAGTGTGACCGCGACGATATCTGCGTAAGCTGTGTTGTTTTTCTTCGCGTTTGCTATGTCCTGCGCAAGAGTTGATGCTTTGTCGGTAAGCGGTGAGAATTTAAAGCTGAATTTTTCTTCAAGTGCCTTGTTGCGCTCGTAAGCACAGGCGTCCAGATAAAGCTCGGTCGAGGGGAAGAGTGCACTGTTTTTGCTTGATGTTGCAAAGGTAAGGTAATTAAAGGCATAATCGTAAGCGTAGAGATTTTCAAGCGCTCTTTTGGGGTCAAAGGTGTTTACCATTCCGAAATCGAGCTTCTCGGGGGCATCGGGCAAGGAGCTGTCGGGCGTGGGAATATCCTTTATGTCTTCGGCGTTGGGCGTGTCGGGCAAATTTATACTGTAAGAGCGATAAAACGAACACGAGGAAAGCATGAGACAAAGTATAAGAAGGACCGACAATGTCGCCGTTAATTTCGTGAATTTTTGCATTTTCGCATCATTTCCTTTTAAAATAAGGTGTTTTGATATATTATACAGCAAAGTTTATGTCTTGTCAATCAACGCGCGCGTGTGTTTACAAAAAAGATGATTTTGCTTGACTTGAGCGTAGATGCATAGTATAAGAAAAGGAAGCGAAAATTATCCGCTTCCTTTTGTTTTTATTAAAGTTTCTTGGTGTGGGTTCAAAACGCCGCAAGCGGCGTTGGGGGTGAGGCACCTAAATTACTTCACGTATTTTTCAACCGTTGCTACGACTGCCGCGAGAGCGTCGTTAACCTTGGAGAGATCCTTTGCACCGGCAGTTGCGCTATCCGGACGTCCGCCGCCTCCACCGCCGCAGACGGTTGCGATTTCCTTCACGATCTTGCCCGCGTTTGCACCGCGTTTTACTGCTTCTGCTCCGCATACACAGACGAAATTCAGTCTGTCGTTTGCAGTCAGGGCAAGCAAGGTGACACTTGCGGGGTTTTTATCCCTTACCTTGTCGCAGAGAGTGCGCGCAGAATCTACGCTTACTCCGTCAAGACGGGAAGCTATAACGCTGATTCCGTTCACGTCAATTGCCGACTTCTCGGTTTCCCCGAATTCGTAGGACGCGATCTTGCCTTCGAGAGCCTCTATCTCGCTCTTTGCGCCTTTGAGCTCACTTTGGAGTTGAGATGCGCGCTTTGCAAGGTCTGCCGCGTTTGCAAGCTTCATTTCTTTTGCCGTTTCTGCGATAAGCTCGTCCTTGTTTGCAAGCAGATCGAGAACTCCAATACCTGTGGTCGCCTCAATACGGCGAACGCCTGCGGCTACGGAGGACTCGGAAATGATCTTGAAAAGTCCTGCTTTTGCGGTGTTGTCTATGTGAGTACCGCCACAAAGCTCGGTCGAGAAGTCGCCCATCTTGACCATTCTGACCTTCGCGCCGTATTTTTCACCAAAGAGCGCCATAGCGCCTGCTTTTTTAGCGCTTTCGATGTCGGTTTCGACAGTATCAACACAAACGCCTGCGAGAATGTGAGAGTTTACGAGAGCCTCAACCCTTGCGAGTTGATCTGCATTTACCGCCTCGTAGTGCGAGAAGTCGAAACGGAGTCTGTGCTCGTCAACGTACGAGCCTGCCTGCTCGACGTGTGCTCCGAGGACCTCGCGAAGTGCCGCTTGGAGAAGATGACAAGCCGAGTGATTTCTGCGGATCGAGTTTCTTCTGTCAACGTCTATCTCGGCTTTTACTGTGTCGCCTACCGATACAGAGCCGTTTTCAATCTGAGCGATGTGAATGTAAACGCCGTCGGTCTTTTTAGTGTCAAGAACGTTTATTATGGCATCGCCGAGCGTGATCTTTCCACTGTCTCCGACCTGTCCGCCGCCCTCGCCGTAGAATACGGTCTTGTCGAGGATTATCGAGAATTCGCCTTCGTTTACGCTTTCGAGCGAAACATCGTCTGCGATTATTCCGACGACCGTTGCTTCGCACGCGTCTGCGGTATATCCGACGAACTCGGTAGCATTAAAGCCATCGAGAAGACCTTTCGAAGCGTCGCTCCAACCGCTGATGTTGGCTCTTGCCTCACGCGCACGTGTTTTCTGCTCCTTCATAAGAGCGTTGAAGGTTTCCTCGTCGAGCGAGAGTCCTGCCTCTGCGGCTATCTCTCTGGTGAGGTCGATAGGGAAGCCGAAGGTATCGTACAGACGGAATACCTCGTCACCGGGGAGAGCGGCTGCACCTTCACTCTTTGCTTTTTCGATAACTCCGCTGAGAATTGCAAGTCCGGAATCTATCGTTGCCGCAAAACGGCTTTCCTCGATCGAGATTACCTTGCTTATATATTCGAGCTTTTCGGTAAGCTCGGGATACTCCGAATAGTTTTCACGCGCAACGACAGCCGCTACGTCGGCAAGGAAGTTGCCCTTGATACCGAGCATTCTGCCGTGACGTGCCGCGCGGCGGAGAAGTCTGCGCAGAACGTATCCGCGTCCCTCGTTCGAGGGAACTACGCCGTCGCAGACCATAAAGGTCGATCCTCTGACGTGGTCGGTGATAACTCTGAGCGAGATGTCCTTTTTAGGATCCTCTCCATATTTTACGCCTGCCTTGTCAACGATGCACTTCATAATGTTTTGAACGGTATCGACTTCAAAGAGGTTGTTTACTCCCTGCATAATGCAGGCAAGACGTTCAAGCCCCATTCCGGTATCGATGTTCGGCTTTGCAAGGCGTGTATAGTTATTGTTTCCGTCGTTGTCAAACTGAGTGAAAACGAGATTCCAGAACTCCATATATCTGTCGCAGTCACAACCGGGCTTGCAATCGGGCTTTCCGCAACCGAACTCTTCGCCACGGTCGAAATGAAGCTCGGAACAGGGTCCGCAGGGACCGCTTCCGTGCTCCCAGAAGTTGTCCTCTTTTCCAAGACGTACGACTCTTTCCTCGGGAATTCCCACCTCTTTGGTCCAGATGTCGAAGGCGTCGTCGTCGTCGAGGTAGATAGTTACCCAGATGCGCTCCTCGGGAAGCTCAATGACCTTGGTGCAGAACTCCCAAGCCCACGGAATAGCCTCTTTTTTGAAATAATCTCCGAAGGAAAAGTTTCCGAGCATCTCGAAATAAGTACCGTGACGAGCGGTAATGCCGACGCGGTCAATATCAGGAGTACGGATACATTTCTGACAAGTGGTCATTCTGTGACGGGGAGGCTCCTGCTCGCCTGTAAAATATTTTTTAAGCGGAGTCATTCCCGCGTTAATGAGCAGTATGGATTTATCGTTTATCGGCACGAGAGGGAAGCTCTTGTGTCGAAGGTGACCTTTTGATTCAAAAAACGAGAGATATTTCTCGCGAATGTTATTTACAGACGTCCATTTCATAGCGTTTTTTCCTTCCATATTGTAAGTAGATAAACATTACTCTTTATTATAGCGTGATTTTTCTCTGTTGTCAAGTATTACGACCTCGGGGAAAACGGCTTTGTTTGCGTTATTATCAGCCGTCGATAGCTCTGCGGATTTCTCTCACGCGCATAGCGGCAAACGCCTTGTTTTCGAGGGCCGCAAAATCCATTTTTGCTTCTTCGGCAAGTACCTTTTCAAGCTCGGGGCGAGTCTTGGGGTGCTTGGGTGTAAAGACGGTACAGCAGTCCTCGTAGGGTTGAATAGATGTCTCAAAAGTACCGATCTTGCGGGCAACAGTGATTATTTCCTCTTTGTCCATTCCGATAAGCGGACGCAGTACGGGCATGTCGACCGCACTGTCGGTCACAACGAGCGCAGGCATAGTTTGACTTGCGACCTGACCGAGAGACTCACCCGTAACGAGAGTCATAGATCCGCTTTCCTTTGCGGCTCTTGCGGCAAGACGCATCATACAGCGACGGAGAAGGAGAGTAAAATACTCCTGATTTACCTTTTTTACCATTTCTTCCTGTATCTCGGTGAGAGAGATGACCTTCATTCTCATTTTTCCCGTATACTCGCAAACGAGAGAGGCGAGTTCGGCGACCTTTTCCTCTGCTCGTTCGGAGGTGTAGGGGAAGGATTCAAAATGTACTGCATCAATAAGGGCACCTCTGCGCGCCATCATATAGCCTGCAACGGGAGAGTCAATGCCGCCTGAAAGGAGGAGAGTTGCTTTTCCGCAGCTTCCATAAGGTATACCGCCCGCACCCTTTTCGCTTCCCGCGTGAATGTAGGCGCAGTCATCGCGGATCTCAACCTTTGCCGTGATGTCGGGATTTTTGAGATCGACCTCAACGTCGGGAACAAGATCTCCCACGGCAGAGCCTACCTCGCGCGCTATCTCGGGCGAGGTGAGAGGAAAGCGCTTGTCTCCTCGCTTGCCCTCAACCTTGAATGATCTGTATCCGCGTATCTTTTCGGGCAGATACTCTATCGCGGTCTTAATTATTGCGTCCATATTCTTTTCACATTCGGCCGCTCGAGCTACGGTCGCGATACCGAACACTTTTTTGGCAAGCTCGACGGCGAGGTCGATGTCGCACTCATCGTTTTTCGGAGAGATATACAGTATCGACTGAGAGTGGAAGATCTCGAAATCGCCTGCGGGAGCGATGCGGCGCTTCATCTCGGCACTCAGTGCTTTTTCAAACTGCGGCTTGTTCAGTCCTTTGAGGACGATCTCGCCGTATTTACAAAGTATAGTTTCTTTCATTCGTTCGTTCCTTTTAGTTAAATTAATTAAAGTTTTCAGGGAAAAGGGTTTTCATAAGTGATATGATAACATAAAAAAATAAAAAAGTCACTATATAATTAAAACATTTATAAATTTTTTTGCTATTTCTGTTGACTTTTTCGAGTTTAAATATTAAACTGATAGCATAGATAGGATTTGAAAGGATATTTAAAATGGAATTTAACGCTAAAAAGGTGCTTGATGACGTTACTCTCTGGATAAGAGACTTCTTTGATAAAAACGGCAAGGACTGCAACGCTGTGCTCGGAATATCTGGGGGAAAAGATTCTTCGGTGGCGGCTGCACTTTGCGTGCGTGCTCTCGGAAAGGACAGAGTTATCGGCGTGCTTATGCCCAACGGCGAGCAGAGCGATATTGACGTCGCGCACGAGCTCGTCTCTTTTCTCGGTATAGAGAGCTACGAGATAAACATAAGAGAAGGCTACGATGCATTGATGGACTCTATCGTCGGGGAGATCGGAGAGATCTCGAATCAGACGAGGATAAATCTCGCTCCGAGAGTGCGTATGTGTGTGCTCTACGCAGTATCACAGTCAAGAAACGGCAGAGTGGTAAATACCTGCAATCTATCCGAGGACTACGTCGGATATTCTACGAGATACGGCGACGCGGCGGGAGATTTCAGTCCGCTTGCAAATCTCACGGTAGCCGAGGTAGTCGCCCTCGGTGTCGAGGCGGGGCTGCCCGAGCACATCGTTAAAAAGATTCCGTCCGACGGACTTTGTGGAAAGACCGACGAGGATAATCTCGGATTTACCTACGCGATGCTCGATAAATATATTCGCACCGGTGTTTGCGACGATGCCGCAAAGAAGGAACGCATCGACTACCTTCACAAGATCAATGAGTTCAAGCTGAAACCGATGCCGTCTTTTCCCTATAAAGGCGAATAAAACAAACGAAAAAGCTCTCAGATGCAAGCGTTTTCGTTATATTATCTCAAAATATTTAAAATTTATCTGACCCGCCGCGATATGTAAAATAAAGCACGCCGACTCTGTCTGGGATATAATCCCAAAAAAGAAAATTTATGGTACGATCTTTTTGTGCTTTTTAAAGTGGAAAACTCTTCATAATTAGTATTTTTTGATACACAAATTTACATATTGGTTTTTCTGCTCCGAGGGGGTTGAAATTCTTTGGATCGTGTGCTATAATTAAGTGATAAATTCAAAAAGTGATGTCTATACGTTAGTATAGAAAGTAGAGAAAAGGAGAAGACTCATGAAAGAAACTTTTGCAACAAAACCTACCTTTTTAAATCACGACACACCGTTTGTGACTTCGATGATACTCGAAAAAAATAAGGAAAAACTTCTTTATTATATGGACAGAGCCATTAAAAACGGATCGGATGCACTCGGACTTCAATTTTGTTATTTTGACAAAGAGCTTCACACCGAAAAGGATATTAAAGAAATACTTTCTGCGGCGCAGGGACTGCCTACGTACGTTACGTATTACCGCGGTCACGAAAATGAGGGTAAAAGCGAAGAAGAAATAAGTGAGGGAATCTTAAAGCTTGCTAAATGCGGAGCGACTCTTTGCGATGTTGTGGGAGACCTCTATCAGTGCGGAGCACCCGATCAGATGGCAACTGATGAGGACGCTATCAAGAAGCAGATGGATCTTATCGACCGAATACACGAGGTCGGAGCGGAGGTTCTTGTGTCCTCTCATATTCACCAATTTACAAGCGCAGAGCGAGTTCTGGAAATAGCATTTGAGCAGAAAAGACGTGGAGCAGACGTTTGCAAGATCGTTTCGGGAGCTACGGGGCCTGAAGAAGAGGTCGAAAACCTCCGAATAACCGCGCTTCTTAAAAAAGAGCTGGGCATACCGTTTTTGTTTCTTGCAAGCGGGGATTGCAACCTGCTCAGGAGAGTAGGTCCTATGCTTGGCTGCAGCATGTGGCTTTGTGTTGATGAGAGAAATGAAAACTCGGCGCCGTTACAGCCCGACCTATCGCAGATAAACGAGATAAAGAATAATTTCACCTATTTTAACTGAAACACCACTTTTAACTGAAATACCACCCGCACAAAGCGAGTGGTATTTTTTGATTTTCCAAGAGGCTTTTGCCTTTGGTTACTTCCAGCGCTCGACGCTTTCGGTGCATGCGTTCATAAGAGCCTCGCATTCGTCTGACGATTTTCCGTTGAGCAAGAAGTAGAGCTTTATCTTAGGCTCTGTGCCGGACGGACGAACGACTACTACGTTATTGTCCTCAAGCTCATAGTAAACTACGTCGGATGAGGGAAGACCTGTACCCGATACCTTGCCAGTGGCGATCTCTGTGACCGTCTCGGCAAGATAATCTCGTACTGCGAGCACCTTTTTGCCGCCGATCTCGTAGGGAGTCGTTTCACGTATCTTTTTCATAAAGGTGCTCATACGCTCAGCGGCGTCAAAGCCGTCGAACACAAGATTTACGGTACGCTCGTTATAATATCCGTACTTTTCGTACATAGCACAAAGCGCGTCGTAAAGAGACATTCCTTTTGCCTTGTAGTAAGCCGCCATCTCGACGATGAGCATTACGGCAACTACGCTGTCCTTGTCGCGAGCATAAGTTCCTTTCAGGTAGCCATAGCTTTCCTCAAATCCGAACAGATAGTGACCGTTTCCAACGTCGTCGTGGTTTTTGATGACCTCTCCGATAAATTTAAAGCCTGTGAGAACGTTGAAAAGTCCGACGTTGTGGCTTTTGCAGATCTTTGTGCAGATCTCGCTGGTTACGATCGTCTTTACCGCGTAAGGATCGGACGGCATCGTGCTAGTGTTTTCATAAGCGGTGATAATATATTCGAGAAGGAGAGCTCCTATCTGGTTGCCCGTCATTGGAACGAATGATCCGTCGTGACGGCGCACCATGACGCCCGCTCGGTCTGCATCGGGGTCTGTGCCGATAACAAGATCGCTGTCGACCTTTCTTGCAAGTGCGGTTCCGAGTTCAAGAGCGGCGGGGTGCTCAGGGTTGGGGGAGACTACCGAAGGAAAATTTCCGTCGAGCACCATCTGCTCGTAAACCGTGTAGAGGTGTTTGAGTCCGCACAGACGAAGAACCTCGGGAACGAGCCGATATCCCGCGCCGTGAAGAGGGGTATAGACTACGCGCAGATCGTCTGCAACCGCCTTGACTGCGTTATTATCGACCGACTGTGCGGTGACGTTCTTTATATATTCATCGTCTATTACAGTTCCAACTATCTCAATAAGTCCCGCCTTGACGGCATCATCGAAATTCATACGCTTTACACCGTCGAAAATATCGGTCTCTGCTATCGAAGCGGAAACGATCTTGGCGTGCTCGGGCGGAAGCTGAGCGCCGTCCTCCCAGTATGCCTTGTAGCCGTTGTATTCCTTGGGATTATGCGAAGCCGTGACGTTTACACCGCCTATACATCCGAGGTGACGGATAGCGAACGAGAGCACGGGAGTGGGTCTGAGAGACTCAAAAAAGAAGGTTTTAATGCCGTTTGCGGCAAAAACCTCTGCCGATACTTTTGAGAAGAGCACTGAATTATTGCGGCTGTCGTAGGCGATAGCGACACCGCGCTTTGCCGCGCGCGCTCCTTCGCGGTTTATAAGATTTGCAAATCCCTGTGATGCGTGAGCGACCGTATGGACGTTCATAGCATTCGTTCCTGCAAGCATTCTGCCGCGGAGACCTGCCGTACCAAAGCTGAGATAACTTGAAAAACGGTATTTTATCTCATCTTCGTTGTTTTCGATTGCATAAAGCTCGTCTTTGAGCTCTTGCGAGACGCTTTTCTCACCGAGCCAGCGTTTGTAATTTTCTTTGTAATTCATTTGTGTTAGTTCCCTTTACTTTGCCTTGTATCTGGATTTTTAATTGTTTTCTCTGATTTTTTTTAGCGCCTCGGCGAGTTGGTCGGGGCAAGATGTGCTTTTAAAGCCGCATTTAATGCCCGAAAGACGCTTAATAGCCTCGTCGATATGCATTCCCTTAACAAGCGCGGAGACTCCCTGGGTGTTTCCGCTGCAACCGCCTATATATTGAACCGAATCGATTATGCCGTCCGTGACGCTTATATTTATCTCGCGCGAGCATACTCCGCGAGTTTTGTACGAAAAAGATCCTGTCATATCAGTTTATTCCTTTACTTTTTGATGAGTTCCTTTATTTCGCTGAGGAAGGTGTCGATATCCTTGAATTCGCGGTATACCGACGCGAAACGCACGTAGGATACCTCGTCGAGTGCTTTCAGATGCTTCATAACCATTTCGCCTATTTCGTTAGATGATATCTCGCCGCGAAGCGAATTGTAAAGCTCCTGCTCAATGTTATCAACGAGCTCTTCAAGCTGAGGTATAGTTATCGGTCGCTTGTAGCAGGACTTTATAAGTCCTCCGAGGAGCTTCTGCTTGTCAAATATCTCCTTCGTGCCGTTCTTTTTGACTACGAATATCGGAATGACCTCAATGACCTCGTAGGTGGTGAAGCGATGTTTACAGGATAGACACTCGCGGCGTCGGCGGATCGTTCCACTTTCGGTCGGACGCGAGTCTATTACCTTACTGTCATCGTGTGAACAAATCGGACATCTCATTTTTTCTGTTCGGAAAACTTTTAATAAATGTTTTCCATACCTTTCAAAAACTTTTTTGAAAACTTTTTTATAAAAAGGGTTTTCAAGCTTTCGCAAAAACTTTGCTAAAAATAACCTTCTAATCAATTCTTGCTTTGCGAAGCAAAGCCACCTTAACTTTGCACTTAATTTGATCTGTGCTTAGGTTTGCAAGGCAAACCGTCGTGCGGCGGCTTCGCTGCGGGGCTTTGCACTTTTTTCGCCATCACATAAGCCTCTCGACCGCCTAAAATGTTGATAGCGTCCACGAGAAGCTTTGCACTGATATTAGACGGCAGTCCGAGTCTTTTTGCAAGCTCCGCTCGCTTTTCGGATGCGTTGTCTGCTCCCGAAAATCCGTCGAAAACTAGGTCTGCGGCAGTTATCGGAATACTGTTCCTTTTCTCCGCGCTCGATTCAAACGGACGAAAAAGCTCTCTTAGAAGCTCTGAGTCCATCCCCTCAACGCCAAGCTTTCCCTCCCTTGACGGAGAGGCCTTGCGCCGCTCTTTTCCCATGATTTCGGGGATATAGAGGTTTTTGACGATCTCCCTTGGGAACATTGAATTCAGGTGACGGCGTATGATCGTACCGCCTCCGTCACTGTCGCATAGGATTATGGCGCCTTTCTTTGCGGCGAGTGCGCGGATCGTTTCCTTTTTTTCTTCGTCCTTAAAAAGACCGAAGCCGTTTACCGCGATCACCGTCGCATCGAGCAGACTGTCTAGTTTTATCTTGTCGTATCGCCCTTCGACAAGCACGATCTCATCAATTTTTATCTTCATTTACGCCTGCTTTCTGCCGATCGAGAGAATAAGAACCTCGAGCTCGGTGTAGTCGTCAAGGCGTGTGGATTTTATCTTCAAATCTGTTTCGCAACAGAGTCTTACCGCTCTTTCGAGTGTTTCGACGCTCTTTTTTGATGCCGCTGCCATTCGTAGCGAAACAGGGTATTCGTGCATCTTCATTTTCTTGGCAATATCCTGCTTAGAATAGCCTGCATCGGAGAGAATTCTCACAGTCAGAAGCTCGCTGCATATTTTGGAAACTGCGGAAAGAATGTATTCCGGCCTTTCCTTGCGGAGCTTCATCTCAGCAAAAATACTGAGAGCGAGATGTGTGTTGCCGTCTATCATCGCGTTTGCAAAGTCGAACGCCCCGAAAACGGTGTTGGGTGAGCAGACTGTATATATCATTTCCTCACTTATCACGACCTTGCCGTTTTGCCTTGCAAAAGAGGAGAGCTTGTCGATCTCGGACGCGAGTACGAACATATCGTTTGCACAGTAGTCGATAAGCTTCTTGCAGATCTGAGGATCTGCGGCGCAGCCGTGAGATGCAAAATGCCTGCTCGCCCAGCCGATCAGCTTTGCGGGAGTTTGCTTTTCGAAATTTATAAGATTTGCCGAGGAAGAAAACTTTTTGAATGGGGAACTCTGCGCTTTTTTTGTGCCCTCCGTGAATTCGTCGGGCTTGCAGTAGATAAGCAGAGTATCGTCGGTCACCTCTGAAAAAGCGACTGCGAGCTCGTCAAGCTTTGAATCGTTCATAGCGGTAAAGTCAACACCCCAGAGCTCGATAAGCCTGCCGCCCGCGCTCCCGAAAAGAGGAGTACCGACAAGCTCGTCGCCCAGTCTTTCGACCTCGCCGTTTTCTATCCTTACATGGTTGAAAACCGCGTCCGTTTCGTCCGTAATGAGCGTTTCGCGCACCTTTTCGAGATAATGGCGCTTTAAATATTCCTCTTCACCGTAGAAAAGGTAAACTCCGCCAAGTCCGCGTTTGATCTTGTCATCAAGCTCTTTTACGGTCATACCGAAGTCCTCCTTTTTACAGAATTTGAAATGCTTTGATTATTTGTTCTCGCTACTGTTTTGACCTTTTATGAGTGGAATGTACTCTTTAAAGTAGATGATTCCCGAAATAACGGTCATAGCCGTCATAACCGCCATGGACACGAAGGTCGCTATCCAAAGATCCCAGAATATCGGTTCAATGAGTGCGACGATGATAAAGATTATCTGAAAAACAGTCTTCATTTTTCCTGCGAAATTCGCCGCAAGCGCGTGACCGCCCTTGTTTGAGAAGAGAAGGCGGAGCGAGGTGACTGCGATCTCGCGCGTGAAGAAAACGAAGATTGCAAATACCATACAGATCTCGAATACGTAGGGAACACCCTCGTCGCCGCCCATAAAGGCAATGAGCGAGATCATTGCGCCAAACACGAGGATCTTGTCGGCAAGCGGATCGAGGAATTTTCCGAAATCCGAAACGAGATTGTATTTTCTTGCCATCTTTCCGTCTATCATATCGGTGAGCGATATAAGGCCGAAAAGAGCTGCGCTGATAAGGCGCATAACAATCTCGCCGTTAGAACCGTCGCGGGGCGCGAATATAATAATTATCATAAATACGGGAACGAGCAGAGCTCTTATCACCGTCAGTATGTTGGGCACGTTTTCTTTTCTGAAAAGCTTTTTGTTTTCCATTTTTCTCTCCAAATTTAATATTTTACTCGGTGAGGTCTCCAATGAGATCGTAATCGAGTACGTTTCCTATGGTGACCTTTACAAACTCTCCCTCGTCGACTGCTCTGTCTGAGGAGAAATAGATTTTTCCGTCGATCTCGGGTGCATCTGCTGCACTTCTGCCGTAGTATATTTCGGACACCGTATCGTATCCTTCGCAGATGACCTCGAGCGTCTGTCCGAGCTTCTGCTCATTCTTTTCAGCGGAGATCTCGCCTTGGATACGCATAATAAGGTCGTAGCGGTCCTGCTTTGTTTGCTCGTCTACCTGAGCCTCCATAACTGCGGCAGGCGTTCCTTCCTCTGCCGAGTAGGTGAACGCGCCAAGACGGTCGAATTTTGCTTCCTTGATAAACTCGCAAAGCTCCTCGAAATCCTCGTCGCTCTCGCCGGGGAAGCCGACCAGAACGGTAGTGCGGAGCACGATGTCAGGAGCTGCCTCGCGGAGCCGCGCGATAGCGTCTTTAATTACCGCGCTTCCGCCGTGACGGTTCATTCGGTCGAGCACACCGTCCGAGATGTGCTGGATCGGCATATCAATATATTTTACGAGTCTGTCGTTGTTTTTGAATTCCTCGCAGAGCTCGTCGGTTATCTTATCGGGGTAGCAGTAGAGAAGTCTTATCCAGGGGATATTCGTCTGTTCGGTAATGGCTCTCACGAGTCTTGCAAGACTGTACTTGCCGTAAATATCCAGACCGTAGCGCGAGGTATCCTGCGCGACGATGTTGAGCTCCTTGACCCCGAGCTCTTCGAGCGTTTTCGCCTCTGCAATGATGTCCTCAATAGGGCGGCTTCTGAATTTTCCGCGTATATTTCCGATAACGCAATAGGCGCAGTGGTTGTCGCATCCCTCGGCGACCTTTATGTAGGCTGTATATTCGGGAGTTGTAACGACTCTGTCGCCGCCAAGCGGCATTGTGTTCTTGTCGTCAAGACAAGTGTATTTGTTTGTGATCTGCGACTTTTTGTTACGAAATCCTGCCTGATATGCCGCCTCGACCGCTTCTGTGATCTTGGGAAGTCCTCCGACGCCCACGATAGCGTCGACCTCGGGCATCTCGTCGAGTATCTCCTTGCCGTAACGCTCGGCAAGACAGCCGCAAACGACGATACCCTTAAGGTCCTTGTTTTCTTTGAGCCACGCGATATCAAGAATATTGTCGATGGCTTCCTTTTTCGCGCTCTCGATAAATGCGCAGGTGTTGATTATAACTACGTCGGCCTCAGTCTCGTCTGCGGTGATCTCATATCCTGCACTGAGCAGGGTGTGGAGCATTACCTCGGTGTCTATGCGGTTTTTGGAGCAGCCAAGCGAAACGAATCCAACCTTTATCTGTTTTGGCATAGAGAAATTGTCTCCTTCACGTATCCTGATTTTCTTCTTTTTTAATTTCGGCAAGTGCCTGTCTTATTGATGTGGAGTCATGTCCAAGCCGTTGGAGCTTTCGCAAGATCTTGTCCTTTTCGACGCCCTTTGCCCCTTCCTTGACGGCAAGTTCGGCGGCAAGTGCTCTGAAATCGACACACTCGCAGACATTGTCAAAGCATCTGTCAACGCTTTCGCGGTCGAATTTTGTGAGAAGCTCGAGCCTTATGCGGTATTTGCCGAAATATTTGCGCTTTGCATAATAATTTACGAGGTTTTCTATTAGTCGATCGTCCGACAGATAGCCGTCCGCTTTCAGCTCTTCGAGTGCATCGGATATTTCGTTACTCGAAAATCCTTTTGTACGAAGCTTTTCGCGAAGCCTTCGCTCGCTCATATCGGAGAGGGCAAGCAGTGCCATAGCCTTTACGTATGCGGGCGTTTTCTTCATTCTTCAAAGCCTCCCGTAAACCTCTTTTGCCGCTACCTAAAAGCGGCAGGACATTTTTATAAGCAAAAAATATCCATCTTTATTATAGCGAACATACTCTTTTATTATAGCGAACATACTCTGAAATGTCAAGTAAAATAAGGTAATTGACCAAAGTTTTTTGATCCGACAGAGTCTTTCGGTGCGAGGTTGATGCGTTGCTGGAAATTTGAATTAGATATACTGCTTTTGTGACCTCAAAATTTTAATAAAAACAAAAAGCCGTCGCTTTCGAGCGACAGCCTTACAATTTGTCGGAAGGTTTTTCTTTATAGCAATTAATAATTTCTATTATCGAAGCGATTTCTCTATCGTTAAGACCCTCTACGGAGACGGTAGAGGTCTTTGGCAGACCGAGAAGATAATCGGCAGACACTCCAAAAAACAACGAAAGCTCCACGATGTACTGCGTAGATGGAACGGAAATACCCATTTCCCACGCATTTACGCCCGATCGGGTAACGCCGAGCTGCTTTGCAAGCTCCGATTGAGTGAGACCACACTGCTCTCTGAGTAGTTTAATCTTGTCATAAATCATATTATCACCGCCTTCATAATATTATTGTACAATAATCAAACGGATATTTAATTATCAAAATGATATCCATACTTGACAAACGCCGTTTTTTATGATATACTCGGAAAAGCAAAAACCAACTTGTCCGAAAAAGACATAAAATTGCAGTTCTTTATCTTTTTCGCGCGAAATTTGTTTGTTTTTGTAATTTTAAGACAGGAGATACTATATATGGACAATCAAAACATGAATCAGCAGAACAATCAAAACCCCAACCAGCAGTATCAGCAATCCAATCAGCCGCCGTACGGCTATCAGCAACAGGGCGGATATAATAATTATCCGACTCGCCGACCCAGAAATCCTAACGACGGGCTCGGTTTGTCGATAGCGGCACTCGTGCTTGGAGTTTGCGGCATACTTTTCGGGTGGGTTTTCGTTTTTAATATTTTGGTTCTGCCCTGTTCGATTTTAGGAATCGTTTTCGGCGCTAAGGGAAGAAGAAAATCTTTTGCCGCATACGGAAAATCATCGGGAATGGCTACGGCGGGATTTGTCCTAGGCATCATCGGAGCTTCGATATGTGCATTAGGAGTTCTTTCGTGTACACTTCCTGCCTGCATCTGTTCCTCGTGCGAAGCTTGCTCTATGTGTGCCGCTCTCGAAAGTGCGTCTTTATTCGGCGGGCTTTCTTGACCAATTACACCGGAGCTTTTAGTTGTTACCTCAATTTGATATTTTCGGATATAAGATCGCATCTTATGGATTATTTGCGCTGATTGGATGTATTATCTGCGGAGTGATTTTGTCTTTACTCCTCAAAAAAAGGGGTCTGTTCGCAGAAGACGGAGTTCTTTTTCTCCTTGCCGTCATAGCAGGAGTTTTCATCGGTGGCCATCTGCTTTACGCGCTGACAAACATTCGTCTTTTTCCTTATCTTTTTAAAAAGGCGGAATTTTCGCTTTGGCTTGCACGAGTCCAGCATATATTCGGCGGGGCGGTTTTCTACGGCGGTCTTTTCGGAGGCATCGCCGCAGGCGGTATTGCGACGAAAATTTTACGGCAGGATACTGCATTATATGCCGATCTTATGTCACCGATAATCCCCTTGTTTCATGGCATTGCCCGTATAGGATGCTTTTTTGCGGGATGCTGCTATGGGATAGAATCAAAGTTCGGATTTTGTGCGCACGGCAATACACTCGTGCCCGATGTGAACGGAGTCACACGCTTTCCGGTCCAACTTCTCGAAGCAGGATGTAATTTCTTTTTGGTTTTAGTTATGTTTTGCTTACTTAAAAAATGCGAAACGTGTCCGCGTATTCGCGGTAAACTTCTGTACATCTATCTTATAGCATACGGAGTGATCCGTTTTTTTGACGAATTTCTTCGCGGAGATAAAATTCGGGGATTTATAGGAATCTTTTCAACGTCGCAGTGGATAAGTATAATAAGCGTGACCGTCAGCACAATATTGCTTGTAAAATCGCTTGTCAAAGATAAGTACTTGCCCGAAACCGACACAAACGCATCTGAGTGATCCCGAACTGCAGATCACAGTTTGCGCTTTCTCAGCAATACAAAACAACCTCGTCGAGAGTGGCGAGGTTGTTTTGTCGGACAAAACCGCCCTTGAAGTGTAAACATTTTGTAAACATCTTCCAATGTTCGTGCAAAAATCGCTTATATATGATATAATGCTTTTCGCCTGCGGACGCGCGCCGTTCGGGGCAAAACATAATTCCGTATGGCTTGGTTTGCGGGTAAACGTTCGCTCTTCGGACGGTTTCACCAGACCGCAAACTCGGTTTTATCGGAGAATAAATCTACAGAAAGGTGAAAAAACTATGCTCGCAAAGGAAAAAAAGCAGGAAATCATTCTCGCTAACGCTATGCACGAGGGCGACACAGGCTCGCCTGAGGTTCAGATCGCTATTCTCACTCAGAGAATTAACGACCTCAACGCGCATCTTGCTAACAACCAGAAGGACTTCCACAGCCGTCGCGGACTTCTCAAAATGGTAGGTAAGAGACGTAACCTTCTCAAATATCTCCAGAATACCGATATTGAGCGTTACCGCGCAATAGTTAAGAAGCTCGGACTCAGAAAGTAAGTTCGCGCCTTCGAAAACTTCGTTTTCAAGAAAATGGGAGGCACCGCCTCCCATTTTTGAGATAAACACACGAAAAACAGTTAAAAGGTCTTGACCGGAAAAATTCAATAATGAATAACGTATGCTTCCGATAAAAATATCGGGCGTGTCCGCTATTCATTATTTCTCCGGTTAAGGCTGCAAATAAAATAAAAGAAAGGTTCACAAAAATGTTCGACAACTACAAGATTTTTGAAACTACTCTTGCAGGCAGACCTCTTACCGTTGAAACCGGAAAGATGGCAGGTCTTGCAAACGGATCGGCTCTTATCAGATACGGCGAGACCTCGATTCTCGCAACCGCAACCGCTTCGGCAAAGCCCCGTGACGGAATCGACTTCCTTCCTCTCTCGGTTGACTTTGAGGAGCGTCTTTACGCAGTAGGAAGAATTCCCGGCGGATACCTCAGACGTGAGGGAAGACCTTCCGAAAAGGCGATACTCACCTCTCGCGTTATCGACCGTCCTGTTCGACCTCTCTTCCCGAAGGACCTTCGTAATGACGTTGCAATAAGCCTTATGGTTCTCAGCGTTGACAACGACTGCTCGCCCGAAATTACAGCTATGATCGGCGCATCGATCGCCCTCTCCATTTCGGATATTCCGTGGAACGGACCTATCGCAGGCGTATTTATGGGTCTCGTTGACGGCGAGATCGTGGTAAACCCGACCTCCGAGCAGAGAGCAAAGAGCGATCTCGAGCTCACCGTTGCAGGCTCGGCTAAGAAGGTGGTTATGATCGAGGCAGGCGCGAACGAGGTTGACGACGACACTATGTTCCAGGCCATTATGAAGGCTCACGAGGAGATCAAGGTGCTCTGCTCCTTCATCGACTCTATCGTTGCAGAGGTAGGAAAGCCCAAGTTTGACTATCCCTCCTGCGAGCTTGATCACGATATGTTTGACAAGATCTTCGCTTTCTGCGAAAAGGACGTTATGGTAGCTCTCGATACCGACGACAAGACCGTTCGTGATGCAAGAATGCAGCCCATTACCGACGCTATTCTCGAAAAGTTCTCGGAGGAATATCCCGAGCTTCCCGACATTATCGGCGAGCTTGTATACAAGATCCAGAAGAAGATCGTTCGCAGATGGCTTCTTGAGGACAAGAAGCGTGTTGACGGCAGAAGAATGGACGAGATCCGTCCTCTTGCCGCAGAGGTTGACCTTCTTCCCAGAGTTCACGGTTCGGGTATGTTTACCAGAGGTCAGACTCAGGTTCTCACCATCGCAACGCTCGGTACGGTAGGCGACGCGCAGATGCTCGACACTATCGATGAGGAAGAATCCAAGCGTTATATGCACCACTACAATATGCCCGGCTTCTCCACAGGTGAAGCAAAGGCAAGCCGTAGCCCCGGACGCCGCGAGATCGGACACGGTGCGCTCGCAGAGCGTTCGCTCATTCCTGTACTTCCCTCGGTCGAGGAATTCCCTTACGCTATGAGACTCGTTTCTGAGGTTATCTCCTCGAACGGTTCGACCTCTCAGGCTTCTGTCTGCGGATCCACCCTCGCTCTTATGGCGGCAGGTGTTCCGATCAAGGCGCCGGTTGCAGGTATATCCTGCGGACTTATCACCGCAGAGGACGGCTCTTGGGATACTATGATCGATATTCAGGGTCTTGAAGACTTCTACGGCGATATGGACTTCAAGGTGGCAGGTACACACAAGGGTATTACCTCTATCCAGATGGACCTTAAAATCGACGGTCTTACTCCCGAAATTATCAAGGCGGCATTTGAAATGACTCATAAGGGTCGTGACTATATCATCGACGAGATCATTCTCAAAGCTATTCCTGCTCCTCGCGAAGAAGTCAATAAGTACGCTCCCAAGATGATCATCATGCACATTAAGCCCGAAAAGATCCGCGAGGTCATCGGTAAGGGCGGCGAGGTCATTCAGAAGATCGTTGCTGACACCGGCGCAAAGATCGATATTGAGGACGACGGAACAATTTATATCGCAGCAGTTAACCGCGACAGTGGACTTGCGGCTCAGGCTATTATCGAGGGCATCTGCTTCGAGCCCGAGGTAGGTGCAGTTTATACCGGCAAGGTTACGAGGATCATTCCTATCGGAGCGTTCGTTGAGTTCGCTCCCGGCAAGGAAGGTATGTGCCATATCAAGGATCTTTCAAATACCTTTGTTGAAAAGGTAGAGGACGTCGTAAACGAAGGCGACGAGCTCACCGTTAAGTTTATGGGCGTTGACGAAAAGGGACGTTATAACCTTTCGGCAAAGGCTTTGCTTCCGAAACTCGAAGGCGAGGAAAGACCCCCCAGACGCGAAGGTGGCGACCGTGGCGATAGAGGCGACCGCGGAAACAGAGGTTTCAGAAGACCCTTTAAGAAGAAAGAGGACTGAGTAACTCTAAACTTTAATAAGATTCGGCGTACCCGATTTGCCTCAGGTACGCCGATTTTTTGTTCCAAAGAGGCTTTTGACGATGAGTAATTCCGCCGCAGCAAAGGCTCTCCTGGTCCTCTTTGAGAGTTTTATTCTTGCACTGCTTAATTACATCGACACTCATAACAAAAAGAAATAACCGCCTGACTCTCACATAAGGCGGTTATTTCTTTTATCGTGCTTTGGGGAGGCAACCGTCACGGGCTTCCTCTTCGATTTTAGTATACTCCTGGAGGTGTGTTTTGTTAATACCTTTTCGTAAAAATCTTTGAGGCGGGACCATTCCCGCCTCTTTTGACGTTCGCTATAAGTGTCACTCTTCGAGGATTTCTCTCTCGCGCGTGCGCGTGTATAGAGCTAAAAACGACGGTGGACGGGGTTCTGCATGGTGCCAAATTACTATAAAAAACAAAAGAACGAGCATTTGCTCGTTCTTTTGTTTTTACGGAGAAGGAGGGATTTGAACCCTCGCGCCGCTATAAACGACCTACACCCTTAGCAGGGGCGCCTCTTCGGCCTCTTGAGTACTTCTCCAAGGATTCTTTCGGTCGCAACATAAATTCTACCACATATCAGGGCATTTTACAATACTTTGAATTGTTAAATTTATATGAACACAACGCATTTGCACAATATGCGTAAACTGTTGCTTTTTAAAATAATTTATGATATAATTACCCGTGATTATAAAAAATTATTGAAAGGTTTTGGCGTCGGTCTATGCAAAATCTGAAAATATCCTTTTTTGGACCGTTTACTCTCTCGTTTTGTGGCAAAACGGCTTGTGAACAAGACGGCCGCGGACATAAAAAATGGCGGCTTATAAAATATCTGATACTTAACCGCGAGCGATCTGTAAACAGGCGGGAACTTATAGATGCGACTTTTGGATACGGCGCCTATTCGGGTCGTTACCCTGAGGCGCTCAACGCACTTAACGCTATGCTTCACAGGGCGAGAAAAACACTTGCGGATATCGGTCTTGATCCGCACGGGGTTATTGTTTTTGAGAACAATACTTACCGATTCGTACTTCCAAATGAAGCGCAGATAGATAGCGATATCTTTGAACGCCTTGTCCAAAAGGTGTTTTTGAGCGGCAGTCTCGAAGAAATGAAGCCGATTGCCCTTCGTGCGCTCGAAATATACAGGGGATTTTTTCTAAGTAAGCACTTTATAGACGAAAAAACAAGACTTGCTGTTGAAAAATATCACGATACTTATAGGCGTATATTCGCTATTGCCTGCGCCGCATTGCGACGCGATCTCGATTTCATGAGAATTTGTGAAATATCCGAAAAAGCCTGCTCTATCGATCCTTTGTGTGAGGATTTTTACATTGAAAGAGTGAATGCGCTTCTTGAAAGCGGACAAAAAGAGAGTGCCGAGAAGATCTACCGCGAGGCGTATGCACTTTTTGAGCACAGCTCTCTTTTAATACCATCTGAGCGTTTCAGAACTGTGGGCGAAGAGCTTACCAAGGACTCCGCAGTGAGAATTCTTTTGCCTGAAAAATATTCGGATAAGACCGAAAAAATACGAGAGCTTCTTTTCGGAGCCCTCGGAACAGATGCAAACGTAAAGATTTCACTTAAATAATTTACATTTTACCCTATAAAATCATTTTGCAAAGTGTTATAATATATTAAAATGTCTTTACACTAATAAGGAGAATTAAAATGGAAGAAATAAAAAGCGTTAAGGGCGGGATATCTGTCCAGACCTCACATATTTTCCCCGTTATAAAGAAGTGGCTCTACTCCGAAAAGGAAATATTCGTGCGTGAGCTGGTGTCAAACGCGTCGGATGCGGTCACAAAGCTGAAAAGACTCGCCTCTCTCGGTCAGTACGACAGCGCCGATGAGAGTTACCGTATCACGGTAAAGCTGGACAGAGAAGAAAAAACGCTCACAGTCTCGGACAACGGAATCGGAATGAACGCCGAAGAGGTTCAGAAATATATCTGCAACATCGCTCTTTCCGGGGCGCTCGAATTTATCGAAAAATACGAGCAGGGAGACGCGTCAAACGGCATAATCGGTCATTTCGGACTGGGATTTTACTCTGCGTTTATGGTAGCCGATACCGTAGAGATATTATCTTCGTCTATCTACGGCTCACCAAGTGTACATTGGGAGTGTACTGAGGACGGCGCTTATACTCTTGACAGAGCATCCTATCAAAGAGAGCACGGAACCGACGTTATCCTGCACCTTTCAGGCGAGGGTGACGAATATCTCAGGGGGAACGCGCTCAGAGGCGTTCTGAATAAATACTGTGCCTTTATGCCTGTTGAAATTTACTACGAGGACAGCAATGACAAGAGCGAAAGCAAGGAGGAAAAACCGATAAACGATATTTCTCCGCTATGGCAGAAGGCCCCAAGCGCCTGCACCGACGAGGAGTACGCCGATTTCTACACAAAGCTTTTCTCCGATTACCGAAAGCCTCTTTTCCAGATACACATAAATGCAGAATATCCGCTTAATTTCAAAGGAATTCTATATTTCCCGCCGATAAGAAGCGAATACGATAATCTCGAAGGACAGGTCAAGCTATATTATAATCAGGTGTTCGTTGCCGATAATATCAAGGAAGTGATCCCCGATTTTCTTCTTATGCTCAAAGGAGCCATAGATTGCCCTGACCTTCCCTTGAACGTATCGCGCTCATATCTGCAAAATAGCGGATACGTAGCGAAGATATCAACTCACATTGTAAAGAAGGTTGCCGATAAGATAAACTCGCTCTACAATACCGAAAGAGAAAAGTTCGACGAGTATTGGAATGATATCCGTGTGTTTGTGGAATACGGATGTCTGAGGGATAAGAAATTCTACGACAGAGTCAAGGATTCTCTTTTGCTCCGTTTGACTGACGGCGAGCTCGTCTCGGCAAAAGAATTTCTTGAGAAAGCAAAAGAAAATCAGGACGGCAAGATATACTATTCCACCGACAAGATATCGCAGGCGCAGTATATTTCGATGTTCGAGTCGCAAGGCATCAAGGTCGCACTCGTCGAAGGACCGCTTGATTTTCAGTTTATAAGTATGCTCGAAGGGGAAAACGGCGTAAAATTCCTGCGTATTGACTCGGATGTTGCCGATGCGCTTAAAGGTGAGGGCGAATGCTTCGAGGACGACTCCCTTGCCGAGATGTTCAGAAGTATCAGCGGAGCCGAAAATCTGAAAGTAGAATTTAGTGCGCTTAAAGACGAGAGTGTTCCCGCGATACTCAACATCCCCGAGGAGCAGAGAAGAATGAGCGATATGATGCGCTACTATATGCCAAACGCAGACGGTATGTCGGATGCACTATCTGATGCAACTCTTATTCTTAACAGCAAAAATTCGCTCGTGCAGACTCTTTCGGCACTCGATGACACGGACAAAAAGAACGAGGGTGTAAAGCAGGTCTGGTCGCTTGCGCTTTTGGCACAGAGACCGCTGACTGCCGATGAACTTAAAGCCTTCCTTGCGCAGAGCTATGTTACGCTTGAAAACGCCCTTAAAAAGTGAGCAAAGTTTATGGATAGTATAAAAAAAGGAGAGATAATTTCCAAAAATCTCTCCGAAGCGCACGGAGCACTTTCGCGCAAATCGCTTATCTACGACGCACAGATAAAGGAGCTAGCTTATATGCTTCTTGATACGGTGCGTGAGGAGCCGTTTGACGGTTTTGAACAGATCGCGGACAAACTTAGGGGTGTATTTTCCTCATTTTTATCTCAGGAAAAAATTGATATTACCCAGATGCCCCGAAAAAGCTTCAAGGACATTGATTTTAAGATTCGTTTTTGCGCGCTTACCGCCGACGAGCTATCCTCTCGTGGCATTAGCGAAGGCGAGATCGACAGTTTTGATGAAGTTTTTGATGAAGGGATAAGGATAGCCTGTTTTTCAAACCGCTCTGCCGATAAGGCGTATGAAAAATTTGCAGGTGTCTTAAAGGGAGCGTCGCAGGTGATCTGTGACAGTATAGCGGCTGTCTGCGAGGAGGTCGCGGACGGCAGGTGTGAGCTATGTCTTCTGCCGATATATAGCTCTGCCGACGGATTTATGCAGAACATATACCGTCAAACGCTGAGATACGGACTATCTCCGGTAATGAGTGTTGATATGCCTTTGGATGGGGATAATTTCGTTAGATATTTTGTTTTTTCGTCAACTTTATGTAAGAGGCAAAACGCTCATACTGTGATCCTGACGGTCGTTCCAAACGATCCAAATGAGATCGCGTCTTTATTAAGTGCGCTTTCCGCGTATGGAGCGACGCTTGAGGATATGACCTCGCTTAGCCCATCGCTTTACGAAGGGAATCAGGCGTTTCAGTTTACCTTTTCGGTAAAAAATGCCGATATGACGAGAATATCCCTTTTTCTATATATAAATTTCCCAAGATTTGAAATAAACGGGATATATGAAAAAATAGACACGGAGTAAAATTTCCCGATATGACTGTCAAAGAAATAGAAGAATATTTTAGAAAAAACGGTCGAAGTGCTCTTGTTTTTGAAAAAATTGATTCGACTAATACCTATTTAAAAAAGAATCCGAAGGAGTTTGGAACGATCGCGCTTGCGCTCAGCCAAAGCGCGGGACACGGTCAGTACGACAGGGCTTTTGAATCTCCTAAGTCGGGACTTTATATGAGCGTGTGTGTAAAATTTGTGGCAGATTTTCCGATGACCCTCGCGGCGGCAAACGCGGTCACCGATACGCTGAGTTGGCTTTTTTCTCTGTCTTGCGAGGTGA
Organism: Eubacteriales bacterium; assembly: GCA_045605765.1. Taxonomy (GTDB): domain Bacteria; phylum Bacillota; class Clostridia; order Oscillospirales; family CAG-272; genus SIG672. The sequence continues at coordinate 164,774 of JAZUQQ010000027.1, read as the reverse complement.
AATGGGTGAATGATATTATGTCATGCGGCAGAAAGCTTTGCGGAATTCTTGCAGAATCGGTCTTTTGCGGTGAAAACTCTTTTACCGTTATCGGATTCGGAATGAATTTAAAAAAAGGCGGTCTTTCAGAGGAAATATCAAAAATAGCAATCTCGCTTGATGAACTTGTAGATGAAAAACTGCCATACGATACCCTTGCGTGCCTTGCGCTTAAAATAGCTGAAAACCTTGAAAAAGAGCTTTCACAAAGCAGGGAATCGGTAATTAAAAAGTACAGAGAACGCTGCATAACCGAAATACCCGAAAACGCGGTATTTATCTGATAAATTTTACAACAAAGCTTTTATATAAACTCACGAAAGGTAATTACTTAAATGAAACTCGATAAGCTTTTAAATCAGGACAAATTTTCACTCTCGTTTGAGGTTTTTCCACCTAAAACGGATAGTGCCTTTGACAGTGTCAGACACGCAACCGAGGAGATAGCAAGACTTCGTCCCTCGTTTATGAGCGTTACATACGGCGCGGGCGGCGGAACGAGTAAATACACACTCGAAATTTCAAAGAATATCAAGGAATACTACGGAGTGCCCACGCTTGCGCATCTTACCTGTGTGTCTTCTACAAGGGAGACCGTTCGCGAAAAAATCTCGGCTATTCGTGACGCAGGAATAGAAAACGTAATGGCGCTTCGCGGCGACCTCACGCCCGAGCTTGAAAAGAGCGACAGAAGCAAATGGGCTTACCGCCACGCCGTGGATCTTATCCGAGATATAAAAGAAAGCGGTGCGGATTTCTGCATCGGCGGAGCCTGCTATCCCGAGATACATCCCGAAAGCGCAAATCAGAAAGAGGATATAAAGTATCTTAAAGAAAAGGTAGACGCGGGATGCTCTTTTCTTACTACGCAGATGTTTTTTGACAATAATCTACTCTATAATTTCCTTTATAAGATACGCGAGGCGGGAATAAACGTTCCGATAATTCCGGGCGTTATGCCTATAACCAACGGAAATCAGGTCGAACGTGCGATAAAGCTTTCGGGTTCGTTTATGCCTCAGAGATTTAAAAGTCTTGTTGATAAATTCGGCCCGTCGAGCGATTCTATGAAGCAGGCGGGAATTGCCTATGCGACAGATCAGATAATCGACCTGTTTGCAAACGGTATAACGAACGTTCACGTTTATTCGATGAACAAGCCCGACGTTGCCGAGAAGATACAGGCAAATCTCTCGGATATTCTCGGAAAACCGTGTTGAGCGCGGTTACGGTGCGATCGTTTGATGCACCCGAATATAACGAAAAAGAGATTCTTCACTACGCGCGAGCGCGCGAGGCTACGCACGAGATATCAAAGCTCGTGAAGGAGTGTCTTGCCGAGGCAGAGGGGAAACTGACTTACAAGGTCTGCTACCGAGAGTTTCCGATCAAGAGAATGAAAAACGCTCTCGATCTCACCTTTGCCGTCACACGTTCGCGTGACCTTATGAGAAACCTTGAAGAATGCGAAAGCATCGTACTTTTTGCAGCGACTGTCGGACTGTCTCTCGATAGACTTGTCGCAAAATACGCGCGTATTTTACCGTCAAAAGCGCTGATTTTTCAGGCAATAGGCGCAGAGCGCATCGAAAGCCTGTGTGATGCTTTTAACAGAGAAATTGCCACAGAGAAAAAGATGGAAGGGAAGCTCTGCCGTCCGCGTTTTAGTGCAGGCTACGGAGATCTTCCGATAGAGCTTCAAAAAGAGATATTTTGTACTCTCGACTGTCAGCGGAAGATAGGACTTACTTTAAACGAGTCCTTTCTTATGTCACCGAGCAAGTCGGTCACGGCAATTATAGGAATAAAAGAGGACTTTACACTAAACTTGGGAGAGAAGCAGTGAATATAAGAGAATTTTTCAAAAATAATATAATTTATCTCGATGGCGCTATGGGGACTTTTCTTCAAGACAATGGTCTTGAAATGGGCGAGCTCCCCGAAAGCTGGAATATTACCCATCCCGAGGTGATAAAAAATATACACCGCGACTATTTTGACGCGGGAGCAAACGTCGTAAACACGAATACTTTTGGTGCAAATCTGCTTAAATTCTCGAAAAATGAACTTGACGCGGTCGTAAAAGCCGCCGTTGAAAACGCTAAAGTTGCAAGAGAAGAGAGCAACGCGCCTCAGGAAAAATTTATTGCGCTCAATATCGGACCTTCGGGCAGAATGCTCGCGCCTTACGGAGACCTTGACTTTGAGGACGCGGTAAAGCTTTTTGCCGAGACAGTAAAAATCGGTGTAAAATACGGCGTAGACCTTATTTTCATCGAGACGATGAACGATAGCTATGAGACCAAAGCCGCGCTCCTTGCGGCAAAGGAAAACTGCGATCTTCCCGTTTTTGTTTCAAACGCTTACAGCGAGGACAATAAGCTTATGACCGGCGCATCTGCCGAGGCAATGGTCGCGATGCTCGAGGGAATGGGTGCGGATGCTATCGGTGCAAACTGCTCGCTGGGACCGAAGGCGCTTATCGACGTCGTTTCCAAATATCTCGAATTTGCATCGATTCCTGTAATAATTAAACCTAATGCAGGGCTTCCCAGAGTGATCGGTGGCAAGACCGTTTATGACCTTTCATCCGACGAGTTTGCTGGCGATGTTGCCTCGCTTTTAGAAAAAGGAGTGCGTATCGCGGGCGGTTGCTGCGGAACGACGCCTGAATATATATCCGCGCTTGTTGAAAAAACCGCGAATATCACGCCAAAATCGATAGAAAAAAAGAATATTACGTCAGTATCCTCATATACTCACGCCGTAATATTTGACGATATACCTCTGCTTATCGGAGAGCGGATCAACCCTACGGGCAAAAAAAGCTTTAAGGAAGCGCTCAAAGCGAACGATATCGACTATATCTTAAAGGAAGGTCTCGCTCAGCAGGATGCAGGGGTGCATATACTTGATGTCAATGTCGGACTGCCTGAAATAGACGAGGTCAAAATGTTGACATCATCGGTGACAGAGCTTCAAGCGATAATCGACCTGCCATTGCAGATAGATACCTCAGACGCAAGCGCGATGGAGGCAGCGCTCCGACGTTATAACGGCAAGGCTATGATAAATTCGGTCAGCGGAAAAAAAGAAAGTATGGAGAGCGTCTTTCCGCTTGCAAAGAAATACGGCGGACTTGTTGTTGCGCTCACTCTCGATGAAAGCGGAATCCCCGAAAAAGCCGAGGACAGGCTGAAAATAGCCGAGAAAATACTTGCCGAAGCCGAAAGATACGGTATAGACAGGAAAGATATTATCTTCGACCCTCTCGCGCTCACCATCAGCGCGGACAGTTTTGCCGCAAAGGAGACCTTACGAGCGGTTTATCTTATAAAAAATAAACTTGGTTGCCATACTTCACTCGGAGTTTCCAATGTCTCCTTCGGACTTCCTCAGAGAGATGCAATAAACGGAACGTTCTTTGCGCTCGCTATGCAAAACGGACTTTCGGCGGCTATAATGAACCCTTATTCGCTCGAAATGATGAAGTCTTACAGGGCGTATCTTGCGCTTTCGGGCAAAGACGTTAACTGCGCAAATTATATTGACTTTGCACAGTCGATTACGACCGAAACGAGCCACGCCGTAGCAAAGAGCACGGAGACGGCAGAAAGGACCGAATACGCTTCCGAGCTTCAAAATGCGATAGTAAGGGGACTTAAAGAACGCGCGGCGGTACTTACTGACGAGCTTATAAAGAGCGAAGACCCGCTTTCAGTCGTTCAAAATGATATAATTCCCGCGCTAAATATCGTGGGTGAGGGATTTGAGAAGAAAAGGGTCTATCTGCCTCAGCTTCTTATGAGTGCCGAGGCGGCAAAGAGTTCTTTTGAGCAGATAAAGCTTGCGCTTCGGGGTGAAAATTCTTCGAATAGAGGTTCTTTCGTTCTTGCGACAGTCAAGGGTGATATCCACGATATCGGAAAGAACATCGTAAAGCTCCTGCTCGAAAATTACGGCTTTGACGTCTGTGACCTCGGACGCGACGTTTCACCCGAAGCTATCGTCGAAAAGACGGTAGAGCTTCACGCTCCGATAATCGGACTGAGCGCTCTTATGACTACGACTGTGCCTGCTATGGAGGAGACTATAAAGCTTCTCAGAAAACAGGCTCCTTGGTGCAAGGTCATAGTTGGCGGTGCGGTTTTGAATGAGGAATACGCAAATGCTATTGGTGCGGATAAATACGCGCGCGATGCGATGGAAGCGGTCAGATACGCCGAGATGGTGTGCGGATAAAAACAATCAAAAAAACAAAAACTGCTTTGAGTGTGTTACCACTTCAAAGCAGTTTTTAGTTTAAGCTGCAACTATATCACATACCTTCATAACAGCGATGCTTATGTCGTCCTCTTGTCCGTTTTCGCTGATGGCGCGTGAGTAGAGCGCACGCGCGGTATCCTCGCACGAGGATTTTCCGCAGGAGATTATGACTTCGGGAACCCAAAGCGCATCTTCAAGGCAATGGGCGACCCCGTCGCTCATCATAACAATGATATCATCGCTTTGAAGGTTCATTTTGATATTCTCGGCATTTATTTCGCGTGTTATTCCGAGGGGCATCGTGTTAGCGTCGATTTTAAAAAGGTTTCCGCCGCGCAGAATATAAGATGCGGCTGCACCGCATTTCACAAAGACACCTTCGCCTGAGAGACGGTCGAATTCGAAAAGATCTACCGTACAGTGACATTCCTCTCCGCGCGAGCGAATAAAGTTGGAGAGCATCTTCATTGTGACGTTCTTGAAATTGCCCGCAGAAAGCATCTTTTCAATAAAAAGTGCCGATATTCCCGCACATTCTGCCGCTCGCTGACCGCTTCCCATACCGTCGCAGATTATAGCGTAGCTTAGTTTTCCGTCCGACTCAAATGTGCGGATAATATCTCCGCTTTCATTTTCGTCTTTTTTCTTGCTTCCGATAGTGAAGGATTCTATGGAGTAATTTTCGCGGCTCTCAACGGTCATAGTTACGTAGTCTCCCTCAAAAACGAATTTAGGCTCGCCGAGTGAAAGTCCTGTGCCGTCACACAGTGCACGCCTTATTTCAGATGCGCTGAGCGCGAGAGTTCCTATATCTATGCCCGATGCTACCAGCGTCTTTTTTCTTTTTCCCCAAGCACCCCACGCCGCAGAGCGGACACCCAGTCTTCCGAGTATGTTTGATGCGTTTTTTGCAAGCTGTGTGTCGGGCTCGAATTCGTAGTCGTTTTCGGATACCGCATCGCGCAGAAGTTCGGACATTGCTTCATAGTCTAGTGCAAAGAGCTGTGTCTTGTCGCGTTTTATGGCGGTTTCAAGAAGCTCTGCCGCACCCGAATTTATATCGTTTAGTATTCTGTCGGTGCTTCGGCAACGCTTTTTGAATTTTTCGGGAAGACCATCGCGATCGAGCGATCCGCCCTTACGCAGAATCTCTACGACCGAGTCTATCATCTCAGAACTGTCCTCATAATCTTTTTGCCAACAGAGAACATTCAGAGGACAGTGTCGACAATGTTTGGTTATGACCGCGTTGCACATCTCTCGGAGCTCGTAGCTTCCCGGATAGCGTTGCTTGTCCGATATTTTCAGAAATGTCGTCGCGAGCGCATCAAAGGACTCGGACATTGCGGTGAGACGGTCACGCTCTGATATTCTGCGTTTCTCCTCGGCATATTTGCGCTCGACGCCTTCGTGCGGACCCGAAAACAGTGCAAAGCCGGGCAAAACTCCGCTTTTTGATAGCGGCCAGAAAATGACGGCAGCAAACAAAATATTACCTGCAAGCGATAAAAGAAGTGACGTACCGTCGATGTAAACGAGCATAATACAGGAGAGAATAGTAGAAAGAGAGACCGAAACGCCCACTCCGACGATTCGCAGAGCTCCCGACGCCATTCCGAGTACCGCAAAAGCAGGAGCAACGATAGGATCGAAGGCAAGTCCGCAGATTATTCCGACGAGCGTTCCGCGCAAGAAGCCGTTTGCTGCCGAGACGTAGAAAACCACGAGCGCGGCCACGATCACCGCAAAGGAAAGTCCGAAAATGATGTGCTCCCGTAGTGAATATATAAGCACAAAGAGAAGAATGCAGACCGAAAAGTCGCGCAAGGTCGAGCCTGCGCCCCTGCCGAGCGAGGCTCTGAATGTGGCTGTGAATATCGGCACCGACAAGGTCAAAAACAGCATAATGTAGACCGATTGAGGTGAAAATCTTTCAGATATAACTCCGCTTAATCCGAGAGAAAATCCCGCAATGCTCGCAATAAGACAGCGTAGAGTTAGATTTTCCTCAAAGCTTTTTATTGCAATACTGGCATCTGCGTGCGAGGAAAGTATAAGCCGTACACCGAGAGTCAGAGTGTATGTCACTATACTTGCAACGATAGCTTCTCCCGAAACGAGCGCGCCTGCGACAGCGCCTATGTAAACGAATACCGTTCCTGCGTATCCCGATGCACTGAGAAGCGCAAGGGCGAAAGGTCGTGCGCCGAAGAAGGTCTCTCCACTTGCAAACAGAAACCCGAGCAACGCAAAGAGCAGAGAAAAGGCGGCGCGCCGTCTGAGGCGGTAGCCCTCGGTGACATTTGCGTTTTCTGCGGCTTGTCCGAGAACGAGCTTGTCCTGCTCCTCTCCGAGCCGCCCGAGAAAATCGACGCTCGCCTTTTTTACCTCGACAAGCCTGTCGTATATCTCATGATAGATTTTTTTAAATAATTTTACAGTCCGTTTATCCCGATTATTTTGCATTTTTTCATTTCCTTTCGATTTTTACGAGATTTATCAAAAATATTCTACAACAAGATACTTAAATAATAGGTCGAAAGGAAAGGGTCGAAAAAAAGTTTTTTTAATATTATGCTTTGTTATTTTAAAAAAATATATCGCATTTTGATCTAACAGACAAAAACTTTGTGAGTTTTCTTATCATAAAGTGCAAAAACAGAGGTCAAAAAGCAACAGAACTCTGATTTTTTTGTATAAATGCTCTTTAAAAGGTAAAAATAAGAAGGACAAAAGACGGTGCAAACAAGAGGCGTAAGAGTCGAAGAGATATTTAGTATATGTCTCTAATTCAAACGACACTTTCGCACGGAGCATTTTGCGTTTTCCGAGAACATATCGGGCGGCATAGCGCAAAGCTTCGAAAATTAAGGAAGGATTGATTTATAATGAACGGTCGATTTAAATTGTCAAGCAAAAAACTGTCTGTCGTGATAGCTGTCGCACTTGCGGCTATGCTTATTGTTACGGTGACCGTGTTTACCGTAGCACTTGCGAAAATAGGTAGGGACGACCAGACAAAGCCGCCTATCGATGACGGTGACGATATCGGACAAAATCCCCCTCAGGGTGATGACGTCGGAAACGGACAGATTCCCGACACGGACGAAAAGGACGAAAAGCCGAGCGACGATCCTAGTGATGACACGGGAAAGAACGAAAAACCCGGAAATAACGATCAGGAAACGATAGTTCCCGTGCCGGATGAACCCAAATGGTCCTATCCGGTGGAAGGGTATGTTTTCAAGCCTCACAGCACCGAAGAGCTTGTTTACTCTCTTACCCTGGGAGATTATCGCACGCATAGCGGAATTGACATTTCGGCGTCTGCCGGAAGCGAGGTCAAGGCTTGCCTTGACGGAAAGATAGAAGGCGTTTATTATGACCCATTTATGGGATACTGTGTAAGCATTGAGCATAAGGACGGCGTGGTGTCACACTATAAAAATCTCGGCGACGCTCTGCCTGAAAGCATAGTTGAGGGTAAGGAAGTAAAGAGCGGTGAGGTTATAGGATATGTCGGAGAGAGCGCGATGGTCGAGTTTTCGGACGAAGCACACCTTCATTTTGAGCTTGAAATAAGCGGAAATTCTGCCGATCCCCTTGAATATCTCGAATACTCAGATAAACCTTCCAATATAGAGCAAGAATAAAAGAAAGACGGCGTGAAAACGCCGTCTTTACATTTTTAATATTGTTTTATACTATTTCAAGTGAGTCTTCTGTGCAGTCATTTGTTCTTTAGAGCGGTTCGATGACAACTCGCTTTCGGGGTGCTATTCCTTTTAATGAAGATTTTTATATTATATATCATTGCTATAGCGGTAAATCAATACTTCTCACAAAAAACAAACCATTTTGCAACTGCAAAATGGTTTGTCAGATTTTAAAATTAACCCTCAGCGTCCTCGCTCGCGTGATCATGATTGTGATCGTCTTCTGCTTCCTCGTCATCTTCCTCGGAAACGGAAACTTCGATAGAACCGTCGATAACGCCCGCAACGTAACTGTCAAGGTAGTCGTAGTCGTACTTTATCTTTGCCTTGCCGGGCTGAATTGCATAAAGAGCAAGAACTACGATTGCAAAAATTATACTTACGATAATGGTGAGCGAACTGAGCTTCTTGTCAATGGTCTTGCCCTTGGTCTTGCCGAAGAAGGTTTCAGCGCCGCCTGCGATAGCACCCGAAAGACGAGCGTTTTTGCTACTCTGGAAAAGAACTGCAACTATAAGAAAAATCGAAACGAGAATAAGTAAAACACCAATAACTATTTCCACTTTATTTCCTCCGTAAATCGTCTGTAAGACGGACTATTTTTAATGCGGTGTAATATGACCGCTTGTCTTTCGCACAAGCGGTCATAAGTAAGTGGGCCATCAGGGACTCGAACCCCGGACCAACCGGTTATGAGCCGGTAGCTCTGACCAACTGAGCTAATGGCCCCTATATGATAAGGAAAATTTTCTGCGTGCTCCATAGTATAACATACTTTTATGGGTTTGTCAATATGAAAAAATACAAAATCGCAATTTTTTTATTAAATTTGTGTAAAAATATTCTTCCATCCGTGCGCGGAGATCATTTTTTGTATTCTGATCTCCGCACCGGCGGCAGGTTTTCTTATTTTCATCCGAACAGACGGCGGAAATTGTTGTAAAGCACGTCCTCTTTTTCGCTTTCCGAAAGACCGAGCTTCATAAATCTTTCGAGCTCCTTTTCGGCATCCCACATCGGGAAATCGGTGCCGAACATAAACTTGTCCGTGCCGAAGCGCTCGATTATCGCATTTGCCTTTTCAATCGGCAGAAAATCAAGTGAGCTTGACGTGTCAAAATATATATTGGCATCTTGTGGTATGCAGTCAAGATCATCCCAACGCTGATAACCTCCGAAATGCGAGGCAATTACGGTGAGCTCGGGAATCTGTCTCATCACGCTTGCTATTCTCCGCGGGGCGGAATAATCATATCTGTTGTCTCCCGCGTGGAAAAGCAGGGGCATACCGCGCTTTGCGATCTCGCGGTACATCGGGATCGCCTTAGGATCATCTATATCGAATCTCTGAAAATCATTGTGAAGCTTTACTCCAACAAGCCCAAGTTCTTTTGCGCGATCGAGCTCGTCGCTTATACCGACAAAATCGGGATGAATGGCGCAAAATCCTATGAGTATAAGACCGCCCTCCGCCTTTGCCTTTCGGCACTCTGATGAGATAAAATCATTTATGCTCACAACCTGCGATGCGGTGACCGCAGCGGAGCATACAAGACATCTCTCGGCTCCGATCTTTTTTTCGTTTTCGCGTAGAATGTCAACGTCGGCAGGGAATGCCATATCAAGTCCGTAAAAATCGCCTATTGATTTTGATGCCTTTACGGCTATTTTCTGTGGAAAAATATGTGTGTGAGCATCTGCGATCCTCATTTGTGTGCGCGATCCTTTCAAAACAAGAGATAAAACGATAAAGTAATAGTAGCACAAAAAATCGATTTGTGAACAGGAAAAACAACCGGCAGAAACTAATCTGCCGATTGTTTGTTATTCAGTTGTTGGCGTTTGCCTCTACGTAGGAACGAAGCGCTCCTACCGTGCGGAGATTTGGGAATTCCTCTTCGGGAACAGTAATTCCAAACTGTTCTTCAACTATCATGAGGATCTCAACAATATCGAGAGAATCCGCGCCGAGGTCTTCCATCAGGTCGGCGGAGCTTTCGATTTTTTCGACGTCAATGCGCAGCTGCTTGGAAAGTATCTGCGTAAGCTCTTCGAAAATACTCATAAAATATGTATCCTTCCGATTGTTTTTGCCCGCGCGCTCAAAGAGCGGTAAGCATTACTGGATTCGGCCTGTGCGACTTCGCACACTTGCCTCAATTATTATATATGATTTTGCCTCGAATTTCAATAGTAAATTCACATAAAAAGCGCAATGTTAACAAATTGTTCACACAAAAAGCGAACAAAAAGTTATATTTTGGAAAAAATTGCATCAATTTGCCAGAAATCCTTGTATTTTATTATTCGACGTTATCGAACTGCGAATTATACAGAGCGGCATAAATTCCGTTTTTGTTAAGCAGCGTTTCGTGGTCTCCTCTTTCTATTATACGCCCCTTATCCATAACTATTATCATATCGGCATTTCTTACCGTGGACAGACGGTGTGCGACTATAATACAAGTACGGTTTCTCATTGCAGCGTCCATGGCCGTGTGAAGGAGAGCCTCCGTGCGTGAGTCAACGTTTGAGGTGGCCTCGTCGAGAATAAGAAAGGGAGTGTCGAGAAGGACGGCACGAGCTATCGTGATGAGCTGCTTTTGACCTTTCGAAACGTTTGCCCCGTTTTCGTCTATGACCGTGTCGTATCCGTCGGGTAGACCTTCAATAAAGTCGTGGACCTTTGCGGTCTTTGCAGCAGCAACTATCTCCTCGAGTGTCGCGTCGTCGCGTCCGTAGGCAATATTTTCGGCTATCGTGCCGCCAAAAAGCCACGTCTCTTGGAGCACCATCGCAAATGAGCGACGGACGCTTGATATTGGCGCGTTTTTCGTGTTTACGCCGTCAAGGAGTATCTCGCCTTTGTTCGGATCGTAGAAACGCATAAGGAGATTTATTATAGAGGTCTTGCCGCAACCGGTTGCTCCCACAAGAGCGACAGTTTTGTGTCTTTCTGCGATTATCGAGATGTCGTGAAGCACAGTCATGTTCTCGACGTAGGCGAATGAAACATCCTTTATTTCGGCGCTTCCGTTTTCGCATATTCCGCTCTCGGATAGATTTTCGGTCGCCTCGATGTCCTTTGGCTCGCATTTTTCGTCGAGCAGGCGGAATATTCTCGATCCTGCCGACAGAGCCGACTGTATATCGCTGACGATGTTCGCGGTTTCATTTATCGGACCTGAAAATCTGCGCGCATATTGTATAAAGGAAGAAAGCGCGCCGATGGTGAACATAGCCCCTGATGCCGAGTTTTTGGTCGTTATAAAGAGCAGGACTCCGAACATTCCGATAAGAGAAAGCGTGATGTTGTTTATAAAGTTTACCGACGGTCCGAGGATGCACGCCTGATAATCTGCGTTTCGCTCGGCAGACACCGCCTCGTCGTTGTGCTTATCAAATCGCGCTATCATAACCTTTTCCTTGGAGTAGGCTCGGATAGTTTTCTGACCGGAAAGCATCTCCTCAGCATAGCCGTTGAGCTCTCCGTATTTCTTGGAACGGTACGAGAATAGCGGACGAACTTTTTTGACTCTGTAACGCGAGAAAAAGATGAGCGCAGGAATAGTTATAACGAATATAAGCATAAGAGCGGGTGCTATTCTGAACATCTGATAGGCACATACGACTACGGTTATTACTCCTGAAATTATATGTATAAGATCGTTTGAAAGGGAAGCGTTGACCGTGTCTATGTCGTACGTCAGACGGCTGACGAGATCTCCCGATTGATTTTTATCGAAATATCCGACCGGGAGGTCGCAAAGATGATCAAAAACGTCCTTTCTCATACGGTAGGTGACGCTCTTGCTGAGCGAGATCATAATAGTCGACAGCAGATAGGAAAGCCCTGCCGAGATCGCGTAAAAGAGTACCATCAGCCCTGCATAGAAGAGCACTGAGCCGAGGTCGACGTTGCCGTTTTCTCCGATGGCGTCAATGGCTTTTCCCGAGAGCTCGGGTCCCATAAGGGAAAGAAGGTTGGAAACTATCATAATGACCGCGGCGAGAAAAAGCGTCTTTTTGTAGGTCATAAGATATTTCATTATACGTAAAAGTACCGATCTTTTCGACATTTTTACACCGTTGTCCTTTGACTGAGCGTCGTGACGGAAGGACGGTCTGTATCCTCTATCCAAGGTATACACCTCCCATCTGCGACTTTGCCGTTTCTCTGTAATACTCGCAGGATAGCAGCAGCTCCTCGTGACTTCCGCAGCCAATCATCCTGCCCTTGTCGAGAACGATGATCAGATCGGCGTGCATTATAGAGCTGACTCTTTGTGAAACGATGAGAGTAGTTGTGTCCTTGAAATTTTCCTTTATAGCACGGCGAAGCGCGGCGTCGGTCTTGTAGTCGAGCGCGGAGGACGCGTCGTCGAGCACGAGTATCTCGGGATCGCCCGCAAGTGCGCGCGCGACCGTGAGGCGTTGCTTCTGGCCTCCGCTGAGGTTTGCCCCTTTAATGTCAAGCATATGATCTGATTTTTCGGGATATTCGTTTACGAAACTTGCCGCCTGAGCGAGCTCAAATGCTTTTTCGAGATTTGCGTCCGAAATGTCGCGACCGAAAACTACGTTTTCCTTTATCGTGTCGTTCATTATAAAGTCGTTCTGGAAAACGCTTCCGAAGCGTGAGCGGAGCTCCACGGTCGGAATCTCTTTTACATTTCTTCCTTCTATTTTTATTTCACCCTCATCTGCATCGTAAACGCGCATAAGCAGGGAAATGAGCGTGCTCTTTCCACTTCCCGTAGTACCGAGAATTCCAAGCGTTTGACCCTTTTCAAGCGAGAATGATATACTGTCAAGTGCCTTATGATTTTTGTATGCGAAGGATACGTTTGAAAATTCGATGTGCGGAGCCTTTTCGGTGCTTTCCTCGCTTTCGGTGTCGGCGTACACCTCGACCCAAAGGTTCGGCTCGGAAAAGAGGACTGCGTTTATTCGCTTCATTCCTGCAGCACCGCTCGAATAGCTGACGAAGATACGCGATACCATTATCATCGCGTTGGATATGATAGTAAAGTAACTGATGAACGCGATTATATTACCCACCGAGCTATGTCCGCCGCGTATCATAAGCGCACCGACTACGATGACCGCCGAGAGACCTACGTTTAGGAACAGGCTGATAAGCGGATTTGTTGCCGCCACTGCGATATTAGCTTTCTTTTCGCGGCGTATCGCTTCTTTGTTGGCTTTGTCAAAGCGCTTCTTCTCGTGCTCGGTGCGACAGAGTGCCTTTATTATGCGAACGCCTGATGTGTTTTCACGAACAACTCGTATAAGATCGTCAGTTGCTTTGTGCTGATCGTCGTAGAGCGGAATGCTCTTTTTCGTTATAGTTATCGTGAAAAACGCAATGAAAGGGAGGGTGCAGAGAAGGGTGAGGGTAAGCAGGGGGTCCTGTATGGAGGTGACGATCAGACCGCCGATAAAGAGTATTACCGCGCGGATCGTCATACGTTGCATTGTGTTGACCATTCTTTGTACGTTGTAGGTGTCGGTCGTTATTCTCGATTCAAGCGAGGATATTGAGAACTCGTCTATCTGCGAGGCATCGAGATAGGATATTTTTTCAAAGAGATCGTGTCTTATCGCGCGGATACAGTATGCCGAAACGAGCGAAGCTGAGCGGTTTGCGATTATGTTGAAAAGCAGAGCACAGAATGCGCAGGCGATCATAAGAACGCCAAAAAAGACGACAGAACCGAGGCTTTCGGTGGGAATCACGTCGTCTATTATTATTGCAAGAAGCCATGGGATAAAAAGATCCATGACCGTGCCGATCACCTTTATCGTGAGTGCGCCGGCAATCCGCTTTTTGTATGGACTTAAATAATTAAGCAGATTTTTCATAATTATTCGGAAAACTTTTCGCAGAAAAACGTTTTGTAAAAAGTTTTTTGCACCTTTTCAAAAACTTTACTAAAATATGATTTTGTAGAATAACATCATCTTATCACGATTATAACACAAAAAAGACCAAAGCGCAAGGGCTTTGGTCTTTTAATTTCCTTTATGCTGTCAAAAATTAGTCAGTGACGTAAGGAAGAATAGCGATTACGCGAGCGCGTTTGATGGCGATGGCCAGTTCACGCTGGTGCATAGCGCAGGTACCGGTAACACGTCTGGGCAGGATCTTGCCTCTGTCGGACGTGAACTTACGGAGCTTTGCACCGTCCTTGTAATCTATGAAGTTTACGGTCTTGTCAGCGCAGAACTGGCAAACCTTTTTTCTCTTGCGATTTACGTTCGGGCGAGCGGGCTTTGCAGCGGGAGCTGCCTGAACTTCCTTTTCGTTATCCATTTATGAAACCTCCTTATAATATTGTGTCAGAACGGAAGATCGTCGTCGTTGGGGATGTCCTCGAATCTCGGAGCGTCCTCGTCCTGAGAGGAAAACGACGGAGTGCCGTAGCTTTCCGGTGTGTACTGCGAAGCGTTCGATCTTGCCTGTCCGCCCATAGGAGATTCACTCTTCGAATCAACGAAGTTGATCTCGTCTGCAACGACATCGGTAGAGTAGCGCTTCTGATTGTTTTGATCCGTCCAGGATCTTGTCTGGATGGATCCGATCACGCAGATCGAACTTCCTTTGCGGAAGAAACGGCAAACAAACTCTGCCTGGTTTCTCCAAGCGACGACGTTTATAAAATCAGCCTGCTGTGCGCCTTCTGTGGAAGTGCGGCGGTTTACCGCGACCGAAAAGGAGCATACCGGAGTGCCCGATGAGGTCTGTCTGATCTCGGGATCGGCTGTAAGACGTCCGCCTATAATTACCTTGTTGAGATTGAAATTAGCCATTTTTATACCATCCTTTCAAAAATAAACGGTACTTTTCTTATTCGGGTTTTCTTACTACGATAGAACGCATAACACCTTCGGTAATTCCGAAGATTCTTTCAAGCTCAGCAACGAACTTCGGCGTAGCGCTGAAATCCATCTGAACGTAGTATCCTTCGCTCATATCGTCGATAAGATAAGCGAGCTTTCTCTTTCCAATTTCCTTAACCTCGGGAGCAGCCGTATCGGATGCGATGAGATCGGAGAACTTGGTAACGAGAGCAGCCGTTGCTTCTTCGGTAAGAGTAGCGTTAAGGACGAATACGGTTTCATACTTGTTAACTGCTTTTTCCATTATTTACACCTCCCTATGGACATAAGACCGCAAGCCTCGTAAATTTTTATTTTACCTGCGGTAAGGAGAAGCGTCGCGCGCCCGACTCCGGTGTTCTTGGGCTATAATGACACTTCGAGATGATAGTTTAACACAATTTCTTCCTTTTGTCAATAGTAAACCGAGATGTTTTTGCATTTTTTCTTTATTTTAGACCATAATAATTGTGTAACTAAAACCGAAAGGAATTTTATTATGACCGAAGAAGCGAAAATACTTGAAAATATCAGACAAAACGTGGAAATGGGGATAGACGGCATAAACACCGTACGCAAAAAGGTAAAGGACGAGCAGTTTCTTGCGCTGCTTGACAGTCAGAGAAATGAATATCGTGATATTCTGAACGAAGCGGGAAACCGTTTGCACAACATGGGTGCGCCGGTTGAAAGCTCAAATGATGCATCGAAAATGTACGCAAAGATGTTCTCGGCGGCGAAAACGCTCGTCTACGCATCCGACTCTGAGATAGCAGAGGATATGATAAAAGGCACGTCGTCAGGGATAACGAAAATTACCCGCCATCTCAACGATTCCTGCGATATATCTCCCGATACGAGAGGATTTGCTGAAAAACTTGTGAAAACTGAAGAAAAAAACATCGAGGAACTAAAAAAATTTCTTTGATTTTTCCATTATAAAATAACGAAAAATTTGTTGACAAAAGCGGCTTTGTGTGTTATAATACGAACGGTAAAAATTTCACCTTAATTTAATGTATTTTTGTGACTGACGGATTGGCGGTTTACCGCGGGGGAGCAAAGATAACATACAAGGCCGACCGTCTGGGCAGTTCTTACCTTTCACTATGGATAGAACTGCCTTTTTGCGTATTTTTATAACTAAAATAAACAGTTTAAAGAGGTTCAAAGATGAAAAAAGTTGGAATAATTATGGGTAGCGACAGCGACCTTCCTAAGGTTGAAGGGGCGATAAGCACCCTTGAAAAGTACGGCATACCCTTTGAGGTACATATATTCTCGGCACACAGAACTCCCGAGGAAGCGAGAGCATTTGCTCTTGCGGCAAAGGAAAACGGGTTCGGGGCAATAATCGCGGCAGCAGGCAAGGCGGCTCATCTTGCAGGTGCTATCGCGGCAAACACTATTCTTCCCGTTATCGGTATCCCGATCAAAGCTTCGGCACTTGAAGGTATCGACGCGCTTCTTTCTACCGTTCAAATGCCTGCGGGCATTCCCGTGGCAACCGTTGCTATTGATGGCTCAGTAAATGCCGCGATCCTTGCGGCTCAGATAATCGCTCTCTCGGACGACTCTCTTGCAAAGCGTCTGACAGATACGCGTGCGGCGGCTTCTGCGGCAGTTCTTGCAAAGGATGCTGAGATTAGCGAAAAATATAACAAAAACTGAATGAGTGAGGTCAGCATCCGATTTTAGGGGGGCTGACCGCTTCGTGTTTTTTTAACTTGAAAACTATACTCCTTGAAAAGAAGAAAGGATCAATATATGGGCGGCTTTTTCGGAGCTGTTTCCAAAAGAGACTGTGTTCTTGACGTCTTTTTCGGAACGGACTATCATTCTCATCTTGGTACGGTAAGCGGTGGTATGGCTGCGTTTAACGATACCGATAAATTCCAGAGATCTATACATAATCTTCAAAATACACCGTTTAGGACAAAGTTCGATTCGGACCTTAGCGAGCTTAGAGGAAATGCTTGTATCGGTTGTATAAGCGACACGAGTCCTCAACCGCTTCTTTTACATTCGCGCCTCGGCACTTATGCTCTTATAATGGTAGGCACTATAAAGAACGCGAAGGAGCTTCTCGATGAGCTTGTAAACAGCGAGGGATTGTACCTGTCGGCTATGGGCGGCGGAAAGACGAACGTTACCGAGCTGCTCGGCGCGCTTATAAATCACGGAAAGGACTTCGTGGAAGGAATAAAGTACGCTCAAAGCAAGATACAAGGATCGGCATCTATACTTATTCTGACTGAGAGAGGAACGATAATCGCGGCAAGAGATGCTATGGGAAGAACGCCGATAATGATCGGCAAAGCAGAGGATGGCTACTGTGCGACCTTTGAATCGTTTGCCGCAACCAAGCTTGGATATGAGCAGTTTCGCGAACTGGGACCGGGAGAGATAGTTGAGATATCGGCGCACGAGGTAAAACGTCTCGCGGAGCCCGGCAAAAAGAAAAAGATATGCGCCTTTCTTTGGTCGTATTACGGATATCCCACGTCCTGCTACGAAGGGGTCAACGTCGAGTGTATGCGCAACAAAAACGGGGAGATAATGGCAAGGCACGATGCGAAGACTGCTCTCGGCGCGGGCGTTGATCACGTTTGTGGAGTTCCCGATTCGGGTATAGCTCACGCAGTTGGATATTCAAACGAGAGTCATATCCGGTACGCAAGACCGATAATAAAATATACCCCCACTTGGCCGAGGAGCTTTACGCCTACCGATCAAAAGGTAAGAAATCAGATAGCCAAGATGAAGCTCGTTCCCGTACACGAGCTCATCAGGGGAAAGAAACTCCTTTTCGTTGACGATTCGATAGTGCGAGGCACTCAGATGAGCGAGACCGCCGAGTTCCTTTACGAGCATGGCGCAAAGGAGGTACATATACGCTCGGCTTGCCCGCCCGTTATGTACGGCTGTAAATATCTGAATTTTTCGCGCAGTACGTCCGAGCTAGAGCTCATAGCACGCCGAGTTATCCGTGAGCTTGAAGGTGAGGAAGGCGAAAAATATATAAGCGAGTATTCAAGTCCCGATACCGAGCGAGGAAAGAAGCTTCGCGAGGTCATCTGCCAGAAGCTCGGCTTTGATTCGGTAGAATTCCAGTCGATAGAGGGACTTCTTGAAGCTATCGGACTTCCTGCGGACGAGGTCTGCACATATTGCTGGAACGGCAAAGAAGATTAGAACTTAAAACTATTTTAAGTAAAGTTTTTGAAAGAGCGCGAGAAAACTTTTTTCAAAAAGTTTTCTCGCAGAAAGTTTTTGAAAGGATAGGGGAAAATTATGCACAATAATTCAAGATCTGAAAGTTACGCAGCGGCAGGCGTTGATATCACTGCCGGATACAAAGCTGTTGAGCTTATGAAAAAGCACATCGCGCGCACCAAGAACGAGGGCTGCCTCGACGACGTCGGAGGATTTGGCGGCTGCTTCGGACTTCCCATTGCGGGAATGGAGGAGCCTGTGCTCGTTTCGGGTACCGACGGTTGTGGAACAAAGGTCAAAATGGCTATCCTTATGGATAAGCACGATACAATCGGTATAGACGCTGTCGCTATGTGTGTGAACGATATAATCTGCTGCGGAGCAAAGCCGCTCTTCTTCCTTGACTATATTGCCTGCGGAAAGAACATTCCCGAGAAGATTGCGTCTATCGTCGGCGGAGTTGCCGAGGGTTGCGTTCAGTCGGGTGCGGCGCTTATCGGAGGAGAAACCGCAGAGCATCCCGGCATGATGCCGACAGAGGAATACGACCTCGCAGGCTTTGCGGTCGGTATCGTTGATAAGAAGAAAATACTCGATAATAAGAGAATGGCAGAGGGCGACGTCGTTATCGCACTCGCTTCGAGCGGAGTTCACTCAAACGGGTTCTCGCTTTGTCGTAAGGTTTTCGATATAGATAATAACCCCGACAGTCTTTACACTCCCTGCGATGCGCTCGGCGGAAAGAGTATTGCAGAAACTCTGCTCACTCCTACGAGAATTTACGTGAGAAGCATTCTCGCGCTTCTTGAAAAGGTTGACGTAAAGGGCATCTCACACATCACGGGCGGCGGATTTTACGAGAATATTCCGAGATCTATCCCGAGCGGTCTTACCGCAAAGATCGATAAGAGCGCAGTCAAGGTTCTTCCGATATTCGATCTTATCGCAAAGACGGGTAATATTCCCGAGAGAGATATGTTCAATACATATAATATGGGCGTTGGTATGAGCGTTGTCGTTCCCGCAAGCGAGGTCGATACGGCGCTTGAAATTCTCAGAGCACACGGTGAGGACGCTTACGTTATCGGTGAGATAATCAAGGGTGACGACGGCGTAATTCTCGCTTAAGCAAGCAAAATTTAAGAAAAGTTTTTGAAGAGGTTTGGAGAAACTTTTTTCAAAAAGTTTCTCTAAGAAAGTTTTTGGGAAGGGGCGGAAACCCTTTTTGAAAAAAGGGTTTCTGCGAAAAATAAAAATGACTAAAATTGCAGTTCTCGTTTCGGGTGGCGGTACGAATTTGCAGGCGCTTATCGACGCCGAGGCAAAAGGCGAGCTCGGAAACGGAAAGATAACTCTCGTTATCGCATCAAAACCGGGCGTTTATGCACTCGAACGCGCAAAAAATGCAAATATTAAGGGAAAAGTCCTCGCAAGACGTGACTACGACTCTATTGCCGACTACTCTAAGGCACTTGCCGATGAGATGACGTCACAGGGCATCGACCTTGTTGTGCTGGCAGGATTTCTTACTATCATTGACGAGCAGGTGTATGAAGCATTTCCGAACAGAATAATCAACGTTCACCCTGCGCTTATTCCGTCGTTTTGCGGAAAGGGATTTTACGGACTTCACGTTCACGAGGCGGCGCTTGAAAAGGGTGTAAAGATTTCGGGCGCGACCGTACATATCGTTACTCCCGAATGTGACGCAGGTCCGATAATTCTTCAAAAGGCGGTAGAGGTCAGACGGGACGATACTCCTGAGACTTTGCAAAAGAGAATTATGGAACAGGCAGAGTGGAAGATACTTCCCAAAGCGGTAAAGCTTTTCTGCGAGGGAAGAATAACGGTTGAAAACAATAAGGTATATATAAAGGAGAACTAAAATGAAGGTATCTACTATCAAAGAAGAACTGAACTCTCTTGCATATCACGGCAGAGGAATTATTATCGGCAAGAGTGCCGACGGCAAAAAGGCGGTCGCCGCTTACTTCATTATGGGAAGAAGCGTAAATAGCCGAAACAGAGTTTTCGTTGCCGAGGGCGACGCTATGAGAACCAAGGCTTTCGACGAGTCGAAGATGGTGGATCCTCATCTCATCATCTACTATCCAGTAAGAGTGCTCGGAAATAAGACTATCGTAACAAACGGCGATCAGACAGATACGATCTACGAGCTTATGGATAAGCAGATGACCTTCGAGCAGGCACTCAGAACTCGCGAGTTCGAGGACGACAAGCCGAACTTTACGCCGCGTATTTCGGGAATAATCCATCGCGAAAACGGAGATATGAACTATGCTATGTCAATTCTTAAGAGCGCAGAGGGAGACGATAGCTCCTGCGAGCGCTTTACATACGCTTACTCGAATCCGATAGCGGGCAGAGCAAAGTTCATCCACACCTATAACGGTGACGGCGATCCGCTTCCGTCCTTTGAGGGCGAACCCAAGACCCTAGAGCTCCCCGATATGGACATCGACGCGCTCACCGATCTTATCTGGACAAATCTCAACGAGGATAACAAGGTTTCGCTTTTTGTTCGGTATATCGACATCGCATCGGGTGAGAGCGAAACGAGAATAGTAAACAAGAACGCGTAAAACAAACTCGCCGCATTACATAATGAAAATTATTCAAAGTTCTTGAAAGGAGTTTGAGTAAAACTTCATTCAAGAAGTTTTACTCGAAAAAGAAAGGAACAATATAATGAAAGAATTTGAACTCAAATACGGTTGTAACCCCAATCAGAAGCCTGCGAAAATATTTATGCACGACGGAAGCGAGCTTCCTATCGAAATACTTTGCGGCAGACCCGGATTTATAAATTTCCTCGATGCCTTCAACTCGTGGCAGCTTGTTAAAGAGCTGAAAGAGGCGCTCGGACTTCCCGCAGTTACCTCGTTCAAGCACGTCAGCCCGACGAGCGCGGCAGTTGGGATCCCGCTCCCCGAAAAGCTCAAAAAGGCTTGCTTCGTTGACGATATCGAAGGACTTGACGAGTCTCCCCTCGCCTGCGCTTACGCAAGAGCAAGAGGAACTGACAGAATGTGCTCCTTCGGAGACTGGGTTGCACTCTCGGACGTTTGCGACGTTACTACCGCAAAGCTTATAAAGAGAGAGGTTTCGGACGGAATTATAGCTCCTGGATACGAGAGCGAGGCACTTGAAATTCTTAAATCCAAGAGAAACGGAAACTACAATATAGTTAAAATAGATCCGAACTACACTCCTGCGCCCGTTGAGCATAAGCAGGTCTTTGGTATCACCTTTGAGCAGGGAAGAAACAATTTCGAGATAAATGAGGCACTTCTTAACAATCTCGTTACCGAGAATAAGGAGCTTCCCGACAGCGCAAAGCGCGATCTTATAATCTCGCTTATCACTCTTAAATACACACAGTCGAACTCGGTATGCTTTGCGTACGACGGACAGGCTATCGGCGTCGGCGCAGGTCAACAGTCGAGAGTTCATTGCACCCGTCTTGCGGGCGGCAAGGCAGATACTTGGTTCCTTCGTCAGAGCGATAAAGTGCTGAGTCTTCCTTTTAAGGACACGCTTGGACGTCCCGACAGAGACAACGTTATCGATGGCTATATAAACCAGAACGAGGAGGACGTCTGTGCGGACGGCAACTGGCAGAAATACTTCACCGAGCAGCCCGCTCCCTTCACTAAGGAAGAACAGAGAGAATATCTTGATACGATCGACGGAGTATCTCTCGGATCGGACGCATTCTTCCCGTTTAGTGACAATATCGAGCGTGCGAAGAAATCGGGAGTTAAGTACATAGCAGAGCCGGGCGGATCGATACGCGACGATCTCGTTATTGAGTGCTGCAATAGATACGGTATGGCTATGGCGTTTACCGGAATGAGATTGTTCCATCACTAAGGGCTCTGCCCCCAACGCCGCTTGCGGCGTTTTGAACCCACACCAAGAAACTTTTTGAAAAAGTTTCTTGGAACTTCAAAAACTTTAATTAAAACAAGGATATGCAAGGGTTTTAAAAAAGTTTTTGAAAGAGTGTTAGAAAAGTTTTTGAAAAGGTGCGGAAAAACTTTTTACAAAAAGTTTTTCTGCGAAAAGGGTTTCAAATAAAAATGAAAATACTTGTAGTAGGCGGCGGCGGTAGGGAGCACGCCATTATAAAGAAAATAAAGGAAAACAGCAGCGTTGAAAAGATATACGCTCTCCCCGGAAACGGCGGAATGGCAGGCGATGCCGAGTGTGTGAATATTGGCGCAAAGGATATTGACGCTATCGTCAAATTCGCTCTTGACAATAAAATAGATTTTGCGGTAGTCGCTCCCGACGACCCGCTCGTTCTCGGCGCGGTCGATGCGCTAAGTGATGCGGGAATTAAAGCTTTCGGACCCACCGCCAAAGCGGCGGCAATTGAGGGAAGCAAGGTCTTTTCCAAAAATCTTATGAAAAAATACTCGATACCTACGGCATCTTATGAGGTCTTCGAGAATGCTAGGCAAGCGCTTGAATACATCGAGACTGCAAAGATACCTACCGTTATCAAAGCCGACGGACTTGCGCTCGGCAAGGGTGTTATAATCGCAACGACCAGAGACGAAGCAAGAGACGCTGTTATCTCTATGATGGAAGATAAAGTATTCGGAAACAGCGGAAGTCGCGTAGTTATCGAGGAATTCCTTACGGGCCCCGAGGTCTCTGTGCTTGCGTTTACCGACGGAAAGACTCTCGTGCCGATGGTATCCTCTATGGACCATAAGAGAGCGCACGATAACGACGAAGGTCTTAACACAGGAGGAATGGGAACGGTCGCTCCTAACCCGTATTATACAAACGAGGTTGCAGAGCGCTGTATGAAGGAGATTTTCCTTCCCACGATGGCGGCGATGAACGCCGAGGGAAGAACCTTCAAGGGTTGCCTATATTTCGGACTTATGATAACTCCCGACGGACCGAAGGTCATTGAGTACAACTGCCGCTTCGGAGACCCCGAAACGCAAGTCGTTCTTCCGCTTCTCGAAAGCGATCTGCTCGAAATTATGATGGCAGTTGCAGACGAAAGGCTCTCAGAGATCGAGGTCAAGTTCAGCAGTGATCACGCCTGCTGTGTAATTATGGCGTCTGAGGGATATCCCACGAGCTACGAAAAAGGCTTTGAAATAAGAGTTGACGGCGAGTTTGATGCGGAACTCTTCGTTGCGGGCGCAAAGCTCGAAAACGAAAAGCTTCTTACCTCGGGCGGAAGAGTCCTTGGCGTTACCGCTATCGATGACACCCTCGGGAATGCTGTCGAGAAGGCTTATAAAAATATAAATAAGGTGCATTTCGACAACGCTTTCTGGCGAAGTGATATAGGACAGAGAGCACTCAAAGCATATCAGGAAAAATAAAGAAAGGCAGTTTAAACGAATATGGTATTCAGAATATTTGTAGAAAAGAAAGCGGGACTTGCGCACGAGGCAAACGGCTTATATAGCGAGCTTAAAAATCTCGTCGGCATTGAAGGACTCACTTCGGTACGTGTTATCAACCGCTACGACGTTGAGAATATCGATCAGGCGCTCTTTAATCAGGCGGTAAACACCGTATTCTCCGAGCCGCAGCTTGATGACGTGTACTATGAGCTTGAAAATACCGATGGTGTGATTTTTGCAGTTGAACCGCTTCCCGGTCAGTTTGACCAGAGAGCAGACTCGGCGGCTCAGTGTATTCAGCTTCAAAGTCAGGGTGAGCGTCCTACCGTTCGCTCTGCGAAGGTATATATTCTTGGCGGAAACCTTACAGATAATGACGTAAATACCGTCAAGAAGTACGTAATCAACGCGGTCGAAAGCCGTGAAGCCGATCTTGCAAAGCCTGAAACGCTTGCTATCGACTACGCTATCCCCGAAACCGTTGCGACGGTCGACGGCTTTATTTCGCTTGACGAGAAAGGACTTTCCGATCTTCTTGACACGCTTGGACTTGCTATGGATCTTGATGATCTCAAATTCCTTCAAGATTACTTTAAAAACGAGGAGTACCGCGATCCGACTATAACCGAGATCCGCGTTGTTGACACATATTGGTCAGATCACTGCCGCCACACTACCTTCTCAACTCATATTGATAACGTTAAAATATCCGATAAGGCGGTTGCCGAGGCGTATGAGCGTTACCTTGATGCAAGAATCGAGGTTTACGGTAAGGAGAAGGCGTCAAGGCGTCCGCAGACTCTTATGGATATTGCGACTATCGCGGGTAAGGTCTTAAAGAAAAGAGGACTTCTGCCCGAGCTTGACGAGAGCGAGGAAATCAATGCTTGTTCCATACACGTTACCGCAAACGTAAACGGCGAGGATCAGGACTGGCTCCTTATGTTCAAAAACGAAACACACAACCACCCGACCGAGATCGAGCCCTTCGGTGGCGCGGCAACCTGTATAGGAGGCTGTATCCGAGATCCGCTTTCGGGACGTGCTTACGTACATCAGGCAATGCGTGTAACCGGCGCAGCCGATCCTCGTAAGCCGCTGAGTGCAACTCTTTCGGGCAAGCTTCCGCAGAGAAAGCTTTGCCAGACTGCGGCGGCAGGATATTCCTCATACGGTAACCAGATAGGTCTGGCAACCGGTCACGTTGCCGAGATCTACCACGACGGATACGTTGCAAAGCGCCTTGAATGCGGCGCAGTCGTTGCGGCAGCACCCGCATATAACGTACGCCGCGAGCGTCCCGCAGAAGGGGATGTTATTATACTTCTCGGCGGAAGAACAGGGCGTGACGGCATTGGCGGCGCAACCGGCTCGTCGAAGAGCCACAATATGAAGTCGCTTACTACCATGGCATCCGAGGTACAGAAGGGAAACGCTCCCGAGGAAAGAAAGATCCAGCGTCTGTTCAGAAATCCAGAGGTCACCCGTCTTATTAAGCGTTGTAATGACTTTGGCGCGGGCGGCGTTTCGGTTGCTATCGGTGAGCTCGCGGACGGTCTTGAAATCGATCTTGATGCAGTTCGTAAGAAGTATGACGGTCTTGATGGCACAGAGCTTGCAATTTCCGAATCTCAGGAAAGAATGGCGGTCGTCGTTGAGGCATCCGATGCAGATAAATTTATTAAATATGCAGAAAGCGAAAACCTCGAAGCTTACAGAGTTGCAGTCGTAACGAAGCAGGCACGAATGGTCATGAACTGGAAGGGACAGACGATAGCCGATCTTTCCCGTGAATTCCTCAATACAAACGGTGCCGACAAGCATACAAGCCTCGAGGTAAACGAAAAAGATCTTTCGGTGTTCTCGAAGGCACTTTACGGAAATCTCCGTGAGATGGCATCTGACCTTAAAACTGCAAGCAGAAGAGGGCTGGTTGAGCGATTCGACGGTTCGATAGGCGCAGGCTCGGTGCTTATGCCCTTTGGCGGTAAGACGCAGAAAACTCCTTGCCAGTCAATGGCGGCAGTTCTTCCCGTTCTTCCCGGTCAATTCACCGAGCAGGCGAGCGTAATGGCGTGGGGACTTGATCCCGACGCAATGTGCACCGATCCCTACACGGGAGCACGTGCGGCTGTATATAGCTCGATGGCGAAGATCGTGGCATCTGGTGCTGACTATAAGGACGCGTATCTTACGCTTCAAGAATTTTTCGAAAAGCTTCGCAGTGAGCCGACGCGCTGGGGCAAGCCTTTTGCGGCACTCCTCGGTGCTATGGACGCACAGCTTGAGCTTGGTGCGGCAGCTATCGGCGGCAAGGACTCTATGTCGGGAACATTCCTTGACAAGGATGTTCCTCCCACGCTTATATCCTTCGCAATAGCTCCGATAAGTGCTAAAAACGTAATTTCTCCCGAATTTAAGGAAGCGGGAGATCCCGTTTACCTCTTTGCTCCCAAGGATAAGACAGCATCTTCTACCAAGGCGGCGTGGGAAGCCTTCCACAAGGTATGCCTTGACGGCAAGGTGAAAGCGGCTTATGCCGTTGAAAACGGAATTGCGGAAGCGATAATGAAGATGTCCTTCGGTAACGAGATCGGATTTAAGTCAAACGGTGCCGTAGTTGACGCTTGGTATAATACAATGATGTACGACTTTATCGTTGCAGAGCTTTCCGATGACGTTACGGCAGACTACGCATTAAAGATCGGTACAACGGTAATTGATCCGATAATCGACCTTGGAAGCGAAAAGGCAACTATCGCCGAGCTTCTCTCTCTTAACGAGGGAACTCTTGAGGACGTATATCCCACAGATGCAAAGGCGACGGGCAACAATATACCCGCATTTGCATATAACGGCGGCATTATAGCAGCTCCTGCAATCAAGACCGCTCGCCCGAAGGCACTTATCCCCGTATTCCCCGGAACTAACTGCGAATACGATTCAGCACGTGCTCTTGAAAACGCGGGCGCAGAGGCAGAGATCGTCGTTATCCGAAACCTCACCTCTGACGACGTCAGCCGTAGCGTTGAGCTTGTTTCGAAAAAACTCGCCGAGAGCAATATGGTGTTCATTCCCGGTGGCTTCTCGGGCGGTGACGAGCCTGACGGATCTGCGAAGTTTATTACTGCCTTCTTCCGCAACCCCGAAATCAAGGAACAGGTCGGAAAGCTTCTTGATGGGCGCGACGGTCTTATGCTTGGTATCTGTAACGGCTTCCAGGCACTTATCAAGCTCGGACTGGTTCCTTACGGAAAGATAATTGATACCGATGAAAACTGCCCGACGCTAACCTATAATATAATAGGACGCCACCAGTCGAAGCTTGTTCGCACAAGAGTTTGTACAAATAAGTCCCCTTGGCTTGCGGGTACCGAGGTTGGCGAGATCTATACCGTGCCGATCTCTCACGGCGAAGGACGTTTCCTTGCCGACGAGGCGCTTATACACAAGCTTGCAGAGAACGGTCAGATCGCAACTCAGTACGTTGACCTTTCAGGTGATCCCACGATGGATACCGCGTTCAACCCGAACGGCTCTGTTCTTGCCGTTGAAGGTATAACCTCCCCCGACGGACGTGTTCTCGGTAAGATGGGACACAGTGAGCGTATCGGTAAGAATCTCTACAAGAACGTTATCGGTAAGTATGAGATGAAGCTCTTTGACTCGGCAGTCAAGTATTATAAGTAAAATGAAAATTCCGCCTGAAAGGGCGGAATTTTTATTGTTATTTTATCATATTTCTGAATTCTTGCTTGTAAAAATCACTGAGCGTAAGTCCTGCGAGCGTGTTCTTTACGTATTCTAGTGTGATGCCCTCGTCGAGATACTGGCTATCGTGCATGAGCATTGCCGTTACGATAACGGCGCAGGCGAATTTGAAATCGTCAGATGCACTCTGAGCAATGCTTTCGGGGGTTATAACGTAGTCGTTTTGCTTGCCCTCTGTCGCACCGGGATCCTTGTATCTAATTGCGAGAGTCATAAGCTCATTCGAAGCCGTTTCGCTTTCTGTCATCTTTATTTCGTAGCAGACCACGAGCTCGTGTCCCGATCCGACCTCGCCTGCGTCCTTTGCATCGTTTGTGAAATCCTCGTTGCTCATAACGCGGTTTTCATAGCCGACAAGACGGTACTCGGATATCGCCTCGCTGTTAAATGTGAGCTGAAATTTGACGTCCTGTGCCACCGTATACAGCGTCGAGGTGAGATCCTTGCCGAACACCTTCTCGGCTTCGGACGTTCCGTCTATAAAATAATATACTCCGTTGCCGTTGTCCGCAATCGTTTCGAGCATCGAGTCGTTGTATCCTCCGCTTCCAAAGCCGAGAGTGGAGATATAAATACCGCTTTGACGCTTGTTTTCAACGTAGCTCAGTATGCCCTCGGTCGAGGTGATTCCAACGTTGAGATCTCCGTCGGTTGCCATAATTATGCGGTTGTTTCCGCCCTCGATGAAATAGTCTTGCGCTAGAGAATACGCTCTTTCCATGCCTGCCGAGCCGTTGGTGGAGCCTCCTGCCGAAAGCGCGTTTACCGCGTTTTTGATCTTCTGCTTTTCCGAGCCTTTTGCGCCCGAAAGGAGTACCTTTTCAGCGCCCGAATAGGTGACTATCGAGATCCTGTCCTCTTCACCGAGCGTGTCGATAAGAGTTCCGAACGCCGATTTGAGAAGAGGAAGCTTATCCTCGGAAGCCATAGATCCCGAAGAGTCGATAAGGAAAACGAGATTGTTGCCTGCGCTTATATTTTCGACCTCTTTTGCCCTAAAGGTCATCATAACAAGATTTGCCGAAGCGTTCCAGGGACAGGGAGCAATTTCGGTTCTCACTCCGAAAAGCTCGCCGTTTTCGGGAGAATTTGTCGTGTAATCAAAGTAGTTAAGCATCTCTTCGGTACGTATTGACGCCCCGTAGTAGCTCTTTATCGCGTCAAAGGTCATTCCTTGATTCAGATATGCGCGAAGCCTTGAATAAGACGCGGTGTCAACGTCTGACGAAAAAGTCGAGGTCGGCTCCTGTAAGGTCGATACCCAAGGGTTCTCAATAAGCTTGCCGTAATCCTCAGGAGAATATGCGTCCGCGCCATCTTCTCCTTTTTCCGGTGCGCCGCCGTAAAACATATCGCCCATAGCGTCGTTTTCTCCCTTGCAGGAGGCGAGCGAGAACATCATAACTGCCGCAAAAAATATTGCCAAAGCCTTAGTAAATAAATTCTTTTTCATTTTGTAAACCTTCCTTTCACAAAGACACGGTTAGTTTTCCATCCTTTTGATGAGCGAGCCTATAAAGTCTGCAAGCTCGCTTGACGGATAAACCTCGGGTAGATAATCTGAAAGGGAACCGACGGATAAACGTCCTGCATTGTCCTCGATATAAGGCGTTTCGAGGAGTCCGTTACCGTGACTGACGTAAAATCTGAAATCGCCGTATTCATCGTCAGGAGATACTCTCGATGAGCTTTTCCTTGCGAGATGCCTTTCAAGCGCCTTGGCATCGCTCGAATCTACGGTTACGGAGTAATATACCTCGCCGTTATAGGTCCAGATGATGCGAAGGCTGCCGTCACACACAAGCTCTGCCGTCGGCTTGCTTATCTGCGCCGCGCTCAGGAATTTGACGTCAAGCTCTGTCATTACCTCGCAAAGAGCATCGGACATTTCATAAACGGTGCCGTCATCTGAGGGCAAATCGTTTTTGCAAGCGTCAAATAGACTGTTTGCGATGTTTGATATACCGACAAGACAGGAAACGGTGATCAGAGTGATGCAGGCGGCAAGAGCGAGGATCTTTATAAAGCTGCGCTTTTTCGCGGTATAGCTCCTGCACTCCATAGCCTCGGCGACGTATTTGTCGTCGATCCTGCCGATCTCGTCAAACAGGTAAAGGATCTTTTGCTCGTTACTCTTCATAAAATCCCTCCCGTCTGATCACCTCGGCAAGCTTTTGGCGCAGGCGCATCAGCATACTCTTGACCTTCGACTCACTGAGAGAAAGCTTTTCCGATATTTCTTTTATTGAATCCGAGTAGAAATACCGCCTTACGAAAACCACGCGCTTTTCCTTGTCGAGATCTTCAAGGAAGGAGTTTATCACGCTCGCAAGCGCACCGCTTTCCATCTGCTCGAAAACGCTGAGAGAGCCGTCGGGAATACATTCACTGAGCTCGTCGTAGATGAGCGTGATGCCCGAATCTCTCTTCTTTGCGCTCTGCTTTCGGCAGAGATTGATTGAAAGATTTCGCACAATTTTCATAAGGTAAGCTCCAAGATAGTCGGGGCGGTCGTCAGGCATGGCGTTCCACGCGGCAAAATATGTGTCCTGAACACATTCCTGCGCATCTTCGTGCGAGCTCACTATCGCATACGAAGTGTTTTCAAGGCTTTTTCCGTATTTTACGCTTGAATATAATATTGCCGACTGATCTCTTTGCCAGAAGAGATCTACTATATCGCGATCATGCACTATCTGTTAACCTCCGTTTTTCCCTTTCACCTTATAAGACACGAAATTTTTCATTTGGTTGCGCTTTTTTGGAAAGTTTTTTTATTTTTTCTTTTTTATTATAATATTTTCCACATAGCTTGTCAATGCGCTTTTGCTCTCACGCCCTTCCATGTCTCAAAATTGCTTTGTAAAAAAGCGTGAAAAGGCGCTTTTTTGGATATTTCGCATAAATATATTGAAAAGACGAAGATATATGCATAAAAACACTTGACATCGTCAAAAAAAATGCTAAAATATATAAGTAATCCATTTAAGAAGGAGATAATTATTTATGGAAAGAATGGTTGGAACCGTTTCGCGCGGTGTCCGTGCGCCGATCATACGCAGCGGAGACGATCTCGCAGCTATCGTCGTACAGTCCGTTCTGGATGCGGCAAAGTCCGAAAATTTTGAAATATGCGACCGCGACGTTATCGCAGTTACAGAGGCAGTTGTGGCAAGAGCGCAGAACAACTATGCGTCGACCGAAGATATCGCCTCGGACGTTAAAGCAAAGCTTGGCGGAGATACGATCGGAGTTATTTTCCCGATACTTAGCCGAAACAGATTCGCTATATGCCTCAGAGGTATCGCAAAGGGAGCAAAAAAGATAGTTCTTATGCTCAGCTATCCCTCGGACGAGGTCGGAAATCATCTTGTTTCGCTTGATCAGCTTGACGAAAAGGGCGTGAATCCCTATTCAGACGTGCTTTCGCTTGAAAAATACAGAGAGCTTTTCGGTAAAAATCTTCATCCCTTTACGGGCGTTGACTATGTTGATTACTATTCCTCGCTCATTCGCGAGGAGGGCGCGGACGTTGAGGTGGTTTTCGCAAATAATCCTGCGGTAATACTTAACTATACAAAGAAGGTTCTCACCTGCGACGTTCACACTCGCGCAAGAACCAAGAGAATTCTTAAAAACGCGGGCGCAGAGATCGTCCTCGGACTTGATGATATTCTTACAGATAGCATAAACGGAAGCGGATATAACGATAAGTACGGTCTGTTAGGATCAAACAAGGCTACCGAGGATAAGATCAAGCTTTTTCCGAGGGACTGCACTGAGTTCGTTTACGATGTCCAGTCTAAGGTTAAGGAAGCTACCGGCAAAAAGGTGGAGGTAATGGTTTACGGTGACGGCGCGTTCAAGGATCCGGCAGGAAAGATTTGGGAACTTGCCGATCCGGTCGTTTCGCCTGGATACACAGACGGACTTAACGGAACTCCCAACGAGGTAAAGCTGAAATATCTTGCGGATAATAACTTCGCAGATCTCAGCGGTGACGAGCTCCGCCACGCTATCGAGGGTTATATAAAGAACAAAGGCGATGATCTTGTGGGCTCGATGGAATCTCAGGGAACGACTCCGAGACGAATCACTGACCTTATCGGATCACTCTGCGATCTTACTTCGGGAAGCGGAGATAAGGGGACTCCGATAGTCTTTATTCAGGGATATTTCGATAACTATACAGCCGAATAAAATACATAAAAATGATAAATACGGTCTGTCAGAAAGGCAGACCGTATTCTGTTTTTTCGTCACTGTTCATAATTAATTTACATTTTTCGACACAAAAAAGCAAACAAATGTTTGATTTTTTGAAAAAAGTGTGATATAATGCAGTTGAATATGAATATATTTCATATAACCCTCGACTTTCAATTACTTTTTTGCGAAAGTTTTTGAAAGTTATCAAAAAACTTTTTTCAAAAAGCTTTCTGAGTGGGGCTTGGGGCAAAGCCCCAAAGAAAGGATGAAGGAAAATGCACTCTCAGGCACTTACCGATAAGGAAAAGAAGGTACTTGATTTTATAGTGGAGTCTACCCGCAAGAACGGGTATCCGCCTGCGGTGCGCGATATTCAGCAGGCTCTCTCAATAAAATCTACTTCAACGGTACATTCTTACATAAAGAGACTTGAAGATAAAAAATATCTTGAACGCGACGCAGGAAAATCTCGTAGTCTTAAACCTGTTGAGATTTCACCCGTGCCTGTCGAGCAGCGCCGTTCGGTGAAGATACCCGTAGTCGGTAAGGTCGCGGCAGGATCTCCTATACTCGCGCTCGAAAATACCGAGGAGTCGATATACTTCCCGATAGTTAAAAAGTCGCATATGAGCAGTCAGCTTTACGCCCTTAGGGTGAAGGGGGAGAGTATGATAGAGGTAGGAATAATGGACGGGGATTTCGTCGTAGTACAGAGAACTCCCGTGGCTGAAAATGGAGATATTGTAGTTGCGCTTATTGGCGACGAGGCGACTGTCAAGACTTATTATAAAGAGAACGGACATTACAGACTTCAACCCGAAAACAGCAGTATGGAACCTATAATCGTCGATAGCCTTATTGTTCTCGGCAAGGTCGTTTCGGTGATGAGATTTTATTAAATAAAAGTACGACCGAAAGGTGTTTTGCCACGAATGAAGAACAAAAAAAGACCATTTTTCTCGGGAAATTTTGAGAAACTTTCACATAAACTCGCACTTGTTTTTGCGCTTATCATTCCGCTTGCCGACACGTTTTTCCTCTCTCCGCTTTGCGGTACGATACTTGCGAATATCGGAGACGGAGTGCTGTACGAAATTATTTCAAAGCTTTCCGAGCTCGTTGTGACGGTAGCATTTCTTTCGCAGTGCGCGCTCATCGTTTGCGCTGTTTTTGCGGGAGCAAATAAACTCGCATTTAAACTGCTTTTAGCAGAAGGACTTTCCTTTGTTTTTATAGCCGTTTTTCTTAAATCGGCAGTGCTTTGGCTGAATGCTGTCATAGACGAATACCTTCTGTCTGAGTTTGGCTCGTTTGCTCTTTCCAATTATACGCTTGCACAGATGAGTGATGACCTTCTGGTGTGGTGGTCGATGATCTCGTATTTTATGAATATCATTATGCTCACTGTGGTTATGGTTACAGGATTTTTGGCGGCAAGTATCAAGGCTCGCTCGATAAAGGCGACGGGACGGAAGCTGTCGCATGAAACACTTGTCTCGCAAATTGGAAAAAACGCCGTGATAAACAGATATGTAGCGATCCCGGTGATCGTATATCTGGCGGCACAGCTCGTTTTTTGTATTACCGATACTGTTGATACGATAACCGCTTACGGTGCTCCCGCCCTCTTTTCGGAATATCTGTTTATCATTCTGCCGTATGTTTATCAGATCGGCTTCACAATAGTCGGATATTTTGTTTGTCAGTACGTTGCATACGCCGTGATATCCAGACTTGATAAAAATTGTTGATTTTTTGACGAAAAACTATAAATATTAACATTATTTCACATTCTACAAGCCGTTTGCTGTATTGACAAACGGCTCGTTTTGTTGTAAAATAGATGTGTTCGTAAATACTTGATGCAGTATTATCTGAGAGAAAATAAAAAAACATAATAAGGAGGTGCAAGAATGGAAGATTGGATTTGGATTTTGGTTGCCGTAGCCACTTTGGCAGTTGGTATGCTCGCAGGAATTTTAATTCGAAAAAAGTTTGCCGAATCAAAGATAGGCTCAGCTGTGCAGGAAGCAAAGAGACTTGTCGAAGAGGGCGCAAAGGCCGCTGAAACCAAGAAGAAAGAAGCTTTAATAGAAGCCAAAGAAGAGATAATGCGTTCGAATAAAGAATTTGAACGTGAGATCAAGGAAAGAAGAAGCGAGATTTCGAGACTCGAACGCAGATGCGAATCGAGAGAAGCGGCGCTTGATAAAAAGCTTGAAAATATCGAACGCAAGGAAGAAACGCTTGATAAGAAGATTAAAGAAAACAGTGAGCTCACCGAAAAGATCGAGCAGCTCAGAATGAAAGCGCTCGAAAGACTCGAAGCAATTTCCGGTTACACGGTTGAAGAAGCAAAGAGAGAGATCGTTTCTCAGATCGAGGAGGAAGCTAAGCATTCTGCGGCGCTGAGATTGGTCGAGATAGAGGAAAAGCTTAAAGAGGTTGCTGACGATAAGGCGAAGAACATAATCTCGCTTGCGATAGCAAGATGTGCGTCTGATCAAGTAGCAGAAGCTACCATATCGGTAGTTCCCCTTCCCAACGATGAAATGAAGGGTCGAATAATCGGTCGTGAGGGTAGAAATATCAGAGCAATAGAGACTCTCACAGGTGTTGATCTTATAATAGACGATACGCCCGAAGCCATCACGCTTTCGGGATTTGATCCCGTAAGACGCGAGGTGGCAAGACTCACTCTCGAAAAACTTATTGCAGACGGACGAATCCATCCCACAAGGATAGAGGAGCTCGTGGAAAAATCCAAAAAAGAGGTCGAAGCCAGCATAAGGCAGGCGGGCGAACGTGCGACGTTCGACACGGGTATTCACGGAATACCGGCAGATCTCGTAAAAATTCTCGGACGACTCAAATACAGAACAAGTTACGGACAGAACGTGCTTATGCATTCAATAGAGGTATCGCTCCTTTCTGGAGTTATGGCAGATGAGCTTGGAGTTGATAGCACTGTGGCAAAACGCGCAGGACTTCTCCACGATATCGGAAAGGCTATGACTCACGAGACAGAAGGATCGCACGTTCAGATAGGCGTAGAACTGGCTAAAAAGTTCAGAGAGAGCGAAGAGATCATTCACGCGATCGAAGCGCATCACGGTGATATAGAATCCCGTTCGGTAATTGCGTTTATCGTTCAGGCGGCTGACGCTATTTCGGCAGCTCGTCCGGGAGCACGCAGAGAGAACGTTGAGAATTATATCAAACGTCTCCAAAAAATGGAGGAGCTTGCGGAGAGCGTTCCCGGCGTAGAAAAATCGTTCGCAATTCAGGCTGGTAGAGAAATCAGAATAATGGTCAAGCCCGAAATGATATCCGATACCGATATGGTTCTCGTAGCAAGAGAGATTGCAAAGAAGATCGAGGCGGAGCTTAAATATCCGGGACAGATCAAGGTCAACGTAGTTCGCGAAAGCCGAGCAGTTGACTATGCAAAGTAATAATTAATTACTAATCAACCACGCGTGACAGTACGCGGATAACATATTATAATATAAAACTCCTTTGAAACAAAGACGGATATTTCCGTATAAGTATATATTTAAATATGTTAAAAAAGACGGTACCGAGGACCTTAGTCCGTCGGTACCGCTTTTGTCATTTAGAAAGGGTCTCTTATGGAGAATTTTAAAATACTTTGTCTGGGCGATATAGTAGGATCGCGTGCACTAGAAGTCCTTGCCAAAAATCTTTCGATAATACGTAAAAAGCACGGGGCTTCGCTTGTTATTGCAAACGGAGAAAACGTCTCCGAGGGTAACGGAATTATGCCCGATGAGGCAGACGAGCTTTTGTATGCGGGTGTTGACGTTATAACCTCGGGCAATCATATCTGGCATAAAAATCGTATTTTTTCCTATCTTGACGATAAAGGCGAGATAATTCGCCCTGCTAATTATCCAATCGAAAATCCGGGCAGAGGATATACGGTAGTAGATACGGGAAGTGCGCGTGTGCTCGTTATGAACGTGCTCGGAACTGTCTTTATGGAGAGCCTTGCCTGCCCGTTTGAGACTGTAGATGAGATACTCGAAAAGGAAAAAGGGAACTTTGATATCGCGGTGCTTGACATTCACGCCGAAGCGACGGCTGAAAAAAAGGCTCTGGCTTACTATCTTGACGGCAGAGTAAACGTGATATTCGGAACTCATACGCACGTTACGACTGCAGACGAGCAGATACTACCGAAGGGAAGCGGATATATTACCGACCTTGGTATGTGCGGTTGCGAAGAGTCTTGTCTCGGAATTGAGGCGGGCATAGTTATAGATAAGCTGAGATATAAGATGCCTGTAAAATTCAGGCAGGCAAGCGGAAAAGTGACTTTGAACGGTGCGATCTTCGAGCTTGATAAGGATTTTAAGGTGGTATCTGTAAATAGAATAAGGGAGACGGAACTGTAAAATGAAAAATATTTCGCAGTATCTTTCTACAAAAAACAGAGCAAAGCATCTGCATGCTCTTACCGTGTTTGCCTTTTTCGCGCTGACGCTCGAAAAGCTTATCGCAGGCGAGAATTTTATCTATCAGAATGGACACATTGAGGCGTTTTATACAATAAACGCACTTGATCTTGTGTGTGTGCTCGTTTATTTTTCGACGGCCCTTCTGCTTCTTGCGGACGTTAAGAACAAGGTGCTTCTGCTCCCCGACTCGATGCTTCTCGGAGCAAAGCTATTGCACGTTTTATACTGCACGACAAGAATTTTCGGAGAAAAAGAGCTTTCTGGAATCGAGACCTTTACATATATAGAAAATATCGCCGAAGGTCTTTCCTTTGCCGCTTTTTTGATAATTCTTTTTATTGGAAAATTGCAAAAGTGTGACAATAAATTCCATAAGATATATCCTTATATCTGCATCGTGCTTCTCGGATTTTGCTTTGCCGTAACGCTCGGATTCGAGATAGGCAAGCTGTTTGTTTCTGCAAATGAGCATCTTAACTTTACACTTACTATGATAAACTTCGTAAAAAGTGTGATAAGCGAAGCGTTCCTCGACCTTCCATACTTTTTGCTGACGCTTAGCGTTTGTTTTGTGAAGCATAAGGAAACGGTCTAAATAAAAAACCTCCAAGTCGTAAGACTTGGAGGTTTTTAAGCTGGTGGCCGGACTCGAACCGGCGACCTGCTGATTACGAATCAGCTGCTCTACCAACTGAGCCACACCAGCGAACACAAAGGATTATACCATAAAAAAATCGCTTTTGCAAGACCTTTTTTGAATTTTTTTGCGATATATTAAATAAAATCCGCCTAAATCCTCTCCCTACCTTGCTTTTTTTCCTTTTATAATGTATAATAGGTCGAAAAGCAAAAACGAAAGGTCTCAGCTATGAAACTTACCGATATATCAACCATACGCTCGCTTCTCGGCGAGGAGCAGACCGATTTTAAGAAAAAATACGGTCAGAACTTTCTCGTGAACGAGGGTATCGTCAGAAAAATAGTTGACGGAAGCGGTGCTTCCAAGGATTCGGGTATTCTCGAAATAGGGCCGGGAATCGGCGTTATGACCGTCGAGCTTGCCGACGCAGCGAAAAAGGTCGTCTCGCTTGAAATCGACCCCGATATGGTCGCAATTCTCGGCAAAACGCTCGAAGGCAAAGACAACGTCAAGGTCATTTGTCAGGACGTTCTCAAAGCCGATCTGAAAGAAATAATCGCACAGAATTTCTGCGACTGCTCCGAGGTGCGAGTCTGCGCAAATCTGCCTTATTATATAACTACACCGATAATTACCATGCTCCTTGAATCGGAGCTACCCCTTTCTTCTATCACCGTTATGGTACAAAAAGAAGTCGCCGACCGCCTCGTTGCAAAGGCGGGAAGCGATCAGTACGGCGCGATCAGCGCTTTCGTGGCATACTACGGAAATCCGTACAAGATAGCATCAGTATCGGCGGGTAGCTTCGTTCCTGCGCCGAAGGTCGATTCTAGTGTCGTGCGCATCGATATTTATAAGGACAGACCAGTAAAACCGATCGACGAAAAACTTTTTTTCGCGGTCGTCCGTGCGGCGTTTATGCAGAGAAGAAAGACGCTCGTCAACGCGGTCGTATCCGCGCTTGGCGGGAAGGTTCAAGGACTCAGTAAAGAAAAAATGACCGAAATTCTCGTCTCGCTTGGATTTTCTCCCACAGTTCGCGGTGAGACCCTTTCGGTCGAGCAGTTTGCAAAGATCGCGGACACTATCTCGGCTCTGTGCTGAGCTTTTAAGATCAAATAAAAAACCGCCAATTGGCGGTTTTTTATTGATGAAATTATCTGATATTCACGATAACTCGCATTCCATCGAGAGCGGCAGCCGATTTCATAACGGTACGGATTGCTTTGGCTATGCGGCCGTGACGGCCTATAACCTTGCCCATATCGTCTTCTGCGACGCTAAGCTCGAAGGTTACTGAGTCCTCGGTCTCATCGGTAACGATGACCGTAACCTCGCTCGGGTCGTCAACGAGTGACTTGGCCATATCGATGAGAATCTGCTTTAAGTTGGCCATTTTTACCTCCGACGGGGCTTATTTGATGATTTCGTTCTTTTTAAGAAGCGCCTTTACGGTCTCGGTGGGCTGTGCGCCGTTCTTGATCCAAGTAGCCGCCTTTTCAGCGTCGATCTTAACCTCTGCGGGGTTGGTCATAGGATTGTAATATCCGATCTCCTCGATGAATCTTCCGTCACGGGGAAATCTCGAATCTGCTACGACGATACGATAGAAAGGGCTCTTCTTTGCACCCATTCTTCTGAGTCTCATTTTAACTGCCATTTTTTGTGTCCTCCAAATAAATGAATTTATATTTTTTATTTTTTATATTAAAAAGGAAGTCTGAACTTGCCTTTTTTACCGAATTTGCCTGATGAAAGCTGCTTCATCATTTTGTTTACCTGATCGAACTGTTTGAGGAGCCGATTGACCGCCTCTACCGACGTGCCGCTTCCATTTGCTATTCTTACCTTGCGTGAATAGTTGAGTATATCGGGACGGCGTCTTTCTTTTTTCGTCATGGATTTGATTATCGCCTCGGTCTGCGCTATCGCCTTTTCGTCTATTTTCGCATCTGAAAGCTGACCGGGCTTTATTCCGGGGATCATTCCGGCAAGCTGGTCGAGAGAGCCCATGCTCTTTATCTGCGAGAACTGTTCGAGATAGTCGTCAAGAGTGAAAGAGGACTCCATTATCTTCTTTTCAAGCTCTGCTGCCTTCTTTTCATCGAACGCTGCCTCTGCTTTTTCGATAAGTGTGAGCATATCTCCCATTCCCAGAATTCTAGACGCCATTCTATCAGGATGGAAGGGCTCGATGGTATCGAGCTTTTCGCCGGTTCCGACGAATTTTATCGGCTTGCCCGTGATGTATTTTACCGAAAGCGCCGCGCCGCCTCTTGTATCGCCGTCCACCTTGGTAAGTACTACACCCGTGATGCCTACCTGTTGATTGAAGGCGTCTGCGACCTCGACAGCGACCTGACCCGTCATAGCGTCAACAACGAGAAGGACCTCTGTGGGATTTACCGCGTTTCTGATGTCTTCAAGCTCACCCATAAGCTTCTCGTCTATTTGTAAGCGGCCCGCCGTGTCTATGAAGACCATATCGTTGCCGTTCTTTTCAGCAAATTTGAGAGCTTCCTTAGATATTTTGACAGGGCTTTCCTTGTCTCCGAGCGAGAATACGGGAATGTCGAGCTGCTTTCCGACCGTCTGAAGCTGGGTTATAGCCGCAGGTCTGTAAACGTCGCAGGCAACGAGCAGAGGACGCTTGCCCTGCTTTTTGAAATATCCCGCGATCTTTGCCGCGTGAGTGGTCTTACCTGCACCTTGCAGACCGACCATCATAACGACTGTCGGCGGCTTTGGCGAAATGGTCAGCTTTTCGACCGTTCCGCCCATAAGTGCGGTAAGTTCTTCGTTTACTATTTTTATTATTTGCTGTTCTGCCATCAGGCTTTCTAAAACCTGTGTGCCGACGGCGCGCTCGGTTACCGTTTTTACAAAGTCTTTGACGACTTTATAGTTTACATCTGCTTCCAGAAGTGCAAGCTTAACCTCGCGCATTCCTGCCTTTACGTCTGCTTCGGTCAGCTTGCCCTTGCTTCTGAACTTCTTGAAAGCGCCCGAGAGCTTCTCGGTTAGGCTTTGAAATACAGCCATAAACTTTTACCTCCGAAGTAAGCGTTTCAGTTTTCCGCCTTTTCAAGCGATCTTATTATTTTTTTTGCGTGTTCCTGCGCGATCTTTCCGTCTTCTGCAAGCTGTATTATATCGTTTTTGATGATTTCGAGGAGATCTTTTCTCTCCTCGTATGTCTTTTGCAGACCGAGCTTTTCCTCATAAGAGATGAGTGCAGCTTCCGCTTTTCGAATGCACTCGCTCACACCCTGACGGGTGATTCCCGTAAGCTCGGATATTTCTCCGAGAGAAAGGTCGTCGTTTCGGTACATCGAAACTATCTCGCGCTGACGCTCTGTAAGAAGCGGGCCGTACGAGTCGAGGAGCAGGGAAATGTTTACGCCTTTTTCGAGCATATTTTCCGCCTCCCTTTGTTTATGCGCATTGTCACAACGCCTGTAAAGTAATTTACTTGACAGATTATAGCATATCGTAATATCTTTGTCAAGAGTTTTTCCATGATTTTTACTATTATTTTGAAATTCATACACGAAATGACCGAAATATGGGTTTAGTAGTGAACTGTTATAACAAAATATAATTGACAAATCATACAGAGAGTGTTATAATTTATAAGTATATGAGTTTGGCGAAAGGAGCCGACCCATGGTCGGGATGCAAATGAGAGAATTTTGGGATGTTTACGATGAGCAAGGCAATATTATTCCCGACCGTGTCTCCGAAAGAGGTAAGCACGACCTTGGAAAAGGAGAATATCATCTGGTTGTCTTTGCTTGGATAATCAACGATAGAAACGAGTTTATTATTTCCCGTCGCCAGAAAGGCAAAATATTTGCAGGAAAATGGGAGTGTACAGGTGGCTGTGCGCTGGCAGGGGAAAGCTCGATAAGCGCCGCTGTACGTGAAGTCTCGGAAGAGCTGGGTCTTTCGCTCGAACCAAGCGAGGGAGAGCTTTTTAAGAGATACAACAGAAACTATCCGCAAGGTGCGTGTGCAATATGCGACGTGTGGGTCTTTCGTAAGAACTTTGATATCGCGGATATGACCCTTCAAAGGAACGAGGTGAGCGAGGCAAAATTTGTTTCACCCAAGGAGCTTTTGAGCCTTTTCCGAAGTGCCCCATACAAGAGAAGATACGAGTATCTCTGTGAGCTGGTGGAAAAATACACTTGAGTGAAAATATAATAGAATAAAATTATTAATTGGAGAAAAGTTGTGGGAATTACAGAATTACTGCTCGTTGCAGTCAGCCTTTCAATGGACGCTTTTGCCGTTGCCGTTTGTAAAGGACTTGGAATGATCAAAATAAATTATAAAAGAGGTCTTCTGATAGCTCTGTTTTTCGGAGTCTTTCAGGCGCTTATGCCACTTATTGGTTGGATACTCGGCGTTCAGTTTGAGCAGTATATAGTCTCCTTCGATCACTGGATAGCCTTCGTGCTCCTTGGATTTGTCGGCGGAAAAATGATATTTGAAGCCTTTGAAAAGGAAAAAGAAGGGGAATGCTGCGGAGATAAATTCAGTATAGGCGAGCTTCTTGTACTTGCGATAGCAACGAGTATTGACGCGCTCGCAGTCGGCATTACCTTTGCACTTATCGCACCCAGCGTCGGTATCGGTGTTGCGGTATCTCTTATCGGAGTTATTACGTTCGTGCTCTCGTTTGTCGGAGTTATAATCGGAAACAAATTCGGTTCAAAATATAAAAAATGGGCGGAGCTCGCAGGCGGTATCATTCTTTGTCTTATGGGCGTAAAGATACTTTTAGAGCATCTTGGAGTATTATGAGAGCTTCATTTTCCGTCGAAAAGGAAAAGAGAATATTTAAATCGGACTATCCTATGATAGTCCCTTTTCTCGTCGAAAGCTACGGCGACGATCTCGAAATAGAGGTCTATTCGGGAGTTAAGCGACTTGCAAAGCGATACGTTAAAAGGTACGGTAAGGATATATTTTCCGACGAAGCTCTCGCCGCTCTCAATGAGGAGCTTGAAAAATACGCTCTTTCTCACGGATACGAGGGCGAAACACACGAAAGACTGCGATGGTATTACTCGTTTTCAATGAGAAGCACAGAAAATCTTGATATTTCGGCAATTTTGCCGTCGAGCGTGAAGATCGAGGACGAAAGTCTTGAAAATCTCACGACTCTCGACGTGAAGGAAAATATCGAAAAAAATATTCCGATGTTCGCGACCGTTGTGGACTCAAAAATAGTGTCGATGGCGTGTGTTAACGAGTATGGCGAAGGGCAGAAAATGCTCGAGATCACGGTCGAAACCGCGCCTGAGTACCGCAGACGCGGCTATGCACGCTCAAACACCGCCGCGCTTGCAAAATATCTTGTCGAAAACGGATATAGCGTAGCCTACTGTTGCAGTAGGTATAACGAAGGCTCGCGCCGCATAGCCGAGTCGCTCGGCTTCGACCTCGACGGCAGGTTTTATGCTTATAATGCGTATAGAAAATAAAAACAAAACCGCAGGAATACGTTTTCCTGCGGTTTCTTGAAGTTTTTGGAGTCCCAAGAACTTTTTTCAAAAAGTTTCCTTGGCGCGGTCATTTCTTCTCTACAAGATAAAAATACGGCGACGTCGGGGAGTTCATAAGATTAAATCTGGCGGCGCAGTAGCTTCTGCGGTCGAGCTTTGCGAGAATGTCGCCTATCATAACGCCTTCCTCAGCACCCTCGGCGTGTCCGGGATAGACCGCGACAAGAAGTGCGCCGTCGTCGTCGAGCAGACGGATCGCCGCCTCGATTGCAGGCAGAGTCGTTTCAAAATGAGTTCTCACTGTTTTGTCGCTTCCGGGAAGCCAACCGAGGTTAAACATTCCCACGCAGACCTTTTCTTTCACGTACTTTTCGCTGTTGTGGTGCGAGTCGAGGATAAGCGTGTAGTTTTCGGGAGAACCCTCGCTTTCAAGAAGAGCCTTAGTGCTGTCGAGCGCCGCCTGTTGAACGTCAAAGGCGTAGACCTTGCCGCTCTCTCCGACCGCATTTGACAGCCAGAGCGTGTCGTGTCCGTTACCCATTGTGAAATCGACGGCAACGCCACCCTCTTTTATATGAGGAATAAGAAAATTTTTCTCAGTAGTTTTAAGATCAAGCATAATGTCCTCCGAATTTTACTTTCCTACGCAGAAGCGTCCGAAAATGTCTTTTACAATGTCCTGGGATACCTCACGTCCGTCGATCTCTCCGAGTGCACCCATCGCGTCCTCGATGTCAAGACCTGCAACGTCCGGTGTGTGACCTGCCGAAAGAGCGTTTATCGCGCTTTCGACCTCTCCTGCCGCGCGGTCGAGAGATGCTCTCTGACGCGCCGACGAAATGATGGCGTTGCTGTCATAATCTATCTCGCCCTCGATAAAGAGCGACTCGATCTCCTTCACCAAAAGCTCGGAGCTTTCGGCATATTTTGCACTCATCTCTATCGTTTTGTCGAATGACGAGGTGTCTATCAGGAGCTTTCTTTCAAGGTCGGATTTGTTTATAAGAGCGATCTTCGCGCAGGAGAGCTTTGACAGGATCTCGCATACTTTTTCGTCCTCTGCGGTGGCACTCTCCGAACCGTCAAATACCGCAATGACCAGCCCTGCCTTTTCAAGTGCCGAAATACTGCGCTCGATGCCCAGCCTCTCGATCTCGTCGCTGCCCTCTCGTATTCCGGCCGTGTCACACAGACGGAGCATGATTCGTCCGAGCGCGACCGTTTCCTCGATCGAATCTCTCGTGGTTCCCGCTCTGTCGCTCACGATAGCGCGGTCGCTTCCGAGGAGAAGGTTGAGAAGCGAGGATTTGCCTGTATTTGGACGTCCTGCAAGCACGGTATAAATACCCTCGTTTATTGCCTGACCTGCTTTGTAGGTAGAGGCGAGATTTTTTATATCTTCAAGTATCTCCGTAAGCTTTTCTTTCATTTCTTCGGGCGAGATATCCGACAGATCCTCGTCGGGATAGTCTGCAAAAACATACGCCGACGATACGAGCGTAAGCAGGGAAGAATATATAGAGTCTATTTTCCGCGAAAGCACGCCTTTTCTGTGGGAGCGGGCAAGGTCGAGCTTGTCCTTTGTTTCGGCATCTATCGTGTTTATAACCGCCTCGGCTTCACTTAGCGAGAGCTTTCCGTTTATAAACGCGCGTTTGGTAAACTCACCTGCGGGAGCAGGTGAAGCCCCTGCGGCAAAGACTGCCCTCAGCACCTCTTCACTGACGAGAATTCCGCCGTGACAATAGATCTCAGCACTGTTTTCGCCGGTGTAAGAGTTCGGCGCTTTGAAAAATACCGCCATTCCGTCGTCTACACACTTTTCGCCCGAGATTATATCTCCGCGTATCATCTGTCCGGCGCGGTAGTCAAAAATCTTTTTGCCGCTTGTGGGGAGAAAAACGCGTGAGAGAATGTCGACAGCATCCTCGCCTGATATTCGTATTATAGATATGGCACCGCGCCCATAAGGTGTGGAAATTGCCGCAACAGATGAAAAATCCATAAATAACTCCAAAAAACATATTACGGTTTTATTATAACAACCGAAAATTGCCCTGTCAATAAGAAAATTGCAAAAATCTATTTACAAAGCACTTAAAATATAGTATAATAATCTTAATTATTACTTAGTTATTATAAATTTACCCTATACGGAGGAAACAAAAATGGTTTACGAAAATCTTTCGCTTCTCGAGTCGCGCGATGCAGAGGTCGCTTCGGCGGTCAAAAAAGAGCTCGAGCGACAGCAGAATTCTATCGAGCTTATCGCGTCCGAGAACTTCGTTTCAGAGGCGGTCATGGCGGCAAACGCTAGCGTTCTCACCAACAAGTATGCAGAGGGCTACCCCGGAAAGCGTTATTACGGCGGCTGCGAGTGCGTCGATATAGTTGAAACTATCGCTATCGAGCGCGCAAAGAAGCTTTTCGGCGCAGAGTTTGCAAACGTTCAGCCTCATAGCGGCGCACAGGCAAATACTGCAGTTTACGTTGCGCTTCTCGAGCACGGCGACACGGTTATGGGAATGAGTCTTGCGGACGGTGGACACCTTACTCACGGAAGCCCTGTCAATTTCTCCGGAATAAACTATAATTTCGTTTCTTACGGTGTAGATCCCGAAAGTGGATTTATAGATTACGACAATGTTGAGGCTCTCGCGCTTGAATGTAAGCCTAAGCTTATCGTTGCGGGCGCTTCCGCATATCCCAGAGTTATCCACTTCGCGCGTCTTTCCGAAATCGCAAAGAAGGTCGGAGCGTATTTTATGGTCGATATGGCTCATATT
The DNA here is from genome assembly GCA_045605765.1 of Eubacteriales bacterium. Lineage (GTDB taxonomy): Bacteria > Bacillota > Clostridia > Oscillospirales > CAG-272 > SIG672. The sequence goes on along the minus strand of JAZUQQ010000027.1, from coordinate 119,856 downwards.
GCAGGTCTTGTAGCGGCAGGCGTTCATCCTTCGCCCGTTCCTTATGCGGACATCGTTACTACCACTACGCATAAGACTCTGAGAGGACCGAGAGGCGGTATGATCCTTTGCAAAGAGGAGCTCGGACCTAAGATCAACAAGGCGATCTTCCCCGGAACTCAGGGCGGACCTCTTATGCACACCATCGCCGCTAAGGCAGTATGCTTCGGAGAGGCTCTTTCGGAGAATTTCAAGGCATATCAGAGACAGATCGCTGCAAACGCTCAGGCTCTTTCCAAGAGACTTCTTGAAAACGGCGTAAAGCTCGTTTCGGGCGGAACGGACAACCATCTTATGCTCGTTGACCTTCGGGGAAGGGAAACCACAGGCAAGGATCTCGAAAGTCGTCTTGACAGTATCGGAATTACCGTAAACAAGAACGCAGTTCCGAACGACCCGAGAAAGCCCTCGCTCACCAGCGGTATCAGAGTAGGAACTCCCGCCGCTACGTCCAGAGGACTCGTTGAAGAGGACTTTATCGTAGTTGCGGATATTATCACCGCGGCCATCGGCGACGATTTCGATGCAAAGCGCGACGAGCTTCGTGCGAAGGTTGAAGCCATCTGCGCAAAATATCCGCTTTACAACTAAAAATCATCAAAACAGAACTTTATACGCAAATTTCCGCGCAAAAGTTCTGTTTTGTGCATATTATAGAAAACAATATCGGAAAGGTGAAAAATAATGAAAAAATTCAGTATTCGTATGACAGCGCTTCTTATCGCGCTCCTTATGGCTCTTTCTTTTGTGTTTGTTGCTTGCGATGAGGACGAGAAAGACAGCAACGGTAACAAAGACAGCGGCATAACCGTTACAAAGAGCAATGCAGAGGCTATGCTCAAAGCAGCGTATGAAAAGTTTAAGACGATCAAATCAGTTGATCTTGCGGTGGTATCCGAAAACAGCGGTGTAACGCAGACCGACCGTACTTTGGCAAAGATAAGCGAGGACGGGAAAATGGTTATCTACGCCGAGAATCAGATCGGAGAAGATTCGATCGAATATACCTACTCGATAGGCTCGACGAGATACGAAAATAACCCCTATATGGGCGTTGGAAAGTATGACAGCGACGAAGAGCTCACGTTTGAATCTCTTATCGAAGGTGTTTTCGAATACATTTTTGATAACGATCCCGAAGAGTCGATAGCGATTTTCTGCAAATCGAAGTTTAAGGTAGATAAGACCGATACGGGATACTCGGTAAACCTGAGTAAGGTCGGCGCCGAGGAATTTTTTAAAGCAATGCTTGAAGAGGACGATTACAAAGAGAGGATCGAGCCGCATCTCGGTACGATGAGCGCGTTCGAGGGAAGCATCAACTTCGAGCTTTACTCGGACGGAAGCTTTAAGACGATCGCCTTTTCGTACGCCGCTACTATGAACGGCGAGAACGCGAGTATGGGTATGTCCTATCAGTTCAGTAAGTACGATAGCGTAAGCATAGAAGAGCCTGCTTGGGTTACCGAATATAATTTGGGCAGGGACGACGATAACAACTCCGAGAACACAGGTGACGATACCGGTTCCGAAAATCCCGACGGCCCCGGATCAAACGAAGGCAACAACGGCAACGAAGGCAACAACGGCGACGATGGAAACGTTATGCCCGACGATAATACCGGAAATCCTGATACTCCCGTACAGGGCGGCGAAAACGGCTCGGTAAATAAGTCGGACTACGATAGACTCGTAGATGCACTTAACGAGATCAAAAACGCCGACACGCTCAGATTCCGTATAGAAACCGACGACGGAGTCGATAGCGCGGAAATGACGGTAAGCGTCGTGAAGGGCTCTGACGGAAGCTATAAGATACTCGGTGAGGGCGACGGATTCGGATTTTATATTAACTCGGAGGGTGTTCTGTACGAGCTTGACGGCGATGACGTTTACGTTTCGTCAGACGAGGCGCACGGACTTGATTACGTTCTCGAGGTGTATCTTTCTAACTACGGATTTAGCGACATCGAAGGCATTTTGAGACGTATGAGCGAGAAGGATTTTGAGTGCGAGATAGAGGACGGCTGTAAGGAGTACACTCTCGACAGCGACTATATTGAATTCTCGAAAATAATTGATCCCTCGCTGGCAGAAAACGAGGGTTTCCAGTCTATGATCTCTCAGGTCAAGGAGAGCGACGTTGAAATAACCTTTGCGCTTGACACAGACGGAAAACTCAAAGCTCTTTCGGCTGATGTTGAGGTGGATCTTGGTACTATGGAGCTTACTATAGAGGAAAAGGTCGAGATAATCACCGTAAATGGTTCGGTACAGTTTGACGAGCCCGATTGGGTGATAAACGCAAAACAATAAACAAAACCGCCCGTGATGGGCGGTTTTGCTTTTCACAAAGTCTAATAATATAATAAATTTTACAATTTATGTATATCTTTCCGTAAATAATAGTGTATAATTAAAATATCTAACCATATCCAAAATCAGACGGAGAATAAAATGAGCATATTTACAAAACTGTTCGGCACTTACAGCGAACGTGAAATAAAGAGAATAATGGGCACCGTTGATGCCATCGAGGCTCTCGCGCAGGAGTATGCCGAGATGCCCGAGGAGAAGCTTCGCGGTATGACCGAGGTTTTTAAGGAAAGACTTGCAAACGGAGAAACTCTCGACGATATTCTGCCCGAGGCATTTGCAGCAGTACGCGAGGCGGCAGACCGCGTTCTCGGCAAGCGTCCCTTCCGAGTACAGCTTATCGGCGGTATAATTCTTCATCAGGGCAGAATTGCCGAGATGAAAACGGGAGAGGGCAAGACTCTTGTGGCAACACTTCCTGCATATCTTAACGCGCTTACGGGACGCGGTGTTCACATCGTTACCGTTAACGAATATCTTGCAAGTACAGGCTCGGAGGAGATGGGCAGAGTTTATGCCTTTCTTGGACTGACCACAGGTCTTATCCGCCACGGACAGTCGAGAAAAGAAAAGCAGGAGGCGTACGCCTGCGACATTACTTATGGAACGAACAACGAGTTCGGATTTGACTATCTGCGCGACAATATGGTCGTTTACAAGGAGGATCTCGTACAGAGAGAACGCGCGTTTGCTATCGTTGACGAGGTCGACTCGATTCTTATAGATGAGGCGAGAACTCCGCTTATCATTTCTGGTATCAGCGAAAAATCAAGCGAGATATACGAAAGAGTAGAGGCATTTGTTTCAAAGCTCCGTATGTATAAGGTGCGCGAGGTCGATTCGAAGCAGTCGACCGACCAGATCGATGTCGATCCCGAGGCAGATTATATCGTGGATGAAAAGGCAGGCTCAGCCGTGCTTACCGCGAAGGGTGTAAGGAGGGCTGAGACATTTTTCGGGCTTGAGAACTATTCCGATCCCGACAATACTCAGCTTGCTCACCACGTAAGCAAAGCGCTCAAAGCACACGGCGTTATGAAAAACGGAGATAATTATATCGTAAAGGACGACAAGGTTCTTATCGTCGACACCTTTACGGGAAGAATTATGCCAGGACGCCGATATTCGGACGGACTTCATCAGGCAATCGAGGCAAAAGAGCACGTCAAGATCGAAAAAGAGAACAGAACGCTTGCCTCGATAACCTTCCAGAATTATTTCCGTATGTATAAAAAGCTCTCGGGTATGACGGGTACTGCGCTCACCGAGGACGAGGAGTTCCGCGAGATATACGCGCTTGATGTGGTCGAAATTCCGACCAACAAGCCGATGATAAGAAAAGACCATCACGATATCGTATATAAAAACGGCAAGGGAAAGCTCCGCGCTGTGATCGACCAGATAAAGGCTTGTAATGCGAAGGGTCAGCCCGTGCTTGTAGGTACGGTATCGGTTGAAAAGTCTGAGCAGCTTTCCGAAATGCTTAAAAAAGAGGGTATAAAGCATACTGTTCTAAATGCGCGTCATCACGAAAGAGAGGCTGAGATAGTCGCTGAGGCGGGCAAGCTTGGAAAAGTTACAATATCCACAAACATGGCAGGCCGCGGAACCGACATTATGCTCGGGGGAAATCCTGAGTTTCTTGCAAAGCAGGAAATGGCGCGTCTCGGATACGAGGAGAGTGTCATAGGTCTTGCGGCAGGCTCGTCGCAGAACGTTGGAGAGGATGTATGGGCGGCGAGAAAGGTCTTTCACGAGCTTATTGACAAGTACAGGGAAGAGATCGCGCCTGAGGCTAAAAAGGTCTGCGAGGCGGGAGGTCTGTTTATAATAGGTACCGAGCGTCACGAGAGCAGACGTATCGACAATCAGCTGAGAGGTCGTTCGGGACGTCAGGGAGACCCCGGAGAATCGAGGTTTTACGTTGCGCTTGACGACGATCTTGCACGTCTTTTTGGCGGCGAACGACTTTATAATATGATGGATTCGATGGGTCTCGACGAGAATATGCCAATAGACTCGAAAATAGTATCAAATCTGCTCGAAACAGCGCAGAAACGACACGAGAGCGCAAACTTCGAGAGACGTAAAAACGTCCTCGTTTACGATGATATCATGAATCAGCAGAGAACGCTTATATATTCTCAGCGCCGTGAGGTGCTCGACGGTGTCGATATATCCGAAAAGATCAAGGAAATGATAAATCAGGTCGTTGTTTCCTCTATTGATTTCTACTGCTCGGAGAATGCTGCTGAATGTAATATCAGCGGACTTCGCGAGGAGCTCAAAGGCTACGTCATATTTGATGAAGAAGAACAGTTCTCAATTGAAAATCTCGAAAATCTTGGCCGCGAGGAGCTTGAAGAAAAGCTTGTGGGTAAGGCACTTGATATTTATAAGGAAAAGGATACTAGCATCGGTGCAGAGCTTATGCGAGAGTTCGAGAGAAGAATTCTGCTGCGCAACGTTGACCGTCAATGGATGGATCATATCGATGCTATGGCGGATCTGCGCGACAGTATCGGACTTCAATCTGCCGCTCAAAGAAATCCTGTTATAGAGTACCGCATCGCAGGTAGCGAGATGTTTGAAGAAATGATCGGCACGATCCGCGAGGATACAGTTAAAGCTGTGCTTTCGCTCAGACCCAATCAGAAGGTCGAGCGTCAGAAGGTCGCGACCGTCACCTCTGAGGGCTTTGCAGGAAACGCGGTTAAAAAGCCGAAGCCGAAAGCAACACCTGTTCGCAAGGTGAAGGTGAACCCTAACGAACCTTGCCCCTGCGGAAGCGGTAAAAAATATAAAAAATGCTGTGGACTTAATGACTAAAATATAAGCTTGGAGATAAAAAATGGGATTCGGACTTCTTTTCGTCGGATTTATGATGATGCTCGACCAGAGCTGGGCGATAAGCGTGTCGCCTGCGGTTGGATTTGATCTTTTGCCCGATGTTGTCGGATATCTTTGTATGTTCTTTTCTATGAAGCACCTACGGAAAAGTTCAAAGGATCTGAATGTTTTTGCTTATATTGCGGCGTTTATGAGTGTGTTAAGCGGGATTTTCCTGCTTTCTCAGGTAACGGCGATCGTTATGAGATTTGCTGTGCTCCCCGGTCTTTCAGTAATATCGGTGGTTGAAACCGTATATTACGCAGTTAAATACCCGATAATGATTGTGGCAATACTCTTTATGTCAAGCGGACTTCGCGAGATCGCAGACTCGGTTGGGCTTGAAAAGCTTTCAAAGCGAACTGCGATATTCACTTCCGTGTCGTCTGTATGCTATCTTGGGATAAGCATGAAATCATTTTTGCCGACAAACGAGATATGGGCATATTTTGCTTCTCTGGGTGTTTCGCTGCTTTTCTACGTTCAGTATTTTATGATGCTTGTGATGATATTCTCATACTATCGTCAGATAGGCTTTGAAGGAGAGGATGACCTGCCCGAAAAAGACCCCTTGCTAGTACGCTTTCTTCAAAAGGCGGTAAGAGCAAGAGCAAAATACGACGAGGATGACGACTGAAAAATAAAACTATGAAAGGGATGATAAGAAATGACGGCTTCTGCTCTGGGGCTTAAATATATCGTGTGGGGACTCGTTTTTCTTATGAATCCCAACTTTAACATAATCGATATTTTCCCCGATTTTATCGGATATTTGCTTATTATTAAAGGACTTTATAAGGTTGCCTCGATCTATCCGCATTTCAGGGATGCTTCGACGTATTTCAGATATCTTACCATAATTTCGGTTATAAAAACGCTCTCCATGCCCGTGCTTTTTATTATTTCGGCTACGGAGATCACTTGGATCTTGCTCCTTGCGTTCGTTTTCGGGTGTCTTGAGATTTTTTATGGTATACAGGCGTTTTCAAAGCTTTTCGAGGGTATATATTACAGCGCTGAACGCGGAGATGGAAGTGAACTTTTCGTAGGATACGACAGTATCCGCATATTCACTATAATTTTCGCTTGCTTTAAACCGATAGCCTCGGTTCTCCCCGAGCTAACCACGCTTTCAAGTAGCGAATACGGTACGGTCACAGAAACGGGTATAGTGAGCATCGCTCAGCTCAGACTTCCACTTACTATTCTGGTTGTCGCCATTGCTCTTATCGTGGGTATAGTTTGGTTTGTAATGGCAAGAAAGTATTTTAAGGGTTTGCTTTCTGATGAAAAATATCTTTCTTCGCTTGCGGAAAAGTATTCGCGATTCAGCATAGAAAGTCCGCACCTTGTTGACAGGCGTATCGTTCTGTCGGCAATATCTATTTTCACGGTGGCGGCATTTTTTGCACTTGAACTTAAACTGGACGGCGTGAATTTTGTTCCGAATTTTATCGCAGGCATATTCTTTATAGCGGCATTTAGAAGAGTAATAAATATCTTTCCGCGCCTTGCGAAAACGGGTATGGCGATCTCCTCGGTATATACCGCGGTTTCGGCTGTGAGCTGGGGATTTTCGGTCTTTTTTACCGAAAAATATATCGTTTCGAGCAGTACGCAAATAGGGATGTCGGTCGGATACGGTCAGCAGATAGCGAGTTATCTCGGAACGAGCGCAGAAGTCAGTGGCAATTTTAATTTGCTTTGTGTTCTATATGCGCTTGAAACGCTGCTTTTTGCGATAACACTCTTTTTCGTCGGACGTGCGCTCGTGTTGGCGCTTATGAGACACGGCGGGAAATCGATATACGAGCTCGGACAGGTGCACGATAAAAAGGTCATTCTTCGTTCTACGGCGGTAGAGCGACTCTGGATAGTCGTTACCGTCACGCTCGGTGTGTTTAGCGCCGTTCTTTCCTACTTGCAGCTTGCGCTTATCGCAAGTGACTATAATCTTTGGGTCATAGACGTCTCAGTCAGAATTGTTTGGACGGTCGCGTTTGTCCATACGGCGGATAAAATAAAGGATTCCACCAAAGAAAAGTATATTTTTATAAAAACGGAAGGAGTTGACTGAAAAGCAGGATTTTTAGCCGATATTGTTCCAAAAAAGGTATAAAAATCCTGAATTTACAGAAACTTTGATATTCACATTTTTGAGCTTTAGGTTTATAATTTCGTTATAAAAATACGGAGGGATAAGCCTTGAAAACACTTGAAATAAACAAAAAATCACTGCTCATTACGCTTGAAGCGCAGGAGTGGAAAAAATATTTTCCAAAGGGAGAATTCGACCTTGCCGATAGGTATAGCCGTAAAGCGCTACGCGATATGCTTAGTGACGCTTGCGGACGTATCGGGAAAAGTGTTTCCGAAAGGATTGAAATAGATGCCTTCGGAAATAGTAAAACAGGCTTTGATATTTTCGTAAGATATACATAAAATTCCGAAAAGGACGGTAAAAACTATGACCTTAGAAGAACTTCAACAGAAATGTGCCTCTTGCAAAAAATGTGAGCTTGGCAACACGAGAACGAATATCGTTTTCGGTGCAGGCAATAAGAACGCGAAGTTAATGTTTGTCGGTGAAGCACCGGGTGAACAGGAGGATCTGAGCGGAATTCCATTCGTCGGAAGAGCGGGCAAGCTCTTTGACAAATACCTTGAAGCTGTCGGTATCAGTCGTGACGAGGTCTACATAGCGAATATGCTCAAATGCCGTCCGCCGAAAAACCGCGATCCACTGCCGTCCGAACAGGACGTTTGTATAGAATATCTGCGCGAGCAGGTCAGAATTATAAAGCCGAAGATGATAGTTTGTCTTGGCAGAATTTCGGCTATGCGCCTTATATCGCCCGATTATAAGATAACGAAAGAACACGGAGCTTGGGTAAAAAAAGGACAGTACGATATGACTGCCGTCTACCATCCGTCGCTTCTTCTGCGTGACCCTCGCCGCAAAGACGAGATGCTTGCCGATATGATGGAGATCGCGCGCAGATACAGAGAACTGGTATAAATATGTCGTGCATATTTATACCATAACGAGCTTTACCGAAGGGAAAGCATATCGAATTTGGCGAAGGCAAATATATCGAGCCAAACACAAAGTAGTTTTGTTGAGCATATCGACAAAAATAAAAAAGGACGAGAAATTCTCGTCCTTTTTTATCAAAGATTTCAAAAAGTTTTTTCAAGAAAGAAATCACTTTTCAAGCAGATTTGCGTTGATGTAGTCTGCCGAGCGCTTTACCATTTCAAGAGATCTGCCTTCAGGGCATCTGTCGTCCTCGACTACGAAATATTTTACTCCGCACTTTTCTGCGGTGGGGATTATATCCTTGAAGTTAATATTTCCTGCGCCGATCTCAACAATAGCGGGAGCAGCAAGTCCCTTGCCGTCAGAAAGCGTGTAGCGGTGGCAGGCCTCCATATCTTTCAGGTGAAGAATGTCTATTCTGCCCGCAAGACGCTCAATGGTCGCGCGTACGTCCGCGCCGCCGTGTTGGACCCAATAGGTGTCGAGCACGAGTGAGGTGCATTCGGGATCGAGCTCTTCAACGAGGTGGTCGAAAAGTGTCTTGCCGTCGGGAAGACGTACGAACTCAAATGAGTGGTTGTGGTAGGTAAGCTTGAAGCCACGTGCGTGATAGATCTTCGCCATCGCGTTGAATTCACTTATAAACGCGCTCAGCCCTTCAAGATTTCCTCTTGCGTATTGAGGCATAATGCCGATGCCGATGTTTGTTGTTCCGAGGGTGTTATGATAAGCGACAGTACCCTCAACATCATCCTTTATAAGATCCCAATTGTAGTGCGTTCCGCAGATCTGGATGCCTGCATCCTTAGCATACTGCGCGAATTTTTCGGGAGAGATATAACTGTAAGTACCCGCGGTCTGAACGCTAGTATAGCCCATTTCGGCAAGAGCCAGAAACGCGTTTTTTGTGTCCTCTTCGTTCGTGAACTGATCACGTACGGAGTAGATTTGAAGTCCGTATTTTTTCATAATTAAAATCTCCTTAATGTTTTGTGATTTTATTATACTATATGAAATCGCACTTTTCAAGGAGCTTTTTTGATATTTATTTGGACTATTTTGACATTTACAAACTATGGCGAGCTCGATTGACAAACGCCTGTGACGGCGTTATAGTAAAATATAAACCTTCAAAGCTAATATTACAGATATACAGATATTATAATACCCGATAGCGTCAAGAGAATCGAGCAGCAAACTATACTCATAACTGTATAGACGGAGATATTACACCGAAGCAGTAAAATAAAAGCAAAACGGACACGTCACCATGGATTTATTCCAAATGACGTGCCCATTGTATTAAATTTTTCCGATAACTGCGCAGTTCACTACTTGAATTTTATTTTGCGTAGTGGTGGTTGTAGAGAAGCGCGTAACCGTAAGACATCTCGCCGACCCTGATTTCAAGAAGAATATACTCGTGCTGTGTGTCCTTGCCGCTTGAAGGAAGCTCCGATGCGAGTACGATACCGCCGTTTTGATATGCCGGATATATAGCTTGGCTCATGTTCATTCCTATTTCAAAATCATGGAATATGAAGGTTACGAAGTTGAACTCGCCTTTTGCGTTCATCATATGAGAGAGCGCGTTGCTATTGTATTGTTGTACTACGCCTCCAATGATCTGCGGAACGGTATAGCCTTGTATTTTAAAGCTGTTAAAATATGCAGAGTCGCCCTTGTTGAGGTTTTCGCTTGCATCAATTGCGCCTGCAAAGGTGATCTTCTGAGTTTGATCCATCGTATCACCTGCTTTGTTGGAGTTGGCGGGAACCATTTCAAGGCCTGCCGCTCCGCACTTACCGATGGTCATCTTGCCGAAGTTTATGAGCGATGCCTCTGTTTCAATTCCGTTGGAGAAGCAGTTGTAAACCTTGATGTTATCGACGGTACTGTCGCTTACAGTACGGCGGAAACGAAGACCTACGTGGCAACGGGAAGCCGAAACGTTTTTCATTTCGAGGTGATATACGACATCGTAGTCCGCGCTACCGATGTAAATACCGGTGTTGTACGAGCCGCGCGGAACCTTACCGTTCAGGTCGCCGCTGAAATTGACAGGAGTGTTACCAACAACCTCGAAATCGAAGATCTTGACGCTATGCTGCTTGCCTGCAACCTGTGTGGAATCTGCCGCTTCGGGAGAGATCAGAAGAAGCGCGCTGATGTAACTGAAATTATATCCCTGATTATTAAGTCCATCGAGCTCTGTTCCTGTTATAACGCGAAGCTGCGAGCCGTCGATCTTATGACGGTTTCCGTTAATGTAAACGTTCTTGTTCTTAGCGTGGATCATTGAGTTATAGAGGACGTCCTGCCAGGTCTGCTTGGAAGAAGCTTTGAGTGCTGTGGGAGGAACAAGATCGTAGCCGTACTTGTAGCTTGTTGCGCCGGTGGGCTTTGCAGTTACTACAACGTTGACGATCTCGCCGTTGTAAGAATCGCCTTCGAGCAGATTTTTGAGCTCGGTGTAGTTTCTGACGTTGTAGCCGCGGTTTACGTTGAAGCTATACGAAGCCGATACCTCGTTGCGGCTTCCCGAATCTGAAGAAACGGTAACGGTAACACGGCCAATCTTTTTGAAGGTAATCTTGCCGTCCGCCCAGGTAGCAACTGCGTCACCTGCGCTTCCGTCCTCGTGTGTGAAGGTATATTTAAGGGTGGTGCAAACGTTTGTACCTACTGCACTTGCATTAAAATCAAGACGGTCTGCACGGTTTGTGCCGGGATTTATCATCGAGAAGCTGTAATCAAGACTAAGACGCTCGATAAACATTTCAGGAAGTCTGATTGAGCTCGGGGGCACGATAACCTTGACGTTTGCGGTCTGAGAAATGTTAGTGTCGGGCAGGCTGACACGGATCACAGCCTCACCGTGACCGAGAGCCGTGAAATAGCAGGAGTTTCCGTTCGGGTTTATCGAGAGATACTGAGAGCCGCTTATGATCTCGAAGGATACGGTGCGATCAGTAACGCTTTGAAGCTTGTCGTCAAGGATCTCTACGTCAAGAATTGTGTCGGTCGCGCTGTTGCGGTCAACCGTAAGCGAGTTCTGCGAAAGCATAAGCAGGAAGCTTTTTATCTCTTTACCGATGGTAAAGGCAAGCTCGTTACTCTCAATGCCGCCGCATTTTGCTTTGACCTTAACGGTAGAGTCGTCGGGAGCATTCTCGTTTATCGCCAGAATGTCGCCTGAAACGGTACAAAGATCTGCGCCTTCGGTGACGATCCATTCAACGTTACCAACGGCGTCCGCGGGGCTCAGTTCCTTTTGGAGGGTAACGAAAGAGCCTGCGGGAATGAAGGACTTGGAGGCGGAGATCGTTATTCCGACAACGGGAATATCAACTGTAACCTTGATCGTGTTTGAGGTGAGTTCCTTGTATTTTGCAACGAGCTCGATCTCGGTGCCGTGTGCGGCGTCATCAGCGATCGTGAGCTTTGTGCCGACAAGCGTTGCGGCATCTTGACCCTTAGTGATTTCAAGAACTGCATCGTCTGCCGAGATCGCATTGCCGTCCTCGGTAAGAGCGACGGTAATCGTTACGATCTCGCCGCGTTCGGCAACGGTCTTGTCTGCCGAAATGGAAATGTCGTTTTCGGGAACGTTTACAGTAACGCTTACACTGTTAGAAACAAGCTCTCCCATTTTGGATACTACGGTTATGACCGCATCGTCCTTAGCGGTAGCCGAAATTGTAAGCTTGTTGTCCGCAAGAGTTGCATATTCGGATCCTGCGGTGATCTCATAGGTCGCCTCGTCCGTTACTGCTTCACCCTTTTTGGTTACGTGTGTGGTACTGAAAATTACGACCTCGCCCTGCTTGGCAGTCGTTTTGTCTGCCGAAAGTCGCAGGGATTCCTTTTCGTCACAGGAAACGAAGGAACATACCAAAATCGAAATTAAACATAAGATTGCAAGTGTGCTTTTGAGAATTCGCATAATGATTATCTCCTTGTTTTTTTGTTTAAATTTATTCAATCCAAGCAATGCGGAGCTCCGCACGGCAGGTAAGATTGTTTTCGTCTCCAACAAAGGCTTCAACGACTACTATGCTCTGGTGAGCAAAGGTAAGTATTCCGTTTTCGTCAACGGTAGCTCCGTTACCCTGTATGATACGGAACTCGATGTCGCTAAGCTCGATTTCGTCTTCAAATCTGAGGCCTGCGGTAAGGTCTACGGTATTGTGCAAGGCGATATAACCCGTGCCGGTCTGCTGCATACCTGCAACGCCTTTGAAATCGAAGAAGAGCGGGGGTGTAGCATTTACGACTGTGATCGTGCAGGTGCAGGTAAAGCCGCCGTCATCTGTGGTGACAGTGACGGTTGCCACTCCCGCGCCAACGGCTTTCAGTCTGCTGGTCGCACTGACCGTTACGATAGAAGGATCGCTCGTCGTGAAGGAAACCTTTTTATTAAGAGCCGCATAAGGTTCGACCGAAACTTTAAGATCAGCGCTGTCGCCGATCATCATAATGAGTGTTTCGGGCGTGAGTGTTACACCGGTAACGCCGTCGGCACGCACGATAACGTTAAGTATGGCGGTCTTGTCGCCGTCTGCGGTTTTAACCATGATAACGGCACTGCCTGCTCTGACTCCCGTTACGGCCCCCTCGACATCGACCGTACAAACGGACGTGTCTGTTGAGGTGTAGCTTACACGCTTGTCGGTTGCAAGCTCGGGATATATTCTGATCTTAGTAGGTTTTGTTTCTCCGCAGCTTACCGTGAGTGTCGCGGTGTGGTCAAGCTCTTCACCGAGTTCATCGGCAAAGACGACGCTTTCGACGTCGATACGCTGATAGGTCGAAAGAACACGCCCTGCGATCGCGATCACGAATAGTAAAACGATAGGGAGAAATATTAAAATGAGGACAACTGTTTTTTTCATAGGAAAACTCACATTTCAATTTTGTCGTACGCGAGCTGTATGCGCAGGATCAAAGTCCATACACGCCACAGGGCGAAGATAAGGGAAAATGCGATCAGTATAAGATAAGGAAGGATCAGGCTTTTGGATGACGAGGTGAGGATCAGGAAAAGCCCCATCACAAAGCCGATCAGAAGCCCGAACACCAGAGCACGGGGAGTGCTTTTGCTTGTAGTCGAGGACTCCTCGTCGCCCTGCATATTTACGCTCGGATGTCTGATGTCCATTTCAAGACAAAGTGCTATATGCCCAATAGAGGCAAAGCTGATAGCTATGCTGCCGAGCACGATCTGCCATATGGGATATGAGAACGAAGAAACCACCGCGGTCAGTAATACTGCACCAAGCGTAAACATCGCGTTAAACGTGAGCTTGGCAAATACCTGCGTGAAATAACTGACGGGAATGATCTTAGAGGTGTGGAAGGTCGCACCGTCGCGCGATATCGCGGAAGCTGAGGAGATATTAGATAGCATAGCCAAGATAGCGACGATCATCGCGTGAGAGCCTGCGATCATATTCACACCCGCTTGGTTTACCGATATTGTCATCAGTAGACGGTCGTATGAGAATACGATGAAAGGCATAAGTAACGTGAAGAGAAAATACTGGAACACCTCGGAGGGAGAACGGAAGATGCACAGCATCTCCTTTTTGATCAAACTAATGAAAGGAGACGTGTAGTGAAGTTGGCTTCTGTTTTTGCCGCGTGCCGTAACACGGTTTTCGAGCTGCGGCATTGCAAGACGAAAGTAAAAGGGACGAATGATCATCACCGTTGCGACCGAAATCAGCGCACAGATCAGAATAAAAAGCGGGATATAATACCAAGATGAGAATGAGAACATCGCCTTAGCAAGCTGATAGTAGACAGGAATGTGACTGCCTATCTCGCGTACTGCATCGTTGACAGATGCAACGAACTGTAACTGTTGCTCTGCAATATTGAGGTTTCCTGCAATACTTGCAATAAGTGAGATGTAGGCAAATAGCGCCGATCCCACGAGTGTCAATAAAACGATGATAGCAAGCACCGTATGACGCTTCAAAAATGCCATTATACGCATCACGGGTATGCTCAGAAAAGAAGCAACAATGATGGGTAGTATGGGCAGGAGCAGAATGTAAAGAGGCACCGCCGAATAAAAGCTGGTACCAAGTCCTCCGAACACACCGAGACAAAGGAAGAGCGGAATACAGAGCAGAGCATCGAATGCCAGTTCTTTAAAGTAAACGAGCATTACCTTTGAGATGAAAAATTGATTTGCCGTAACAGGCAGACAAATCAAGAGCTCGTTGTCGCGTGACAGATACAGAGTACTAATAATGTGTGCCACGGCGAAAGCAAGCGTGAGGAGCTGAACGATGAGCAAAACCAAAGCGATCAGCTCGGCGTTGATGGCAAATCCAAGCATAAAGATCTGCGTGAAAGCGTAAGCAAACGCGGCGGTGATTGCCACGAGAAGCAGAAGGATCTTGATTGCCGCGACAAGCATCTTGCGCGGGGAGGCGGTTTTGAGCAGATCGGTATGGTTGTCGATCTGCAACAACAGAAGATTTAGTGTTGTTCGCATCACACGTCCTCGCCTTCGATCTCGCCGACCACACGCATAAATATCTTTTCAAGGGAGCGTCCCTGTTCGCGAAGCTCCGCAAGATCGTAAATGCCCTGCAATTTACCCTTCTGGATAATGCAGCAACGGTCGCAAAGATTTTCCACAACGTCAAGAATATGCGAACTGAAAAATACGGTATTTCCTGCCTTGGCGTGACGCTTCATTACCAGTTTTAACTGATATGCGCTCTGCGGATCAAGACCTGTCAGAGGCTCGTCAAGCACCCAAAGCTTGGGGTTGTGTACGAGAGCACCGATTACCGATATTTTCTGCTTCATACCGTGAGAGTAGCTCTTTATCGGCAGGTCAAACGCTTCCTTTAATTTAAAGATGTTAAGCATATCCTCACACCGTTTCTCCATTTCCTGCTTCGGTACACTGTAAAGGTTGGCGATATGAGTTACGTATTCACGACCGGTAAGACGTTCAAATACGGCGTGATTGTCAGATACGTAGCCTATCTGTTGCTTCGCCTCAAGGGGAGAAGTCTTAATCGAAACGCCGTTTATAAGTATATTTCCCTTCTGGAAGGGGTGAATACCAACGAGAGCCTTGATGGTCGTGCTTTTGCCTGCGCCGTTAGAGCCGAGGAATCCGTAAATCTCGCCTGCGTTCAGAGAGAGAGATAGGTTTTCTACGGCGTTGATAGAAGAGTCTGCATAGCTTTTAGTTAAATTCTTAATTTCTAACATTTAGTAAGCCTCCATATCAGTCTTGAAACTCGCGCGGAAACCTCGAAGGTCTTCCAAGACGCTGCTCCAAAAGATCAAGTCCTGCGTTGCGCAGATTCAGGTGATCCTCTTCTATGCTGTAAAGGTAGATCGTAAAGCGGTAAAAGAGGAGACAGAGTAGAGAAAAGGCAACGAATACAGTAAGCATAAGAATAGGATAGAAGGTAAATGCGCCGATGGTTACGGGGAATACGTCTGCAAGATTTATGATAGAAACGAACGATTCGGCTTTTTCGAGGTCGAACATAAAGAAATAGTTGACCTCTTGCCCCGTATAATCGGAAAATATGTTCAGAAGTCCTCCGCCGATCATGCAAAATACAAAGTAGCAAGAGAAGCCGATTGCGGAATATTTGAGCGAGCTACGCGTTACGTGCGGGAAGACCCTCAGACCCATTGCGAGCATTGGAACCATAAACACAAGCGAATGCTCGAATATGTAATGCAAATTCCAGAAGCCGACACCGGTAGTGGCGAAATCGGGTGAAAATATCGCGATCAGTGCACCCGTTATGTTTACTATGAAGCAAAACTGGAAAAACTTGTTCAGCCTAAACGGAATGGCAATGATATAGAAGAACGCAGCCAGATTGCAAAGTTGAATGGGTAATCTCGGTAAACTGAATCCCATCAAGTATAGTGAATTATAATGGAAGAAAAGCACGAGCACTAGGAAAAGACAGAGATTGTATCGGTCCTCGTAGCTTCTGAAACGGAAAATGCGGTAAAGTATCAGAGTGACTGCGATAAGTGCGACTATCCAGAGCAGGTGTATAGAACTGAAGCTTCCAACATCCAGATTGGAGTAGCCGACGATCGACTGAGGAACGTAAACAGGCATCGTAGCAAGTGCAACGAGGGGAAGTGCAACGAGCAGACGAACTACCTCCCAAGGATCTGTTACGCGCAGGAAATGCTTTGCGCGTATGCAGACGAGCAAAGTGACAGAGATCGCAAGCACGAGCTCGATTGCAAAGTAAATGCATCGGAATTCATAGGACTGGACGTAGATGCTGCCGGTGTTCTGCATGAAATAAGGTATGAAACGGTCGAAATGCACCGCAGAAAGCACCGAAAAGGGCAGGCAGTAGTAGCACGCGATACTGCGGAAGAGTCTGCTCCTTGTAAAGACTGCCATCGGAAGCACCGAATAGTTTGCGAAATAGCCCCAACGTATGATCGAGGAGAGCGTATCGGTCGCTTCGTAGTAAACTTCGTTCAATAAACCGCCGTTGATAACGTAAATGAACCCGTCGCAAAGCATAAAGCGGAAAAGTCCTACGGCACAAAAAACAAGAGTGAGTATTTTAAGCAGTCTATAAAAAGTTATGTCGGCAGATTTTATAAGCGATAAAAGCAGTACCGCCGATAACACGACTGCCGATATAAGCGTAATTGCTGTATACATAAAAGAAACTCCTTTGAATGCAAATGATACGGCGACACTTTGCCGCCGTACGGCATAGAGCGAGTATATTTCGTAAGGCACACTAAGTATTATATCATATTATGTCGATTTTTGCAACACCTATTTGAAAAATAGGGCAAAATCTGTTGATTATTATATAAATATGGTGTAAAGTTGACAGTTTTGACGTCGAGTTTGAAGTCTTTTGCCACAGATGTTTTCTTGTTTACGCACAAAAAGAAGGACAGGTCACCTCGGCTTTGCCCAAAATGACCTGTCCGTTTTTATTAAAGTTTTTGCGGAGCTTTTTTCAAAAAGCGACCGTATTTCTTACTTAGAAGCCTCTTCAACTGCAACTGCAACAGCAACAGTCATACCAACCATGGGGTTGTTACCTGCGCCGATGAGACCCATCATCTCTACGTGAGCGGGAACTGAGGACGAGCCCGCGAACTGAGCGTCGCCGTGCATACGTCCCATAGTATCGGTCAGACCGTAGGAAGCAGGACCTGCCGCCATGTTGTCGGGGTGGAGAGTACGTCCGGTACCGCCGCCCGATGCAACAGAGAAGTACTGCTTGCCGTTCTCATTACACCACTTCTTGTAGGTTCCTGCAACGGGGTGCTGGAATCTGGTGGGGTTGGTCGAGTTACCGGTGATCGAAACGCCGACGTTTTCAAGGCGCATGATCGCAACGCCCTCCGGAACGCTATCCGAGCCGTAGCACTTAACGTTCGCGCGAGGACCGTTAGAATAAGCGGTTTCGCTGAGAACCTTAACCTCTTCGGTATAAGGATCGAACTGAGTCTTAACGTAGGTGAAGCCGTTGATACGCGAAATGATCATAGCGGCGTCTTTTCCAAGGCCGTTAAGAATAACGCGGAGAGGCTTAACTCTTACCTTGTTAGCATTGAGAGCGATCTTAATAGCACCCTCAGCAGCTGCGAAGGACTCGTGTCCTGCGAGGAAGCAGAAGCAATCGGTCTCCTCGGAGAGAAGCATCTTTCCGAGGTTTCCGTGTCCGATACCAACCTTGCGGTTTTCAGCAACCGAACCGGGGATACAGAAGGACTGAAGTCCGATACCGATAGCGGCGGCGGCATCAGCGGCCTTGGTGCAACCCTTCTTGATTGCGATAGCTGCGCCAACGGTGTAAGCCCATTTTGCATTCTCGAACGCGATAGGCTGAGTTTCTTCAACTATTTTGTAGGGATCGATGCCCTTGGCATCCCAGATTTCCTTGCATTCGTCGATAGAGGAAATGCCGTATTCTTTGAGAGTAGCGAGAATTTTAGCCTCGCGTCTTTCGTAACCTTCAAACTTTGCCATTTGTAATTTCCTCCTTTACTTACTCTTTACGGGGATCGATGTACTTAACAGCATCATCAAATCTTCCGTAGGTGCCCTTGGACTTCTCGTATGCTTCGTTGGGGGTAAGACCCTTCTTGATGAAGTCGGTCATCTTTCCGAGAGATACGAACTCGTATCCGATAACCTGATTGTCTTTGTCGAGTGCCATTCTGGTGCAGTATCCCTCGGTCATTTCGAGATAACGAACACCCTTTGCCTTGGTTCCGTACATAGTACCGACCATCGAACGCTCGCCCTTGCCGAGGTCTTCCATACCTGCGCCGATTACAAGACCTCCCTCGGAGAATGCCGACTGGGTACGTCCGTAAACGATCTGGAGGAAGAGCTCTCTCATCGCGGTGTTGATAGCATCGCAGACGAGGTCAGTGTTGAGAGCTTCGAGAATGGTCTTTCCGGGAAGGATCTCTGCCGCCATAGCAGCTGAGTGAGTCATACCCGAGCAACCGATGGTTTCAACGAGAGCTTCCTCGATGATACCGTTTTTAACGTTAAGCGAGAGCTTGCATGCGCCCTGCTGGGGTGCACACCAGCCTACACCATGAGTGTAACCGGAAATATCCTTGATCTCCGTTGCCTGTACCCATTTTCCTTCTTCGGGAATGGGAGCGGGTCCGTGGAAGGGGCCTTTTGCGACGGTACACATGTTCTGAACTTCGTTGCTCATTGCGTACGCGCAGCTGAATTCATTGCTCATTTTTTCTTGTCTCCTTTTTGATTTATATAAATGTTGCAATAAACGTTTGGAAAACGGAAACAGACAATGCTTGTCCGACCGTACTTCACTATCATACAGTATAATATATCTTTGCTCATAAGTCAAGAAATTATTTTAATTTTTTTTAAAAACGTAGTTTTATCGTAAAAGTGAGCGAAAAAATGTGACCTTTTCGTAAAAATTTACAATGAATTTGATCTTGGGGTATAGACATTTCGGTCCTGTTGTGCTATAATATAGGCAATATAATTAAACTATCTCTGCGGAGGAACTATCAATGAATGCAACACAGCTCAAACAGTACATAGCCTTGGGAAATCTCGACGATGTTTTCACAGATCTTTACGGTGCGGACAAGGTATCTTATCAGCGTGAAAGATATATTGAGGCAATCGACGGTTTTATCGCAAATTTTGCCGATTCGGATGATCTCCGTCTTTTCTCGGTTCCGGGAAGAAGCGAGGTGTCGGGCAACCATACAGATCACAACCACGGAAAGGTGCTTGCCGCTTCGATAAACCTTGATATTATCGCGGTAGCTCGCAAGACCGATACAGGAATCGTAAACATCAAAAGTAAGGGATTTTCCCCCGACAGCGTTAAGATCCCCGAGATCAAGGTAGATCCCGACAAGTTCTTTACGAGCTTTGCGGTCATCGAGGGCATGTGCGAGGGTCTTGAAAGCTCGGGATATACCGTGGGCGGTTTTGACGCCTACACGACCTCCGACGTTCTTAAAGGCTCGGGTCTTTCGTCCTCTGCCGCTTTCGAGGTAATGGTCGGAAACATCATGCGTACTCTCTACAATAACGACGTTGACGACGTAACGATAGCAAAGCTCGCACAGTACGCCGAGAATAAGTATTTCGGCAAGCCCTGCGGACTTATGGACCAGACTGCCTGCGCGGTCGGCGGATTTATCTCGATCGACTTTGCAGATCCCAAAAATCCTATAGTCGGCAAGCCCGCGTTTGATCTTTCCGCACTCGGATACTCACTCTGTATCGTAAACACCGGCGGAAACCACGCAGACCTTAACGCAGACTATGCGTCCGTACCAGCAGAGATGAAGGCGGTTGCCGCTCATTTTGGCAAAGAGGTTCTCCGTGAGATTTCCCTTGGCGAGATCATCTCGGCTATTCCCGTACTTCGTGAAAAGACCGGTGACAGAGCTATTATGAGAGCTATCCACTTCGTAAACGAAAACGCACGCGTCACCGAGCAGGCAAAGGCTCTTGAAAACGGCGATCTTTCGGCGTTCTTCGACGGGGTTCGCGCATCGGGCAGCTCCTCGTTCAAGTTCCTTCAAAACGTATATACGGTAAAGAATGTAGAGGAGCAGGGGCTTTCTCTTGCACTCGCAGTTACCGAGGATTTTCTCGCGAAGCTTGATGCTCCCTCGGCTTGCCGTGTTCACGGCGGCGGATTTGCGGGAACGATTCAAGCGTTTATGCCCGAAAGTGCTACCGCTGATTACGCCAAGCTTATGGACGGCGTATTCGGTGAGGGCGCAACCTACGTTCTCCGTATAAGAAACAAAGGCGCGGTATGCGTTCTTTAAAAGACCAAGCTTAAAAATAGGGGATCTCTGCGCTTGCCGAGGTTCCCTATAAATGTGATAAAGAGGAAAACGCCGTAAATATGGAAAATATGAACGATGTCACGATATACACGCTTTTTTCGGGCTCGTCGGGGAATTCCTGCTACGTGAAATGCGGAAATACGGAGTTTCTTATAGACGCGGGAAAGAGCAAAAAGGCGACGGAGTCCGCGCTTTCTGAGATCGGTGCGTCGCTGTCAAGCATCAAAGCAATACTCGTAACGCACGAGCACTCGGACCATATCAAAGGTCTTAAAATGATAACGAAATATTACGGCATCCCCATCTATGCGGCGAAGGGAACTGCCGAGATGCTGATAACCGATGTTCCTGATAATCTTATAAACGTCTATGAGGCAGGAAGCGTTATCGAGATAGAAGACGTAAGGATACGCTCGTTTGAAACTCCGCACGATAGCCGTATGAGTACGGGATACATAATCGAGTATAACGGCAGACGTTTTGGATACGCTACCGATATGGGTATGCTCTCCCGTAAAATTGCCGATATGCTCTCGGAGTGCGAGGCGGCTGTGATTGAATCGAACTACGATCTTTCAATGCTGAGAAACGGACCTTATCCGTACGTACTGAAAAAACGTATCGAGTCAAATATCGGACACCTTGATAACAATGACTGCGCGCGGCTCGTTTCGTACATAGTTTCGCATAGCACGAAAAAGGTGCTTCTCGCGCATCTGAGCGCGGAAAACAATACCCCCGAGATCGCACTCGACACCGTCGTTTGCCGCCTTAGGCAGAACTCCCTGTTGGCAGACGTTGCGGTCGCCGACCGCTTTTGCCCGACACGCCTCATTTAGGGCTCTGCACCGAGAACCCGCTTAGAAAACTTTTGAAAAAGTTTTCTAAGAATTTTTAAAACTTTACAAAAAGAAAAAATATTTTTAATAAAAGTTTTTGGAAGAGCGCGAGAAAGTTTTTGAAAGGTCGGAAAAACTTTTCTTAAAAGTTTTCCTTTAAAAAAATGATTGATATAACGGTTGTTTGCGTTGGTAATCTGAAAGATCGGTTTTTCGTCGATGCCTGCGCGGAATATTCAAAAAGACTTTCAGCTTTTTGCAAGCTGAAAGTAGTCGAGCTTAAAGACGGCGCGCCGATCATACCGCATATTCCGCTGAGAGCGCGCAAGATCGCGCTTTGTGTCGAGGGAAAGCAGATGTCCTCAGAGGAGCTTGCCTCGTATATAGAAAAACTCCCGAACTCGGGAGTCAGTGAGCTTTGCTTTGTAATAGGCGCGTTTGACGGACTCACCGAAGAGGTAAAGGCAAGCTGTGATCTTCGGCTTTCCTTCTCCAAAATGACATTTCCGCACAGACTTATGCGCGTGATACTTCTTGAACAGATATACCGCGCGTTTACGATCATAAACGGTGGAAAGTATCACAAATAAATAGATCTTGCAAGAAAAACGAAAGGAGGCAGAATAAAAATGAGATATTTGAAGCTCGCTCCTTGGGGCGTTTCGGCTATCGCTTTCCTCGTAGTTGCCTCTTTGTTTGTGAATTTTGCGATGACCGCCGTTGATTTTTATGACGGACTTGAAAGAAACGAACAGTCGAACGATGTACCAGATACCTCTGTGCCCGACGACGGACAGGACGACGGACAGTATGACGATGTCGAAGACGGGAAAAACGATAACGACAGCAGGGAATATGTCACAAATCTCTCAAATGCACTTGGCATCGGATTTGTTGAAGGACTTGTGAGTGATATATCCTATGCCGATAAAGAGCTTTACGATAAACTGACGAAAGATATTCCCTCGCTACAAGCTATCTCAAGTAATGTCCTTATAGCTGTCGGAAAATACGATAGTGAAAACAGTGCTTTGGTAAAATCGGGCATTGAGCTTGACGGAGATTTTTCTCTGGGCAAAAAAACAGTCAAGGTTGCTGTTAAGAAGACCTCATCGAGCGATGCATCGGTCAAAATAGTATATGAAGATAGAGAGGTCGATATAAAGACTGTTGAGCTTTATATGGGCTATATAATCATAAATTCCGTCGAAGGTGTGTCCTCTCTTTGCAGCGGTGACGGAGTGGTTCTTGTTGAGAATATGGGGGATAAACTTCCCGCCAACAAGCGAACTGTATCGGGAAAGGCTGTGTTTATCGATGCTTCGGGCGCATATTATATTCTGAGCGAAGAAAAAAACGCTTTTGAGAGCGTTTCGGAAAATTCGATAGTTGCATCGCTTGAATACGATTATCCCGCCTTTTCGTATAAAAATGATAAAGGTGAGCAGATATACGCTTTTTATGACAAAGCTAAAAAGATATATAGATATTACAACGCCGCTACTGAAAAACAAGAGATAAGCTCGACGTACACTAACGCATATAGCTTTGGAGAAAGCGGATATGCTTTGATCAAGACAAGCGCAGGGGCTATTTCGATAATAGATTCATCGGGCAAAAACGTTTACCAGTTCCATGCGAAGAATTTCTTTTACTATGATAAATTCGGTGTAAATCAGGGTGCTTATGTGCGTAGGTATTATGCCCTGCCGTACACAAACGATATCGGTGCAATAGGAAGCGGTACGGTTGATGAGTACGGATGGATGAGAATAAGAATACGACTTATCGGTCGCTCGGCGTCTAACTATAATAAAACGGTTGCCGATTACGAGACTCTTGTTAATTTGTCGGGCGAGCTTTTTGACATTCCGAGAGGATATACCCTTGAGAGCTATTCGGACGGAGTTATGATCCTGTCCCAAAACGGCCGCTACGGATATTACAGTATTGATAAAAAATGGATAGCCCAGCCGATATACACCTATGCGGCGCCCTTTGTTCAGGGACTTGCGGTGGTTGGATGCGAGGGTGGAACGCTAGGTATGATAGATGCGAAGGGAAATATAGTTCTTCCGTTCGTTTTTAGCCATATATCGAACGTGTCAAGCGGTCTTGTTTCGGCGTACAGTCGGAGTGCAGGCTGGGAGATATTTAAGATTATAGAAAAAACAGAAGGTCAAGATTAAGAAAGGCTTTGAGAAGGTGTGGGAACCCTTTTTACAAAATGGTTTCCACACAAAAAACCGCGGAAAATTCCGCGGTCGAGTGCCGATAGTAAAATAATCCAGATAATAAGTTTTAATAGCGGCGTGTGTTTAAGTCTTATCAAAATGTGTCGGAGTTTGCTTCGGTATTTTCGCTTTCTGCCGCTACCGCTTCCTCAAGTGCCTTGTGGTACTCGGCGATGACCGCGCCTTCAAGCATCTGACGGAAATCGGATGCGATGGGGTGAACGATGTCGCGATAAGTGTTGTCAGGGTTCTTTTTGCTGGGCATAACGATAAAGAACTTTTCCTTCGCGTAAATTACTTTGATGTCGTGAAGTGCGAGCTGGTGGTCAAAGGTTACCGATACGATAGCTTTCATCGGACCCTCGTCGTCAAAAAGCTTGCGTATTTTAATGTCTGTGATTTGCATAATTTCCTCCAAAATATAAGTGACTTTAAAGTAACGATTTAACTGTAATCATTATAATGCTTATATGTTTACGTTAAAAATACAAACTGTGAATTATTTATTAAAAATTGTCAACTTTTTGTATATTTTGAGTGAAAAATGCTTTAATTTTGTTAGTTTTGTCGAAAGGTGATAAAAGTTATGAAAGAGTTCAGAAGAGAAGAAAGAGAACTGCTTGCAAGAGAGATAGACAGGTGCCGCAACATTCATTTTACAGGCATAGGCGGAATAAGTATGTCTACCATCGCGGTACTTGCTAAAAACCGCGGATTCGAGGTCACCGGTTCAGACCGCTCAAAGAGTGAGATATGTCAGTCCCTTGAAAAGCAGGGTATAAAGATAACCTACGGGCATTACGCCGAGAGTGCCGATAATTGCGATGTACTGGTTTATACCGCGGCGGTAGATGAGACCAATCCTGAAATAGCAAGAGCTGTGGAGAGAAATATCCTTCTTGTGTCGCGCGCCGCTTTCCTTGGATATTTGATGCGTGATTATGCAAACCGCATCGGAGTTTCGGGAACTCACGGAAAGACGACTACTACTGCGCTTATCGCGCATATACTTCTCGAAGCAGAGCTTGACCCGACTGTGGCAAACGGCGCGGTGCTTCCCGAAATAGGTGGCGCGTATAAAATAGGCTCAAAGGACTATTTCGTTTACGAATCTTGTGAATATAAGGATTCCTTTCTCAGCTTTGATCCATCGCTTGCGGTAATTACCAATATCGAACTCGACCATACCGATTATTTCCCGTCTCTTGGAGCTATAATAAATTCATTTTCGAAGGCAATATCGGGTTCTTCTATTGTGGTCGCTAACGTCGATAATTCAAACGTTCTTGAAGCACTTAAAGGCTATGGTGGAAGAATCGTCGGTATATCGCTCGGAAATTCAAGAGCCGATTACTATGCATCCGATCTTAGATACGAGTACGGATGCGGCAGATATACCTTCTGTCATAAGGGCGAAAAGCTCTGCGATATTTCGCTTCCCGTTATAGGCTCGTTCAACGTCTATAATTCGCTGTGCGCGGCGGCGGTCGCTCACCTTTGCGGAGTGTCTCCCGAGGTGATATCCTCGGCTTCTGCGACCTTTGTCGGCGCAAAAAGACGCTTTGAATGTAAGGCGAGAGTGGGTGGAATTGCGGTCTATGACGATTATGCACACCATCCGTCCGAGATAAGTGCAACGCTGGAAGGTGCTTCGAGACTTGGATATAAGAATATATATTGCATTTTTCAACCGCATACATACTCAAGGACACACGATCTGCTTGACGGTTTTGAAAAAGCATTTTCTCAGGCGAATACCGTCATATTTGCAGATATTTACGCCGCGCGTGAGATTGATACCAAGGGCGTGTCCTCAAAGCTTCTGGCAGAGGATATGGGTCAGCTCTATTTCCCGTCCTTTGAGGAAATAGCCGATTATCTTGTAGAAAACGCAAAATCGGGAGACCTTGTCCTTACTATGGGAGCGGGCGACGTATATAAAATAGGAAATATTCTTATAGATAAACTTAAAGAAAAGTATGGCGCGTGAGAAAATCGCGCATATAATAAGTAAGAGAGGCAGAAATAAGATGTCAAAGATACTCAGAGGCTTAACAACTGACGGATCGGCTCAGATCCTCGTTATAAATTCGACCGATATGGTAGCAGACGCGGTCAAGATACACTCCTGTGCCCCCACCGCGGCAGCGGCTCTCGGCAGGGTCCTTACCGCGACCTCGCTTATGGGAACTACGCTTAAAGATAAAGGAAACAATATAACCGTTAATTTCAGAGGAGATGGACCCTGCGGTCACGTTCTTGCAGTTTCCGACTATATGGGTAACGTCAAGGGATACGTTCAGAATCCTCATACCGATATACCGAGAAAGGATAACGGCAAGATAGACGTTTCGGGTGCAGTCGGAAAGGGAACGCTCAACGTCGTTAAGGACGTCGGAGAAAAAGAGCCGTATATAGGCATAACGAATATTGTTAGCGGAGAGATTGCAGAGGATATTTCGTCCTATTATGCAGAGAGTGAGCAGATACCTACCGTCGTTTCACTCGGTGTCCTGCTTCGCCCGAACGGAAGTGTACTTGCCGCGGGCGGACTGATAATTCAGCTTCTCCCCTTTGCCGCAGAGGACACTATTCAGAAGATAGAAGAGAACCTTCCGGCGATCACAGGCATATCGGCTCTTTTTAAAGACGGCAAGACAAATAAGGAAATTGCCGATATCGCTCTTGAAGGCGTGGAATATGATGTTTTTGACGAATACGAGGTAGGATATAAGTGCGACTGTTCGCGCGATAGAATGGGCAGAGCACTCCTTACGCTTAACCCCGTTGACTTGTATAACATTCTCGTAGAGGACGGTAAAATAGAGGTTGGATGTCAGTTTTGCACAAATAAATACTCGTTTACAGGGTCAGATATTGAAGAGATAAGAAAAAGCGAAAAAAAATAAAATTTTTTTCAAAAAATGCTTGACAAATGAAAAGTGCTGTGCTATAATACAACACGTCGCCGCAGTTAGGGCGCAGCATACGGGAGCATAGCTCAGCTGGGAGAGCATCTGCCTTACAAGCAGAGGGTCATAGGTTCGAGCCCTATTGTTCCCATAGAAACGGCCCGGTAGTTCAGTTGGTTAGAACGCTAGCCTGTCACGCTAGAGGTCAGGGGTTCGAGTCCCCTTCGGGTCGCCACTTTTACTAACCGGTTATTGAGGAAATGATCGGTTTGTTTGCCTTGATAGCTCAGTTGGTAGAGCAGTAGACTGAAAATCTACGTGTCGTTGGTTCGATTCCGACTCGAGGCATTTCATAGGAAACTTGCGGATTTAGCTCATTTGGTAGAGCGCCACCTTGCCAAGGTGGAGGTGGCGGGTTCGAGCCCCGTAATCCGCTTTTTTTAATATCTATGGCACCATAGCCAAGTGGTAAGGCAGAGGTCTGCAAAACCTTTATCCCCGGTCCGAATCCGGGTGGTGCCTCCAATGCGTCTTGACAAAAAAGATGCCACGAAGAAAACCCGAGATTTCCTCGGGTTTTCTTCGTTTTTCGCCGTTTTCCTCACTTTTTTGAAATTCGGATTTTAGCGAAAATAAAAAGATGCCAATCGGCATTTTCGGGTAAGGGAGTAGAAGTGAACCTTTACCTTGCCTTTTTCTTGGTGAGTATTGAAAAAATATTAAAAATCGTGATATAATTTAACTGAAAAGGCTTTGCAATCATCTAACTCAACTAATTGTTGTGAAAAAAGTTACAAAACAACAGGTGGTCGGTGGAAACAAATATTTATTTATGCTACAATGATGTCATCGGGAATGTGCACAACTCGAAATTTTATTTCAGAGGTAGATTATGAATACAATAGGACAGAACATTGCTTATTTCAGAAAGCAAAAAAATATGACTCAAGAAGAACTCGCAGAGAAAATGTCGGTTACTGCTCAGGCGATATCAAAATGGGAGTGCGACACATCATATCCTGATATTACTGTAATTCAAACCTTGTCAAAGGTGCTTGGTGTGAGTGTTACAGAATTGTTGGAGGGAATTCAAACTCCTGCTCAAATAAATGATGCGCCGCAGGAGATTATTGATCGTAGGATCGTTCGCATAGAGGTGCAGACCGATGGGGCAAAAATAGTAACACGTTTTCCGGTGCCCGCAATGAAAAAGGCTATTGAAAACGGAACACTTGAAAGACTCATAGGAGATGAAGATGACTTCGAGGAAGTTGCCAGCATTTTAGGGATGATTGATGCGGGAATGACAGGGCGTTTGGTAGATGTTAATACTTCGAATACCCAAGTTGTTATCACGGTGGAGCATTATGAGGATTAATATTGCCTATAATGACAGTTTAAGGACATTTAACTCACCTTCGGGCGTGTATTTTGTGGGAGTAGGAGTCATTTACAATGGCAATCGTTTCGAAGCATTAAATTCTTATACGGATAGTCCCTATAAACAAGACGAAGAAATCGTTTTAGATGAAAACCTTAAAATTATCCTTCATTATTACAACAATCCGATACTCGCAGAGATTTTGGAAGAATTCTCCGGTTATGAGGGGATTGGCTTTATAGAAATAAAAAGCGAAGTATTCCATATATCTGTTTGTATTTAATTTGGCATCTTTTTTGTCAACTCGTGCCAGAAAAAAGAGAGCAAGTCAAAGACTTGCTCTCTTTTTTCAACTAAATCCGCCGAGGACGGAAGAAATCCACCTGCGGTGGATGAAATCACTTCGTGATGAAATCCGACTTCGTCGGGATAGGAGGACGGATTTAATTTCATCTGAGGCGGCATGCCGAAGATTTCATCCGAACGGAGTAAGGATTTCATCGCGCCTCGCGCGATTTCATTAAAACCTTCCCCCTCGTGTCTTGAAAAATACCGTAAACTGTGCTATAATGAAATCAGAAAGGCGGTGAATTGTGATGAAAGCAAGATTGAATTTAAAGTTTTATATTATTTCCATTGTTATGCTTTGCCTTGTTGTATTTGTATGGTATGGTATTTACTTTCTTAATTCGAATGAAATTTTAATGGAAGACAATACTCCAATGAATGCAGGAACCAAGTCGCTTTTTACGGTTCTTATGAGCATAGTTGCTATTTCTTGGACTGCTTCGTTATTGACCTTGATTCGTCAAATGCTTTTGGGATACGCATTTCGTGTAGATGAGGATGGAATACATGACACGGCAACTGCAATTATGATTTTGGCATTTATTTTTGTTGTGCCAATAAGGCGAATTCCTTATAATGCAATTCAACAGATCTCTGAAGAAAACGGAATTTTAACAATTCGGATTTATAAATCGAAAATTCAGGTTGTACCATTTTTAAAACCTTTTGTTCGAAAAGAATATCATTTCTTTTCAGGATTCACGAAAGAAAAAGTGGAAAACATCAAAGAAACATTGAATGATTTTATGAAACTTTGAATTTTGAATTGTGGCATCTTTTTCGTCAACACGCCCCAAACGAAAAATGCGCACAAAAGGTTAATTCTCATAGAAAATTCGATTTTAAAAAATTATAATTCTTGTGACGGAGAATATCCAAAATATTTTTTGTAAGCGCGAGAGAATTGAAATACGTCGGAATATCCTACACTGGTAGCAATTTCCTTGACCGATCTTTTTTCTTTGGCTAAAAGACGCGCAGCATTCATTCTGATCTCCAATATTTTTTTGTATGGGGACATGCCTAATTCTTTTTCGAAAAGCTTTCGTAAATAAATTTCACTTATGTGACATACATTTGCGATTTCGGCAATTTTAATATCGGAATTCCCATAATTTTCGTTCATATAAAGGAGTGCTTTTTCGATAAAAGCGGACTTTGTTACTCCTCCTTTTTCTGTGTTTTTAAACATTTTTTGCGCCAAAGCATAAATGATTTCGAGAATTCGGCAATTATTTTCAAAGGTTGGATTAAGAGAAGCGACCTTGATTTCTTTGTAATATTTTAAAGCTGTATCATAAGGTATCGGATTTAGTTGAAGCGGTTTGCTACAAGGAGTGAGGGTGTGAATATTGATAACTATGCTTTCTGAATCTTCGATACACTCGTTGACGTAGTTTAGGCCTTGCGGAAGAAACACGCTGTTTTGGGCATTTAGATATAGTTCTTTTTTGCCATACAAGAAGCGGATTCTTCCTTTTTTTGTAACTATCAAGGCTGAAGCGTATCTTGATGCGTATTTTGTTCGTTTGCCTTGCTTGTCGTTGGCGATTAACGCAGAAACAAAGTTTGTTACGATAAAATCATTCATGTAAGCATCTCCTTTTTGCTTTTTCTTATTATATCACTTAATATCAAAAAAATCAACAAAAACTTCATTAAACTGCTAAATCGGCTTATGTAAGTATAATTTTGATCAAAATTAATATCATATCTGCTATGTTGTTTTTTGATTTCTTATGCTATAATAATGTTAAAATTGTTAAGGAGGAAAATATTATGGATTTTTGTGGAAAAACTGCGTTGATCACAGGTGCGGCAGTTGGTATCGGTCGTGCAACTGCTTTGGAACTTGGCAGAAGAGGCGCGGCTTTGGTTTTGCTTGACTTAAACTTGGAAAAGCTTGAAGATGTAAAAAAAGAACTTGCTCCCGTTACGGACAAGGTGCTTGTTTATCAGTGTGATATCAGTAACAGGGAAAGAGTTAATGAAGTGGTTGCGGATGCGATGGAACGCTTGGGAAGCATACATATCCTGGTCAACAACGCCGCACTCTGGAGAATATTTGTACCGTTCGTGGAAACGGACATGGACGAGTGGAAACGTTGCTTTGACATCAATGTGAATGGAACGGCTTATGTAACACAAGCGGTTTTGCCCGATATGTTATCACAGGGATACGGAAGAATCATCAACGTATCGTCCGTTGCCGGTGTATACGGAAACGCTCGAATGGCATGTTATTCCGCAACGAAGGGAGCTGTTATTTCTTTTACCAAGGCGTTGGCTAAGGAGGTAACCGAAAAAGGAATCCTCGTCAATGCCGTTTCGCCGGGAAGCGTTTCTAATTCGGGAAACAGTGATATTGACTATACTGAGCCGTCCGAGCTCTCATTTGCGGGACGTACTGGAAGCGATAGGGAAAATGCAAATCTCATCTGTTTTCTTGCTTCTGACGAGGCGAGTTATATTTCCGGACAAAACATTCAAATTGACGGTTGCAGAAAGAAGCAATAAAGACATATTTTTTTCGACCTATGCGACTCATTTGTGGGTGTTAAGTCTGGCATGTCAATCAAAAACGCACTTGTGCGTAGCCGGCAGTGTTAGGGTTATGACCGAATAAAAATCACCGATTGGCGTACCTGCGATAAAGCAGGTACGCCAATTATATTCGCCTTTGGCGAGTGATGCTGTGTTGTGACGATCAGTAGAACTGGAGTTTATTTTGATTACCAACTGGAATACCACCAGCTATATGCAAGTGGATATTTATTTTAAAGCTATTCTGGCTCAGCGCGCAGTGAGTATCGTGATTTCACCTACTTTGCACTTGACTCCCGATGTTGTTTATGATAAAATAGATGTAGCCGGTTTACAAACTTATTGACTTGGCATAATATACTGCGTTATAATATACAAAGAAAAGTGGTTTAACTCCTAAAAATATAAGATAACGAGGAACACAAATGGATATCATTATTTTGGCGGATTTTTGCAGACGCTTTGATGGCAAGGGAAATAATAGGTTTGAATATCTTGCAGATATTCTCTCCGCAAATAACGAGGTTGAGCTCCTGACGAGCGACTTTAATCACGGCGCGAAAGAGCACTTTGAAGCCGAGCCGACCGGATTTCCGTTCAAGGTGACGATGCTTCACGAAACGGGCTATCCGAAAAACGTATGTCTTCGCCGTTTTTTCAGTCATTTCGTGTGGGGACAAAACGTAAAGAAATACCTGAAAAAGAGAAAAAAGCCGGACGTTATATACGCCGCAGTGCCTACGCTCCAGGCGGCTTATGAGGCGGCGAAATATTGCCAAAAAAACGGAATTAAGTTTATAATTGATATTCAGGACCTTTGGCCGGAAGCCTTCCAGATGGTATTTAATATTCCCGTACTAAGCAGTATTATATTTGCTCCGTTCAGATGGCTTGCAAACGGAATATATAAGAGGGCAGACGGTGTTGTTGCGGTGTCTAAGACGTATATAGACCGCGCCCGTAAGGCAAACCCGAATATCAAAACCGCTTTTCCTGTTTTCCTTGGTACCGAGCTTGCACACTTTGATAAGCTGAACGAGGAAAACAAGGTTGAGAGAAACGATGATGATATTCTTATCGCGTATATAGGAACGCTCGGTCATTCTTACGATATTGAGTGTGTTATAGACGCCCTTGCCATTCTCAAAGATCAAGGCTATTCTAATCTGAAATTCCTTGTTATGGGCGACGGTCCGCTCCGCGAGAGATTTGAACAGCACGCGCAGGAAAAGGGCATAAACGCCGAGTTTACCGGACGCCTTGACTACGGAGTAATGGTCGGCAGACTTTGTGTTTGCGATATTGCTATAAATCCGATAGTAAAGAAAGCGGCGCAGTCTATAATAAACAAGCACGGAGATTATGCCGCATCGGGGGTTGCACTTGTAAATACTCAGGAAAGCCCCGAGTACAGAAAGCTTGTTGAAACGTATAATATGGGCTTTAACTGCAACTGCTCGGACTCCGCAGATATGGCGGAAAAGATAAAAATTCTTGTTGATGATAGTGAACTCAGAAAAGAAATGGGTAAAAACGGACGCAGATGCGCCGAAGAAAATTTTGATAGAAAAAACACCTACCCGAAGATCGTTGATTTGATTACAAAAGCGTAAAAAGAGGATTTAACATTGAAAGTACTTTTAATAAGCCACAACTGTTTTTCCACCTATCAGAATATGGGAAAAACCTTTTTGTCGCTTTTTTCGGGCTTTGAAAAGGACGAGATCTGTCAGCTTTATATCTATCCGACAGTGCCCGACGTTGACGCCTGCTCGTCATATTATCGTGTTACCGACAAAGACGTGCTTGACAGTCTTTTAAAATTTAAAAAACCGGGCGGGGAAATTGATAAATCAAGGATCGTTTCTGCAAAGAAAAATCTTTTTGAAAATAAAGAGGACGCTAAGCTTTATAAAAAGCCGGGCAAAAAGGATCCGATGAAACGGCTTCTGCGCGACGCGATGTGGAGTCTTTCGCGCTGGTACACAAAAGGGCTTGAAGCATGGCTGGACAGGGAAGCGCCGACGGCGATATTCCTTTCTCCCGGATATGCAAAGTTCATATACGATATAGCGCTAAAAATTTCAAAAAAACGAAATATTCCGATAGTGACCTACATTTGCGACGATTATTATTTCGTCAATACTCCGAGTAGCCTTATAGGAAAAATTCAGCTCAGACTGCTCCAAAAAAAGACCGATAAGCTAATGAAAAAGATCTCGCATCTCATAACCATATGCGACGATATAAAGGATATGTACGGAAAAAAATTCGGAGTATCCGCGAGCGCAATAATGACCGGAACGAGCTATAAAATGGCGGATACGGTCAAAGCTGCCGAGTCCCCGACAGAAATATGTTATTTTGGAAATATCAGCTGTAACAGATATATTTCGCTTGCCGAGATCGGAAGAGCGCTCGATCTGCTTAACGCCGAAAGGGGCAAAAATTACGCTCTTAAAATATATACCGGCGAAAAGAAGCCCGAGATCCTTGCGACCTTTGACGGTATAAGATCGGTACGGCTTTGCGGATTTATTTCGGGCAAAGAGTTTGAGGATACTCTTCACGCGTCCGATATTCTGCTTCATACTGAGGCGTTCGACGACAAAAGCATAGACCTTGTGAAGCATTCGGTTTCGACCAAGATCGCCGATAGCCTTGCAAGCGGAATCACGCTTTTTGCTTACGGACCTTGCTCGGTGGCGTCTATGAAGCATCTTATAAAGCACGGCGCGGCGATCGTCTGCACGTCGCAGGAAGAGCTTAAAGACGCGCTCACCACTGCTTTTGAGGATCAAGAGAGCCGCGAGCGCGCTGCGGAAAACGGACTCAAAGCCGCTATGGAATACCACGATTCGGACAAAAACGGAAAAAGGGTAAGAGAAATATTTTATAGTCTTTAATAAGATGTGTTAGTGATGAGTTCGCTAAAAACTCCTGTTACTACAGGGGTATACCTCTATTTTAGTATGATTACGATTGGAAATGTACCGAAAAACAGTAAAATGAGAGCCTTTCGCTTTTTGCGAAAGGCTCTTCTTTGTTTTTTATGATTAAAAACTGTTTATTGGGTATATACTGGAATGTAAACCAAAAATAGTAAGGAGATTTTTATGGATAAGATCACTCAAATCATTCAAAGTATCTGGGCTATTGACGTCGTACGCTTTGTCATCTACCTCATTTTCGCATTTGTGGTTGCGGGAATCTCGAAATTTATCGTAACAAGGTTGCTTAGGCTCGTGCGTCTCGACAGACTTCTCGATAAATGGGGAGTTAACGAGGGTCAGGTGGGTACGTCGACCTCGCTCGTCGGAAAGCTGATCTACGTTTTGGTATTTCTGCTTTTCCTTCCCTCGGCACTCGCAGCACTAGGGCTACACGAGGTATCACAGCCGCTTGCGGGGATGGTCTCGCAGTTTGTCAGTTACATTCCGAACATCGTAGCGGCGGGCATTCTCATCTACGTCGGCATTTTCGTGGCTGTTATTATCGGACAGATAATCTCGGCGCTTTTACGCAAGACGAAGATAGACGATCTCATTAAGCGAAAGGACGAAGAAAAATCGGTCGTTCTTCTCTCGGATATTATAGTTAAAATAGTAAGTGCGGTCATTATTCTTGTCACCATAGTTCAGGCGCTTACCGTTCTGAATATCAGAGCCATATCCGATCCCGCACTCGGCATAATAAACATGATATTCGGCGCGATACCCTCGATAATACTCGCAGCAGTCGTAATTTCGGGCGGACTTCTCGTAACCAGCATAGCTTGCGGACTGCTGAGTAATGTCCTCGTTGCGATCAATTTTGATGGTATTGTCAAGAAAATTCTGCCGCAGATGAATATGTCGGCAACCAAGGTTGTGGTAAATATCGTAAGAGCCTTGATCGTTCTCTTTGTGGTGGCGCAGGGAGTAGAGGTGCTCGGACTTACCATCTTTACAGCAATCGTGACTGCTATCGTTGCTTATCTGCCTCTGGTATTCAAGTCGGCTATCATTGCGCTCGTCGCTTTCGTCGGAGCGTCGATGATCGAAGGTCTGATAAGCAAAAATAACGAAAAAATGGCAGGTATTGCGAAGATAGTCAAGGTTGCTATCTACGTTGTTGCAGGCTTTATGATACTCAGTCAGCTTGACCTTGCCTCGACTATCGTGAATATAGCGTTCATTGCTACGCTTGCGGCACTGGCAGTCGCTTTTGCCCTTGCATTCGGTCTTGGCGGTAGAGATTTTGCAAAGAAGACACTCGATAAAGTCGATCGAAAGATGGAAAACAATAACACGCAAAATAGCTGAAATTAAAAAATAACCGCAGAAAACGTACCGCTTCTGATATGCACCTCCAAAAGGTTGTCTGACTTTTGAGGTGCATATCATTATCCGGTGCTTTTCTTTAGTTTCCTATATCGGTTACTGCGCCGATAAATATTGGGGTATTGTTTTCATTGTCGATTATCATATAGACAAACGGTCTGTCGAGAGTAACGCGGTATTCTTCTGATGGCATATATACATAATCCTTCATATCAACCATTGTCGCAGCTCCCGCCCTTGTGCCCTTTTCGGCTACCGTTATCGAGGTCTTGTGCAGAACTCGGCTTATGAATATGTTGCCCCTTTCCGAATGTCCCAGCTTTGAAAAATCGGCATACGGACTAAACGCCCTCTTCATACCGAGACCTTGCAGAACATCGTTAAGCAGGATATCGTAATCATACGAAAATTTCGGCATCTTTGCATCTACACTTACGTACTTAACGCTGCTAAAAATGCTTTGCAGATCCTGTGCGCTCAGTGAGTCGATATAGTCATACAGGTCAACGCCCTCGTGTGGCAGAAGCACCGCGAAGCCGTATTTTCCGCCGCCTGCGTAGTTCTTAATAAAGCCGACCGCGTTTTCATCGCTGATATATTTACATTCGGTCGACGACATCATCTCTACCGTGCGGTTTTCGCCTGAAAGCGAAGTGAATATCCCGCGTTTGACATCATTCTTCTGGTAAATGTTTTCCCACTCTGCGTCAAAGAGAAGGGCGTTTATAATTAACATAACCGTGCTTGGATCGATGTCATCTATCATCTTATCTATCATACCATCGGTGTTCTTTTTGATCCAGTTGTTGATATCCTTTACGGTTCTGTCGTTAAATGGAGCCTTGTATGCCGACGCGCCGTAATAATCGGCATTCGTTTGCAAAAACTCCTCGTTTACGTAAAGCTGCTCGATATCTCGGAACCATATCGAATTTGCTATATGAAGCTTCACTTTTTCGTTTGACATTAGATTTTTTATCAGAGAGTAAAGATACTCGTTGAGCGTTTCTGTCGGAATATCTCCCCCGAGCAGGGTTTCCATCTCGGCAAGAGTTTCGCCGTCTGCTCCGTTTGCGGTCATCGCTAGTGCAAGCTGTATGGACAGAGGTGAGATCAGGACATTTTTATTCTCACTATCTCGCACCGAAGCCTTAAAAAGCCTTAAAGCAAGCTCGGTCTGTGATCTGATAAACGCTTCGTCTATTGCCTTTCCCTCGACCTTGCCTGCCGAGACGCCCTTCATAAGGTCGTCTGCGTGTATCTTAAGGTCTGTTGAGCACGACGTGAAACTGAGCGCCATTGACGACAGCAGCAAAACACTTAGAAGTATTAGCACTATTCTTCTTTTTTTCATAATAACCCCCTTTTTATCATATATACAACTTTTCGACATTTTCATTATACATTGTTACAAAAATTTTTCAACGGTATTGAAAAAAATTCAAAAAAATGTTATATTATGTATAGTATGCTGAACACTTTGCAGATTATTAATTTTAAAGGTGCTATGAAAAAAGAAAACAAAGGGAAAATCAAGGAAACAATTAAAAAAGTAGTCTTGTTTATCTTAAATCCGAGACTGCTCCTTTGCTTTGGCATCGCGTGGATAATAACAAACGGCTGGGCATATATTACTCTCGCTGTTGCTACCCACTTCAAGATAGGCTGGCTTATCGCGCTTTCGGGAGGATATCTCGCTCTTATGTGGGTGCCCGGAACACCCGAAAAGATCGTGACAGTCGCTATCTCGATATTTCTTTTGCGTCTTCTTTTCCCGAAGGACGAAAAAACTCTCGGAATACTTAAAGGGTGGCGTGTGAAATTTGTTTCGGCAATTAAGAGTGTAAAGAAAAAGAAAAACGATAATACCGATGATAGCAAAAAACAGTAAAACAAAGCTCCCGCTAATACAGACGGGAGCTTTTACTTGATGGTTGAAATACCCCCCCGGTTATGCCGCCCCGGCAAAACCGAGCGGAGCTACAAACAAATCGGGCGAGCTATGATCAAGCCTAAAAGGAAAGCCTCCCCTGTGTAATGGAGGTGACGAGGTACGAGGCGGAGGGTTGTGAAAAAACAATCCCTCAGTCGCTTCGTGCCAGCTTCCGCTACACAAGAGAGACTATTGTAATTGCCCGTTTACGGGTCGCAGTGCGTGTTATGCGATAATATAAATCCAACACCGCTTTCAGAGGTTAGGCAGGTGTTTTTGCTTAGCAAAATCTCGTTTCTATAATTCGCGGGTTTTCTTTCGGCGAATAACGCCACATGTCGATGTGAGAAAGTCCTTCGGGCAGGAAATATTCAAGTTGTAAGGGAGCCTCTCGCGTTTTTGCTGCGTCTATTATCACGAGCTTTATCTTCATTCTTTCGGGGATAATGTTCTTTATGTAAACCGCGGCACACTGTCCGACCTTTATGGAATCGTGATATTCGGCAAGTCCTGCAAGGTTAGGTGCAAGCTCGATAAATATGCCGTATTCTTCTACACTTCTGACGTATCCCATTACCGTCTGACCTATGCTGAAACGTCCTACGTTTTCTTCCCAAGTGCCCAGAAGCTCCTTGTGGCTGACGAATATTCTTCCGCTTCCGCTGTCAATACTCTTTATGACCGCGCGTATCGGCATTCCGACGAAGAAGCGGTCCTTTGGGTGAGATATCCTCGATACCGATATGCAGTCAATGGAGAGCAGAGAAGGTATTCCGCAGCCGACGTCAACAAACGCGCCGAAGTGTTCGAGATGGGTCACGCGCGCGTCTATTATGTCGCCCGGCACGAGATCTCCGATAAACGAGCGCATACACTCCTCCTGAGCGCTTTTGCGCGACAGAAGCGCATACGGTTTCCCGTTTTCGTCCTCACATATAGCAAGAACCTTGAAGCATACCGCTTTGCCTACGCGCGAGATTATTGCGATGTCTTTGAGGGTCTCTCCCTCTTGAACGATTGCTGCGTCCTTTCGACGTATAATACCTTTCATACAGCCCAGATCGACTGTTAGATCGCGCGCACCGTCGCAGCTCGTGGCTATCGCTTCCAGGATCGCACCGTCTGCTATCGCACGCTCTAAGCCTCTTTCTGACGAAAGATACTCAAAATTCGTGATACTGCCGAGCAGACCTCCCTCGGGCAGATATTTCTTTTGTAAGATTTCGGTCATTTTATTCGTTTCCTTTCCTGTTTTCCCTTGTGTTTTTGCTCCGTTTTTTCATTACATCTTTATTCGTGCGGGAGGTCGAATATGCCTTGCCGTGCGGCTTCGTCGGAAATATCTTCGACAGGAACCACAGTCCCCACCGCTCGTTAGGTATTTCTTGATCGGCAAAGGATATCCGACGCGCTCCCTGCAAATATAGATTATGCAACAAATATCCCGAGTATTTTGTCATTTTGGGTAGGATAGAAAAAATAAATTGTTAACTTTTTTCTTGTGCTCGTCCTGTTAAAGAGAGAAAAAATGAGAAAAACGAAGAAAACGAGAGATAAATCCGCGTTTTTTTGTTCTGAATCAAAAAAATCGTTAAAAACTATTGACAGAGGAAAAAAATAATGTTATAATCACAAAGCTGTCTAAATTCAGGAAATAAAAAATCATCATATATTTTAAAAGGAGTTTACTCAAAGATGTCCACTTACATGGCTAAAAAAGAAACCGTTGAGCGTAAATGGTACGTTATCGACGCGGCAAACAAGCCCCTCGGCAAGACCGCAGCAGCAGTCGCTAACATCCTTAACGGTAAGCACAGACCCGAATACACACCACACGTTGATTGCGGCGAATTCGTAATCGTTGTAAATGCAGAAAAGGCTATCCTCACCGGTAAGAAGCTCGATCAGAAGGTCTACTACCGTCACTCGGGATACATCGGCGGTCTCAAAGCAACCACCTACCGCACTCTGATGGCAGAAAAGCCTGAGCTTGCTATGAAGCTCGCAGTTAAGGGAATGCTTCCCAAGAACTCGATCGGCGATAAGAGCCTTACCAGACTTAGAGTATATCGCGGCGCAAACCACAACAACGAGGCTCAGCAGCCCGTTAACTACGAATTTTAATCGGTGAAAGGAGAATAGAACGATGTATACAAGCGCAAAACCCTATTTCTATGGCACCGGCAGAAGAAAGAAGTCGGTTGCAAGAGTTCGTCTGTTCGCCGGCACCGGTAAGGTTACCATCAACGGACGTGATATTGACGATTACTTCGGACTTGACACTCTCAAGTTCGTTGTAAATCAGCCCTTTGGAGTTACCGATACTGTCGGTAAGTTCGACGTAGTTTGCACCGTAAAGGGCGGCGGCTTCTCCGGTCAGGCAGGAGCGATCCGTCACGGCGTTGCAAGAGCACTTCTTCTCGCAGGCGAGGACTTCCGCGCGCCCCTCAAAAAGGCAGGCTTCCTCACTCGTGACCCTCGTATGAAGGAAAGAAAGAAGTACGGACTCAAAGCAGCTCGTCGCGCTCCTCAGTTCAGCAAGAGATAAAATCAAAAGTTATCGAAATTTCAAAAGCTTCACTTTATTGTGGAGCTTTTGTTTTTCGCAGGGCGGTGGCTTGCTGCCGCCGTTTTAGTTGAAGTGATAATATGCGGCGGGAGATAAACTCCCGCCCTACATTATGGGTATTCGATTTGTAAAAACTCGACCGTACTATTTACTTTTGGTAAAGATTATGGTATAATGTAACTGTCAGGAGTGGTTTTATATGAAAAAGAAAATAATCGGTATAATCGTCGATATTCTGCTTATAATGATAGCCTTTTCGGCTACGGATATTGTACTGATAAAAGTATTTAACTCTGAAAATCTCTGGCTTGAGCTCGGTATATATATCGTGTTGTATGCCATAGTCTTTGGCGCTAAAAAGGGAATAGTAATGCTTTGGGAGCACTTTAAATCCCAAAAGAAAGAGAATGAATAAATTCGGTTACATAGAACGACCGTTTTCCCATACCCACGGTTTATTTTCCCCTACTAAACCAACGGTGGGTGTACTTTTTATATAAAAACGTCTATACTGTACTCAGAAAGGAGAAAGCACATGGATCAACTTAAAATCGGCGGATTTATTGCCGAGTGCAGAAAAAACAAAAAATTAACGCAGGCGCAGCTTTCCGAAAAGCTTGGTATCACCGACAAGGCGGTATCGAAATGGGAAAGAGGCGTGTCGATGCCCGATTCGTCCATTATGCTTGAACTGTGCGATATTTTGGGTATCAGTGTAAACGAATTACTGAGTGGGGAGAAAATTGATATGGAAAACAGTGAACAGAAAAACGAACAGCTTCTTCTTGATATGGCAAAGGAAGTAGAAAAAAGGAACAAAACCATCTGGACGTCTATGTGGGTGCTTATGGGCGTTTGCATAGTAGGTCTGCTTGCGGGATGCGCGGTAGCCGCATTTCTTATACCCGAAGGGATCTGGCAGGCCGTTGCGGTCATCGGACTCGTTATTGCATTTTTGCCCCCTTGCTTCTATGCTTTGAAGCTTGAAGTGAGCGTAGGCGCTTATAAATGCAAAAAATGCGGTCACGAGATCGTGCCGACCTATTCACAGGCACTTAATGCTATGCATGCGGGAACGACGCGTTACCTCAAATGCCCAAAATGCGGCAAGCGCTCCTGGTGCAAAAAGGTGTTGAAGTAATAAAAGCGTATCAAAAAAGCTCTGCAATGCAGAGCTTTTTATTTTTATTGTGTTTAATATACGACCTCGCATGCTATCATACCGTCGGGCGTAGCATCTACCTTGTCAAAGGCAAGATACTTGTTAGGCTTTGAGTCGAGAAGATTATACTGAACGTCTATCTTCCAGATCTCGTATGTGCGAGGATTGCCGTTCTCATCGAGCTCAAAAGATTCATAATCGTAGTAGAGCGTGTAGCTGTTGTCGCCGTTATGGACGTAGCCGAGCAGAGAGAAGTTCGCCGCCTCGCCCGTATAAGCAAGCTCAAAGGTGTCACTTGATGCGTCATAGTAGTAATTTTTCATTTCCTCTTTCATATCTTCGGTTATTTCGAAGCGCTCGGAGAGGTAATTAAATACCGTATCGGCAAGGAATCGCTCGGTCTCCTCGGTGCGTCCTTCATAGTTGTGCGAGAAATAGTGAAGCAGAGAAGAACAGTGTATATTCTCTCCTGTCCAACTGACGTATGCAAGACTGCGGTCAAGGAAGGAATTTATGATAGCGCCGTCGGTATTTTCGCGGGTTTCTTCTTCCGAGCAGGTTGAGCAAACGCGCTTCTCCGAGCCGACTCTGCCGACGAGTGTATCGGACACGGTGCTCCAAGAACCCCAAGAGTGTCCGTTCGAGGTAATAACCTCTGTGTAACTGTCTCCGCACGAGCAGGTGAAGGTTTTTTCTCCGTCTGCGGTGCAGCTAACGTCCTTTGTTACTTGGGCTGAATACTCGTGAGTATGGGTGGTGTTTTGCTCTGCGCCGTCGCCGTTTTCGGTGTTGGAATCATTGTTTTCTCCGTTTGTATTGTCTGTGTCGTAAGGTTCCTCGTCGCACGCGACGATAGCAAAGAGCATAAGGGTAGCCATAAGTAATGCTAAAAGTCTTTTCATTTTGTGTTTTCTCCTTAAAAAAATGAGTATAAGGCATTTTAACATAAAGGGGTCAGATTTACAATGGGTTTTGCTGAAAAAAAGTGTAAAAGAGCGCTTTTTAGAATGTTTTACCTTGCCAGTCCTTTATTTGTATTGCATTTGCCCAATGCTAATATAGTTGACAAGGTTGAAATAAAATGATAAAATACAGTATGAGCAAATTTAAATAAAAGGCATTAAGGAGGAATATCAATGAATGACCTTATAAACGAAAAAGACAATTTAGAGTGCGAAGTGCCTGATGTGGAAGTTCGACGCAAATCTCGCTCGAAAAAGATTCTTTGGTGTATAGTTTTGACTACTGTTGTCATAATTCTTGCGGCTTCGGCGGTTTTGTTTCTGCTCTTAAAGAAAGGACCGTTTGAAAAAGCTCTGGACAGGTGGAACAATGATATTGATATGATCGCCGAGGAATTGTCGTTGGATTTTTCGGGCTTGTTAAATCCAATAGGTGAAAAAATTAGTTTTTCTGCGGAAAATCTCGGCAAAGACGAAAGCGGAGCCGACATCGAATACATATCTTTTAACGACGGCATTGTTTATATAAGAAAATCCTATTATGTAAACGGCGAGAAGCAATATATTAATCAAACGCTTGTGAGTTCTATGAAAGCGGCTGCTGTAATAAATTCAGACACGGAAAGTGGTATGACTACGGTTACTACGACCGAGATCGTGGGAGATACTTTTTCATCATACGGATCTTTGACCGACATCTCGGTGTTTGTTATGAAAATGTCCGATTTTGAATATGACAAAGACACCGAAAAATACAATATGAAGGAGAGCGCGATTGAAAGATTTTCTTTTCTGTTTGAGAAAGGCGAACCCGAGGAAAGCGTTGAGTTTTCTGTTTCTGCAAAATGCATTGAATCGGATAAAGTGATATATTATATTTGCTATGGTGAAAAGACCTACGAGGTCGAATACAGTGCTACCAAAGACGGCTCGTGCATAAAAGCGGAAATAGAAGAATTCAGTATAAATGCGGAATTTTCTCGAAGCAGGCGGAAAAACCAGAGCCTTGATATGTCCCTTAAAAAGAAGGACAGGGATATTATGACGCTACAAGTTGACACGGATAATACCTCGATGAAGATAATCGCCGAAGATGAAAGCGGCGGCAACGTATCTGTAAGTGCGGAAATAGAAAAGCTTTCCGAAAGTTTATCTTCCTTCTATGTGAATGCCTCGAACGAAAGTGGGGAAGAGAAGGGTGCGATAAATCTTGAAGGCACAATTGAGACCTGTGAAGGCGACTTCGTTATCGATGCAAGTCTCAATGCAAATTTTCAGGATACAAGCGTTTCTGCAAGCTTAAAGGCGGATACGAGGAATATCAAAAAAACAGGCGAAACGGTTTGTAGCTTGAAGATATCCGAGGATTCTTTGGGAGAAAATTTGGAATTGTTGCTCCAAACGCTTTCTTATAGTAACGACAAATCCGAGCTTAAAATTGTAGTAAAGGAAAACGGCAGCGAGACTATGTCCGCTGTTGCTACCTGTCCGTCTGCCGTTCAGCCTGTAATCTCAAATCGTGAGCAAAAATATATCGACCGCTCGAAAATGTTTTTTGAAAACTACGATGCGATAATGTCAGAAGTTCAGAATATAAACGACGGCGTATTGAGGATAGCGACCGGGGGTAGGTATGTAAATGGAGCTATCAAAATTTGTGATTCCAATCTTGATATGGAATATATTTCTGTTATAAATCATAACGGAAATACCGTTAGTGTCCAAACTGTCGCACCCATAGATTACGAAAATTATACGTATACGTTAGAAGAATATGTTTTAGACGAGTCAAATAGTTATATATTACACATCAGGCAAAGTGATTATAATGATGATGTTTCTTCCGTGAGATCGGCAATGGTAGAGTATTTTAATTCCTTGTCGATACGGGGCGAGACCGGGATTGAATCGGATATAGTTCCTGTGTACTACTACTATTCTGAAAAATATGATGCTTACATTTTGTGCAAAAACGGCGATGTTTACGGGCGAAATAATAACAACAAGTGGGAAATTGCCACAAAGGTTCCCGAAAACTCGGATAAATACTTTTACCACGAGGTCGTGATAAAAAACAACAAAGCCGAATGTCTGCATAATTTTATTCCAAATCAGTACGTAGTAGGAGAATTTGGAGATCGCGATTGTTACAAGGTGTACGAATGTGAAGATTGCAAGATAATGTATAGAGGAGATTTCCCTGCTCACGAAATGACCGACTCGATCGTTATACGTGAAAAGGACGATCCTCTCGGCCCTGCCGTCTGCCACTCGTGTAAGCATTGCGACAAGATGTTTATAGATATGGAAGTGAACGGCTTTAATGTTCGCGTACATCTTGTTAAAGGGGAATACGTTACGGTGCTGTACAGTTTAAAAAATGCAGAAACCGAGCATGGTATCAAGCTTCCCTGTGCGGATATAAACACGTACGACTGGGAGAATTCGATGTTTGTAACCGCGATAGAAAATAAAAAAACGGAGGAAGCTTCTTTGCAGAAGGTATTTGCAATTCCTTCTATAACCGATGCCACAGGCAAAACTATTGTCGGTATATATAATCATGAGTCTATTTTATTTGATATGGAAAAGCTGATTCTTCCGGAAGGTGTCAGATTTATTTTCACAGGTGCATTCAGGAATATTGAAGTAGGAGAAATTATTTTACCTGAATCTATGGAATATGTGAGCGATAATGTGTTTTCCTACGCCAAGGTAGGGACAGAAACCATTGTTCTGCCCGAAGG
The DNA here is from genome assembly GCA_045605765.1 of Eubacteriales bacterium. GTDB lineage: Bacteria > Bacillota > Clostridia > Oscillospirales > CAG-272 > SIG672. The sequence goes on along the minus strand of JAZUQQ010000027.1, from coordinate 75,202 downwards.
CATCATTTACTATGGGACGCAAGAATTTATTAAATTTTTGGTCGATCTAAATGCTTGAAGTGATTTGAGATCAAAAAAGGAGAGCTTTTTAAGCTCTCCTTTTTGTTTGCGTGTTTTGGGTTATGCCCAAAGACGAAAAGGAACTTCTTACAAAAAGTTCCTCAATCATTCTCTAAATTAACACCAAAAAACAAGGATCACTTTTATCAATTTTCATAATGCCATCTCCTAAATTGTTTTGTCATATTAATAGATTAGTAAATAAGGGTAAATACTTCTTTTAATTTATTTAATGTTTCTGCAGCAATCGGTCTAGCAGATTCACTGCCCTTCTTCAGCATATTTAATACTTCTGCTTTATCTTTCTCAAACATAAGTCTTCTTTCCCTAATAGGCTCTAATGTTTGCTGCATTATATCATTCAATCTTCTCTTAACTTTCATATCTCCTAATCCGCCTTTTTTATAATGTTCCTTCCATTCTTGTAACTCTTGCAAATTAGGATCAAATGCATCCAAATATTTAAATACCGTATTAACTTCAACATTCCCCGGATCCTCAACCCTCAAATGATTAGGATCCGTAAACATATTCATTATCTTATCTTTTATTATTTCTGATGAATCCTTTAGATATATAGCATTATTTAATGACTTGCCCATTTTTTCCTGTCCATCTATTCCTGGTAAACGAGTCACTTTTGATAACAATGGTTTGCATTCCCTCAGTATATCAGTATTGAAGTGTCTGTTAATATGACGTACAATTTCATTTGTTTGTTCAATCATAGGTAGCTGATCTTCTCCTACCGGAATTACATTTGCTTGAAAAGCAGTAATATCCGCAGCTTGACTAACCGGGTATGTTAAAAAACCAACCGGTATTTCATTACCATATTTTTTTTGATGCATTTCATTCTTTACAGTAGGATTTCGCTTCAAACGAGCCAATGTAACAAAGTTTAAATAGAGCATTGTCAGTTCAGTCAGTTCCGGAACGAGAGACTGTATAAAAAATGTATTTAACTCCGGTTTCAAGCCAACTGCAAGATAATCTAATGCGACCTCAATTACATTGTCATGAACTTTGGCGGGATTATGTGCATTGTCTGTGAGTGCCTGAGTATCAGCAATCATAATATATGGTTTATCATAATTATTTTGAATCTCCACACGTTTTTTTAGCGAACCAACATAATGTCCAATGTGTAGAGCTCCTGTAGGTCTATCTCCTGTTAAAACAATATCTTTCATAAAAAATCACCTCCCAATTATGCAATTACTAAAAGTCAACTTATACTAACCATTTTTGAAGCTCTTTTTGACTTCCTTCGTAAACTTCAATAATTTCTTTTAGTTTATTATAAGATTGTCCTGATACAATACTTTGTCTGGCTAAGCAATAGCCTTCTTTTAAACTTATCGCCTTTCTTGATAAGTAAATCATTAATCCGGCATTGACAGAAATGACATCCACTAATGCATCATCACCATGTCCAGATATTGCCAATACCACTTGATGGATATTCTCGCTAATGGTTGCTTTTTGCATTATATCGTACATGGTATACTTGTTTTTAAAATTCAATTCTTCTGATATTGAGCATATAGCAGCTCTTCCTAAAACTCCATCTTTTACACCTATAAGATTAAGAGAACCGGAAATTCCAACCTCATCAATGTATCGTTTCCTATCTTATCCCGTAATTCTCGATTACGTAGTCCATATCCTTGTCGCCTCTGCCCGAGAGGTTAATGAGCACCGAGCCGTGATCCATCGTCTTTGCGAGCTTCATTCCGTACGCGACTGCGTGCGAGCTCTCGATTGCGGGAATGATGCCTTCGAGTCTTGCGAGCTTATAGAACGCGTCGATAGTTTCCTCGTCGTCGATAACGTCGTACTTGACTCTGCCGACCTCCTGTAAAAATGCGTGCTCGGGACCCGAAGAAGGATAGTCGAGTCCGCTTGCGACCGAATAAACGGGCGCGGGATCGCCGTTTTCGTCTTTGAGCATTATCGAATTAAATCCGTGCATAATGCCCTCGGTTCCGTATTTGAGGCTTGCTGCGTGATCGCCGAGTTTCGGACCTCTGCCAAGGGGCTCGATGCCGTATATGTCAACCGGATCGTTCAGAAATCCTGCGAAAAGTCCTGCTGCATTCGATCCGCCGCCTACGCAGGCGACGATTGCGCTGGGGAGATGTCCCGTCATATTTATAAACTGCTCTCTTGCCTCAATTCCAACTACGCTCTGGAAGTCGCGGACCATCATAGGGAAGGGGTGCGGACCGAGAACCGAGCCGATGCAGTAGATGCAGTCCTTATATTCCTTGCTATATGCGTCGAACGCCGCATCGACCGCTTCTTTAAGGGTTGCAAGTCCGTGAGTGACCTCTATCACGTTTGCGCCGAGGATCTTCATTCTCGCGACGTTGGGCGCCTGCTTCTTTATATCGACAGAGCCCATATAAATATCACATTCGAGTCCGAAATATGCCGCCGCGGTCGCAAGAGCAACACCGTGCTGACCTGCGCCGGTTTCTGCGATGACCTTCTTCTTGCCCATGTATTTTGCCAGAAGTGCCTCGCCCATGCAGTGGTTTAATTTATGAGCGCCCGAATGGTTCAGATCCTCACGCTTAGCATAGAGCTGTACCTTTCCGCCGAGAGCGTCCGAGAGTCTTTCGAGATGCGATACCGGAGTCGGTCTGCCCTGAAATTCTGTGCGGATTCTGCGCAGCTCTGCGATAAACTTTCTAGATTGACATATCGAGTAGTAAGCCTCTGTGATCTCTGCCATAGCGGCTTTGAGCTTATCTTCGATATAAGCGCCGCCATATCTGCCAAAATATCCGTCTTTGTCGGGATAATCGTTAAAATAGGTATCGAAGTCAACGTTTCCTAGTTTCATAATATATATTCCTTTCAAAAGTAAAAAATCTACAAATTACAATAAGTACGACGAACTATCGCCATCGCCTTGTAAGAAGCTTCATTTTCTCCTCCGTAAATAAAAATCCTTGACAGAAATATACTTTCTGTCAAGGACGAATAAACACTTTATGTTATTCGCGGTGCCACCTTGATTGACGCATTTGCGCCCGCCTTTAAGATGCAGAACATCCACACTCTGTAACGGGAGCTCCCGTTCTCGGCTACCTTCATAATTGTGGTTTATATGCTATCACCAAGACCCTCCGAAGTCCATTTGCCGATTCGCTTTCTGTCGGGATCCCAGCCTCCCCGACTCTCTGTGAGTGCGCCTTCGACGTTATCTCTCCGTCAACGGTTTGAGTAGATTATAGCACCGTATAAGTGTTTTGTCAAGAGTTTTTTAAAATGTAAAATAATTTGTCAGTTTGCGATCCTTCTTCTGATTCGGTATACCGTATCGCGACTCACGCACATCTCCTCGGCTGTCTCCTCCATAGTCATATCGTGGATATACCGATAAGTGAGAAAAAGCTTCTCGTCGGCTCGCTTTGCGGCTTCTCGCGGAGTGGACGCGTCTGCCACGTAGCTGTCGAGCTCCTTTTCGGTATCTCCGAGTGAGATTTCTAGCTCGGTGATGGCGTCGAGTACGGGCGTGACCCGACTGTCATCTCGAGCGTATCCGTAATCATCGAGCAAAACTTTAAGCTGCGATTTACGGGTGTCGAGTAACATTTTGTCCGAACGGTATTTTTCGAATTTGCATAGCCAATTGGACATTACGGATAAAATCTCCTTTCAAATACGAACAAATGTTCTTTTTATTGATTATATCACCCATTTCGCCATTTGTCAATAGCAAAAATAATAAAAAGAAAGGACAAAAAATGGAAAAAAATAGAAAAATAAAAGAAAATTAACTAAAAATATAATAAAAAAACAAGTTTTTAAAATTTTGTTGAAATGTAGAAAAATCACCTTGAGTTTTGTTTAATATGCACAATACCTTAAAGCCGTGTTTTTTGAAGACTCTAAATTTATTGAAATTTTCGTCACTATTACCATATCGATAAAACACTGCCAAAAACACAAAAATGGATAAAAACAGCTTGAAAAACATTCACTTTTCGTTAAAATGGGTTAAAGATATAAAAACTTGCAGGAAACAAAAAAGAAACGCCAGGCGAAGTGTGAGTAATTTGTGAAATCTTATCTGATGCCAAAAGATTTACAAAATGGTAAAAATATGGCACCAAAGCGCAAAAACGTAATTTTTGTCAATAAATAAATAGGAAATCTTCTATTGACATTTTGGCTTAAATGTGCTATTATTTTGTTACAGTTCGCAGGCAAAATAATTTGAAAAATCGCGGTGACGACTGCGCGAACTGTGCGTTGCCGACGATTTTTTTGTTTTTTAGCCTTTGTACGAGAGAAGCTGCTAAAACGCAGAACCGTCCGTCGTAGGTGGAAAAACAGCCTGCAATTTCGCAAAACCATTTCTGTTAGGAGGAAATTTTTTAATGGTCCGTTCAAAAAGAACCAAAATTATGGCATTTTTGCTGGCCGTTCTGACTGTTTTTGCTCCCGGTACCGCTATCGCGGCGCAGGAGTCGGACGATGCGTATCAGTCTGCTACGCTTTCCGAACTTCTTCAAGCTGCCAAATACGAAGAGTACCTTATTGAGCATCAGGGTGTCGGACTCGGAGAAGAAAGTTATGTTCTTGATTCCGACGACATCTTACACTACAATACAGCCATCACGAATGCGAGTGTCAGGGAGTGGACAGACGATGCAACAGGTGTCAAAGGTCTTTATCTTCCGGCAAACGGCGTAGTAGGTTGGAATATGCCCGCTATGAATGAAGGAATGTACGCGCTTAAATTCAAGTACATTCCCGTAAGAGAGGACAGTTCCAAGACGACCTCTATCGAAAGAACTTTCTATATTAATGAGACTGTTCCTTATTACGAAGCTCGTTATCTTACACTCTCGAAGGTATGGGTGGACGACAATGACTCGTACCAAAAAGATGCAAACGGCAACACAATTTACCGTTATTTTGATGAAAATGGCGAAATCGCTTACGAATATGTTGACAAGGACGGAAACATCCTTGAGCGTACTGTCGTAGACAGAGCGCTTACCTTCAAAAAGACGGGCGAGACGGTAGCAAATGCAGGAGGATATCAGAAATATCCCGTATTTGCGAACGACATCGACGGAAACGAGTCGAAGCCTTCCAAATATATGGTAAACGAGCTCAGCACATATATTGCTACCGACTCGTCGGGATACCACATCGAGCCTCTCCAGTTCTATTTCCCCGAAGGAAATAACACCATTCAGCTCGAAGCTCAGCGTGAAGCTATGGTGCTCGTAGAGGTTGAGGTGTTCCCGTACGATTACGACAACGAGGTTCGTACGTATGATGATTATATCAAGTACTATCAGGAGCAGGGCGCTACCGACGTTGCAGACTTCTACTTGAAGCTCCAGGCAGAATATACGACTGCTACCTCGGAAACTACCATTTACCCCCTCGCGGACAGAACGAGTGCTATTTCCCAGCCTCAGTCGCCGTACATACAGTATCTCAACGCCATCGGCGGTGACGGCGGTGATAAGTGGCAGAGCGTCGGACAGTGGGCGCGTTACACCGTAGAGGTTGAAGAAAGCGGATTTTACGAGATCGTTCTTCGCTTCCGTCAGTCGGTAAACGAAGGTGCGTACTCGACACGTATACTCAGAGTTGCTACTCAGAGTATGATAAATGAAGGAAGAAATACCGAGGTTCCGTTCAAGGAAGCAAACTATCTCAGATTCAACTACAAGGATACTTGGCAAACGTCTGTGATAAACAGCGGATCTGACGTTACCTACAAGGTATATCTTGAAAAGGGAAAGAACTATATCGAATTTGAAGCGGGACTCGGAGATATGGCAAGCATACTGCTCGATGTTACCGATTCGCTTAATACTGTCAACGATATTTATATCAAGTTTCTTATGATAACCGGATCGGATCCCGATAAATATCGTGACTACGACTTTTACAGTATCGTTCCCGATGAGGTTGACGAGCTTCTCGTTCAGGCTGAAAAGCTTTACGCCCTTGCTGACAGACTTCAAGCGCAGGTAGGAAGCGGAGGCTCCTATACCGCGACGCTCCGTACGGTTGCGCAGCTTCTTGAAAGAATGGGTAAGAACGAGCACAATATCGCTTCTAACCTCGAAAACCTTAAGGAAAATCTTGGTACGATAGGTACTTGGATTCAAAACGGTGCAAAGCAACCGCTTGAACTTGATTACATTGTAATAAGAACGCCCCAAGGAAACAATAATCTTCCCAAGGCAAACGCAAACTTCTGGCAGTCGCTTTGGTTTGAGATATGTCAGTTCTTCAAGAGCTTTGTTGCGGATTACAGCCAGCTTGGTGCAACCGTAGTTTCCGACCCCGATAACAGAATCGAGGTATGGACCACCCTCGGACGTGACCAGGCACAGGTTCTCAGAAGTCTTATAAACTCCGATTTCGCTAAGAATAATACCGAGGCGAACGTTGATCTTAAACTCGTTGCCGGAGGCGCACTGCTTCCTTCGGTTCTTGCGGGTGTCGGCCCTGACGTATCACACGGACACGGATCTGGTGACGTTATTAACTGGGCTATAAGAAGCGCAGTTGAACCGCTTGACGATAAGGAAGGCTTTGACGAGATCTATGACGATTTTATTCCGGCATCTTGGACTCCTCTCACACTTTACAGCCTTAAATATGATGAAAACGGAAATGAAGTGCGTTCTTCTACTGTTTACGGACTTCCCGAAGCGCTTGACTTCCCGATGATGTTCTATCGTGCAGACGTTCTCAACGAGCTCGGTCTTACCGCTCCCAAGACGTGGGAAGAGCTCATGACTGTAATGGATACACTAAGTGAGAACAATATGCAGATCGCTATTCCCACCTACATTGGAGGACACGATATCTTCCTTTATCAGATGGGAGGATCCCGTTACATCAACGACGGTATGCAGATCAGCTATGAGACCGACACCGCTCTCCAAGCGTTCTCTTATCTTATGTCCTTCTTCACCGATTACGGTCAGCCCAAGCAGTATGACTTCGTGAACCGTTTCCGTACCGGAGAGATCCCGCTGGGAATAATCGGTTATTCCGCTTATACTCAGCTAAGCATATTTGCTACCGAAATTCAGGGTCTTTGGGAATTCGTTCCGCTCCCCGGCTGGCAGACCTATAACGAAGACGGAAGCATATCGATCAACAATACAGCAGTCGGTACAACGACCGCAATCATTATGCTTGCAAACGAGGAACGTTCCGAGCACCTCACCAACTTCGCATGGAAGTTTATGAAGTGGTACGTTTCCGAAAACACGCAGGCGGATTACGCAAACGAGCTTACCGCTCTTTTTGGAAGTGAATATAAGTATCATACGGCAAACCCTGCCGCACTTCAATCGCTTTCATGGACGACAAGCGAATACAACAACCTTATGGGTCAGTTCGGCAACCTTACAGGTATCGAAGAATATCCCGGCGGATACATCATTTCGCGTTACGTAAAATTTGCGTTTGACGAAGTTTATAACGAAGGTGCAGAGGCAGAAGAAGCTATCCGCGGCTACGTTTACGAGATCAACTCAGAGCTTACGAGAAAACGTAAAGAATTCGGTCTGGCGGTTATCGATGAATCGTTTGTAGAAAGCTTTAAATAACCGAACTGATTTAGTAAAAAAATAACTTTAAGGAGTGATCAAAAAGTGTCAGTAAAGGTAAAGACACGCTCCAATGATGAAGTTAAAAAGCCTGTCGCCAGAAAAGATCTTTCGAAAGCGGCATGGACGTGGAAAGAAATGAAGAAAAACTGGGTAGCGTACGCAATGCTCGCTCCGTACTATATAGTTTTCCTTCTTTTCACCATCGTTCCGGTTATAGTATCATTGGTGTTAAGTTTCTTTCAATTTAATATGATAGAACCGGCTGTCTGGGTTGGTGTTGACAACTATATCAGACTGTTCCTTGCAGATGACCTTTTCGTAACGTCTTGCAAGAATACACTTATCTTCGCATCTATAATAGGACCTGTTTCGTATATAATGTCCTTCTGTGTAGCGTGGTTCATCAACGAGCTGGGCCCCAAGCTCAGAGCGGTCGTAACTCTTATATTTTACGCACCGAACATCGGCGGATCTGTATATCTTATCTGGAAGACCCTCTTTTCGAGTGACTCTTACGGATATGTAAACGGTATCCTGCTTGAAATGGGCATCATTACCAAAGCAATCTCCTTCTTTGAGGACGCAAAGTATATTATGGTGCTGTGTATCGTCGTAGCGCTTTGGCTGTCGCTCGGTACGTCCTTCCTCAACTTCATCGCGGGACTTCAAGGTGTTGACCGTTCGCTTTACGAGGCGGGAGCTGTTGACGGAATCTCCAACAGATGGCAGGAACTTTGGTATATTACGCTTCCGTATATGAAGCCACAGCTGCTTCTTAGTGCGGTACTTGCTATTACACAGTCCTTCGGCTTCGGTCAGGTGGTTAACGACCTTTGCGGAAACCCCTCTACCGACTACGCCGCTTGGACGATAGTGCACCACCTTGATGACTACGGCGGCGCACGGTTTGAGATCGGTTACGCTTCGGCTATTGCAACGATACTGTTTATCGTAATGGTAGGAGCAAACCAGCTCGTTAAAAAACTCTTATCGAAGGTGGGACAGTGATATGGCTAAAACACAGAGAATGAGAGTTAGAAAACATAGAGTCGTTCTTAACCGCTCGATGGGAGGAGATACGGGAATATTCTTCTTCCTTGCAATAATGGGAGTAATCATGGTTCTTCCCATGGTTTATACCATAATGCAGTCGCTCAAACCGCTCGATGAGCTTTGGTACTTCCCTCCGAAGTTCTACGTTATGAATCCGACCGGTAAAAACTTTACCGACCTGTTCAGACTTATGAGTCAGAGCTGGGTACCCTTTTCGAGATACATATTTAATACTGTTCTTATCTCGGTAGGCGGTACTTTTGGTCACCTTATCCTTGCATCTATGGCTGCTTACGCTCTTGCAAAGATAAAATTCCCCGGAAGAAACATTCTCTTCCATACAGTCGTTCTTTCACTTATGTTCCATACGACCGTTGCGGCGCTTTCGAAGTTCATCATTATGTCGGGAATCGGTATGATCGATACCATCTGGTCGATAATCATTCCTGCATGGGGTACTTCGCTTGGGCTTTACCTTATGAAGCAGTTTATGGAAAGCAGCGTTGCCGATGCGGTTCTTGAAAGCGCGCGAATCGACGGATGCAAAGAGTTTAAGACCTTCTGGGTAATTGCGATGCCTATGGTTAAGCCGGCGTGGCTGACTCTTATAATGTACTCGTTCAAGGACCTTTGGAACACGGGTAACGTTATTTACATTTATAGCGAACAGCTCAAAACACTAAACTATGCTATCAACCAGATTATAAGCGGCGGTATCACCCGTGCCGGTGCGGCAGCTGCTTCGACGGTCGTAATGATGGCAGTACCGATTCTTGTATTCGTCGTCAGCCAGAGTAACATCATAGAGACGATGGGTACTTCGGGTATGAAGGATTAAGGAGGTAGTAATGAAAAAGAAGATCATATGCATAACTGCAATGATATGCTGCCTCGTAATGCTTATTGGTGCTGTTGGTTCGTATGCAAAGTCATACACGTACAATATTGACGGTGAGCCTATGGATTCGCCTGATGCGTACGCACCATACATGGCCATAAATTCAGCTTATATGGGGCTCACTACTCCGCTTAACTATCCGTCGGATATTAAGTCGGACAGTGACGGCAACGTATATATTGCAGATCCAGAGAACGACAGAATAGTAGTTCTCGACCAGTTCTACAAGCACAAGTTCACGATAACGAGTTTTACCAACCAAAACGGAGTTGCCGGAGACAGACTTAGCGGCTGTAAAGGTGTTTTCGTTTGGGAGGGACTTGAATCAAGCGATAACGGATCTTACGTACATTCAAAATATATTTACGTAGCCGATACCGAGAACAGACGAATAGTAATATTCGATAAAGACGGAAATTATCTGAGACATCTGGAAGCGCCATCTTCGGACATTTTCGATGAAGGTGAATCGTACACTCCTAAATCTATCGCAGTAAGCAGTTCGATGCGTATCTATGTAGTATCTCCTTCGACTTATCAGGGTGTTATGACCCTTAATAACGAAGGTGAGTTCTGTGGATATATCGGAGCTACCAAGGCAACATACAGCCTGTTCGATATTATTTGGAGAAATTTCCAGACTGCCGAGCAGCTCGCGAACTCAGAAAAGGTGCTTTCGACCGCATTCAATAATATAGTTATTGACGATGAGGGATTCCTTTGGATCACGACTGACACCATCAAAGAAGAGAATCGCGAGGCGGCTCTAAAAAACAAAAAGCCTGACTATGCTACCGTTAAGAAGATAAGCACATCGGGTGATGATATAATGAAGAGAAACGGCTTCTTCTCTCCCATGGGTGAGGTTGCTATCAAAGTCAACCTAAACGCGGCCTCGACTGTTGGTCAGACAACCGGTACTTCGAATATCGTTGGTATTGCCATGGGTCCTGAGGGAACCTACTCGATAATTGACCAAAAAAGATGTAAGGTATACACCTATAACGATCAGGGAGAGCTCCTCTTCGCTTTTGGTGATACCGGATCTCAGTTGGGTAACCTTGCACAGTCTCCGAATGCCGATCTTGCAAAGACCTATACTCACTCGATAACCTATCAGGGAACGAATATGCTCGTTCTTGATACCTATAATAACTCCTTTACGATATTCCGCCGTACACAGTACGGAGACCTGCTTCTTTCAGCTATAGAAAACGATAATAACCGAAAGTATGATCGCTCGATCTCCGACTGGAACGCGGTGCTTCAAAGAAACAATAACTTTGATGCCGCTTATATCGGTCTTGGAGATGCGTATTACAGAAGTGGAAGCTACACCAAGGCAATGGAATATTACAAGGTGGCATATGATACCGAAGGATATTCCGACACCTTCCAGCTTTGGAGAAAGAACTTCGTCGAACAGAATATACTTCTTATTGTAATCGTTCCCGTAATCGCCATATTCCTTATCGGCTGGTTGTTTAAGACGGCGGCTAAGGTAAACAAAAAGGCAGCGGTATCGGGACGCCGCAGAAGAACCTTTAAGGAAGAATTCTTCTATGCTTTCCATCTGATCTTCCATCCCTTTGACGGATTCTGGGATCTCAAACACGAAAAGCGCGGATCACTCCGAGGAGCTTTTGCGTGGCTTGGACTTGCTTGTCTGGTATTTACCTATCAGGCGGTCGGTGAGGCGTTTATCTTCAATCCGAGAGGTGCGATGTCGAGCGTAGTTTCACAGATACTCGGACTTACCGTTCCGCTCGTGCTCTGGGCTCTTGCCAACTGGTGTATTACCACCCTATTTAACGGCGAAGGAAGCTTTAAGGATATATTTATTGCAAGCTGCTATTGCCTTGCACCTATCGTACTGATAATATTCCCCGCGACGCTTCTTAGTTACTGTGTAACGCTTACCGAAGGTACGTTTATAACGCTTATAATAGCAGTTTGTTACATTTGGGTAGGACTTCTTCTGTTCTGCTCCACGATGGTAACTCACGACTACTCTCTTGGAAAGAACTTCCTTACGGTTGTCGTTACTATTGCCGGAATGGCAATTATCATGTTTATTCTTGCGCTCTTCTCGGGACTTTTCACAAAGATGGCAAACTTCATAAGTAATATAATCACAGAAATTCAATACCGTAGTTAACGAAAGGAGGAAAAATGATGATTACAAGAAATACAAGATACGCTTCACTGATCGTACTCGTTTGTATGATCGTAGCGACATTTACATTTTTACTTCCTGTTTCGGCTGACGGTGCTACGTCAAGCGAGGGCGACAGAGCCCTGATGACCACAGACGAGATACTTGCAACCTATCTCACTACGGTTTATGAAAGCAAGGAAGCAAAGCTTGCTACGATGGAATATAAGAAGTCGAGCCCCAACGGAGATTACAGACTTTATATGGATCCTTATTCGGGTGAAGTTGCGGTACAGTGTGTCTCTACGGGAGAGATACTTCTTTCTAACCCGTATGACGTTGCAAGTGTAACTAACAGTACCGTAAGAGAAGAACTTCTTTCTCAGGTAGTTGTTAAGTTTAAGGACCTTGATAACAAGGGTGTTGAAAGAACCTTCCACAGTTACACGGAAAGTGCTCTTTACGCACAGATAAACATTAAAAACATCAAGAGCGGTATTCGTGTTGAATACACTCTCGGCAAAGAATCAAATCGTTCTCTCGTTCCCAGATGGATCGAGGCGACGAGATTCGAAAACGAGATAATGTCGTATATTGACCCCGAAGCGGAGTCTTACATATACGAAAAAATCATTTCGTTCTATTCACTGAAGGATCCGAACTCCGAAGCTCTTACGATGGAGGTTATAGACGAATACAACAAGACCTACCCCTGTACCTCTCAAAATTACTATACGGAACAGGTAAATATCGGTCTTGACGAATTTGAACAGAATACGCTCGGGCCCGAACTTGTTTCTTCCGTTACCAATCTCCCCAAGGATAAGATGGCGATATACGTTATCGATACCAAGGCAGAGACCTCCGAAAGAGAGCTTAACACTCTTGAAGGATATCTGAAAAGATTCTGCCCACATTATAACTACGAGCAGGTGGAATATGACCACGAGCTTACGGGATATGTCGGAAGCGCATCTGCCAACGCAGTATTCTATCTCGCGGTAGAGTATGATATAACTGACGAAGGACTCGTTGCAACGATTCCCGGAAAAAGCCTTTCCTATGACGAGGAAAAATACGAGCTCGTAAATATCTCTCTCCTTCCGTATATGGGAACCTCAAACGGAAAAGACAAGGGATATACCTTTATTCCTGACGGAAGCGGAACTATAATCCGTAACGAGGAAATTGACGACGTAAAATCAGCATATACGCTCACAGGTCAGGTTTACGGACCCGACTATGCATATCACAAGCTTTCTTCGGATGGCAAGAGCCAGGTGTTCACAGCTCCCGTATTTGGAATAGTGAGCCAAAACACCAAGACCGAACAAGGTGCGGTTATTTCGCAGTGGGAAGAGCTCGTTTGCGAGCGTGATAGCGACGGAAACATTCTGTATGATCCCGATACTGGTGATCCGTACTACGTCTATGAAAAAGATGAAAACGGAGAAATTCTCATATATCCCGATGGAAGTCCGGTTATCAAAACTGAAATGTTCTACGAATATGAACAGATCACAAGCACTTCTACGGACGGCGTATTTGCAATCATAACCGAAGGAGATGCACTTGCATACATAACTTCGAGCCACGGTTGCGGACTAAGACATAATTATAATTCGGCTTACGCAGTGTTCTATCCGAGATCTTCGGACTCGTACAATTTGGGCGATTCCATTGCTGTGGAGGGTAATACGGAATGGAGAATCACGTCGGATAGAAAATATACAGGACGCTTTACCGTTAAGTACGTAATGCTGAGTGATAAACAAAATGCCAAGTACGAGGCTACGTATGTTGGAATGGCAAATGCTTATCGCGATCATCTTGTAAATAACGGATTTATAAGCAAGATAACCGATGCTAAGGATGATATTCCGCTCTACCTTGAAACTTTCGGTATGATCGAGGTTCAGGAAATAATAATGACGATTCCTACGTGGGTCGATACCCCTCTTTCGACGTTTGAAGACGTACAAAAAATGTATAACCGTCTTAGCGACGAAGCGGGAATAAACAACGTAAAGGTTAAGCTCACGGGCTTTACCGAGGGCGGTTGGAAAATGAATCTTGCGCCTACCACGGTTAAGTTTGAAAAGGTTGTGGGTGGTAAGGACGGCTATAACACTCTTATTTCCAATGCGGAAAAGACGGACGGTCTCCTTGAAATATTCCCTGAATTCGATTTTGCGAACGTGTCGGCAACAAAGTTCTTTGATAAGTACAGTAGTCACAGAGATGCGACAAAGACGGTTGATGATCGTTATACAGGTAAAAGAGCATATACTTCGGTATATCAGTCCTTCCAGTATGTAGGATCCACCTGCGTATCTCCTGCGGCTTACGAAAGAATGTACGACTACTTCTCTCGCGCTATGAACAAGTTCAATAAAGGCGGGCTCTCGGTTTCCTCTCTCGGAAGCGATGTTAACACCGACTTTAACGAGGAAAATCCGCTCAATAGAGAGGACGGCAAGGGTTATACGGTTGAACTTCTCTCTAAGCTTAACAGAGATTACAACGGACTTATGGTAAATCAGGGTAACGCTTACGTATGGCCCTATGTTGATCATATTCTTAATGTTTCTCTTGACGGAAGCAACTATATAAGAACAAGCGAGTCGATTCCATTTATCGGAATGGTGCTTCACGGATATATCAATATAGCGGGTACACCCACCAATATGCAGGGTAATATCGAGCGTGAGATGCTTAAAATAATTGAAAACGGAGCATCTCCGTATTACATTCTTGTAATGCAGAATTCGTCCGAGCTCAAAGAGTACTATGTTTATTCTGAATATTACTCGATAGACTTCGAGAACTGGTACGAAGATGTTGTAGACACATATAACGTGATAAATGACGCTCTCAAAGACGTACAGACTGCTCAGGTTACAGATCACAAGTTCGTATCAGGACAGCGAGTTCTCACCGACAAAGAAGTCGAGATGCGCGATGCGGAATACGAAAAACAACTTGCAACATATAAGCAGGGACGCGAACAAGCTTTGACTGCTTATCTCAGAAAGCTTGCTCAGGCTGAAAAACAAAAACTTGAAGCTGAGGCAGCAGGCGAGGAGTATGTCGGTGAAGAAATAGCACCCTTCGAATATGCAGAATTCTCGTATAAAGACTCTGTTAATCTCACAATAGACGACGGATCCATAGTGTATATGACCTATGAAAACGGCGTGGCCTTTATCCTGAACTATAATGCGTTCGGCGTAATGGTCGAGATTGATGGAATAACCTATGAAGTTGATGAATTTTCTTTCATCAAGATCAAAGCACAGTAAGAAAGGAGAGATGACTAAATGAGTAAATTAGCAACAAAATCAATTCAGACTGTTGAGAAAAAAGCATCTTCTCCGAAGCACAAAAAGGCGATATCTCTTGATAGAAAGAAATCTCGAGCGGGATGGATATTCATTCTTCCTTTTCTTATCGGACTTATAACTATTTACATTCCTATCATATATAATTCTGTGAAGCTCAGCTTTCACGAATATGTCGGAAGTAAGATATTTCCCGTGGGATTTCAAAACTATAATGATGTACTCTTTGGAGAGGCTGACTTTACTCAGGTACTGCTCACTGGGCTTGAAAATATGATAGTCAATATCCCCGCAATAGTGTTCCTTTCGCTCTTCCTTGCCATTCTTCTCAACCAGAAGATGGTGGGACGTGCGGCGTTCAGAGCAATACTTTTCGTTCCCGTAATTCTTTCGACAGGTCTTATCGACAGTCTTGATGCTGAAAACTCGGCAATGCTTTCGCATATGTCGAGCAACGAAGGCGTTGATACCGGTGCCGTTGGAGAATCTTCGGCAAACGAAATAATATCCGCTACTGATATTACCGTTCTTTTCTCCAACATGAAGATAGGAACTGAACTCGTCACCTACATTACAAAGCTCGTTAACAATATTTATAATATTGTTAACGACGCGGGCGTTCAGATACTTATCTTCCTAGCCGGACTTCAATCTATCTCGCCTGCGATTTATGAATCCTGCGATATAGACGGTGCTACGGCATGGGAGACCTTCTGGAAGGTTACTTTCCCGATGATAAGCCCTATGATACTCGTTAACTCGATATATACGATAATCGACTCGTTTACAAAGGCAGACAACTCTGTAATGTCCTTTATTGCGAACCATTACTCGCAAGAATCACAGACCGAGGCGACCGCTATGGCATGGATGTATTTTCTCGTAGTTGCGCTTATCGTAATTATCATAGCGGGACTGATAAAGACCTTTGTGTTCTATCAGAGAAAGGATTAATGGGGGTGAAAATATGAATTCTGCTAATACAAACTCTAAAGTTCTTAAAGAATCCAAGAACAAGATTCGCGTGGATTTCGATAGAACCTCCGCTTGGACCAGATTCAAGATCAAATATCTTTCTACAAGATTCCTTACAGATGTTATATTCAAACTTTTCCGTGTCATAATACTCCTCGGAATGTGCTACATAATCCTGAACCCCTTCTTCTCGAAGATCGCATCCTCGTTTATGAGCCCCGAAGACTTTATGGACGTAACTGTCAAGTATATTCCCAAGCATCCGAATGTTGATACCTATAAAGAGATAATCGTTCAGAACTCTTATTGGAGATGTGTGTTTAACACAGGAACTCTGTCACTGGCGTGTGCGCTTATACAGACATTCGTATGTAGCCTTATCGGTTACGGATTTGCTAAGTATAAGTTCAAGGGAAGTGGACTTCTCTTTGCTTGCGTTATGATAACGATGATGGTTCCTCCTGAAACTATCAGATTCTCTATCTTCCTTATGTTTAAAGACTTTGATATTTTTGGACTCTTAGAGCTTATGGGCGTTGGTCCTATAAGACTTCTAGATACGATATGGCCCTTTATAATTCTATCTCTCACAGGTCTTGGACTTAAAAATGGTCTCTATATCTTTATGATGAGACAGTTCTATCGCGGAGTTCCCGATGAGCTTGAAGAATCGGCTTATATTGACGGCTCAGGTCCTATCAAGACCTTCTTCAAGATCATTCTTCCGATTTCGATTCCTATGATGATAACCATCTTCCTCTTCTCGTTCTCGTGGCAGTGGACGGATAACTTCTATACTCAGCTACTTTATACGAGTAACACGAGTAGCTATGTTCTCGCATATTTCGCAGACGTACCGGCTACCCTTGAAGAAGTTATTATGGAAACGGGTGGTACTCTTTACAGACAGTCAATTATGCACACCTGCGGACTTCTTATAATTGCTCCGCTTATCATTGTTTACCTGTTCTGCCAGAGATATCTTATTCAGGGTATCGAGCGCTCGGGTATTACCGGCTAATAAAAATCAAAACGGAATATGCGCTTGCAGCATATTCCGTTTTTGTTTTCTTCTCTTGACATAAATGACTTTCTTATGTATAATTACAGGGTAAGAAGCTTTGAAAGGAGTGCGGAAAATGCCAGAATACGGTAAGATAATACTTCCTAAAAAAATAAGTGAAATAATAAACCGTCTTAAAGCATATGGATATCGCGGGTACGCCGTGGGCGGATGTGTGCGCGATATGCTTATGGGCAAAATACCGCACGATTTCGATATCACAACAGATGCTTTTCCTTCTGAAACCATCGAATGCTTTCCCGACTGCGAGATAATTCTCACGGGTCTTAAACACGGAACGGTCACAGTGGTATATGAAGGCGAAAATATAGAAATAACCACATTCCGTACAGATGGCGAATATCTCGATAACCGCCACCCGAAAGAGGTTACTTTTGTTAGAAATATAGCCGAGGATCTCTCGCGCAGAGATTTCACGGTCAATGCTATGGCGTATAATCCTGACGAGGGGCTCATAGATCTTTTCGAGGGCGAAAAGGATATAGAACGAAGGATAGTCAAATGTGTCGGTGACGCGGATACAAGATTTAACGAGGACGGACTGAGAATACTTCGCGCGATGCGCTTTGCGTCCGTGCTTGGCTTCAAGGTAGAAAAAGAGACCGCCGAGGCGGTGGTCAGAAATAGGAGCCTTCTCAAAAATATATCGGCGGAGCGCATATATTCCGAATTTACGAAGATGATTCTCGGTGACGGTGCACATAAGATGCTAAGAGAATTTTATCTGGTGCTTTCAGAGATTTTCGGAGATATTCCAAGCGAAAATATAGACGCCGCCGCCATCGCTCCGAGGGATCACACGGTAAGATATGCCGCGCTTCTTTCCCACCTTGATAAAGAAGAGGCGGGCAGAGTGATGCGCGATCTGAAAACCGATAACGAAACTCACAGACTTGTCAAAAAGCTCGTCGGATCGCTCGGCTGTGAGCTGCCAAAGAGCTCATCCGATCGCTTTGAGAAGCAGGTCGCTCATTTGCTTTCTGAGAACGGATACGATGATCTAAGGCGAATAATTTCGCTCAGAAGGGCTTTCGGAGCAGATAAGGGAGAGCTTGACGCTCTGTCTGCGGCGATCGATAAAGCTGAGGCGCAAAACGTTTGCATTTCTATAAAGCAGCTTGCGATAAGCGGAGGCGATCTCGCCGAGATAGGAATTCCCAAGTCTCCCGAAATGGGAAAGAAACTCAAAGAGCTTCTCGGACTCGTCATCGAAGGCGAGGTGGAAAACAGTAGAGAGGCACTTTTGGAAAAAGCGAAAAGGATATAAAAACTGCAGGATCTAAGTCCTGCGGTTATTTTTTATCTCATAAATGTAAGAATTGCCCGTTTTCCCCACGCGCTCGACCGTTCCGACGCTTGTGAGAATGTTCAGAAGCAGGGAAGAGTTCGGACATTTCGTTACCCTTTTCAGATCGCCAGAGGTAAATCTTTCGGGTAGTGATTCGGGCAGAAAAACACGGTAATCTTCGGGAGTTGAAAGGTCTATCTCGTAGTGGATCGCCTCGGGGAAGCGTTCTAAACGAACAGAGCCTCTATGAGATCCCCACCTTTTGCAGTTAGGAGTGCGGAATTCTTCTACCGAGAGGAAAACGAGCCGAAGCGCAAGATTCTGATTTGAAAGATACGGTCGTATGCGGTAGAGCTGCGGTATCGCACTGTAAATGTCGGCGTGATACGGACTTTTACGACGGCTGATGCTCTCTCCCGTTTCGGGATCAATGCGCGAAATAACGCAGTTTTTCGCCAGAGGGTGTACGACGGTGACCGTATGATCCTTCAAAAAGGCGTCGAGCTTACGCCTGAGCCTTCCGAGATCTCCTGTCTGGATCTCGACGATCTGACTGCCGCTCACGATGTCCGCGAAAAAGCGTCCGATCTTAACCTCGTGCAGAGAAATATCGTTCTCGTAATAAAATTTCAGTACGCTATGGAGTCTGCGCTCGGAAAGCGTTCCTATTTCGCTTGGAGCCTCGTCGTCATACGCGCAGCTTCGCGCGAGATCGCACGCTTCTTTAAACCTTCCGCTATCGCCCGGGATAGCGCTGGTTGGAATAAAGTCCTTCATTTTATCAGTTCAACTATCGGGCAAACGATAATTCCCATAAGTGCGGAAAAAAGTATAAGCATTACTGGCGATGGCTGCTTTTTCTTTATTTTACTGAAAATAAGCATAAAGGCGAAGATGAGTGCGGCGAGGATATAGGTCGCAACGTCGGTCTGTACGTTTTTTATAGCTGACAGAATATTCGTGTTTCCGAAATCAGGGAAGAATACCGCGATCATAAAGCTAAGACCTGTTGCCGCGATGAGTCCGACCGCTACGGGCTGAGCTCCCGCGAGCGTTCCGCTTACGTAAGGATTTTTAAGAAATGATTTGAGTAGGGAAGCGATTATCAGAATGATAATAAACGAGGGAAGAACCATACCGAGCGTAGCGCAGAAAGCTCCCAAAAATCCGTACTGCGAGCTTCCGACAAAGGTTGACATATTTATTGATATAGGACCGGGGGTGGACTCCGCGATACCGATAAAGTTCTTTATCATTTCGCTTTCAAGCCAGCCGTGAGCGAGTATTTCGTCGGTCATAAGAGCGAGCATCGCGTATCCGCCGCCGAAGGAAACGATGCCTATTTTAAAGAATGTGAGGAAAAGTTCAAGACATACCATCATTTGTTCTTGTCCCCCTTTTTATCTGCTTTCTTTTTCTGAGAAAGACTGATCGCAGTTATGACAAATCCTGCGAGTGCTCCCATAATTATAAGATATACCGAGGAGAAGGAAAGCGCGAAAACGTCGAGAAGGAGCATTATGGCGACGGTCAAAGATACCGCTACTATCGGGAAGATCTCTTTTTTAAGCTTTTTGATAAACTTTATTCCCGCAGACAGTATCAAAAATGCAACCGCTATCTGAATACCCCTGAAAGCGTTTTCAACTACCGTGAAGCGCATAAAGGCTTCGAGAAAAAGCGATATGAGATATATGATAGTAAAGGGAGCGAGCACGACCGAAACGGTTGCCGCTATCGAGCCGAGCACGCCGCAAATCTTATATCCGACGTAAGTCGCCGAGTTTATTGCTATAGGACCGGGCGTGGATTCGGCTATGGTGATAACTTGCATAAGCTCTTCTTCTCTTATCCAGCCCCGCTTCTCCGAAACCTCTGACTGAATTATCGGTATCATAGCGTATCCGCCACCGAAGGTGAGCAGACCTATCTTGAAGAATACCCAAGCAAGCGAGAGCACTCTGCTCATTTTCGTGGGTTCTTTTTGTTGATTTTTTTTCATTGTACCTCCCTTTAGTTAGTATAAATCAATATATAGTGTGGTTTGCAGGCGTTTTTAGCTTCACAATTTTATTATAAAACAGGTATATTTATACAAATCGTAATTTATTATTCATCAAAAAAACGCAAAAATGATGCGTTAAAGCGTTTCCTTGTCGAAGCACGCATAGTTACGATAGGAGACGTAAATATCAAAATATGGTATTATGATGTTGTAAATGCTGAACGAAAGACACAATATGTAGTGAAAAAAGAGGATAAATATGAATTTACGTGAGTTAGTTGTAATAAATAAGCAAAATTCAATCAATATGTTGATAACGTATAAACTTTATATCTCCAAGACGCGTGAAGACGATATATATTCGATGAGCATAGAGACATCAGATGACATATCTTTTGCTGAAGATATCTGTTGCGACAGAGAAAGTGCCGAACGATTTCTTTATCTTCTGGCAAAAGAAGAGGTGGAACCCTGCCATCTTCACGATATTGTGTACGACACCCTGCCTTTATATTATCAGTCTTGATGCAGAAGACTCTTGTAGGCATTGAAATATCTGTGACCGAATGTGCGGAGTGATACCGCATCAAAGTGGAGAAAGTCAGAGTTGAGCGTCAGACCTTCTGAGGATGCGACTGCACACATTGGAAGTTCTTTTGCTATTTCGCCAAAAACAGCGTTTATTTTGACAGGGCGGTCGCCAAGACCGTAGCGATCGGCAATATTTGTGCCGATTTCTCCGATAATTACGGGTATATTTTCGTCACCGAGATCGCGGCGGAGAGTGGTTATCATAGTTATGAACTTGTCCTTGTATGCGTTAACGCGATCGTCATTTCCGCAGTCACTCTCTCCTTGGTGCCAAAGGATTCCGCAAAGATTTGATGTGCGCATTGCTAGTTTTGTCATAAATAGCGCGTGATCGTAAAGCACTCCGCCTACTGCCCACTGATCCATATTAGTACCGCCGTCTGCACATGGGACAAGTCCGACGGGCTTATCAGTATACTTTGCGAAATCGTCTGCAAAGCTTGCTGCAAGACTTATACCGCTGTGCCAATCAGGGTTAAACATATCTCTGTCTGGATTTATAGGCTCGCTCATTTTCTGCCATCTGCCCATACGGAGCATATGACATAGCTTGTTATTTATTGGTTCTACCTCGTGAAAATGACCTCTTCCCGCCATATTGGATTGTCCTATCATAAGAAAAGAGTTCATAGAGGTCGATGCATTTGAAAGTCCGTCTTTAATTGCCATATCTTTTTTCCTTTCGTACGTTCTGATGAGAGATCCGCGCTACGTTTTTTTCTTTTTATCCGAAAACTTCGAACGCTGCGATGATTTTCAGCTTTTCCGTGTCAACGAGATCTCTGCCGTAGGCATCAAAAAACCTCTCGCGGTAATTGTCTGTTTTAAGATTAAAGAGAAGTGACCACGCGCCCCAGAAAAGATCGACGTGCCGATCTCCGACTCCACCGTTTCCGACGTCGATAAATGCGGAAAATTTCCAGTTATCGAGTATAATATTCGGAAGGCAGTAGTCACCGTGAAGCAACACCTCGTTTTTCAGATTGCCCTTGTGATTGCAGATGATCTTCCACGCTTCCTCTGCTGACCTGTATCCCCAGTTGTCTGGGAAAAGCGAGGTATCGTAGTTTCCGAGCTTGTAATTTTTCTCGGCGGTGGCGATGTAATTTGAGGTTTGATCTATCGGGCAGTCCGAAAAATCAAGCTCGTGCAGAGCGCGAAGATGCTCGGCGGTTACGTCGCACAGTCTTTTTGGATAGGAGATGTAGTCCGTGTGAGTGCAGTCCTCGCCGATCACGCGCTCGGTGAGTAAAAAGTCTTTTTCTTGCGAAATATAAGCAAGAACCTTGGCACCGAGCCCTTTTTTGTTAAAATATCTGGTGAGCTTTGCTTCGTATTCGAGAGAGCTCTTGTCCGCCGACTTGATATAATATCCGCGGTCTTTGTCGATAAAAAGCACCTTAGCTTCTGGCGAACAGCTACTGTCGTAAACCGTTGCACCATCGAAGAGAGATCTGAGCTCGCTCGGATAGTTTGCAACGGTTGGAGTCATCAAAGTTCTTTTCATAGTGGCTTTTTAAAGCTTCATATCGCTTGGAACATATAAAAACTGTTCTGGACCTGTGTCGCGCACAAGCACATTTTCATTTTTAAATTTGAAGAGCAAAAGACCGATCAAATAGAGATCTCCGCAGCAACCACCAAGATGCAGACCTAAAACGAACGCGCTTATAAAGTAGAAAAGCGTGCTTGCGAAATAGAGTGAAACGGTTAGCGGAATGAGTATTACCGAAAACAGTACAAGCGGAGCGGCGCAAGCGATAAGCGCAGTCCTGCGGTAGACGTATATGTTTGGAACGCCGCAAAATGCGCAGCTCCAACTCATACCGAAGGTGAGCTTTTCGCCGGTCATATGCTTGTATGCAACTCCGTGTACGAGTTCGTGAAGAACTATGTAAATAAGCATTGAAGCTATAAAGACTACGTAAGCGGCAAAGAGCTCGTCGCTCTCTACGGTCATATTTCCGCGTATCATTACAGGAACAAAAGCAATAGCAAGCACTGCGACCATAACTACGAGCGCGATGGCGTTGAAAATAAGACCGAGCTTCTTATCTTTCGCGTTTATGTGAAGCACCTCGGTGTATCCTTCGGGGAGCTCTTTTTCAAAATTCTTTTCCATCTGTTTTCTCCTTTGAGAAGTTGGATATATATATTTTATATGTTTAGTGTACTTTTGTCAATGGGCTTTGATGTAAAGAGAGTCAAAAGTAATTGTATTTGGAGTTGTCACTCAAGCTCTATTCCGATAACACCGTATTTTTTTTGCTGATCCGCGGAATAATACGCTTCCATATCGCGAGGATGCGCCGTACCAATATTTTCTTTGGTGTAACCACATTGTAAAAGAGGCAGAGCTTTGTATAGCTCGTCAAAGCTGTCAAATGTATGCAGCTTCAAAACTGTTTTTGTCAGCTTTTCTCCCGTGGCGGTGTCGGTAAATACAATTTTTTCTCCGATCTCGAGAAGTCTGCGCTTTTCGTCAAACAGACGAAGCTCTATTGTCTTTTCTCCGCTTTTTATCATCTCAAACGGAGCGTGGTGGAGTTTCATTTCTGCCATTTGCATTGTCCTTTCTTTGTGCTTGGTAAATAAAAGAACGGTTATTTTCTCGTCAGACAAACGACACTCTCAACGTGGGTAAAAAGAGTAAAAGGTATAATTTATACCATTATAGAATTTACCGCTTTTATTACGATTTCTCTTTCTTGTTCGGTTACGGGCACGTCAAAATCGTTAAACGAGTTGCCTGTGATATCCTTTTTCGTCAGGATTTTATACCAGCAAAGCGCCAACAAATATCTGCCTACTCCAAGAGATGCATGAAAAGTATAGCGATGTACCTTTCCAATACCCATATCCAAAGCCTGCATCATGGCTTCACCGCAAGGGATGATTCCGTAAGCATTGATATTCTGCGCCGCTTTGCTATAACAATCGCAAATGGCAGATAGCATTTCTTTGGGAGAAACATAACCCAAGCGCATCAGTTTTTCAGAGCCATTTTCATATGCCCATGTCTGATGTATCAGAATTTTTGCGTGAGGGCAATAATTTTTGACATATTCAGCCAGTGCCTCGATATAGGGCGAGAAGGTTTTATATTGTCCACTCAAAGGACTTGCCTGTTGTAAGGTGATAAAATCCCAATCATCGCTGACAAGTGCTTGTCAGATGGAAACCTTGATGCCTGTTTGTTCTCCGTTAAATTCAAAATCATACGCGGTGTTATTATCCAGCATATTAAGATAATGCTTTCGCAAAGGGCAACCACCGATATAAAGATTTACGGTCTTCAATTCTGTACCGTCGTGTTTTGCAAGGCAATGCAGATATCTTTGCGCATCTTGGGAAAAGCTGTTTCCAATGGATAAAATTTTCATTTTAATTTCTCCTTATCTTCTTGTTTACTTCTGTCTATCATATGATAAGCCTTTCGATATGTTATACTAAACAGCTGTAAAATGCACTTTCGAGTTTTGCTCAAAAATCACTTTTGTCCGTTCATTTTGGACTTAACAGTAGTAATCGAAGCAATCAACATTCTTCTGATCTTACCACACTTGTTTCGCAAGGATTTGAAAGTGAGCTCATCAATAATACCGCTCTTACACAAAACACTAAGCCACGTTTCGGTTTCGTTTGCTTCCTTTTGGGCTATTTCGAGCTTATGAACAAAGTCGGCATTACTCTCGGCATATTTTGCTTCTGCAATGTTTGCGCTGATCGAAGAAGCACTGCGAATAAGTTGTTTTGTATATTCAGGTCGTCCCTTTATTTTTGAGCACAATTCAGTAATCTCAACTGCAAATTCGATCGCGAGCCCGTGTGAGGTTTTTGCCATAAATACTCCTTTTAGTCCACCTACGGTGGAGTGATATGGACGGCGTTGCCGTCGTGATATAGCGCAACTTCGTCGCGCGTGATATGGAAAGCCGTTGGCTTTCGTGATATGCGCACTTTGTGCGCGTGGAACGCTATCGCCTTACGTCGCGCAAGCGACATATCACGAACGCGAAGCGTTCTATATCACGACACCGCAGGTGTCCATATCACGCGCCGTAAGGCGTTATATCACGTCGCTTTGTCTGACCGCGTCAGACAAACGACACTCTCAACGTGCCCTGTCCGTGAAAACATGTCCGCCGCCAGTGCTCGTGTGACCTTGTATCCTTCGGCGTCGAAGAGCTTACAGTCACGCGCGAGGGTGTCAGGATTGCAGGAAACGTAGATCACACGCGATGGCGAGATTTCCGAGATGCGCTTTATAAGCTCGCTCGAGCAGCCCTTGCGAGGGGGATCGACAACGACGACGTCTGCGCCCGTAATTTCGGGAGAATTTGCATCGCCGCAGATGAATTTCGCGTTCGTCATTCCGTTTGCCGTAGCGTTTTCTTTTGCATTTTCGACCGCTTCGGGAATTATCTCGACTCCTAGAAGCTCGGCGTCCGGAAAGTCCTTTATCATTGAAAGACCGATCGTTCCGATGCCGCAGAAAAGGTCGACGAGCCGCTCCCCAGATATAAGCTCTGCGAACTCTGCAGCTTTTTTACAGATAAGCTCAGCACACTCTCGATTGACCTGATAGAATGATTTCGGCGAGATTTTTACTTTCAGTCCGCAGAAAATATCCTCTATCGTATCCTTGCCCCAAAGGGTGATGTTTTTTTCGCCGAGAATGACGTTCGTGCGCTTTTCGTTTATATTCAAAATTATGGATTTGATGGCGGGGAAGCGCTCGGCAAGGGCTTTGCAAAGCTTGTCCGAGCTTGGAAGGCTCTCCCCGTTTACAACGAGGCAGACCATGATCTCGCCGCTTCCGCGACCTTTACGTAGGTAAACATGGCGCACGAGCCCTTTGCCGCTTTCGAAATCGTAGGTCGGGATCTTGTTTGCCTTGCCGAATTTAACTATTTCATCGAGAATTGCGGAAAATTCTTTATCCTGCGCTGCGCAGTCAGAAACCTCGACTATATCGTGCGAGTGCTCGGCAAAAAAGCCGATCTTCCAATTTTCTCCGACAGGGTATTGCACCTTGTTTCGGTAGCCGTCGGGCGACTCGGTCGAGATCACGTCCTCGATCTTTACAGACAGTCCGACCTTTTTGAAGGCGTTTTCGACGTAGTTTTTCTTGAAAAGCTTTTCGCTTTCGTATCTGACGTGGCGGAAGGAGCAACCGCCGCAACGCTTAAAGGACGGGCAATCGTTTTCTGTTCTGATAGGAGAGGGCTCGATTATCTTATTCACTCTCGCTACCGCATAGTCAGAGAGATTTTTTATTATGCCGATTTCAAGCTTGTCCCCCGTAACGCCGCCGCGCACAAAGACGACCTTGCCGTCTATCTTGCAGATGCCTGCGCCGAGGTTATTCATATCGCTTATTTCTACCGTGTAGAGATCGTTTTTCTTCATTTCTTATAATTTCCTTTGTATTTAGGCGAAAAGTCGTCGCGTTTTTTGAAAAATTGATAGAAATTACACTTTATCATACCGTTATAGAGCTTTCTGACCTTGTCCGCGCGACGTCCGTAGAGTCGCTCAAAGTCCTCGTGTGAGGTGAGGACGTATATCTGCCAATTGTCGAGATGCGAGAAGGCTCGTCCCATGTTTCGATAGAGTTCTTCCGCCTGTTCCATAGAAAAAAGTCTTTCACCATAGGGTGGATTGCACACAACCGTGCCGCGTCTGCCGCCGGTCTTTATTTCAAGAGCGTTTCTCTCGAACGCCTTGACGTGTGCGCCGACTCCTGCACGGCGTATATTTTCGCGAGTGAGCTCGACACAGCTCATATCAATATCCGAGGCGTAGACCTCAAATGTAGAGTCTACTTTTATATTATTCTGTGCCTCTTCGCGCGCCATTTTCCATATATTTGCCTCTATCTGAGGGAATTTTTCACTGTCAAAACGGCGATTCATACCGGGCGCGCGGTTTGTCTGCATCAGCGCGGCTTCGATCGCAATAGTTCCCGATCCGCACATGGGATCCCAGAATAGCACGTCCTCTCTCGGGCGTGCTATTTTGACGAGTGCGGCGGCGAGAGTTTCGCGCAGAGGTGCCGCATTCGACGAGGGACGGTAGCCTCTTTTGTGAAGGGCGACGCCCGATGTGTCTATCATAAGACTTGCAGTATCGTTTAGAATGAAAAATTCGATTCTGTAAAGAGTTTTGTCCTCGGGGAAAAAAGAGAGATGATATTTCATTCTAAGGCGTTCTACTATCGCCTTTTTAACTATCGACTGACAGTCGGGAATACTGAAAAGCTTGCTTTTCACAGAATGTCCCGAAACGGGGAAGGTATCGTTTTCCCCTATAAAATTCTCCCAAGGGAGAGCCTTCGTTCCCTCAAAAAGTGAGTCAAAGGTGTCGGCTGTAAACTCTCCGAGCTTTATGTACAGCCTCTCGGCAAAGCGCATACCGATATTGCAGCGCGCGATCGCCGATATATCTCCGATGAAGGTCACGCGACCGTCAATGGTCGATATACGCGTGTAACCGAGAGCGTCAATTTCTTCTCCTAAAAATTTTTCAAGTCCGAAAAGACAGGTAGCAACGTAGGTAAGCTCCATTTTTTTCTTCTTCCCTTTCTTTTGAACGTTTGGATTTTATTTTCCTTCAAAGCCGACAACGAATCCGTTTTCTCCGCTTTGACAAAGGTCGCCTGCTATGACGTTGCCCCTGTAAACGATGACGCTTGCAAGGACCTCTCCGCTCGCGCCATCGAAGTTTTTCACCTCAAAGGTGTATCTCGTTACCGATTTGCGACGGTATTTTGCTAGATCAAGCCCCTGCCTTTTTTGAATCTCGTTGTACTCAGTGAACACGCTGTCGAAATCGGAAGGAACTTTGATCTCGACACTTTCTGTCGGCTCGCCTGACACTTCCCAACCGAATTGCTTTAAAAACTCGGCTGCGTCAGATGCGCTTTTTACGCCCGAATAGGATATGCCGTCGGTATCGGTTTCGATCGCTCCGTAGGACGGAACGGCAAGAATGAGAGCAACGAGTATAAGCGCGGCGACGCTAAGCGTGACGGCGGCTTTAAGACTCGTTGCCTTGAAAGAATAAACGAACATTTCAGATAAACCTCCGCAAAATAAATTATAGAGAACTGTAATAAATTATATTTTGCTTTGTTTGTCCGTATTCCGTAAATTTTCAAATATTATAAGTAGTTATAGCCCCCTGTCCGATTTCAGGGCAGAGGGCGTGACTTTAATACTGATCTGTCTGACCGTCGCTCCTACGCTTTTGCGCAAGCTGTGCTTCGAGCATAAGATCCTTTACCTTCATAAGACGGGTGGTATTACCGCGCTCCACCTCGTCAAGCTTCATTTTTATAGTCTTTATGGTTTTCTCGTACTGAGGGATCATAATGTATTCAAGCGCGTTGACGCGTCGGCGTGTCTTTTCGATCTCCTCTGCGAGCATCTGTGCGGTTTTTTCTGTTTCTGCCAGCTTTATCATATCGGGGAGAAGCTCAGTGAGTTCTCCTACCGCGTCGTCAAGTTCACCCGGAGTAAAGGCAAAGCCGTAGTTATAACCGCCTCCTTCGCTTCCTACGATGTCGAATTTATATACGGGAACGTTTACGCTCATCATATTTTTGTATTCGACGTCGAGGTTGCACCGGCTTTTTGGAAGCATAAGCGCTTCTTCAAGCATTTTCGGAGAGCTTACAGCAGAAGCGAGAGTGAAGCTCTGATGGACGCACATTATTCTTTTTTCTATATCCTCGCGCAGGGCTTTGTTCTGGCGCACGACTTCAAGGAAAAGCTTCATAAGTTCATCCTGCTTGTCTTTGAGAAGCTTGTGACCGCGTCTTGCGGTGGTCAGCCTCGCATTTATGCGCTTCATTTCCATACGCGTGGGATTTACGCGAATTTCAGCCATAGGCTTTTTCCTCGGTTTCTAATGGATTTTTAATCTTTTTGATCCTGATAATACTTCTCGATAAATTCAGGCTTGATCCTTTTGAGTTCGCTCTTTGGGAGTATTGAAAGCAGCTTCCAACCGATGTCGAGAGTTTTCTCAATGTCACGGTTCTCATAGAAACCCTGATTTATATACTGGGTCTCGAACTCGTCAGAGAACTTAGCGTAAAGGCGATCCATAGGAGAAAGCGCCGCCTCTCCTAGAACCACCATAAGCTCCTTGGCCTCTTTGCCTCGCGCATAGTTCGAGAAGAGCTGGTTCATTACGTTTGCATGATCCGCGCGGGTTTTTCCGTCACCTATACCCTTGTCTTTAAGACGGGAAAGGGAGGGAAGAACGTCAACGGGCGGAGCCATTCCTTTTCTGTAAAGATCGCGTGAGAGAATTATCTGTCCCTCGGTGATATATCCGGTAAGGTCAGGGATCGGATGAGTCTTGTCGTCCTCGGGCATCGTGAGTATCGGGATCATAGTGATACTTCCGTCCGAGCCCTTCTTTCTTCCTGCGCGCTCGTACATAGTTGCAAGGTCTGTATAAAGATTTCCGGGATATCCGCGGCGTCCGGGAACCTCCTTACGCGCCGCCGATACCTCGCGGAGAGCCTCTGCGTAGTTGGTAATGTCTGTCATTATTACGAGAACGTGCATACCGCAGTCAAACGCGAGATGCTCTGCGGCGGTCAGTGCCATACGGGGCGTGGTTATTCGCTCGATAGCAGAGTCGCTTGCGAGGTTGATGAAAAGTACGGTTCTGTCTATAGCGCCCGTCTTTTTGAAGTCGGAAATAAAGAAATCCGCTTCCTCAAAGGTGATACCGATAGCTGCGAAAACGACCGCAAACTTTTCGTCCTTTCCGCGAACCTTCGCCTGACGCGCTATCTGCGCCGCAAGGTTTGCGTGGGGGAGACCTGAGCCCGAGAATATCGGGAGCTTCTGTCCTCGAACAAGGGTGTTAAGTCCGTCGATGGTCGAGATTCCCGTTTGGATAAATTCGTCGGGATACATACGCGCCGCAGGATTTATCGGCGTTCCGTTTATGTCAAGTGTTTTTTCGGGAATGATGCGCGGGCCGTCGTCGATAGGCTCGCCCATTCCGTTAAATACTCTGCCGAGCATATCTTGCGAAACGGGAAGCTGAACTCCGTGACCCGAAAAACGCACCTTGCTCGTCGAGAGGTTGAGTCCTGCCGCGTTGTCAAAGAGTTGAACCAGCACGTTCGAGCCGTTTACTTCAAGCACACGGCAACGGCGGATCTCGCCGTTTTCAAGCTCGATCTCTCCGAGCTCGTCGTATTTTACGCCGTCGATCTGCTTTATAAGCATCAGGGGTCCGGCGACTTCTTCTATTGTTCTATATTCTCTTATCATAATTTCTCCATATAAGCAACTTATGAATTTTTAGATCTGCGACGCTTTGGAAACAGCTTTGTCGAGTTCTTTGTCTATATCCTTCATAATAGCGTCAAACGCCGAGGCAAAGTTCTCACTTTCTATACCCTTTGCGCGTCCGATCTGTTCTCTGACCGCGAGGCTTGCAATATCCTCGATGTCTGCGCCCTTAGAAAGAGCCTCCGAGGCTTTTTCGTGGAAGTAAAGGATAAGCTTCATCATCTTATCCTGCTTTTCAAGAGGAGTGTACGAGTCAACGTCCTCAAAGGCATTCTGTTGGAGATAGTCCTCGCGGATAGAGCGTGCGACTTCAAGAGTGAGTCTGTCGTTTGCGGAAAGCGCGTCCATACCGACGAGCTTTACGATCTCGTCAAGCTCGCTTTCCTCTTGGAGTATCTTCATAAACTTGGCAGTATTATCGTTCCATTCGGGAGAAACGTTAGTCGAAAACCACTCCGCAAAGCGGTCGCGATAGAGTGAATAGGAGGAAAGCCAGTTGATTGCAGGGAAGTGACGGCGGTATGCAAGAGAGGCATCAAGCCCCCAGAATACCTTCACTATACGAAGCGTTGCCTGAGCGACCGGCTCGGAAAGGTCACCGCCGGGAGGGGAAACCGCTCCGATTGCAGATACCGCGCCTACTCGTTTGTCGTTTCCGAGACAAACGACCTGTCCGGCTCTTTCGTAGAACTGAGCAAGACGTGAGGTAAGGTATGCGGGATATCCTTCTTCGCCGGGCATTTCCTCGAGACGGCCGGACATCTCGCGTAGTGCTTCTGCCCAGCGCGAGGTCGAGTCGGCGATTACCGCGACCGAGTATCCCATATCTCTGAAATATTCTGCTATCGTTATACCGGTGTAAATCGAGGCTTCACGAGCTGCAACCGGCATATCCGAGGTATTAGCAATAAGTACTGTACGCTTCATAAGCGACTCGCCACTTTTGGGGTCGCGAAGCTCGGGAAATTCGAGAAGAACGTCTGTCATTTCATTTCCGCGCTCTCCGCAGCCGACGTAAACAACGATGTCAACGTCGCTCCACTTTGCGAGCTGATGTTGAACGACAGTCTTTCCGCTTCCGAAAGGACCGGGGACACAGGCTGTACCGCCCTTTGCGAGAGCGAAAAGGGTATCTATCGAGCGCTGACCGGTTACAAGAGGAGTTACGGGAGGAAGCTTTTCCGAGTAGGGACGTGCGATACGTACCGGCCACTTCTGCGAAAGGGTGATGTCGATTATCTCACCGCTTGCCGTCTCGAGCTTTCCGATAACGTCACTTACGGTGTATTCTCCGCTTTCGATAGCGACTATTTTACCGGAAGTCTTGGGCGGAACGAGTATTTTGTGAACTACGAGCTCGTTTTCGCGGACGGTTCCGTAAACGTCTCCGCCGACTACCTCGTCACCGACATTTACGCTTGCCTCAAAACTCCAGAGTTTTTCCTGAGAAAGAGCAGGAACGTCGATACCCTTGATTATGTTCGTGCCGTATTTTTCATAAATAACGTCGAGAGGACGCTGAATTCCGTCGTAAATACCGGTGATAAGACCGGGACCGAGCTCAACCGAAAGGGGAGCTCCGGTCGAGATGACTTTGTCACCGCGACCAATACCGGCGGTCTCCTCGTAGACCTGTATAGAGGCTCTGTCTCCGTGCATTTCTATTATTTCTCCGATGAGCTTTGCTTCTCCGACGCGCACGACGTCGAACATATTAGCCTCTCTCATACCCTCTGCGATGACCAGAGGGCCGGATACCTTGACTATTCTTCCTTCTACCATTTTAAATAGTACCCCGCTGAAAACGGTTCCTTTCTGACTTATAGGAGTTAAAATTTATTCTTTAAAAAGTATATCTGCACCGATGGCGCGCTCTGCCGATTTTTTGATATTGTGCATACCGATCCCTCGGCTTCCCGATTTTCCGGGGATCATAATGACCGCAGGGGTGGGGCAGTCCTTGTAGCGCGATATTGTTTCGGTGATCTCGCAGGCGAGATCCTCGGTTATATAAACTATCGCGTATCCATCTGCGGCAAGCCTTACGAGCGTTTTCGCCGCCTCTTCGCCCGAAGTGGCAGGGAAAACCGAAAAACCGACCGCAAGAAAGCCAAGCGTGCTTTCGGTATCGCCTATTATAGCGATCTTGTTCATTTTAAGGTCACCAACCTTTTTACGTTTAGTTGTTTGAAATATCAGAACTTTCCGATGCTTTCCTTGATCTTTTCGCTTGAAACGCCTGTCTGCTTTGCGGCGATTACCATTCTGAGCATTTTGGTTGCATAGGTTGCTTTTATCAGATACTCCACGCATATCTCCGCTCCGAAATCGACGTCCTTTGCGCGGCTGACATAGTTCACATAGATAGCCTCGCAGAGCTTTGCGAGAGTAGTGAGCGAAATACCGTCGCTCTCAGGAAAATCGTAGCCGCTGCCCTTAAGAGCGAAAAACAGTCCTTTTTCTCCTGACTGCATAGATTTTTTGAAAAACTCAATATCAAGTGAGCCGCCACTTATGAACATACTTTCAAAAAGTCCTGTGATATCGCCCATACGCAGTACCCTGACGGCGGTCGTTATATTCGTAGTGTCGATCTTTATTTCGACCAGCTTTTTAAAATAGTCCTTGCGATATGAACGCGTAGCTTCAAGCATATCGGCATAGCAAGCCTCGTCGAGAATCGAGTCGATGAGCTTGGGATCGCCGCTCTGAGCATAGGCTTTTTCTGCTTTTTCGTAAGCATCTGCCATGTTTTTGGGGAATGCCGAGAGCTTTTCGTTTTTGATTTTTTCGATCACCTCATGTGAAGGAACTGTTCCCAGATCAATAAACAAATCTTCACAGTTCTCTCGTCCGCGCGCGACGCATTTGATCACGCTTTTTAGGTTATGGCAATCGTATGAAACTCTGAGAAAATTCAGTATCGCGCTTTGAGGCATCGCCTTGCCGACAACTCTGAACTCCTCAGAAAGATAAGCCGTTACCGTTTCCTCGGCGTTAATAGTTCCGTTTTGAGAATATATCGGTTCTATCGAGTATTCGGGAAGCATTTTGCAGATCTCGTAAACGTCCCTTGCCTCTGCCATACGGAGAAGTGCGTCGTAATTTATACGGTGTGTTTCTCTGGTGCGGACCATAGCTGAAGCGTAGATATAATCTTCGCCTGAGATTCTTTCGCCCTTGTTTCTTTTTTTCTTGTCGTTTATCATTGCGATCCTCCCACTTACGAGAAGAGTATGCGATAAACGTCGCCTTCGAGATCGTTTCTGAGTTGTGACAGGATAAGACCTATCGAGCAGTTTATCTCAATATCGCCTGCGCGGAGAATAAAGCCTCCGTCGATATTTGCATCGCCACTTGAAACAGAAAGCCTCTTTCCGGCGCTCTTTGCAATATCTGCAGCTTCTTTTATCATAGACGCTCCGACTCTTGACTTGTCCTTTGCCGCAAGGAGTACCTCGTAAGTCTCGCAAGCAGCGAGCTCGCCGTCGGTATCCTGTTCAAGCGCACGCTTTTCCGACTCGATCTGAGTTTTTACGGTAGATACGAGCATAATTGAGAGCATTTTTTCGTAATCTTCGTCGGGTATGGATATAAGTCTGATACGTGCTTTTTCAAACGCTTCGTCAATTTTGGCGCTTTTTGCATCTAGCATGATGTTGCGCGCAAGCTTTTCCGCCGAGGTTTTTATACGCGCACGCGCGTTTTCGGTGTCGGCGCTAAGCTCGGCTTCTGCGCTTGCTGCGATCTGTGCGGCTTTTTTCTTATATTCTTCGGTGATGCCGTCAGCTTCTTTTTGAGCAGCCGACAGTATCTCGTCAGCCTCGCTTTGAGCTACCGAGATTATCCTTCCGATTATCTTTTCACTTGAATTCACAAAAGCCGTCCTTTCTGACAATTTGTGTCCATCTGATTATAAACTCTCAAATTATTTGTAGAGAAGGATGAGAAGTGCCGATACCAGGAGCGAGAAGAGCGCATAGGTCTCAACGAGAGCCGCACTGGTGATAGCGGTACCGAATTTATCCTTCTGTTTCGAGATCATCTGAACGCCTGCTGCCGCAACCTTTGCCTGATGGATGGCCGAGAATAAGCCAACGAATGCGATGGGGAGACAAGCGACAAAGAAGAACATACCCTGTTCGAGTGAGAGGGTGAATATGTTTCCGCTGAGAGCACCGCCTTTGAGCATTACGAGAAAGGCAACGACGAAGCCGTAAAGACCCTGAGTTGCAGGAAGAGCTTGAAGGATTATCGCCTTACCTGCTACCGAGGGATCCTCGGAAATAACACCTGCTGCTGCCTGACCTACCATACCAACGCCCTTTGCTGAGCCCCAGCCTGCAAGACCGACTGCAAGGAATGCTCCGAGAAGAGCGAGTGCCGAGCCAAAAGTAATGTTGGAAAGATATTGACCGAACGAGATAGAGCCTACTTCTGTAAGAATTGTAAACATTGTTTTGTCCTCCAAATTTTATAGATGAATGTTTTTAAATTTATAATCAATCTCTGTCTTCGAGATCTGTTATTTTAGTGTATTTCTCACGCGTGGTGAGGGGTGAGAATTTACGTCCTCCGTCCTCGTAGAATTTTCCGAAAAATTCGATATATTGCAGACGGCTCGCGTGTACGAAGGTTCCGATAATGTTGATACCGAGGTTAAGAACGTGTCCGATGATGATTACCACAATGAAAAGCAGGAATCCTATCGGATTCGGCAGAGCTATCGTCGCCAGAATATTGAACACGCTTGCGATAATCGCCGAGGTAAGACCGAGCGCCATAATTCGTGAGTAGGATATAAGGTCGGAGGCAAATCCGACAAATCCGTACACGGCACCGAGGCTTCCGACTATTCTTCCGAAAACTCCAGTCTTTTTAAGTGCTCCGCCTATCATCATAACTACGATGCCCACACCGATAATGATAAGTCCGACGTTTCTGATGATGAAATAAAGTCCCGCACCAGCAAAGACTATGAACCAACCGCCGACGTCGAAGAAGGCGAAGATGAACGATCTGTCACGGCAGACTACGTAGAACTGTATTGCAAGACCTGCGAGCATATGGATAAGTCCGACTGCAAGCGAAACGACGATAAGCGTTATCGGATCTCCGAGCGTGTCGATAAGCGTGAGCGGCATCGTGAACGCCTCGCCGCCAAAAGCCTGAACGAGAGCCGAGGGCAGGTCGCCGAGATAGCTTCCGAAGAAAACTCCGCATACCGTACAGGATACTCCGCATATCGCAAATAGCTTGACCAGTTGTTTTACACCCTTCGGAAGATCAAGCTTTTTTACTGCCCAGAGTCCGCCGAGTGCAAGGATAAGTCCGTAAACCACGTCGGCAAGCATCATTCCGAATATGATGAAATAGAACACCGCCATTATCGCGGTTGGGTCAAACGATCCGTAAGCGGGAAGAACGTACATATCTATTATGCTTTCAAAGGGAGTAAATATCGACTTGTTTGAAAGCTGGACGGGAACGTCGTCACCATCCTCGGGATCTGTAAACTGGTAAAAACAGTCGTAATTTGTAAGTATTTTTTCTATCGCATCCGTTTTTTTCTCGGGAACCCAACCTGAAAGAATTACTGCTGATTTCGTGCAGATCAGTCTTTTTTCTGCCTCGACCTTGGCTATCTGCGAATCGACTACGTCACAGGCGAGTCGCAGAATATCATTTGACTGAGCAAGCTTTTTCAAAGAGGCTTCAAGACCGATCCGCTCGGAGTCGAGCTGGGCACTTCTTGATATGAGCTTTTCATATTCCTGCGCGGCAGAATCCTCATACGCCGAAAAGTCAGCGCGTATAAATCCCTTACGAGAGAGCAGAGAAGTTACCTTGTCGATATCCTCATTTAGTGCAAATACGCAGATATAAGATGCGTTTTCGCTCTCGGAAATTACTTCGAGCAGTGCGTTTTCACATTCGAGAGCTAGTTCGTTGAGCAACGCTTTGGAATTTACCGTTAGTGGCAAAGAACCCAGTATCATTTGTGTGGAAGGCGTACCTTTTATCGAAAGCTTTACATTAAAAGCCTTCCAAGGAGAAAGGACTTCGAGCGAGATGCGAATCCGAGTTTCTTCGGAAATAATGGCATCGATGCTTCCTATGATATCTGAGACGCGTACTGTCAGCGCATCTGCCTTCGCTAGTGTGTCGTCGGGACTGTCATAAAGCTCTTTGCCATATCCTTTTTTCTTTGCAAAAAGACTGCCTCTCGCCTTTTCGTGGGCTTTCAGAATAGAAAGCGTCCTCTCATACCGAGCTAGCTTTTCGGAGAGCTCTGCAAGTCTTTGTGAAAAGCGCTCGTCGGGAGAAAGACGAGAGTCTCCGGAAACCGACTCGGTCGCGTTCGAGACCTCAACGCTGCCTGTCCACATAAGCTTTTGCATAAGCTCGTCTGCATCGCAGGAAGCGGCGGCAAGCGAGAGCTTTTTCATTTTGACTATTGCCATATACTTCCTACCTTCCCGATTATGAAGTTTACTGCATCGGGTATGTTGGCTGAGGCAGCCGCGCATACGATAAGAGTCTTGTTTTCTGCTTCGGCACGTGCCGAAGCAAGCGCTTCGTCGCTCACACGAGAGACTTCACTAGCGAGCTCTCGCTTTTTTGAGGCGGCGTGCTCACGAACCTCACGGCAGAGCATCTCACCGTCAAGCCTTGCTTTTGAGACAATATCTGATGCTTTTGCGCTTGCAGATCTCTTTATCTCGGCTGCACGATCCTCGGCTTCGAGTATTTCATCGAGTATTTTACCCGTCATACAAATCATTCCTTTCATCTGACCCGCAAATCAGGTCAAATATATTAATTCTACCGACAGCAAAAACTAGATCAGTATAAATTTATTACATTATATCATATATCACCTGAGAATTAAATAGGCTTTATAAAATAAGGAAAATTTCTATTATTTTCACAAATTTTGACACTTTATCTTGTCTATTTTGCAAATACGAATACCCATATTTGACATGGCATTGTCGAAATTTTCAGCATATACGCTATTTTTGTCAAAGGTATAAAGCTTCGATGATGAAATGTAAAAGGAATATTTGTGCCTTTTTGAGCTTTTTGAAAAATCACGTGCTTTTTTTAAGGTCATAGTTTCCATGTCAAAGGTCAGAGCTTTCAGGGTGTAAAGCTTTTTTGAATTTGAATATTCAAGCCTTGTTTCACATATCGCCGAAAGGTATTTTTCATTAAATACCGAGAATTTCCACACAAGAAAAGCGTTTGTCGGGATACCGAGTTCGCGTTTTATCTCGCGCAGGCGTTTTTGCTCGGAAACAAGCCTTTCGAGCCTGGGAATAAGCTCTTTTTCGGCAAAGGCTTCAAGATACTTTAAATAGCCATGCGCCGTATCCGTGAAAAGTGAGTTTGGAAATCCTTCGTCGGCGATCTCGGGGATTTCAAGCGAATAGATGATCATCTCTCGCCCAAGATGAGATATTTTGCCGCTTTTTCGCGTGAGTGATATGTCGTGAAGAGTCATATTTTACCGTCCTTTCCGTATAAGCTGCGCTATCATTATATGCGAAAAAAATTCAGGCTTTACAGTTACTAAATAAAAAAGTGTTCTTAACGAGAAAACCCCCGCAGAATTAGCAGGGGTAAATTTTTACTTTTTACGAAGCCTTTCGCAAAGCGAGGCGTTGGGAGTGACTACTGCGCTCCAATAGGTATTGTAGGTTACAAACCCGGGCTTTGAAGCCTGCGGCTTTTTAATGTGGCGCACGAGCGTATAGTCAACCGAAACGTTCTTCGATTCCGAAAGGGAAGAGTTGAACGCCGCAACTGTTGCCGCCTCGGTGAAGTCCTCGGCGGGCGGCTCCTCTCTGCCGTCAAGCAGCATTATGACGTGACTGCCAG
This sequence comes from Eubacteriales bacterium, assembly GCA_045605765.1. Lineage (GTDB taxonomy): Bacteria > Bacillota > Clostridia > Oscillospirales > CAG-272 > SIG672. The sequence goes on along the minus strand of JAZUQQ010000027.1, from coordinate 36,932 downwards.
GTGCGCCCTTGACGTGGAACCACCAGTCGCTCTTCTCGGCAAATTTCGTGGTAAGATAATCGTTTTGCAGGTTGTTTTTTCCACATAGCAGACGGTATCCGCCCGAGGTGACGTATTCGATCGGTTTACCCGTATTCTGCGGCTTTTTCATACCGCTCTGCTTTTTCTGTGCAGAGGCGTAGCCTGCCTCTGCAAGCTCTCGTCTTATCTCGTCGAGCTCGCTTTGACCGGACGCACGCGTCAGACTGTCAAGAACCGAATCAATATACGCTATCTCGCGATCAGTCTGCTTGATCTGCTTTGATATTTCGCGCTCGGCATTCTTCATTTTGGTGTATTTTTTATAATACGCCTGCGCATTCTGCGCCGGAGAGAGACGGGCGTCGAGAGGGATAAGTATTTCGGGAGTATCCTCAACGTAGTAGTCGATGACTCTCGCATGCGACATACCCTTTTTAAGAGTGTAGATGCTTGCAGTTATAAGCTCACCGAATTTACGCATTTCTTCCTTCTTTTCGCAATCTTCAAGCTCGGAGAGCTGAAGTGCGGTCTTTCTTTCAAGACGGCTTTTCGTGTTCGAAAGAAGCTTGAAAATATCGGCGGCACGCTGCTTTACACGCTCGGTGTTATCACGGCTCAGGAAAAAGGCTTCAATAAGCTCGGAAACGCTACCGAAGGTCTGCTTTTTCATTCCAGAATATTGCAAAAGATCGAAAAATGAATATTCTATCGGACGCGAGCCTTCATCGACGATCATTACCGCCTCAAAGCTCTTCGTTTTAAGTATCTCTACAAACTCGAAAAAGGCGTTGCAAAGAGCCTCAGGAGAGTCACAAACGTTCTGCACGCTCCTGTGCGCGATCTCTCTTGCAACCGTCGAGGAGATTCCAAGATAGGTGTCGATAATAAACCTGTCCGAGCGTTTTTCGGAGTCCTTTGCCGACGCGAGAAAGCCTTCCCTCGTTTCCTCAAGCGGATTTTTCTTGTCCTGCGCAGGCGGTGCCTCGTATAGCATTCCGGAAATCACCTGACGGACACGGCTGGTCGTGAAATCGACAGGACGGGCTGCGCCGAGTATCTTCATGTTTTCGTTGCGACAGAATATTATGTTGCTGTATTTTCCCATGATCTCGGCAACGAGAGTTACCTTGAAGGAGTATCCGAGATCGTCGTGAGCTTCAAAGTCGATGAATATTATTCTTTCAAATCCAAGCGTTCTGACCTCTGTTATTTTAGCGCCTGTCAGATATTTTCTGAGCATCGTACAGAACATTGGCGGAGAGGCGGGATTTTCCTTGTTACTGGTAGATAAATGTATTCGAGGATTGTTCGGAGACGCCGATATGGAAAGTCGGAAATTTTCCCGTCCGAGATGGAGCAGTAAAACTATCTCATCACGCTCGGGCTGATGGACCTTTTCAACTCTCGCACCGACAATCTTTTCACGAAGCTCGCTTGCTACGGCGAGGATCATTCCTGCGTCAAAAGCCATGTATGTCAGTCCTCCGTGTCATTGTTTTCGTCATCTTCTTGAGATTGAGAGAATTTTTTCATATTTATACGTTCTGCTACGGCGAGAGCAAAAAGCTCGTCTGCCTCGATAAGAATTGCCGTTCTTTTGTCGTTTACGGTGGTTATATACGCGTACAGACGTCCGCGCGGAGAAAGGTTCGCGCACACGTTTTCAGTCCTTACGACCGCGTGCTTTTTGAGATCCTTTTTATCTTCTATTTGAACTAGGAGATCGCTTGCTTCAATGTCTATACTTATAAGCGTGCTCGGTACTCTGCCCGCCACTCGACTGACCTCAAATCTGTCGTCCGATATAGCGTAGGTGTACTCGTAGATCATATATCTTGCGGCGATGTACAGCATTCCTGCAACTATGACAAAAACGAGAGATTGTCCTATAAGCTTGTAGCTTGTCTGAAATGCCGTAACTACGGCTAAAACGGCAAGAAGTGTAAAAAGTATTATTTCGATGGTCATCGCGGTTTTTGTGTAACGTTTGGGTTTATATTTCAGCATCGGTGTTTCCTTTCTTTATAAATAGGCAACGTTTGTGATAATGCTATCTCCTTTAATAAGTATCAGAGCGTACGATGGTCTGTTCAGATCTCTCGGGCAGGAGATGCTTCCCGGATTTATGATATATATACCTTTATCCGAGTTGCCCTCGGGAGAAAGGTATTTATTTTCGGGTATGTGAGTATGACCATACAGGATGATATCAACATCGGGAGCTTTTTTCTTTGCGATCGAGATGAGCGTTTCTCTGTTTGATTTTACTCCGTACGTGTTTCCGTGAGTCATAAAAAATCTCTTGCCGCCGATTGTGTATATCGCGTGCGGCGTTTGTGCGCCCGGACACATAAAGGCAAGATCGCAGTTTCCGAGCAGGGAATATCCGACGGCCTCTCTCTGACGGCAGAGCGCATCGAATTCTCTCGCACCGTCCCCGAGATGTATGAACGCATCGGCGTCCCTGTGCATATCAAATACCTTGCTCAGATTTGTGATAACTCCGTGTGAATCGGACACCACTATTATTTTTCTTTCCATAAACAACTCTCTTTAAGTATGAAATGTCAACTGGTTAAAATGCGCATATACTGTCCTTGAAAGGTAAAGCCTACTCTGAAAATTGAAAGGAACAGTTGGAAATATGAGAAAATACGATATAACAGCCGAGGAAGCTCAGAAGCTGAGACAGATCGCAACGCTTGATGACGAGACCTTTTCCGCAATGCTTTCGTCGGTTCTGAGCGCGCTGGGCGCTTCGAGAAATCAGACGGCTATGATGAGGTCAAACAGCTCGGCAATACGGGCGATGCTTGCAAATGCAAGTGACAATGATATAAAAAAGCTGGCGTACCGTCTCGGCCCGCAAAAGACGAGTGAGATACTCGATATCGTCGGTGTTGTGTCTGACGACGAAAAAACGACATAATTTTTGAAAGGTATGATATCATATGAACGGTAATATCGGAAATATGGGTGATATGGGATCCGTGCTGTCAAAGCTGCTTGAAGATCCCGAGTCGCTCGGAAAGGTTATGAACATTGCAAGTGCCCTTTCCTCGTCGGGAGCACTCAGCGGTCTTTCTCTCGGAAACGCAGGGTTAAACAGTATAAATAATGACGACGGATCTTTTCAAAACGAGGAAAGTAATAAGCGGGCTATCACTGGCGATCATATGCAGACTGACGAGAGAACAAAACAAACATATCAGGAGATGAAACACGACGGAAACTCCAATAGAAAACAGGGTCATAAGATAAGATCTTGCGATAGGATACGTTTGCTTGAAGCGATGCGCCCCTTCCTCAGTGAGGATAAGCGGGATAAGCTTGAAGTGGTTATAAAGATCCTCGGACTTGCGGATGCCGCAGGTGGTCTTTACGGCATTAAAAAGTGACGGGAGGGTGAGAGTTGTATAGCAGAAGATTCTACAACACAGACCGCGCTCAGCGCAGCAGGTCGGCTCCTGCACCGCAAAGTACTCTGGAAAGGGCAAGAGTGACAGAAAAGACAGAAAAGAGTGAAAGGAATGACACGGATACTTTTCCTAAATGGGCTGTTTACATTCCTGTAACGGACGGTACGCCTAACGCGCCTCGCCGGTATTTAGACCCGAGAGACTTTCTTCCCGAAAAAGAGTTTTTTGAGGAGAATCGCTCTTTTGGACAAAATGACGGAGAGACTTCTGTGTATCCCGAGGAGTCTCCTATGCCGCCTACTCCTACGGTCGATGTTTCCGAAAACGAGCAAACCGGTCACGACTTGCCTCCGGACGAAAATGTTTATGGAAAAATGGGAGAGATATCGTCCTCTGTGAGAAATATGACGCTCGAAGATATGATGCTCACGGGACTTCTTATGCTTGGAAGTTCGGGCGACTACGACGATGAGATAATGCTCATTCTCGGTCTTATTTTAATGATAGGAGCTTAGATGAATTTAGATAAATTGGGAAATTGCAACGCAATTTCCCAATTTTATTATACGACGTTTCCTGTGTATTCGGGAGATCCCGGCACGCATTTGAGCCAAAGCGGAAGATTTGAGTCCATATCGACAAAAGCTCCTCCGCGCATCACGGCGACTTGTCTGAATTTTCGCGAATTATCGTAAAAATATGCAACGTCGCAGTAGGGAAGAAGGCGTGAAAGATTTGCCGACATAGAGTCAAATCTTTTGCGTATAACCGCTTCTTCTATTCCGTGACCGCCTTTGGCAACTCGCTCTTTTACGCGCTCGATTGCCATTTCGACGTTTTCTATTCCCACGAAGTAAAGTATTATGTGATATCCCGCATCACGTGCCTGCTTTGCATAACGCACGATAGCTTCGCCGGGAAGAGTGGTCTCTTGATTTATGCTGACTCTTTTCTCTATGGATTCAGCAAGAAGGCGCATAGCCCCGCGCGCGGCTTTAAGCTGGACGAGCGTATCTCGCCAATCGCCGAGTGAGGCGGCAATATCGTCAACGCTCACTCTTACTCCGAGATCGGTGTTGGGCGAAAGAACGTTGTATAGAGCGGTCTTTCCGGCACCGTTTATTCCCGCAAATATTATATAGTTAGGCTTTACTTGGATCTCGTTCATCTTAACTTTGACCTCGATAAGTTATGTGACTTGGTTGACTGGATCAGAGAAGAGTCTGATTTATTATCTTTTCCTGATCGAGTTGCATTTTAAGGTTGAGAAGAGTTCTGTAAAGAACTTTTTCGCTTCTGTCGCTCGTGACCATAAGTGCGTTTTCAAGCTCTGAAAGGGTGAGCTGTGAAAAAAGCGCGTTAACGGTTTTGAGATTTTCACTGATTTCGGTGGGAAGCTCTTTTTCTTCTGCATTTTCGGCAGTGAGCTCCTTTTCGGTATCGACGGTAAGCATTCGGATAGTTCCTCCTAAATTACTTTGTGTAATCTAATTGTATCACTTTTTTTGTGTTTGACAATCGCTTTTTACCATAAAAATTATAATTTACAAAAAATTTATCAATAATTCACAAAGAAAATCGTTAGAAATTTGTCAAAAGGTCTTTACATTTTGACGATAAAGTGCTAGAATAGCGGTGTATGAAAAAATAATTGTTTTCCGGAGGTATCACAAAGTGATAAACAGAAGAAAAGTATCAATGGACGGTAATACCGCCGCCGCACACGTTTCGTATGCGTTCACGGAAGTTGCTGCTATTTATCCTATTACTCCTTCGTCTCCTATGGCAGAGGTAACGGATACTTGGTCGGCTTCCGACAAAAACATTTTCGGTGAGCCCGCAAAGAACATTTTCGGGCAGAACGTACAGGTAACTGAAATGCAGTCAGAGGCAGGCGCCGCAGGTGCCGTTCACGGTTCTCTTGCAGCAGGTGCTCTCACCACGACCTATACCGCATCTCAGGGTCTTCTCCTTATGATCCCGAATATGTATAAGATCGCCGGTGAGCTTCTCCCTTGCGTAATCCACGTTTCGGCTCGTTGCGTTGCATCGCACGCACTCAATATTTTCGGAGACCACTCCGACGTTTACGCTTGCCGTCAGACCGGTTTCGCTATGATGGCAGAAACCAACCCGCAGGAAATCATGGACCTTGGCGCAGTTGCACACCTTGCTACCATCAAGGGCAGAGTTCCTTTCCTCAACTTCTTCGACGGCTTCCGTACCTCTCACGAGATTCAGAAGGTTGCTGCTTGGGACTATGAGGATCTCGCAGAAATGGTAGATATGGATGCAGTTGCGGCATTCCGCGCACGTTCGATCAACCCTGAGCACCCTGTTCTTCGCGGATCGGCTGAAAACGGAGATATCTTCTTCCAGCACAGAGAAGCATGCAATACATACTATGATGAGCTTCCCGCAATCGTAGAAGAGTATATGGACAAGGTTAACGAAAAGCTCGGAACCGACTATAAGCTCTTCAACTACTACGGTGCTCCCGATGCTGACCGCGTTATCATCGCTATGGGCTCGGTTTGTGACGTTGCAGAGGAAGTTGTTGATTACCTCACCGCTAAGGGTGAGAAGGTTGGTCTTATCAAGGTAAGACTTTACAGACCCTTCGTAGCTGCAAAGCTCGCAGAGGCTATTCCTGCAAGCGTTAAGGCTATCGCAGTTCTCGACAGAACCAAAGAGCCCGGTTCGCTTGGCGAACCTCTCTACCTCGACGTAGTTGCAGGTCTTGCTGAAGTCGGCAGAGGCGGCATGAAGATCGTTGGTGGACGTTACGGTCTTGGATCGAAGGACACCACCCCCGCTTCTATCTTCGCAACCTTCGAGAACCTTGCTATGGAAACTCCCAAGGCTCACTTCACTATCGGTATCGTAGACGACGTTACCGGACTTTCTCTTGACGAGAAGGCTGCTCCCGATACTGCTACCTCCGATATGATTCAGTGCAAGTTCTGGGGTCTCGGCGGAGACGGTACCGTTGGTGCTAACAAGAACTCTATAAAGATCATCGGTGACCACACCGACAAGTACATTCAGGCATACTTCCAGTATGACTCCAAGAAGACTGGCGGTATCACCATTTCTCATCTTCGTTTCGGTGATAGTCCCATCAAGTCCTCTTACTACATTAATAAGGCAGACTTCGTTGCTTGCCACAACAACGCATATCTTACCAAGTATGATATGATCTCGGACGTTAAGCCGGGCGGAACCTTCCTTCTCGACTGTCCTTGGAGCGATGCCGAGCTCGACGCTCACCTTCCCGCTTCTGTAAAGACCTATATTGCTAAGAATAATATCAAGTTCTACACCATCAACGCTACCAAGATCGCTATCGACCTCGGTAATGCAAAAGTTAAGAACACTGTTCTTCAGTCCGCATTCTTCGCACTCGCTAAGATCCTCCCCATCGACGAGGCTATCGAGTATATGAAGAAGGCAGCTTACAAATCCTACATTAAGAAGGGTCAGGCAATCGTTGATCTCAACTACGCTGCTATCGACTCAGGTAAAGATGCTCTCAACCTCGTAAACGTTCCCGCAGAGTGGGCAAACGCAGGCGAGACCGCTCCCGTAGCTAAGGCTACCGGAAACAGAGAGGACCTCGTTGACTTCGTTAACGACGTCGTTATCCCCGTAGGCGCTATGAAGGGTGACTCGCTCAAGGTTTCGGCGTTCACCAAGTACGTTGACGGTACCTTCCCTCAGGGCTCGGCAGCATACGAGAAGCGCGGCGTTGCAGTTACCGTTCCTCAGTGGAACCCCGAGCACTGTATCCAGTGTAACAACTGTGCGTTCGTATGTCCCCATGCTTGTATTCGTCCCTTTGCTATGACCGAAGAGGAGGCAGCAGAGGCTCCCGCAGTTACCAAGTTCGCAGCTAAGCCTGTTATCAAGACCGCTTACAAGTTCACGATGGCAGTTTCGCCTCTTGACTGTATGGGTTGTACGCTCTGCGTAAAGGCTTGCCCTGTAAACAAGAACGAAAAGCTCGGTACCGCTATCGAGATGAAGCCTATCGCTACTCAGCTCGACCAGCAGGAAGCTTACGACTATGCAGTTGCAAAGGTTGCAGAGAAGAAGGAGCTTATCAACGTTTCGGTTAAGGGCTCGCAGTTCAAGCAGCCGCTTCTCGAGTACTCGGGATCTTGCGCAGGCTGTGCAGAGACCTCTTACGCTCGTCTTATCACCCAGCTCTTCGGTGAGAGAATGTATATCTCGAACGCTACCGGATGTTCTTCGATCTGGGGTGGCTCGGCTCCCGCAACGCCTTACACCGTAAACAACGAAAGCGGACACGGACCCGCATGGGCGAACTCGCTCTTCGAGGACAATGCTGAGCACGGTCTTGGTATGTTCATCGGACAGAAGGTTATCCGCGAGAAGCTCATTGGCAAGGTAGAAGAGATGGCAGCATCCGATAAGGCTTCCGATGAGTTCAAGGCAGCAGCGGCAGAATATCTCGCAACCAAGGACGACGGCACCAAGAACGAAGCGGCTACCAAGGCTCTTGTTGCTGAGCTTGAAAAGGCAGCAGCAGAGGGTTGCCCCGTGGCTCCCGCGATACTCGCAGAGAAGACCTACCTCTCCAAGAAGTCGGTATGGATATTTGGTGGTGACGGATGGGCATACGATATCGGATTCGGTGGTCTCGACCACGTACTTGCTTCGGGTGAGGACGTAAACGTAATGGTATTCGATACCGAGGTTTACTCTAACACCGGCGGTCAGGCATCAAAGGCGTCGCAGGTCGGACAGGTTGCACAGTTTGCGGCAGCAGGTAAGGCAATCGGCAAGAAGAACCTTGCAGAGATCGCAATGTCCTACGGCTACGTTTACGTTGCACAGATCGCAATGGGCGCAGATATGAACCAGACCCTCAAAGCGCTTGCTGAGGCTGAGGCATATCCCGGACCTTCGCTCATCATTGGCTACGCACCTTGCGAAATGCACTCGATCAAGGGCGGTATGGCTAACTGCCAGGCAGAGATGAAGAAAGCTGTTGACGCAGGCTACTGGCATATGTTCAGATACAATCCTGCTGCAGAGACCAAGTTCGTTCTCGACAGCAAGGAGCCCACTGCTGATTATAAGGAATTCATTACCGGTGAAGCTCGTTACACACGTCTTGCTCAGGCATTCCCCGAGAGAGCAGAAAAGCTCTTCGCTCAGGCTGAGGCTAATGCAAAGGCTAAGTACGACAGACTCACCAAGATCGGTAAGCTCTACGAATAAAAACCGATGCCGAAGGCATCGCTTAGCAAGAAATCGCACCCGAAAGGGTGCGATTTTTGCGCCCTTCGGATAGAGTCAAATTTCTAATAGGTACATTTGCTTACGCAAATAAATAAAAAACAAAAATCTCGTGCGAAGCGTCGTTTGGCAGGAAAACGCACTCAAAAGAGTGCGTTTTTTGCGCCCTTTGGATATAGTCGAATCTCTAATAGGTACATTTTGCTCCGCAAAATGAATGGCTGACGCCGAAAGTGCAAACTGTTTTGAAAAGCCTTGACATTCTAACAAAAATATACTATAATAAACCCACAAAAGAATAAACGCGGAGCATCTGAATATGAAAATCATATTCGTTGTCGGGCGCGCTGTACAGACGGCACGTTCGGGGATAAGGAAATCACGGTGAGAATCCGTAGCAACAGCCATTACCGTATCTTCTGCTCTTTAAAGCAGGTCGAGTCGGAATGCTTATCGCTCTCGCGACTCATAAAAGTCTCTTGGGCAATATGGAGAGATCGTGAAGCTTTTATACCTTGATATGGCAGGATATCAGGGTCTTGTTTGCACACGCTCTCTTGGAGAGCGCTTTTATTTTATCCTTTTGCAAAAAAACAAAAGAAAGGATAAGAAAATGAAAAGAAGATTAAGTTTATCTATTTCGGTGATTCTTGTACTCGCGCTTGTGGTGTGTTTCTTTTCCTGCAAGGGCGCAGATAAAACAAACGTATGGGACAGTGCGACTTATACCGAAAACACCGAGCTTGGCGAGGGTGCAAAGACCATGACGGTCGAGGTAAAAGCTGAGAATAAGACGATTACCTTTACTATCAAGACCGATGCGGACACCGTGGGGGAGGCTCTGCTCGAACACAGTCTGATTGCCGGCGAGGATAGCGAGTTCGGTTTGTACATCAAGGTCGTCAACGGCATTAACGCCGATTACGACATTGATCAGACCTATTGGGCGTTTTATATTGACGGCGAGTATGCTATGACGGGCGTGGACGGCACCGAAATAAGCGAGGGAGCAATATATCAGCTTGTTTACACAAAATAGTAAAGATGAAAAAAGAACGGGTGCGTCTTTAAAGATACGTGAAATGGTCGTGTTTGCGATGCTCGGCACGGTCATGTTCTGCTCTAAGATCATTATGGAAGTACTCCCCAACATTCACCTGCTCGGAATGTTCACGATGGTCTTTACGATAGTCTTTCGTAAAAAGGCACTCATACCGATATATGTTTACATAATGATAAACGGTCTGTATGCGGGATTTTCTTTTTGGTGGATACCCTATCTTTATATCTGGACGGTCCTGTGGGCAATTACGATGATACTCCCAAAAAGAATGCCGAAATGGCTTAAATGTATCGTATATCCCGCCGTATGCGCCTTTCACGGACTCGCCTATGGGGCGCTCTACGCTCCTGCACAGGCGCTTATGTTCGGAATGAATTTTCAGCAGACACTCGCCTGGATAGTGGCGGGCTTCCCCTTTGACGTGGCTCACTCGGTGGGAAACTTAGCCGCAGGACTGCTCATCGTTCCTCTGAGCGAGGTTCTTGAAAGACTTGTCACGAAAAAACACGTTACCTAAAATTAAAACCGCAAGAGACAAATCCCTTGCGGTTTTGCTTTTAATTAAGGTTTTTGGCAGGTTCTCAGGGCGGCACCCTGAGCGTCACTCGCCTTTCGCTTCTTCGAGCTGCTTTTCAAGCTCGGAAATGCGATGTTCGAGACGGCAAAGCTCCTGAGATATAGGGTCGGATACGTGGATTTGGTCGAGGTTTTTGACCTTTTCGCCGCCAACGCGCACCACTCTTGCGGGAACACCGACCGCCGTGCAGTCGCTCGGGGTGTCCGCTAAAACCACCGCACCTGCGGCAATTCTCGTGTTATCTCCGATATTTATAGGTCCGAGGACCTTCGCACCTGCGCCCACCATAACGCCGTTTCCGAGCGTCGGGTGGCGCTTGCCCTTGTCCTTACCCGTACCTCCGAGTGTAACGCCCTGATATATGGTGCAATCGTCTCCGACGACGGCAGTCTCACCGATAACAACGCCCGTTCCGTGATCTATAAACACGCGTCTGCCGATCTTCGCGGCGGGGTGTATCTCAATGTTGGTCTTTCTTACGCATCGCTGAGAGACCCAACGTGCGAGAAAAATAAATCCGCGATTATGCAGCCAGTGGGCAAGTCGATATGAGCGTATAGCCTTATATCCCGAATAAAGTAGCATTATTTCAAGAGTTGAGCGAGCCGCAGGGTCGCGGTTTTTTATTGCGGCGATATCTTCTTTTATAGTGTCAAACATAATGTTATTTCCTTTTATATCCTTGTTATCCTTGTTTTATTTTTATTTTATGCAGAGGTCTCTCGTTTGACCTTGCGGCTGTGTCTTATTATCGAGTTTATAAAAACGTAGATCACAACGCAAGAGGTGGCAGCGATATATACGTTTATTGCCTTTTTTGAAGATATGATCTCCCACATCGAAACTATGAGTGAGCTTGTGGTGTTCTCTGTAAGTTCAAACGCGGTCGTGAGCGTACTTTTTGCTACAAGTTCACCTTCATAATATATCGTGATCTCCCCGACCTCAGTTCCTTTTGCGAGCGGAGCTTTGAGTTTTTCAACGTCCAGACGTATATCTTTTACTAGCTTTCCGCTTACATAAGCATTGTTCAGGACATATTTTGAAAAGCTTTCCGAGGGAACTATCGGTACCATATCGGTCTCCCTTGCACTCTTTACAGGGAGAGACGTTACGGGAATCTTCGGACTTAGAATATTCAGGAAGGAGTAGTTTTTTGATCCCCATTTTATAAGCTCTCCCGACACCTCGTAAGAATAAAGAAGATGACCGTCTCGCTTTGCGCCGAGAATGACGCAAATGTACTCATAGCCGTTGTAGTTTGCTGAGCGGACGATAACGTCGCCCTGCTGAGAGGATCTTCCGACTATCATTCCGTTTACAGAACTGTCGCGGTAATCCTTGCCGGTTGAGTTATAGTATTCACTGACCAGATAGTTGTTACTGAAAACAAGTGAGCCCGAATCAAGTCTGAGATAACGTGAACCTACGTAGCCCATAAGCTCATCGTTGTTGTAAAATGCGTTTGCAAGGATAAATATATCCTTGGCGGTTGTCGTCATTCTTTCGTCGTAAGCACCCGTGGCGTTGGTGAAAACGCTTTCGGTCATTCCGATCTCAGAGGCTTTCTCATTCATTTTCTGAGCGAAAACGGTCATGTTTCCGCAAAGCGAATAAGCGAGTGCGGTGGCTGAATCGTCCGCTGTACGCATAAGCAGAGTGCAAAGAAGGTCTGAATAGGTTACCTCATCGCCGTTTTTATATCCGAATCTCGAACCGGGAGAATCGTTTATCATTTTTTGTGTTATTTTTACTGTTTGCGAAAGGTCTTCAATAAGATCGTACGCTGTAAGCGCGGTGAGAAGCTTTGCAGTATCTGCGGGGGATTCGCGCATCTCGGGAGAAGCATCAAACGAAAGAAGCTCGGCCTCGGTCGAGATACAGTATAAGTATGCCGACTGCACAGAATCGATATGTGTTGGGTCTTTCATGTCCTCCTTGAATGCTGCAACAGCGTCATTGTAGGTTAGCTCGCCCTCCGCTTTTACCGAAAAGGGAAGAGATAATATAAAAGCGAGCATAAGTATTACTGCCGCAGTAATGCTGACGATTTTTTTTCGTTGCATATTATCTTCCTCCTTTTTAAATCAAATTATTTGTCAATTTATTTTATTCTGTTTGTGACAGGTAAAAATCACGCGCCGCGGAAATATCTTTTCGGATCGTTTCGTAAAGTTCCTCAGGTGAACAGAATTTCATCTCACCTCGTCTGAAACGCAGGAATGTCACCTCGGCGTTCCTTCCGTAAAGCTCACAGTTTACGTCGAGAAGATGGATCTCACAGGTTGTTTTTTCTCCGCCAAAGGTAGGGCAAACGCCTATGTTGGTTATTGACGGGTATGTCTTGCCGTCTATTCTGCACGCTGTGAAATAAACGCCGTGAGCGGGAAGAAGCTTTCCGTCTGCAATATCAATGTTGAGTGTCGGACAGCCGAATGTGTGACCGAGACCCTTGCCTCTGACTATCCTTCCGCTGAGTGAAAAGGGTCTGCCAAGTAGGTCGCTTGCGTTTTCAATATCACCCGACGAGATAAGCTCACGTATTCTGGTTGAGCTTACACGCGGTATCTCATTTACAACAGTGCAGCCAAATCCGAGCTTTCGCGAAAGCTCTTTCAGCGTATCGGCAGAGCCGACAGCACCTCTTCCAAAGCGGTAATTAAATCCGCATACGGCGTGGATACAGGATAGCCTTTCGACAAGTATCTCACGTGCAAAATCCTCGGGTGACATATCCTTTACGCTGTCAAAAGGGCACAAAACGACAACGTCAACGCCGAGCTTTTTAAAGATATCGAGCTTTTCGTTGGCAGTCGTTATATAAGGTTTTTTCAGATCGGAAAAAGTAAAAACGGCGGTGAGAATTTTCTCTCCCGCCGAGTTGCAGAGCGAGGATGTGATCTCTTTGGCTTTTTTTATAAGCTGGGCGTGCGCGAAATGCACACCGTCAAAATTTCCGAGCGCTACCGTGAGTCGCCCGTGATCAAAAGGCTCTGTGTCGCAAATATTTTTGATTATCATAAGGCTTGTATTCTGTAAGTTAACTCTTTGTCGAGAAAATATCAGATCACTTTCCTGTGAGATAGAAGCGCACGAGAGCGTTGAGAAGCTCGTTTCTGTCAATCTTACATATAAGACTGCGCGCGTTATTGTGGCTGGTGATATAGGTGGGGTCTTCGGAGAGAATATAGCCTACTATCTGGTTTATCGGATCGTAGCCTTTCTCTTTGAGCGCAGAATAGACCTGCGAGAGCGTGTGACGGATTTTAAGCTCCTTATCATCCCTTATGGCAAATTTTATGGTATTTTCATTTTCGGGTAGCATCATAACACTATTTCTCCCTTACATAAGTTTCTGTTTAAGATATTATACACCATATTTTAGAGCTTTTCAAGTATAGAAGCAAAAAATATCATAAATTTTACATTTATTTGCCTTTAAATTGCAATAAAAGGCTTTTTAGTGCATCTAAATGTGACATAATTTACGCACCCCATCTAATATAATTTAATTAGCGAACATTGCAGGAAAGAGAGGAAAGTAAAATTGTCGTTTTTGAGCCCTCTCGTATTTGCACTCGCTTTTCTTTCGGACAGCTCTAAGATATACGCTGATATATTTTTTATAATAAATCTATGTATGGACCTTCTCATCTTTTTGCTTGTTGCGGCAGTGCTTCGTGCAAAGAAAAAAATTCCCAGACTTTTTGTGGCGGCTATAGTTACGGCGGCGCTTCCGATAGCTCAAATGTTCTTTCCGGGAAACTCTGGGATTAGCTTCGTTATATCTATTATAACCTCCTTTACGGCGTGTGTGATAGCATTTGAAGGACTTGGATTTATAAAGCTTTCGTTTTCTTTTGTCCTTTTTTCTACGCTTTCGACGGTGATATCCGAACTACTTACAAAGCTTTACATTTATCTGGATAAGTTTTCGTTTGTCGCAGAGCCGAGTAAAGGCTCGGGGGGAATAATCCCGCTTGTTATTTGCGGAGGGGCAACGATACTTTCGGGAATCGTATCGTACATAGCAAAACGCATAAAGAAACGAAAAAAAACGCTGAAAACAACACTGACCGTTATCTCGGACGGCAAAGCCGTTGAGATGAGCGCTTACTGCGACAGTGGAAATCTGCTGAGGGAGCCGATAGGCGGTCTCCCTGTCATAATTACGGGTATGGAAAAGATGAAAAATATCGTGCCCGAGTCGCTGCATAACGTCTTTTTTTTGTCGAAAAGTAGCTTGAATGAACCGAGTCTTTCTGACGCAAAACGTGTACGTATTATTCCGATAATGCCTGTTGGTACGGGCGGAGCGCGAATACTTTTCGGATACGTTCCCGACAAGATACTCCTCGACGGAAGCGAGGTGAGAGCTTGTATTGCGCTTGATACGGGCAGCAGCAGATTTGGTGGATGCGAGTCTCTGCTCCCAAACTGTCTTATAAAATAAATTTACAGCGGAAAGGAAAAAGTCTGATTTATGAGAAAAAATATTATGAATTCTATGCTTCGCGCTCTGCTTATTCGCATTTTTGAAGGAGACGGCAGAATTTATTATGTGAACGGCTCAGACACCCTTCCTCTTCCTCTTACGCCTGAGGAAGAGGCGGATATACTCTCACGTTTTGACTGTGACGACAGACTTCGCTCTGTGCTCGTTGAGCGAAATCTCCGACTCGTTGTATATATCGCAAAGAAATTCGAAAACACGGGCGTGGGCATTGAGGACCTCATTTCAATCGGGACGATAGGACTTATCAAGGCAATAAATACCTTCCGCGCGGACAAAAATATAAAGCTTGCCACATACGCGTCGCGGTGTATAGAAAACGAGATACTGATGTATCTGCGTAAGACGTCCAAGTACATTGAGATCTCAATAGACGAGCCGCTTAACGTCGATTGGGACGGAAATGAGCTTCTTCTTTCGGATGTTTTGAGCAGCGACGAGGACACAGTCGGCGCCGGTCTGGAAATGGCAGAGGAAAAAAAGACACTCCGCTCTGCGCTCAGATGTCTTTCTTCGAGAGAGCGTGAGATAATTGAACTCAGATTCGGACTGAGAGACGGTAAGGAGTATACTCAAAAGGACGTGGCTACTATGCTTGGTATATCGCAGTCATACATATCACGCCTTGAGAAGAGGAGCATTGATCGGTTGAGGCGGGAAATAGGAAATGCGTGAAACGGCTCCGAAAGTCATTTTTCTTTAACAAAATACTAAATAATACCTTTCGCTACTTTTTGAAAGTTGTATGCGGTGTAAAATGAGTGCAGTCCTTCAAAGGAGCGGCAAAGAGAGGAGAATTTGCCTTAAAAGCGTACGCTTTTTTATGCTGAGCTGTACAAATTTATCTTTGGCAAAAGAAGCGCGGAAGGTTGCGCCCTGCCTTTAAGGAGAATTTTCGCAAGGGAGGAGAACTGAGATCATCAAGAAGCTTTTATCAAGAAAATTTATTCTTGCGCTTGTTGCCGCAGTTTTTGCAGTAGTCCTTGCGCTCAGCGGCGCGGGCGGAGAGATCGGCGCGATATGCTCGGTAGTGGCGGCGTTTATTGCCCCTGTTACGTACGTAATTACCGAAGGAAAGCTTGACTCCAAGGCGCTTGAAATGCTCTCTGAGTCAGCAAAAGAAGCATCTAGAGTATTACGTTCGAGCGATGACTTGCAGGAATAAAAAGAAGGTCACGGAACTTTAACAGTTCTGTGACCTTTTCGGTTTTTGTTTTACCAATTATCGCTTTCCTTGTCCTCGGGAATGACAGCACTTATCGCCTTTATCGCGCACTCGATCATATCGTCGGTCGGCTCCTTGGTCGTTATATGTTGGAGCCATACGCCGGGAGCGGAGATTATTCTCGTTACGATGTTGTCGTGACGTCCCGCAAATTTGATAAGCTCGTATCCAACTCCTACTATAATGGGAACGAGGATAATCCTCATTGCAGCGCGCAGCGCGACGCTGTCAAACTGTATGAAGCTTCCGATAATTATTCCGACGAGAACGACGAGAACTATAAAAGAAGTTCCGCATCTCGGGTGAAATCTTTTCTGATTTCTGACGTTTTCGACTGTAAGTTCAAGACCTTGCTCGTAGCAGAATATGGTCTTGTGCTCTGCACCGTGATACATAAAGGTGCGGCGGATATCCTTCATAAAGGAAACTGCCCACATATAAAGAATAAGCAATACGAGCTTGATAACTCCCGTAAATGCGCTTCTTCCGAGCTGGTCGAGATACGTCGCACGTACCGAAAGCTCTCCAAATATCAGGTTATATAAGAATTCGGGAAGGAATACGAAAAGTCCGACCACGAGCACGAGCGCGAGAGCTATGCTAATCAGCATTATCCAGCCCATTTCGCCACTTTTTTTCTCGGTTTTGGCTGCCTTTTTTATATCTTCCTTGATTTCTTCCTCAGCGTTTTCGAGGGGCGTTTCTTCTACTGACATCGGAGCTTCATCCTCGAGAGCTTCGTTCTCGGTTTCGGTAGGCGCTTCGGGTGCCAAGATATAATTTTCAGCGGTCTTGGCTTTGATTTGTGCACTGCGTTCTGCAAGAAGCTCCTCATAAGGTCGGCCTTCCTTTTTTGCTCTCTTTTTGAGAGCTTTTAGCTCTTTCTCTTCAGCTTCCTGACGCTCCAATTCTTCGAGATCCATAGCTATCTCGGCAGAGTCGGAAAGGCATTTATAGCCCGAAACGAGCGCGGAAACCATGTTGAAAATTCCGCGGACGAAGGGTATCTTATACACCTTTGACTGTATTTTTTTGTTCTTCCATTCCTTCATTACGATCTCACCCTTAGTATCGCGGACCGCCATCGCAGTCTTTTCTGGACCGCGCATCATAATTCCTTCTATCAGTGCCTGACCGCCGATAGATGTCTTTTTTGCCTTGTTTTCAGCCATTTTATTCTCCGTTTTAAGAAAAGTTAATCTTTTACTGCTTTTAATATATAATATATTTATTAACACAGAGTGAATTTACATTCGTTTTTGTGTAATTTTTACTCCTCGGTCTTGTTTTTAAGCGTTATATCAGAAAGAGGATTTGCGCTCATCGCCTGCTCCATCTGAGTATTGCTGATATGCGTGTATATCTGTGTGGTATTGAGCTGCTCGTGACCGAGAATGTCTTTTAGTACTCGGATATCGACCTGACCGCTCTGATACATAAGCGTGGCGGCGGTATGGCGGAGCTTATGCACCGAGAAGTTTCGGTATTCAAGCCCTGCGCGCTTCAAATATTTTTCGACCATCCACTGGACTGTTTTGTTCGATATACGCGTTCCTAGACGGCTGATAAAGAGAGCGTTTTTATCGTGCACCTCGACCCTTCCTCTTACGGCAATATAGTTTTTAAGCGCGCTTTTGCAGGCTTCGTTCAGATAAACTATTCTGTTTTTACTTCCTTTACCAGTAACTTTCAGCGAGCGCATATCGGGGTCGATGTCTGAAAAGGAGATTCCTACAAGCTCGGAAAGACGCATTCCGCAGTTTAGAAAGAGGGTGACTATGGCAAAATCGCGTTCCCTGAATTTGGAGTCAACATCGTTCTCAATAGCCGAGAGAAGTGCAATACTTTCATCCACGGTAAGATATTTGGGCAGAGCGCGTTTTACGGCAGGAGAGTCTATATCCTTTGCGGGATTGTCGCTTAGAAGGCGTTTTGTTACCGTATAATATCTGAAAAAGCTGCGTATTGCCGAGAGCTTACGCGCGGTGACAGACGATTTGTTGCCGCGTCTGCGAGCGGCGTACATAAGAAAATTCATTATCATATCGGGAGTTATCCCTGAGAGAAAATTTACATCAACATCCGAAATGTCGGTCTTGTCGACAGCCTCGACGTCACTCTCACGCACTCCGTGTTGCATAGCCTTGACGTATTTAAGAAAAAGGGTGAGGTCTATTTCGTACTGCTCTACCGTTTTGGGCGAACGGTTTTGTATAAGCTGTTTATATGCTGAAAACTGCGTTATAACATTCGGAATATTTATCATAAGAGTTTTTCTCCCTTGGGGTATAATTTACTTAATAATAATTATTATATAATTGTTTCTTTGTTCATATTTGTGTGTTAAAATAAACATAGCTAAATCTTACCTAGGAGAACTTTATGGATCTTTACAGAAAACATGGCTATCAGGTCGTAAGACTTTGCCTTTATCAATTTGGACTTACGCTTTTTGGACTTGTGGTATCAATGGCAACCTATTCGGAGAGCAATCCAAGATCACCGCTATTTCTCGGGGCAGGTATTTTCTCGGCGATCTTTTATCTGTATCTGATATACACGCTAGTGTATGAGCTTGGTCAGAAGGACGGTATCAGAATAGAGGCGGGAAAACGTAAGTACAAGCCGCTCACAGGCTTTTGGCTCGCGCTTGCGGCGAACTCTCTCAATATACTTCTTGGCATTCTCAGCTTTATTGGAAAAACCGTGTTTGATATAAGCGGAGCGCTTTGGGCAGGTCAGCTTTACGGAGTCGTTAACGCTATTGCGAAGTTCGTTCAAGGAATGTACGTTGCTATCCTTACTCTCATTATGGACGCAAGCTACGCAAACCTGTTAACTCCTATTCCCGGAATTATTGTGTGCACACTTGCCTATATCCTCGGCGTAAAATACTGTCACGGTATAAAGAAGCCCAAGAAAAAAGAGGACAGATATGCGCCCAAGATATCCGTACCCAAGAAGAAGGACTGAAAACTTACAAAAAACATAAAAAACTCTACTTTTTGCACCCGCCAAAGCATATATATGTAAAAACGCATCTATGTTTCAGGCGGGTGATTTGTATATGAAAAGTGAAAAGATACGCGAATTTTTTGGTTTAAAGGATGCACTGTCCTTGGTTTTGTGTGCGGCTTTTATCCTCGTTGCCGCGGCTTTTGTAAGCGGATTTTCGGGTAGTACTTCACAAAACATTTTATCAGAAAATATCGTCGATGTCAATAGCGATGCCAAAAACGACAGGTTGACCATCGTGCTCGATCCCGGTCACGGAGGAGCGGACGGAGGAGCGGTCGGTATCGGTGGAGTTCTCGAAAAGGAGCTTAATCTCGATATTGCGCTTATGCTCCGCGATATGCTCGTGTTCAAGGGGTATAATGTTGTTATGACGCGAGTGGACGACAGTATGTATTACGATGAAAATTCGACGCTTTCGAAAAAAGCGCAGGATACTTTCAGACGGGTGGATATCACGAAGGAATATGAAAACTGTATATTTGTCAGTATTCATATGAATAAATTTGCCAGTGAAAGATACAGCGGACTTCAAGTTTACTATTCGGCAAATGTTGAGGGCGGTCAACAGCTTGCCGATAATATACAAAGCTTTGCTAAAGATCTGCTTCAAAACGATAATAACAGGAAAATAAAGAAAGCCGATTATAAGATATATGTTCTTGACAAGGCGGTCGTTCCTGCGGTGCTCGTCGAGTGCGGATTTCTGTCGAACGCCGCTGAGACCCAAAAGCTTTGCGATAAAGAGTACAGGCGAGACCTTGCAACGATGCTGTTTATGGCGATCGACGACTATCTCTCGTCGGCACCACAGGAAAAAGGCTGAAATTAAAGAAAAGGACTTTCAAGATATGAAACAGGGAAAATCTTACTACGAATGCTCAGAGTGCGGATACAGAAGCGCAAAATGGATGGGCAGATGTCCGTCCTGTGGAGAATGGAATACACTTGAGGAACACGTGACTCAGAGCGCACCTGCCGCATCTCACAGAAGCGCACAGGTGGTTATGGGAGAAAGCAGGGCAGTCAAGTTCTCTGAGCTCGAAATGCCCGAATATATGCGCGCGCTGACCGGAATGAGAGAGCTTGACAGAGTTCTGGGCGGCGGTATCGTTGACGGCTCTGCGGTGCTTATCGCGGGCGAGCCTGGCATCGGTAAATCGACTTTGCTTATGCAGATCTGCGGCGTTCTCGGACAAAGCAAAAAGGTACTTTACGTTTCGGGAGAGGAGTCTTCAGGACAGCTAAAATACCGCGCGAAGCGTCTTGGTGTTTCGGGAGATATGTTCTATATTATGACCGAGACCTCGCTTGACAAAGTAATTTACGAGTGTGAAAATATCTCGCCCGATTTCGTTGTCGTTGACTCGATACAGACAATGTACGCAGATTCGGTGACCGCTTCTGCGGGAAGCATTACCCAGGTCAAGGAGTGCGCAGCGAGGTTTATCTCTCTTGCAAAAACCAAGGGGATTGCCGTGCTTATGGTGGGTCACGTGAACAAAGAGGGAAGCATTGCAGGACCCAAGGTGCTTGAACATATGGTTGATGCTGTCCTTTCCTTCGAGGGTGACAGGCAACAGCTTTTCAGAGTTATAAGAGCATCGAAGAATCGCTATGGCTCGACTAATGAGATAGGAGTTTTTGAAATGACGGGCGAGGGACTCCGCGAGGTCGAAAATCCGTCCGAAATGCTCCTTGCGGGACGTCCGCGAAATATCTCGGGCAACTGCGCGGTCTGCGTTATGGAGGGCAGCCGTCCGATGATAACCGAGATTCAGGCACTCACATCAAACAGTTTTCTTTCCTCGCCGAGAAGAACGTCAAACGGTATAGATTACAACAGAATGCACCTCATACTCGCCGTGCTTGAAAAGCGTCTCGGACTGCGTTTCTCGTCCTGTGACGCATATCTCAACGTCATCGGTGGACTTCGTCTGGACGAGCCTGCCGCAGATATGGCGATTGCTCTTTCTCTGCTTTCGAGCATGAAGGATATCCCCGTTCCCGACGAGCTTATCGCCTTTGGCGAGGTCGGACTTGCAGGAGAATGCCGCTCGGTTTCCGCACCCGAGATAAGAATAAACGAGGCGGTTCGTCTTGGGTTTACTAAGATAATTCTGCCCAAAAAAGACCTTGCGAGATTTGATAGCTCGAAGCTGCCGAATGAGGTCGAGATTATCGGTGTGGGCGGAATATTTGATGCGTTAAAGATATTTAACAAGGATTAAATTTTAGTAAAGATTAAAAAATACCTATGATACACGTTTGTGTTTCATAGGTATTTTCTGTTTTATATTCCCGACGTATCTATCGCTACGATAAATCCGCCCGAGTTGTCTCCCGAAATAGAGTATTTATTTCCGAAGATCTTGATGCTCGTGGTATCTCCTTCGGACGCCTTAACGTAATATACCCACCACTCGTTGCCGTTTGCATCGGTCATAACGAGTCTGTCGTCTGCCGTCTTTGTTCTGACAAGCTCGAGGTAAGAATCAAAGGAAAGATTGTTATTTTTCATATACGTCGCGTGAGGAACGCCGATATATCTGAACGTCGAGTAAGAGCTTGTGTCCTGAACGTGAATGAAGCCGTATTTGTGGCAGTTGCTGACGAACCAACCGTAGTGCTGGGCTGTCGGGTACTGCGGATAAAAATTTTTAAGAGGATAATTTTTCCCGTTGTCGTAGATGTTAATATCTACCGACAATCCTGTGGATTTGATACTGTAAAGACCCTCGTTGACGTAAGCGTAGGTCAGCTGAATATACGAGATGCCCGTTTCTTCGTTGTACGCCTTCATCATTGCATAGAACGCATCTGCTGCATCAGAGTTGAGGAAAAAACGTCTGATTCTTGGCTTGAAGTATCCGTCACTTCTGGTTGCGATGTTAATAAAGTCGTATTTAGTAAGGACCTCGCCGGGACTAAGGGCTTCCATTTGAGCGGGCGAAATAATTTCTTCCTCGGGGCGGTTGTACGGATGGTCTGCGTTTATTTGGATAAGCGGGCCTCTGTAAACTGCCTCGTTTTTCTTATCCACGGTCGTGTTTTTCGGAGTATCGTTTCCTTCGTCGGATCCGCCACCATCTTCTCCGTTATCGGGGTTGGTATTATCGTTGTTTTCGTTATCGTCATCATCGCTTTCGTCATTTTGTGTTGTATCGGGGTGCTTTCGGTCAGGCTCGTCATCTCTTGAAAGCGCCGAGAAAGTAATGATAAGAGATATGAGCGCAATACATATAAGAAGAATAGATGCAAAAATTATTCCGCCCGTGCCGTGACGGTGCATATTCTTTGAGTTTTCTGCCATTGGATTTTCCTCCCTAGGTACATTTGAAACTGCTTTTTATAATTATACGCCCAAAAACAGGCGTCTTATAATCTTTTTTACTTAAAATCCTATTTTTACTAATAATACCACATATAAAAGCATAAATCAATATATAACTTGTGAATTTGATATTATTTTAGCTTGTCTGCCTCGGTTGTTGCGAGAGCGTCGCAACGCTCGTTATACTCATGTCCGACGTGACCCTTTACCCATACGTACTCTATCTCGTGAGGGGCTATGGCAGTGAGAAGCCTGTCCCATAGCTCAGGGTTGAGCGCGGCTTTGCCGTCCGACTTTTTCCAGCCCTTTGCTTTCCACGACTGCGCCCAGCCCTTTGAAAGACCGTCTATGACGTATTTGGAGTCCGAGCAAAAGGAGACCTCGCAGGGCTCTTTGAGAGCCTCGAATGCCGAAATTGCGCCTAAAAGCTCCATGCGGTTGTTTGTGGTATCCTTTTCGCCGCCGCACAGAACCTTTTCGTGTTCGTTATAAACAAGGATAGCTCCCCAGCCTCCAGGACCCGGATTACCCCGGCACGCGCCGTCGGTATATATTTCTACTTTTTTCATATCATTATCAACTTTCGCGTATATATTACTTTATGAAAGTATAACACGAAAGCTCTTTTTTTTCAAGAGGAATAATCATAAACATGTCGGAAAAAATAAAACTGATAATTTTCATTTGAAAGGACTTGTTTTATGAAATTAAGTGCAGTAATTATGGCAGGAGGAAAGGGAAGCCGTCTTTATCCGATCACCGAAAAGACACCCAAGCCTCTTCTGCCTGTAAATAACGTTCCCAACGTAATAAAAATACTCGGTGAAGTGAGCAGATGCGGTATCAAAAAAGCGGTAGTTACGACAGGATATCTAGGTGACGAGCTGAAAAAGGGTATTGGACCGAGCGTTTACGACGTTGACGTCAAATATGCGAGCGAGGACAGACCGCTCGGAAGTGCGGGGGGAGTAAAAAACGCCTCAAAGCTTGTTGACGGTGATCTGCTCGTCATAAGCGGTGACGCGGTATTTGAGGGTGATCTTTGCGATATGATAAAAAGTCACTATGCAAGCTCGGCCGATCTGACTGTCGCCTGCACTGAGGTCGAGGATACCTCGAGATTTGGCGTGCTCGTTACAGATAAAATCGGAAAAATAGTCGGATTTTGCGAAAAGCCGACGGTGGGTGAGTGCGACTCTAAGCTTGTTAATATCGGTATTTATATTATCTCGCGCGAGATAATCGACACTCTTCCCGATAAAGAAAAGCTCGATTTTTCTCTCGACGTTTTCCCGAAAATAATAAAAAACAAAAAGATGATGGCTTGGAGGAGCGAGAGCTATTGGTGCGATATGGGAACACCTTCCTCCTATCTCGAATGCAATATGCGCTATTCGATGGGTAAGAACATCATCGGTAAAAACTGCAATATTTCACCCGATGCCGACATAAGCGGAAGCATTATTTTCGACGGCGTTACAATTGAGGCGGGAGCGGTCGTGCGCGATGCGGTGATCTGCTCGGGCGCACATATAGGCAGATGTGCGGGAGTTTCGAGCGGCTCGGTAGTCGGAGCGAGCTGCGTTGTGGGAGAGGCAGAGGTGCTATCGCAGAATTCCATAAGTCTTGCGGATAAAGGAAATAAAAATCAGGCGATCGCCGCGTCGTCAACAGGCGCACAGTAAAATATGGCGTATTGACGTTTTCTCCTGTTTACGGCATAATATAAAAACGGACAGAGGCGGGAAAAGCAGTAAAAAGCAGGTGTTAGATAGCATTTGATAGGCTGTTTATTTTATTTATCGTAATGGATGTTTTCTTTGATAATACGGGCATTCTCTCACGGTGGAAAAGGATGACGTTGAAAGGCTTGACCGCGCGGTTGGATCTTTGGTTGTGAAAAGGGAAGTTTCAGTGACCTTCAAAAAACTTGATCAAAACTGCTTAAAACGAAAATCCGACGGAATTCCGTCGGATTTATTTATAGGAAAATTTCCTTCTTTTTTTAAACTTCAAATAAGAAAAAGCAGGTGGTTATCTGTCCCGTTAAACAAACAGCATCTCGCCGTAGGTGGGGAAGGGCCAGTATTTCTTTGCAACGAGTGTTTCTAGCTCGTCGGCGTAGTATCTGATCTCGTTCATCTTCGGGAGAACTCCGTCGCGGCAGAACTCCGCCTGCTCGGAAACCGCTTTGATCGAATCGAGCTTTTCAAGGCAAGAGGTGAGCCCGTCGAGAGAAGCCGAAAGATTTGCCGTGTTCTCCGAGATTTTACTCGCAAGCGCCTTATAGGACGATGCATCAAGTCCGATCTCACAGAAGTTGACAACCATTTCCGAGATCTCCTTCATATAAGACAGAGCAGCGGGTATTATCTCTTTTTTTGCCATATCGAGCATCGTCGACGCCTCGATATGTGTTACCTTAACGTAATCTCCGAACATTATCTCGCGGCGCGAGATGAGTTCGGCTTCGGTGTAAACGTGATGACGCGCGAAGAGCGACACATTTTTCGCATCTGTAAGGTGAGGGACTGCGTCTGCCGTGGTGCGATAATTGCAAAGACCGCGCGCCTCGGCTTCCGTTATCCACTCCTCGGCGTAGCCGTTACCGTTAAAGAGAATACGGCGGTGCTTTTTGAAGGTGTCCCTGATAAGACGGCGAGCGGCGTTTTCTATGTCGTCGGACTTCTTTTCGAGCTTGTCGGCAAACTCACAGAGTGCCTCTGCCATTATCGTATTGAGCACGATGTTAGGGTCTGCTATCGACTGCGATGCGCCCGGCATACGGAATTCGAACTTGTTGCCCGTGAATGCAAAGGGAGAGGTGCGGTTTCTGTCGGTGTTATCACGAACGAATTCGGGAAGGGTGTTTACACCGGTTTCCATGTTCATTTTCTTGCTTCCACCGTACTTTTTACCGGTAATTATCGAGTCTATTATATCGGTAAGCTCTTCTCCGAGGAAGATAGAAAGTATCGCGGGCGGAGCCTCGTGACCTCCAAGACGGCGGTCGTTGGACGCCGACGCTACCGAAATTCTCAGAAGATCCTGATACTGGTCAACCGCTTTTATCATAGCAGCAAGGAAGAGAAGAAAACGCGTGTTTTCGTAAGGCTCCTTGCCCGGTTTGAAGAGATCTGTGCCGGTGTTCGTCGATGCCGACCAGTTGTTGTGCTTTCCGCTTCCGTTGATGCCGTCGAACGGCTTTTCTCCGAGCAGACATACGAATCCGTGACGGAGCGCGACCGTTTTCATAGTCTCCATCATAAGCTGGTTGTGGTCGGTTGCTGTGTTTGCGTTTGAATATGTGGGAGCAAGCTCGTGCTGTGCGGGAGCTGCCTCGTTGTGCTCGGTCTTGGCGTAGACTCCGAGCGCCCAAAGCTCGCGGTCGAGGTCTGCCATATAATTTTTCACCTTGGGGCTGATGGTTCCGTAATACTGGTCGTTAAGCTCCTGTGTTTTGGGAGGACGAGCACCGAAAAGGGTCTTTCCTGTGAAGATAAGGTCGCTGCGCTTTTCGTACATATCCTTGTCAACGAGGAAATATTCTTGCTCTGCACCGACCATCGGGGTAATTCTTGTGGATTCGTTATCTCCAAGAAGCTTGATAACGCGGAGCGCTTGATGCGAAAACGCCTCGATAGAGCGGAGCAGAGGAGTCTTTTTGTCGAGAACCTCTCCGCCGTGAGAGCAGAATACGGTGGGAATGCAGAGCGTGTCGTCCTTTATGAAGGCGTAAGAGGTCGGGTCCCACGCGGTGTATCCGCGAGCCTCGAAGGTCGCGCGAAGTCCGCCGGACGGGAAAGACGAGGCATCCGACTCGCCCTTAATGAGATTTTTGCCCGAGAACTTGGTGAGCACCGTGCCGTCGCTTTGAACGGTCATAAAGGAATCGTGCTTCTCGGCGGTAATTCCTGTCATTGGCTGGAACCAGTGCGTGTAGTGCGTTGCACCGTTGTCGATAGCCCAGTCCTTCATCGCGTTTGCCACGATGTTCGCAACCGAAATATCAAGTTCCTTACCCTCGGATATCGTATTTCTGAGTGATATGTAGGTCTCCTTGGGGAGTCTTTCCTTCATTACCGAGTCGTTAAAGACGCGGCTTCCGAAGAGCGAATTAAGATTTGCCACTGTTGTTTGCCTCGTTTCAAAGTTTTGCGCTAAAAACGCTTTTTGTTTACTTATTATATACAACAAAAGTGCTTTCGTCAATACAAATCGGGGAAAAACAATAATGTTATCATAAAAAATATTGTTTTTTCAGAATTTACACTTATGTTTGCACTTATGACTATAAAATCGCATACAAACAAAAAAGAATTTGTCGGTATTTAAATAAAACGCCCTATTCTATTGACAAATCCAAAATATCGGTGTATAATATAGGGTAATCTGTTTTTAACTCATATGCTATGATAAGAAAGGAAGAATATCATGCAAAATCAGCATAAGACATACAAGGTCGGTGTTATCGGTGCTACCGGAATGGTAGGTCAGAGATTTTTAACGCTTCTCGAAAATCACCCTTGGTTTGAGGTTACCGCGCTCGTCGCATCTGCGCGCTCGGCAGGCAAGACCTATGAAGATGCAGTCGGATCGCGTTGGAAGCTCACGGCGGCTATGCCCGAAAAGTATAAGAAGATGATCGTTATGGACGCGTCGAAGATCGACGAGGTAAAGCCTCTCGTTGACTTCGTATTCTGTGCGGTCGATATGAAAAAGGAAGAGATCAAGGCTCTCGAAGAGGCTTACGCCAAGGCGGAGATCCCTGTCGTTTCCAATAACTCAGCTAACCGCTGGACGCCCGA
This sequence comes from Eubacteriales bacterium, assembly GCA_045605765.1. Classification (GTDB taxonomy): domain Bacteria; phylum Bacillota; class Clostridia; order Oscillospirales; family CAG-272; genus SIG672. The sequence continues at coordinate 9,692 of JAZUQQ010000027.1, read as the reverse complement.
CGTTCCTATGGTAATTCCCGAGATCAACGCATCTCACCTCGAGGCTATCGAGGCTCAGAGAGCTCGTCTTGGCACGAAAAAGGGATTTATCGCGGTAAAACCCAACTGCTCGATCCAGTCCTACGTTCCCGCTCTCACTCCTCTTCTGAAATTTAAACCCACACTCGTCGTTGCTACCACTTATCAGGCAATATCGGGTGCAGGTAAGACCTTCAACGAATGGCCCGAAATGATGGATAACATCATTCCTTATATCGGCGGCGAGGAAGAAAAGAGTGAAAAAGAGCCTCTCCGTATCTGGGGAAGCGTAGTTGACGGCGAGATCGTTCCCTCGGAGGGACCGCAGATCACAACTCAGTGCATCAGAGTTCCCGTAACCGACGGACATACCGCGGCAGTTTTCGTAAACTTTGAAAATAAGCCGACGATCGACGAGATCAAGCGGGCTTGGGTAGATTTCGGTTCGCCTGTAAAGGAGCTCCCGAGCGCACCCGATCAGTTTATCACCTACTTTGAAGATCCCGCACGTCCTCAGGCAAAGCTCGACCGCGATATTTATGGCGGAATGGGCGTGACCGTTGGACGTCTGCGCGAGGATAGCGTGTTCGACTATAAGTTCGTCGGACTTTCGCACAACACTCTCCGCGGCGCGGCAGGCGGCGCAGTCCTTATCGCAGAGCTCCTTTGCGAAAAGGGATATATTTAATTGAAGCAAAAGAGAGCTCCAAGTTGAGCTCTCTTTGTTTTATGTGGAAAAATATCATCACTTGGGTGAATTTTATTGACAACCCGACTTTGGTATGATATAATTAATGCGTAAAAATATCATCGTATTAAAGAGAGGTAAATAAAATGGATAAGTACGAAGCTTTCTTCAAAGACACAAAGGTCGTCCCAGTTGTTGTTATCAAGAATATTGAGGATACTATTCCTACCCTTAAAGCTATGTGCGAGGGCGGTATTCCGGTAGCAGAGATCACCTTCCGCACCGCTTGCGCGGCAGAGGCTATCGCACTCGGAAGAAAAGAGCTTCCCGATATGAAGATCGGCGCAGGAACTATCATAAACGGCGCACAGGCAAAGCAGGCTATCGAGGCAGGAGCTACCTTCATCGTATCCCCCGGACTTTCCGACGAGGTTGCAGCAGTATGTAAAGAGGCTGATATTCCCTATATTCCCGGTTGTGTAACTCCCACCGAGATCATGCACGCGCTCGAGCTTGGGCTGACTACGCTCAAATTCTTCCCCGCGAACGTTTACGGCGGACTTGGCGCGATCAAGGCTCTCTCGGCTCCGTTCCCACAGGTTAAATTCCTTCCCACCGGCGGCGCAAACGAGGATAACATTCTTGAATTCCTTGCATTTGAGAAGATCGTTGCAGTTGGCGGAAGCTTTATGATGAAGGGTGACATCAAGGAAAACTGTGCTCGCCTTGCGAAGATACTTTATTAAAAAAGATTGTTTAAAACGAACCGTTTCACGGTTCGTTTTTCAATATCAAAAAAGCTCACGCGAGCGTGAGCTTGGATTTTAAGATGGTATCTCAATAACGCGTGGAAAATTAAACCAAATAACATAATAATTATATCATATATGTTTTTTCTTGTCAATACTTTTTCAGCAAAATGCCCAATTTCTCCCTTTTGAACAAAAAATAATTGTAATATTTTTACAAAACGCCAATTGAAAAACACATTTTTATGTGCTATAATACAAGTGAAGAAAGGAAAGGAAGGTACGGTCCAATGGTAAACTAAGACGGGACTTTAATACGAGAATGATGTAGGATGAAGAAAATATAGCCGAACCGCATGAATAAAGGAAAGCACGGCGGTGCAGAACACGGTTTATAAACACAGTTTGCAGTTAGAAGGGTGTGAAAAGGAAACCGCGTACGCTTGATATAGATGTGAGGTTAATGTAAGAAAGGTTCGGATGAAATTCGTATTATAAGTCAAAGGACACTCGTCTCTTGCTGAAAACAAACGAAGAAAACACAAGCGTTCTTGTTTAGAGAAGAAGAAAAGGAAAAGAATGTTTTTGATATCTGAGTGGAAGGCACGGGACAGATAAGGAAAGAGAGGATTAAAAAAGATGCTAGATATCAAGAGTGAACAGAAATGACCCTTGACTGAGGTGTAAAGAAACCACGGTCAAGGGTCATTTCTGTTTTGTTTGAGATCAAGTCGAAAAAAGTGAAAAATGTCGAAAAATCTCTTGAATATTGTAGACTTATATTATATAATTGTATCAACCAAACAAATTTAGCCATAAAAGGCTCAGGAGGATTTCATGAAAAGATATTTAAGCGCGATTCTCTCTGTACTGCTCATATCAGTAATGCTTCTCTCTATGATACCCGCATCGGTATCGGCAGATACGATTACGGCAACGAAGGTCTCCACCATCGACGATATCGATGCAGATAAGAAGTATGTTCTTGTTGTTAATAATAAGAACGTGGCACTTACAACTCTTGACGGAAGCTGGGTGCTCGTCGAAAGTGTTGCTCCCAGTAGCGGTATCATCTCGAACATTGCAGACAATATGCTTTGGACAATCACAGTTTCAGGATCAAGCGCTACGCTTACCGATAGCAACGGAGTGACTATTAAGCCCGGAGCAGGCAATATAAATGGAATACAGTCCGGCAACTACAATTGGGACGTAAGCGTTGCAGACGGACTGTTCAAATTTAAAGGCGTTGATGATGATACTACCACTCTTGCAGCTAACGCTGGAAGTTCGAATAAAGTCAAAGCATATAAGAATGGCACCATTGAAGGTAATCCTGCCGGATATCCCACCGAATTTGCCATTTATGAAGTTAACGGCAGCACCGGCGGATCGGGAGGCTCTGGCGGAACCACCCCTACTCCTACCCCCACCTACATATCCATCGCTGAAGCTCGTGCAGCAACCGATGGAGCTACAGTTTATACCGAAGGAACGGTAGTTTTTAGCTACGGAAAAGATGCGATTGTTTACGACCCCACAAGCAATGTTGGTATAGCTCTTTATTTCGGATCGGGAAGTACCCTTACCGTTGGCGATAAGGTCAAGGTTAAGGGAACGAGAGATGATTTCAACGGCTGTATTCAGCTTGCTTCGCCCGAAGTTATCTCTACTTCAACAGGAGATTCGTTTTCACATGTGCTAAAAACGGTGTCTGCTATTATGGCAGATACAAATCTCGCGCTTGAATCAACGCCTATTAGACTTGAAGAAGTTGAAATTACAAACATCAAGGATGAGACTGATGGAAGTAAGACCGTAACCATAAGCGACGGTGCTAAGTCTGTAAACATTTACAAGGCGCCTGCGCTCCCTAGCGGTGTTGATGCAGGTGATACTGTCAACGTTAACAATGCAATCGTTAGTAGCTACAAAGGAACTCCTCAGCTCAAAATTGCAAGCGCTTCGGATATTGTGCTTGTATCAAGCGGAACGGTTACAATCAATTATGTAGATATTGAAGATGCTCTCGCGGCAAGCGGACTGATCGGTACCGAAGGAATTGTTATTTTTATCGACGATAAAAATGCCGTTATCTACGACGGAAAGGCAGGAATAAACCTCTTTTTCAACAATGCAGGACACACTCTTTCCATAGGAGATAAAATAAAGGTTAACGGAGTGCGCGGTGATTTTAATGGACTTCAACAGTTGACATCTCCTACCGTTGAGAATACTATTTCAACAGGCAACACCATTACCTACAACGCATCTACCATCGCGGCTATCCTTGCAGATACCACCGGCGCTATCGAATCGACTCCCGTTAAGCTCGAAAACGTTGTTCTCGGCGAGATCAAGATTGACGGAAACACCGTTATCACAGATGCAAGCGGAAACACCATCAATATCCGCCTTATTCCCGTACTTGTCGGAATCAATGAAGGCGACACCGTTACTATTAACGCAGTTGTAAGCGACTACAATGGCTATCAACTCAAAGTTGCAAGCGCATCTGACATCACCCTCGTTTCGAGCGGTGCTCAGGGAGGCGGATCGGCTGAGACCGGAGACGCTACCGCAGCTATCGCTATCTCGGCAGTAGTTGCTGCTATTTCCCTCGCAGGCGTACATTTTACAAAAAAGCGTACTCTCGCCGACTAATTAAATAGATCAAAGCGGTCGGACTATTAGTTCGACCGTTTTCGTATTTAAATATATTGACTTGCCGGTAAAAATGTGATAAAATAAACTGGAATAAGACACGGAGGATACTTTTATGCGTAAAAAGCCAACTATTGCGCTGATGTACGATTTTGATAAAACGCTTTGTGATCAGGACATGCAGAACTATTCGCTCATACCGGATCTGGGTATGACAAGTGGTGAGTTTTGGGGAGAGGTCGAGGCGTTCCGAAGAAAGAATTATATGGAGGGTATCCTCGGCTATATGTACTATACGATGTGCAAATGCAGAGAGAAAAATATACCCTTTACTAGGGAATATCTTCGCTCAACAGGTAAAGATATTCGCTTTTACAAGGGCGTTCTTAACTGGTTTGACAGGATAAATCAGTACGGTGAATCTATCGGCGTTAATATTGAGCACTTCGTTATTTCGAGCGGATTTAAGGATACTATAGACGGCTGTGCTATAAGTGATAAATTTAAAAACATCTTTGCTTGTCAATACTACTTCGACGAAAACGGCGAAGCGGTCTGGCCTAAGATCGCAATTAATTATACTCAGAAAATACAGTACGTTTTCAGAATTTCCAAGGGTGCGTATGACGAGACCGATAATAAAAAGGTCAACGATAAAATGAAGGATAGACTCGTTCCTTACGATAATATGATATATTTCGGAGACGGAATTACCGATATCCCCTGTATGACCTTTATCAAAAAGCAGGGCGGTGTGTCTATTGCCGTATATCCGAAGGGTCACAAAAATAAGGTCACAGGACTGCTTCTGGATGACCGTGTGAACTATATCTGTCCTGCCGACTATCAAGAGGGAAGCGAGCTTGACACGCTTATCAAGTGCATAATTCAGGAGATGCAGATCTCGCATACGCTTCTTCTAAAACAGCGTGAGCAACGCCATCGAGAAAGCAAAAACGGTCTGGCAAAATAAAAAAGAACTGAACAACGGAGAATTTTATTTTCTCTGTTGTTTTCTTTTGTGCCAGAATATCTCTACCAAAAAAGGTAAACACTAGTCATAATACAGTCGGTGGAGGAAAGTTATGGAATCGATTTGGGAAAAAGATGCGCGGAGTGTACATTTTGAAGCATTAAAGGGAAAGACAAATACCGATGTTCTTATCATTGGAGGAGGAATTGCAGGAATTTTATGTGCATATAAACTGAAAAACTCAGGTATCGATTGCATATTGGTTGAAGCAAGAGAGATATGCTCGGGTATCACAAAGGATACCACTGCAAAGATAACTCTCGGTCACGGTCTTATCTATGATAAGCTCATCGGTCGCTTTGGTGATGATAAGGCTCGGCTTTATTTGGAAGCTCAAATCAAGGCAGAAGAGGAATACTTACGGCTTTGTCAAAACATCGATTGTGACTACGAGAAACGCGACTCCTATGTCTATTCCCTAAACGACAGAAAAAAGATTGAAAAAGAAATTATTGCGCTCTGTCGCTTGGGCGTAAACGCAGAGTTTTCAGATGCTGACGAGCTTCCGTTTACTGTGGCAGGTGCTGTGCGCGTGAAGGATCAAGCGCAGTTCCATCCTCTGAAATTCCTATACACGGTCTCAAAAGACCTGCCCATCTATGAGCACACCAAGGTTGTGGAGCTTAAACCTAATATGGTACTCACAGATCACGGAGAGATATCCTATAAAAAACTGATTGTGGCTACGCATTTTCCGATTCTTAATAAGCACGGTGGATATTTCTTAAAGCTCTATCAGCACCGATCTTATGTCATAGCGCTTAAAAATGCACAGAATTTGAGCGGAATGTACGTGGATCGGTCGGACACGGGACTTTCTTTTCGAAGCCAACGTGATCTTCTCCTGCTCGGTGGCGGCGGCCACAGAACGGGGAAGCAAGGCGGCTGTTGGCACGAGCTTGAAGTGTTTGCAGAGAGGCACTATAAAAACGCCGATATCGTGGGGAAATGGGCAACACAAGATTGTATGACGCTGGATAATATACCCTATATAGGACAGTATGCGCGATATACTCCAAATGTATTTGTAGCAACAGGGTTTAATAAGTGGGGCATGACAAATTCAATGGTGGCAGCGAACATTCTCTGCGATCTGACTTGCGGTAAAGTGAACCGCTATGCCGAGGTCTTTTCACCTTCGCGCAGTATGCTTCGCCCGCAGCTTGCAGTAAATGCTATCGAATCGACGGTGGGGCTTCTTACCCCCACTGCTCCGCGCTGTCCTCATCTTGGTTGCGCACTCAAATATAACCGCGCTGAGCATACGTGGGATTGTCCGTGCCACGGCTCTCGTTTCACAAAGAGCGGTGAGCTTATTGATAATCCGGCGACCGATGATAGATCATAAATAGATTGGCAAATCGAGGAAATAATTTAAGTTTTTGCACTATGTAAGCCGATACTGCAGTGACTTATCGCGATATCGGCATTTCTTTGTCCGCTGATTATATGACTTAATTTCCACCCGGACCGTCTTTGCGCTTGCGGGTGTCGGCAACCTCTATCTTTCCCTTGATACTGCCCGGCTTTGTGAGAGGTTTTGTTTCTTTCGTTTTGATTTCTTTTTTTGCGTTCTTGTTTTCAGACATACTATCGCTCCTTTTGTTTGTTAATTTTATTTTTAACAGCGGTAAGGCATATTATGCGGAATTTGCCAGGTATGCGCTCTCGGATAGTTAGCAAACACTATTAATACTATATCAGAAATGAAAGTTTGAAAACAAAATACAGACGTAGAATAAAGTACACCGTTTTCAAACACAAAGAAAGGAATGGTCATAAGCATGGAAAGAAATGAAATGCCCATGGGATTTGCTATGGCACTGGCAATGAATCCGGATGCAATGCAAAAATTCTCGACTCTCAGCGAGGATAAAAAGCGGGAGATCATAGATGGCACACATTCGGTCAAATCAAAAGATGAAATGCAACAATACGTAAATAGACTTGCATCACAGGAACGTACAGAAACGAATATATAAAGATTTGCAACCGACATAAATAAAAGTGTAAATGCATAAAATCAGGGACGACCAAACGGTCGTCCCTTTAAATTTACAGTTTAGTGATGATGATGGTGATGTCCCGACGAAGAATCAAATTTCGTGTGACAATGTTCTTCGTGACAATGCTCGCCTGCTTCTTCAAGTTCAAGCGTTGCGTGTCCTATGCCATGCTCCTTGAGTTCCTCTCGGACTTTATCTTTGATATCATGCGCTTTATCACCCGTAACGATATGCATTGTGGCATAATTGTTCTGCCCGTCCATACTCCAAACGTGAATATGATGAACGTCAAGTACACCTTTGATTTCGCAAATATGCTCCTTGATTTTATGGACATCTATGTTATGAGGAGTTTTTTCAAGGAAAAGATCAAGCGCGTCTTTCAAATTTTTTGTGGCGTTTACAAGAATAAATATCGCTACACCGATAGACATAAGCGGATCAATGATATAAAAATCGGTAAATCTCATTATAAAGGCGCCTATTAGGACGACTATCCAGCCAAGCACATCTTCAAGCATATGCAGGTTTACTGCTTTTTGATTGAGAGAAGTACCTTCCTTTGTTAAAAATGCGGCGGCGAAATTCACGCACACACCGATGATAGCGAAAATAATCATACCGTTATAGTTAATTTCGGCAGGATCGATTATTCGCAGCACGGCGCTGTATATAACCATTACAGAGCCAAATAAAAGTATTAAGGTTGTTATTAGACTTCCGATGACCGAGTATCTCGTATATCCGTAGGTGTATTTTTCGTCTGGTTGTTTTTTGCTTTTCTTTTCAAGAAAGAATGCAACTCCAATGCTCATCGCATCGCCAATATCGTGTACAGCATCTGAAAGGATCGCCACACTTCCCGTGAAGATCCCCCCAAACAGCTCAAAGACAGAGAAAGCAAGATTTAAAATAAATGCTAATAAAATATTTTTTTCAGTCTTCATAAATTCTCCTAAGATTTGTTGTAAAATAAAAACAAGAAGTCGCCGGGATGCCCTGCGCGGATTTGATTTTGCGGTCAAAACCGTGATTTTGGTCGGAGTGACGGACTTGAACCCGATCGACATTGCTTCCAATCAAATCTGTACCTATTTTCCCTTGATTTATAAGGATTTTAGGGTCTTTCGCGTCCGAAACCGATGCTTTCGGGTACTCACCGTCGCACTAATTCTACGTAGTTCGAAGCCGTAGATGGTCAAGACTGTGGTCAACCTTCAGCACCGTGGGATCAATCGGTTGTCACTCTGCAATAAAATCTTATTAATGCAATTATTGTAGCATAAAACGGCTTCCAAGTCAAGCGGTCAGCCCTCAATATTTGTGGGCAGCAGGGAAAGAAAAGGCGTTTTACGATATGATAAATACTATCTTTATTAATCCGCAAATCTTTAGTTTGGCTTTAGCGCGGTGTGATATAATATAAAATATAATACAAAAAAGAAGTTTTCGAATGAGCTTTGACGCAAAGGAGAATGTTATGAAAACAAGAATATTTGCTCTTTTACTGTGCTTCACTTTGCTTCTTACGAGCTGCGGAAAGAAGGAAAAGAATGAGGGCTACACCAATCCCGAGGAACAAGGAGCGACGGCAGATCTCGGTGACGATAACAAGAGTTTTGGCGAGTCTCTTGACGATTTCGGCGCGTATGATGGTTATTTTGAGGGCGAGTCCACCGATATCGTGGTTGAGTGTATTTCGGGAACGCAGGGCGCGTATAAGCTCGAAGGTACGACACTTACATTTACCGCAATTGGTGAAGAAAGCGTATATTCCATTTCGGGCAAGTTGCGCGGTAATATCGTTATTGACGTTGGCGAGAGCTACAAATTCGATTTGGAGCTTCACGGACTTTCACTGGTCTGCAATTCTACCAATCCGATCACCGTAATCAGCGGTGACGATGTTGCGATCAAAGCAAAGAAAGACACAAAAAACTATATTTATGATATGCGCTCCGCCATTGACTCTACCGATGAAACGCTCTATTTGGGAGCAATTCATTCCAATGTTGACCTTGAGATCGGTGGCAAGGGTGAACTGACCGTGGTTTCCGAGAATAACAACGGTATTCACTCGAAGGACGATTTACAGGTGAAGAACCTCACGCTCCTTGTGGCTTGTATCGACAATTCGCTCAAAGGCAATGACGGAGTAGAAATTGAGGGTGGCAACACCACTCTCATCGCATCGGGCGGTGATTGCATCAAGACCTCGAATAGCGACATATCCGAGAAAGGCAATCAGCGCGGCAGCATCAGCATCGTAGGCGGTACTCATAATCTTTATGCCGCCTGCGACGGAATTGACGCGGCGTACAATGCGGCGGTTGATGACAGCACCACCGTGCTGAATATTTACACCGATAAATACTCCAATTATTCAAAAGAAGTAACGGCAAATTCGTCAGATACAAACTATATTCGTTTTGCGAGCAATGCATATTATTACTCTGTAAAATATTATAATTCCGATACCGACTATGCTTGGGTGAATGCTGAGTATCACACTAAGGTGTCGGGCGGAAGAACGA
>JAZUQQ010000026.1:0-1575 GCA_045605765.1 Eubacteriales bacterium | reverse complement strand
GTCGTTGTAATACTCGGTATCCCATTCCTCGTTGTGCTGCCAGCTATCCTCACCGTCGAGGGATACATCGTACTGCATTACGAGGTTAAAGGAATAAAGACCGTATTTCTTGTAAAAAGCCTCGCTGTCACGGTCGTACTCTGCCGCAAGAAGTGCCACCTCCGGATCGGCTACCATGATCATTCGCAAATGGTCGTGATGACCTTCGGTTGCATCCCCGTCGGTATAGACGAAGTAATTGGGGGCTTTCGGTGCAGGCAGTTCAATTTTCGATATGTTGTTTTCCTCCGCCGAAACGCCTGAAATGCATAAGGGTATAATCATAAGGATTGAAAGAATCATGCTTAAAAGCTTTTTCATAATAAAACCTCCGTTTTATTAACCGTTTATTACCAGGTAAGGTTTTCTATCATATCGGAAAAGCCTACAAGCATATAAGCGCCCTCGTATTCTTCGTATTTTACGATAGAATAAACTTGGTCTTTTTTCAAAATCATGCAATAATAATCTTCTTCGTCGCTATAAGTAGATTCGATTTCCCAGCCGTTGTCCTCGAGAACCTTTACGTAATCAACAGCATCATCACGGGTTACGCAATAATAATCCACCCATGCGGCATAATATTCGGCAGGAAAGCTATCGTTTTCTATATCGAAATCCACGTCCTCGTAACCGTTTGTGAAATCCTGAATAGTATAATAGGCACTGTAGTCAAAGGTAACAACGCCGAACTGAGGAAGAGGAATACCTGCGATAGATCGGGGCAGATCATAAAGATCATCGGTAGCGGTAACTGTAAGACAACCGTCATATTCGCCGTCTTTATCATCGTTGGTGTTATAGAAAAGACTTATCAGCCATTCGCCGTCGCTGTAACATCCTTCCCACCAATCGCCCGAACCAAACGCTTCGTCTTCGCCCTCCATATAGCCCTTCATACCGTTTGATTCCAACTCGGAAATAAAAGTTTCTAAATGTTCGTTCTTGGCATAAAAGCTAACGTTGTATTCACGGTAATCCTCGTAGCTTTCATAACAAACAGGTCCCACACAGTAATCCTGATTTAAAACGTCGTGCTTGTAATCCTTGATGCTTGTCATAGCAGCAAGAGTGCCGTCGATTTGATCGGGAATACAATCGGGAAGCGCATCACTGTCATATACATCATAAATATATAAATTGTAATTATTTTCATCCCAGCCCTCGGGTTTAAGACTTTCGAGGATGTCAAGAGCAGATTCAACGTCGCTCCAATTTACGCTTTCATCGAGAATAGCAGATGAATCTCCGTTTTTGCCCGATTGAGTTTTGCTGTTGTCGGATTCATCTTCTTGGTTGTTACCGCAAGCGGCAAGGGTAAGCAGCATCATTGCCGCAAGTAAAATCGCCAATAATTTTTTCATATCGTTTTCCTCCTTTTTTTACTCCGGTACATTTGTCGAAAAGGCAGTTATCGTGTCGTCCCACTCGTGAATTTCAAACAAAACCTCATATTCGTCCATGCCCTGATCCTTATACATTTGTTTCAAAGGCATATTGTTCCAAAACCATACCTTGTATTTCGTTCCGAAAAGA
>JAZUQQ010000025.1:0-43890 GCA_045605765.1 Eubacteriales bacterium | reverse complement strand
AAAGTCAACGTGGATCATCGACTCATTTATTCCTTTTTCATAGCACTCCTTTACGGTGTACTTATCATAATCTTTAAGCACGTTCGTAAATCCTGCTCCGAGGGCAAGGTGACAAGCGGCATTCTCATCGAAAAGCGTATTGTAGAAAAGTATTCCCGTATTGCATATCGGGCTATCGTAAGGAACGAGCGCACATTCTCCGAGATACGGAGCACCCTCGTCCATCGAGATCATCTCTTTAAGGAGTTCTTCGCCTTTTTCCGCCTTCACCTCTACCGCTTTACCGTTTTCAAAGCGTACACTGAAATTATCGATAAGCTCTCCGCGATAGGAAAGCGGCTTGGACGAGTAAACTATGCCGTCCGCAACTCCCTTTTTCGGAGATACGAAAACCTCTTCGCTCGGGATATTGGGGTTGAACTCAATACCGCTTCCGAGAGCCTTTTCCGATCCACCCATAAAGAGTGCATCTTCAATGAGTCCTACTTTTAGGTCAGTACCGTTAGATGATTTAAATTCAATAGCATCAAGACCGAGCGAATTAAGATAGTCGCATCTTGCAGCGAGGTCACGATTGTGTTCATCCCAAGCTGCAACGGGATCTTCGCTTACTCTCGAAGCCGTTAAAATTGCCTCCCAGAGCTTCTCTACCGCGTTTCTTCTGTTCTCGTTCGGGAAGACTTTTTTTGCCCAGGCTGCGCCCGGAATTGCCGCGATACACCACTGATACTTATTTTCCATAGCCTCGCGGTAAGGCTTGATTATCTTATATCTTGCCTGCGATGCCTTGGAGTTTTTATTTTGATCTATACCGCTGAGTCCATCGGGATCGTCAGATTCGAGATAGATATGCACGGGGAGCTTTTCGACCTTCCATTTAAACTTTTCCTCCTGCCATTTTTCAACGGAAGAAAGAGTCTTGACCGAGCATTTTTTCATATTTACTTTCGTGATCGGCTGGTAGCTCCAATCGACCTCGACGCGTCTTGCTCCGCAGCGATAGCATTCCTCGACCACCATCTGTACGAATTCGGGATTTTCGACAGACGCCGCGATGATAACGTCCTGACCCTTCTGAACTCTTCCGCCCTTAACGGCTATAAGGCGGGCATATTTTCTGAGAATTGATTTTTTCATTTATATATAACTATTCCTTTCATTGTCAGCAGCTCATTTAGGCTAATATATTTTAAATTTTACCATATCAAGATAGTAATGTCAAGATAATTAACTCAATCACCGTAAGAAAAATCTTTACCTCTTATTAAGTAGTCAATAGAAACGTGGAAATAATCCGACATCGCTATAAGCATCGTAAGATCGGGATTTCTCTTTCCTGTTTCATAATACGACAGGGCTTCCCTGCTTATATTCAGATCCATTGCGACTTTAAGTTGACTGTACCCTTTCTTTTTTCTGATCTGTTTGAGACCCACCATTTTTTGCATAATTACTCTCTCCTTTGCGAAAAATTTGATTTTGTTAGTAAAAAACAAATATTTCTCTCTGTTTTTATTATTTTTTGCAAATCACCTATTGACAATAGTGTAACATTGTGTTACACTATTTATGTAACTATTTGTTACATCTTGTCGGTTTGTCGAAAGGGATCGAGAATGAAAAAGAGAATTTTAGTTTTACTGATTTTATTATTTATTGTATTTGTATTAACAAAAAAGTTATTCAAACATAAAACTTACAAATAATCGGTGCAACAGAGCCTCGGCTCTTTGTAATACATATTTTGAAAGGAGTTTCATCATGGGAAAAGGAAAAGCTATTGCGGGATTCGTGCTTGGCATTGTCGGTATTGTTCTCGGCTTCTTGAACGGCTATTTTTCAATTGTCGCTCTTCCGGTTTCGATCGTCGGACTTTGCCTCGCAGTCGCAGGTGGCAAACAACTCCGTGCTAACGAGCAGCCTCGCGGAATCGCAACCGCTGCGCTCGTTTTGGGCATCATCGCGACGGTTATATCTGCAATTACCTTCTTCACCTGCGGAATCTGTATTCTTTGCGTAGGTGCGGCAGCCGCTTCGCTTTGATTAAAGATGATAAGATAAAATAACGGGAAAGGTTACCTATCAGAGCAACTTTTCCCTTATCATCTTTATATATAATTTGATCCATTTTGTTTCTTGGAGTATATATGTATTTCACTATTTTTGGAAGAGATATCCCTTTATACGGAATATTTTTTTATACAGGAATTTTATGCGCCGGACTGGTAGCAATAGCTATTACAAAAAAGAGAAACATTCCTATTTTTGACATAGTCTCGTGCGGAGCTTACACGATTATAGGCGCGGGAATAGGAGCTAAGCTCCTCTTTATCGCGGTATCTTGGAAACAAATAATTGAATATAATCTTTCTTTCATTGCCATACTTAAAGGCGGATTCGTATTTTACGGCGGACTTATCGGGGGAATTCTGGGACTTTTCATATATTCAAAACAATATAAAATGAATTCTGTTGATTTTCTTGATATTTTTGCAGTAGTTTTACCGCTCGGACACGCAATCGGACGTGTTGGTTGTTTTTTTGCAGGATGCTGTTACGGTATACGCTACGATGGACCTTTCAGCTATACTTATAAAGTAAGTGCAGGAACAACACCGCTCGGAGTACCGCTTCTTCCCGTTCAGCTCATTGAAGCTCTGCTTCTTTTAATACTTTTTACAGTATTACTCTCGATTTTTTTGAAAAATCCGTGCAAACGACTTTTAAGTGTAAAAATTTATACTTTTTCATACTCTATAATCAGATTTATTCTCGAATTTTTTAGAGGCGATAAAGAACGCGGAGCACTTATCGGTATTTCAACGTCGCAGTGGATAAGCATAATGCTTGTAACTTCTATAATTATCATTTCAATTTTATCAACTCGAAAGAAAATATATAAAAAAGCTTAGACAAAAATACCCTAATCGATTTCTCAATTCTTTGGTTTTATTGAGATGTCCTAGGGTGTTTTTTATTTTCATAAATGCTAAGCTCTTTCAGCATATTTTCTTTAAGATGTGCCTGGGTTCTCGTATATTTCCCCTTTTCACCTATTTCAATAATCTCGCCCACATGGCGATATCCGAAAACAGCGGGCGGAAGATGGGTGACGATATCGTCAATATTTCTGACTACCGTAAAGCGTTCCCAGCGCATTTCTATATTAGGGGTCACCACTCCCCAAAGCACGCGCGGGCAACCAAATCCGTAGCCCTCTATCTTATTTCGCAGATCGGGACGGTTATACCACGCGTATTCGTGACATAAAAGCGCGATAGCCGCGCCGTGTGAATATCCGACGCTTATGATATTTTTAACGCTTTTATCGAGTATGTACTCGGAAACCACAGGCTCTATCTCCTTCCAGACTGCGAGAAATCCGCGATGGGAAAACCAGACTGTTTTTCCCATTCTTTTATAAGGCTTTGCGGGAAAATTTAAATTGCTTTTCCAGTCCTCTGCATCTTGTGAATCTTGAAAAAATATATTTAATACTTCTCCTCTTCTTTGCACGGCGTAATCGGCAGAAACGCCCGTACGCATATAGGGAACGCTTATACATCTTGTAAATAAGTTTGTAAGCTCCATCATATCCTCCGTATTACATAATATGCTTTACACAAAAATATGTTAGTTTTTTGACAAAAAACACAAAAAACTCTTCCATTTTGGAGAAAAATATGATATAATGATATACTAAAAACAAATAACGTCAGGCAGGAAAAAGTAATGTCAAAGCTTTATTTCAAATACGGGGCGATGGGATCGTCCAAAACCGCTCAGGCACTTATCACAAAATTCAACTACGAGGAACGCGGAATGAAGGTCTGGCTTATCAAGCCTGCGCTCGACAACCGCGACGGCGAGAAGGTTGTCAAATCGAGAATAGGTCTCTATGAAAACTGCGATACGATTTCCAAAGACGATGATCTTTTTATTATCTTCGATAAAAAACGCTCGGAATACGACGTCATAATTGCAGATGAGTGTCAATTCTTCACCTGCGAGCATATCGACGCCCTCAGAAGAATCGTTGACGAGTGCGACATTCCCGTACTCTGCTTCGGATTGCGCGCAGATTTTCTCTGTCACCTTTTTGAAGGAAGCAGACGCCTTTTTGAGGTGGCGGACTCGATAGCCGAAATCAAAACGATCTGTTCTTGCGGTGCAAAAGCAATAGTCAATGCCCGTATTGGTGACGATATGAAAATAATTACCGAAGGCAATCAGGTTATGCTCGGCGGAAACGACAGTTATATTGCAATGTGCCACAAATGTTGGCGCGATAAGATAAGAAAACAAAACTCACTTTAAAAGGAGAGATTACAATTATGGAACTTAGCAAAATTCTTTCAAAATGCGATCATACCCTGCTTTCTCAGAGCGCGACTTGGGAGGAAATAAAGGCAATCTGCGACGACGGAATAAAATACTCGACCGCTTCTGTATGTATTCCTCCGTCATATGTAAGGGAAGCCAAAAATTACGTCGGAAACAAACTCAAAATCTGCACTGTAATCGGATTTCCTAACGGATATTCGACGGCGTCAACCAAGGTTTACGAAACTAAGGACGCCATTGCAAACGGCGCGGACGAGATCGACACCGTAATCAACATCGGACATCTCAAAGACAAGAAATACGACGAGATCCTTGCAGAGCTCCGCGCTCTCAAAGAGGCGTGCGGAGAAAATATCCTCAAGGTCATTATCGAAACCTGTCTTCTGACCGACGAGGAAAAGATCAAAATGTGCGAGATCGTCACAAAATCCGGTGCAGACTACATCAAGACCTCGACCGGATTTTCGACGGCAGGTGCAACGCGCGAGGACGTTGCTCTCTTGGCGAAGCATATCGGAGAGGGCGTACTTATCAAGGCGGCTGGCGGAATAGCCTCTATTAAAGATGCCGAAGATTTCATAGAGCTTGGTGCTTCCCGACTCGGCACGAGCCGCATCGTAAAGATAGCCAAAAACGAGAAAAGTCAATCTAACTATTAAGGAGATATAAAAATGAGCAGTCAACACACACCTCACATAAAAGCTTCATCGGCAGATTTTGCCAAGACAGTCCTTATGCCCGGCGATCCTCTGCGCTCCAAATTCGTATCAGAAACTTTTCTTGAAAATCCCCGTCTCATAAATAACATTCGCGGTATACAGGGATATACCGGCACCTACAGGGGCGTACCGGTAAGCGTTATGGCGAGCGGAATGGGAATGCCCTCGATCGGCATTTATTCCTACGAGCTTTATAATTTCTTCGGAGTTGAAAACATTATTCGTATAGGATCTGCGGGCGGTCTCGCAGACGATGTTCAGATTCGCGACATTATAATCGGAATGGGCGCGTGCACGAATTCGGCATATCAAGACCAGTACAAGCTGAACGGCAACTACGCTCCCATTGCTAGTTACGAGCTCCTCAGCCGAGCAGTTGAGGAAGCAAAGAAGATAGGCGTCCGTTACAAAGTAGGCAACCTACTTTCCTCTGACGTATTCTATCACGCAGATCCGAAATTCAACGAGGGTTGGTACAAAATGGGGGTTCTAGGCGTTGAAATGGAATCCGCTGCGCTCTATATGAACGCAGCAGCCGCAGGTAAACGAGCGCTCGCTATCTGCACGGTATCCGACCATATTCTTCGCGGTGAGACTCTTGACGCCGACGCAAGACAGAATACCTTTACCGATATGATGAAGATAGCGCTTAATATCGCTATATCAATGCAGTAATTATGAAAAGGATATTTCTTATAGTTCTCGATTCTTTTGGGCTTGGAGAAGCCCCCGATGCGTGTGATTTCGGCGACATCGGGGCGAATACGATAAAAAGTATCGCCGCAACCGGCGAACTGAAAATACCAAACCTTATATCAATGGGCTTTGGAAACATTGACGGCGTGGACTGCGTAGAAAAGACCGCAAACCCGACGGCAAGCATTGCCAGACTTCGTGAAATGAGCCGCGGCAAGGATACCACGACCGGACACTGGGAGATAGCTGGCATCGTTTCCGAGTCTGCTATGCCCACCTATCCAAACGGATTTCCGCGCGAGATAATGGACGCCTTTGAAAATGCGGTCGGAAGAGGCACACTCTGCAATCTTCCATACTCGGGCACGGACGTTATCCGCGATTATGGAAAGGAGCATATTGAAAGTGGCAAGCTTATAGTTTACACCTCCGCCGACAGTGTGTTCCAGATTGCCGCACACGAGGAAATCGTCCCGATAGACGAGCTTTACACTATCTGCGAAAAGGCGAGAGCTATTCTCACAGGCGAGAACGGCGTAGGAAGAGTTATCGCACGTCCCTTCATAGGGAGCGCGCCTGACTTCAAGAGAACCGAAAATCGCCGCGATTTTTCGCTCGTTCCGCCAAAGAAAACTATGCTGAACAAGCTCAGCGAGAACGGATTTGACGTTATCGGTGTTGGAAAGATAGGCGACATTTTCGCAATGTCCGGCATTACCGAAACCTACCCAACGCACAACAACCGCCAGGGTATGGAAAAGATGTCCGAGCTTAC
Source organism: Eubacteriales bacterium (assembly GCA_045605765.1). GTDB lineage: Bacteria > Bacillota > Clostridia > Oscillospirales > CAG-272 > SIG672. Next base: position 37,356 of record JAZUQQ010000025.1, on the reverse strand, counting down.
AGATCGCAACTTCAACGGACTTTGCTTTCTAAATCTCGTTGATTTCGATATGCTTTTCGGGCACAGACAGGACGCTATCGGATATGCGAGAGCTATCAGTGAATTTGACGCTTGGCTCGGCGAATTCATAAAGGGACTCGGTCAAGAGGATGTCCTTATGATCACTGCCGACCACGGTTGCGATCCATCAGACAAGAGCACCGACCACACACGAGAATACGTTCCGTTTATTACCTACGGAAAAAATATACCGAGCGAAAATCTCGGAACGCTCGACGGATTTTTCACCATCGGAGATAAGGTCTTAAAGCTTCTCACAAAATAGGAGATCTATTATGAATAATGATACCATAAATATGCTCGTCGGCAGAGCTATTCTTGCCAGAGAGCAGAGCTACTGTCCCTACTCGGAATTTGCCGTAGGTGCGGCACTTCTTACCGATCACGGCGCGGTTTATACGGGCGCAAACATCGAATCGGCTTCCTTTTCTCCCACCGTATGCGCCGAGCGCGTAGCGTTTTTCAGTGCAGTTCACGCAGGCGAGCGATCGTTTGCGGCTATTGCTATTGTTGGAGGCAAAAAAGATGATATTGTCTCTTCCTTCACTCCGCCCTGCGGCGTCTGTCGTCAGGTAATGTGTGAGTTTTGCGGCGAAGATTTTGAAATCATACTGTTTGACGGAAGACAAACAAGAGTATATACTCTCTCCGAGCTTTTTCCCGAAAGCTTCGGATTCGACAAACTAAACTGACTCTCAACGAGGTATAGCGTATGAGAATGTACGATATTATTGAAAAGAAAAAACACGGCAAGGAGCTTTCACGCGAGGAAATCTTCGATATGATACGCGCTTATACCGACGGCGCAATCCCTGATTATCAAATATCCGCACTTATGATGGCTATATATTTTAAAGGTATGTCAGACCGCGAAATATTCGATCTCACCGAGGCTATGATGCTTTCGGGAGATACGGTCGATCTTTCCGCCTTTGGTGAGAGAAGCGTCGATAAGCACTCAACCGGCGGAGTCGGGGACAAGACCACTCTCGCGGTCGCTCCTATCGTAGCGGCGTGTGGAGGCATCGTTGCCAAAATGAGCGGACGCGGACTCGGTCATACGGGAGGTACGGTCGATAAGCTCGAGTCCTTCGCGGGATTTCGCACTTCCCTCTCTCCAGATGAGTTCAGAGCTCAAGTAGAACGCTGCGGACTTGCCGTTATCGGTCAGAGTGCCGATCTCGCACCTGCCGACAAAAGGCTGTACGCTCTGCGCGACGTAACGGCAACCGTCGATTCCATACCTCTTATTTCCTCGTCGATCATGAGTAAGAAACTTGCGGCAGGAACCAAATCGATAGTTCTCGACGTAAAATGCGGTCGCGGCTCGTTTATGAAGACCCCTGACGAAGCAAAAAAACTTGCCGAAACTATGGTCAAAATAGGCAAGTCACACGGAAGACGTATCGCCGCGATCATTACAAATATGGATATTCCTCTCGGTCGCGCAGTCGGAAACGCGCTCGAGGTGTGCGAGGCTATCGAGGTTCTGCGCGGAGGCGGTCCAGACGATCTTCGTACGGTATGTCTGACACTTGCATCGCTTATGGTACAGTTCTCCTGTCAGACCACCGCAGAGGCGGCAAAAGAGCTCGTTTCTGACGTGATCAGCAGCGGAAAAGCGTTTGAAAAGTTCTGCGAGTGGATAAGGGAGCAAGGCGGCGATGACCGCTTTGCAAAAGATACCTCGCTTTTCGGAAATGCAAAATACTGCTCGGACATCATTTGCGAAAAGGACGGATATGTCCTTTCGTGCGATGCCGAAAAGATCGGTATTGCGGCGATGGTACTCGGCGCAGGAAGAGCGACCAAGGACTCAACTATTGATCCGAGAGCAGGTGTTATCCTGCTCAAAAAGCCGTCCGATAAGGTTTGCCGCGGCGACGTAATCGCGCGCGTCTTTACCGAAAAAGAGGAAACTATTGAAAGCGCAAAGGCTCACGTTCTCTCTTCTTTCATTTTCGCAGACACAGAGGTCGAGAAGCCGAAGCTTATCCACGAGATCATAATCTAACGCTTACGGAGGTCTATTTTGAACGAAACAATAATAATCGGCATAGCAGGCGGTTCGGGAAGCGGAAAGACCACGCTTGCAGAGAATATTCTCTCTCATTTTGGAGATCGCATATCAATTCTCCGTCACGACGACTACTACAAGGCTCAGAGCGATATTCCAATCAGTAAAAGAGTTCGCACGAACTACGACCACCCTGATGCATTTGATACCGCGCTTCTCGCATCCCATCTCGATATGCTTAAGTCGGGAAAAAGCATTGACTCTCCGATCTACGATTACACTATCCACGACAGAAGCGCCAAGACCCGTCACGTAAACAGTGTGAGCGTCATTCTGCTCGAAGGAATACTTATTTTTGAAAACGCCGAGATATTAAAGCGTCTTGATATGAAGATATTCGTAGATACCGACGCCGATGTTCGTATCGTTCGCAGAATTATGCGCGACGTCAAGGAACGCGGACGCTCGCTCGATTCTATAATCGATCAGTACCTTTCGACAGTCAAGCCGATGCACGAGGCGTTCGTAGAGCCTAGCAAGAAAAATGCCGACATTATTATCCCCGAGGGCGGAAAAAATCCTGTTGCTTACAAAATGATAATCGACAGGATAGAAGCACATCTTGCGCTCTCGTAAAAGAAAGGACTTTATCCGAATGTTTGAAAAAATACTTGATCTTATAAAAAAATATCCCAAAATAATCATACACCGTCATAAAAACCCCGATGGTGATGCGCTTGGCTCGCAGATAGGACTCGCAAACATCATTCGCGACAGCTATCCCGACAAAATAGTTTATACGGTCGGTGATATGACTCCCCGCTTTGCCTTTATGGAGGGCGCGGTAATGGACAATATTCCCGACGCGACCTACGATGGCGCACTTGCCATCGTTCTCGACACCTCGGCAAAATCTCTCATCTCGGACAACAGATACACCCTTGCACATGCAAGTGCCCGTATGGATCACCACATCTTTTGCGAGAAGATAACCGACGTTGAGGTGACCGACACGTCCTTTGAGAGCTGCTGCGGTCTTATTGCCGCATTTGCTATGGAATGCGGGCTCGTCGTATCTCCGCTCGCCGCAAAGTCGCTTTATACTGGAATGGTGACCGATTCGGGACGTTTTCGTTACGATGCAACTAGCGCGCAGACGTTTAGACTCGCCTCTTTCCTTATGGAGAGAAAGTTCGACACGTCGGATATATACAGAAATCTTTACTCGGACGAGCTTGATTTCATAAAGCTCAGAGCCCGTTTCGTGCTCAAAATAGAAACTACTCCTTATCGCGTAGCTTACATATACACTCCGATAGAAGAAGCGAAAAGCTACGGCGTTGACAACTTTACCATTTCCAGAGGAATGGTAAACGTAATGTCCGAGATCAAGGGCATTGACTCTTGGGTCAATTTTACCGAAACTGAGGACGGCGTGCTCTGCGAGGTACGCTCAAACTGCCACAACATCAACCCGATCGCCGTAAAATACGGCGGCGGCGGTCACGCAAAGGCAAGCGGCGCAACACTCAAAAACAAGGACGAGGCTATGAGTATGCTTGACGATCTCTGTGCTCTGTCCAAACAGGAGATATAAAATGAACTTTGAACTGAAAAAAACGATACTCGATAAAATAAAACAGTACGATAAGATCGTAATTTTCCGCCACAAACGACCTGACGGCGACGCAGTCGGATCGAGCAAGGGACTTCGCGAGATCCTCCGTCTGACCTATCCGAAAAAGGATATTCGCGTTATTAACTGCGACTACGCGGATTACGTCGCGTTTCTTGGCGACGAGGATGCAGCGGTTGACGATAGCTTTTACTCGGATGCGCTTGCGATAGTTCTCGACACCGCGACCGCCGATCGAATTTCTAATCCGAAACACTCGCTCTGCCGTGAAATAATAAAGTTTGACCATCACATCAACCTCGAACACTACGGAGATTACGAATGGGTCGAGGAGGAACGCTCCTCTGTCTGCGAGATGGTTGCCGATTTTTACAGAACCTTTAAGGACGAGCTCAAAATGAGCAAGGAAGCGGCAACTTATATCTATACGGGAATGGTGACCGATTCCGGTCGCTTCCGCTTCCGCTCGGTATCGGGCGAAACTCTCCGTCTTGCCGGAATGCTTCTTGACGAAGGCATAGATCTCGACATACTTCATGCAAATCTTTATATGAAGGAATTTCACACTCTGAAATTTCAGGCATACGTTTACGAGCATATGCAGATCACCAAAAACGGAGTCGCTTATCTGCACGTCACACGCGAGATGCAGGAGCTCTTCTCTCTCACATACGAGGAGGCGAGCGCTTCGGTATCTTATATGGAATCAATTAAAAACTCGCTTATCTGGATTGCATTCATAGATAACGACGACGGATCTATCCGCGTTCGCCTACGTTCAAGATTTGTAACGGTAAATCCTATCGCCGAAAAGTATCACGGCGGCGGACACGCCTGCGCATGCGGTGCGACCGTTTACAGCAAAGAAGAGATGGAATCTCTCATCAGCGATACAGATGCGCGTCTTAAAGAGTACAAGGAAAACAACGAGGGCTGGCTATGAAAATACTTATAACCAACGACGACGGATACCGCTCTGACTCAATTTTACATCTTGCTAAATGGGCAACAAAGCTAGGCGAGGTCACACTTATCGCTCCGAAATCCGAGCAGAGTGGCAAAAGCCAGTCTATTGATTTTTGTTCGGAAATCGAGATCAAAAAAATAGATCTCGATCCGAGCATCAGAGCTTACTTCGTGGATTCTACCCCCGCAGACTGCGTTCGCTTTGCAACGGCAGGACTTAATGAGAGCTTCGACCTTATTCTGTCCGGAATAAACCACGGATACAACCTCGGCGACGACATCGTATATTCGGGCACGATCGGCGCGATATACGAGGGTGCGAGAGTCGGTATCAAGGGTATTGCAATATCGACCGACACCCCGACATTTGAAACGGCATATGCAAATCTCGACTATATATACGATTTCATCTGCGAAAACAATCTACTCGAATGCGGAGATCTTTACAACATAAATATTCCGCTTGAAGTGCGAGGGATAAAGATCACCCGTCAGGGCGGCATATATTTCTCTGACAGATTCGTTCATCGAAACGGCGATATGTACATTCAGGAGGGCGAGCCTGTACCGAGCGAAAAGCCCGATCTCGACAAAGACATCGACGCTATGCGCGCCGGATATATTTCGGTAACTCCGCTTGTTGTGTCGAGAACCGATTTTACGGCATATGAAAAGTTGAAAAATATATAAAAAATCCCGACGGAGCTAAATTCCGTCGGGATTTTTTATGACATAAACTCTTTATTTTTATCAAGTATCTTTTGTCTTTGTTGATCGTCCATTTTACTGAATTTTATCAGTTCTTTTTTCACCTTTTTATCAGACGTAAGTCTTTTTATCCTACCAACTTGAATGGGATAGGTAAAGATCAGGCTAAGCCCAAAGTCTATCAGTGCAATTTTTCTCGCGCCGATAATAACGTCTTTTCTGTTTATCGGAAAAACATCTGAAAACTCATAGCGTTTTCCGGCAGAAGATGCTTCAAAAAACACATATGACACAGGAATAAGATCAAAGAAGTCTAACTTATCGAAAGTGCCAAGGATATACTCCTGCTCGTTTAATGTGATAATATCATTATCGCAAAGGTCGGATACTCTATATTTGCACCCCACACAAAGAATCGTATTTTTGACAATAGAAAGGAGCGCGGAGCCAAGTTTGTTTGCGAGTTTACTTTTCCAATCCGAACTGCACATATTTTCGAAAGTGGCTCTGTAATCGGTTATTTTCGGTATGACGGTCAGTTCAAAATTTCCATCGTACACATCTATTTAGAGATACCGAGGGCTTTCCTGCTCTGCTTCTGTCAGATTCATAAAATAGTTTTTAGTTCCCTCAAAATCGTTTACTACGACCTCACAATCAAAGAAGGAACAGCCTGAAATTTGCAGTAAAGCTCTCACTTTATAAGCTCCTCGAACGGCTCGTAAAGATCCTTGTTATCATATTCTATCTCGATATTTCCGTAGGTTTCGATGTTAAGCCAAGAGGGATCTCCGTATATTGCAGAGAATAGCCAGACAAATACGTTATACTCTCGTGTGTCGGCGTATGCCTCGGCGTTCTCAACGCTATCGAAAAAATGAAAGAAAATATAATCGCCGTTTTCATGCGTTGCCTTAACGGTATATCTCTTCTCACCCTCTGCGGGATCACCGTTCTCCTCAGAGCACCAGACCTCGTAGCCTGCCTCCTCGTATGCCAGAGTGACCTGTTCGGGCGTTATCTCCTTTATTTCTATATCAGAGCAAGAAGAAAAAGATGGCGGGGCAATAGAAGTAAGAAGAATTATTAAAACAAGACGAACTGTTTTAGTCATAATTTTTCCCTTTCTTAAGCGAAAAGAATGTGCTTATGCGGATCGTAGTAATAAATCACAATCATTGTATTCTCGGTTTTAAGCGATGCAAGCACGCTCGGAACGTACGGCGTGGGATTATAATCCGATTTACTCGAAAGCTTTCCGCCACCCGTTATATTTCCGAACATTTCTCCCCAACCACCGTAGTAATTCAGATATTCCTGAAAATCGTTATAGTGATTATATGTGTAAAAAAGATACTTTTCGTTAGGATCGATTATCTTATCGCCGTTTTTATCAAATCTTGTATAAACTATGCGCGCTGCGCCGCGAGTTATTTTATGTCCGTTGTTATAAACGGTAATGCTATACCCCGGATCGCAGTCCGTGCCGGTAGTGCCAATATCAATTTCGTAATATTTAAGATCACCGCCGCAGCCGCTTATATTAGGAAGCTCGGGCTCGTACGGATATTTCGAAGTATTTCCGCTGAACTTTGAATTATTAAGACGAAGATACTCACCCCATATACTGTTTGTCGGGCTTCCATTCTTGCTCGAAATATAATTCGCAGGCACGTTTCCAAAGGCGTAAACATAAGCCGCTACCTCTTCAAGAGTGATATATCCGCCTCCGCGATAAACTCTGAAAACCTCGACTCCGCACGCGTTTACGACGATATATGTATTTTCGTCGGCAAAATACGGCTCGTTATTTCTTATGAGTGAATTCCCCTTTTTTGGTTGATACTTTGCGATCTGCGGCTCCTGATCGGGAACGGTGATCGAGCCCGATATAATACCGAGCTTCGATCGCTCGACGGCTTCCTCATAACTGCTTGCAGGCTCGTAATCTCCGTAAAACTCTTCTTTTTCCGATTCGTCCATTTTCGAGTCGTCGGGTTCTACGACGGTGACAAGCGCAGTATCCTTTACGGTCTTGTGTTCTACCGTAACCGCTGCTTTACCCGTGTTCAGCGCGGTGACAAGACCGTTTTCGTCAACGCTTACCGATGAGTTAGATGCAGTCCATACAAGCGAGTCCTTCAAGGAATCGGGCGCGTTTGTTTTAAGCTGATAGGTCGAGCCGACCTCCAAGGTTATTCTGTCGTTTTCTATTTCAAGCGAGCTTAGCGTATCACTTTGACAGCCCGCTACAAACACGAGCGCCACGACAAGGATCACCGAGGCCACAAAAACACGAAATTTTCCGTTCATAAAAGCACCTTTGAACATATTATTTGTATGTAATTTTAGCAAAATTTTCGACTTTTGTCAAGACACATATATCAAAAGGGATATTGCACATTTAGTGCAATATCCCTTGCTTTTTAATTTAAATTAACTTATGCAGCTACTTCGGTAAACTGACACCAATTGTACTCTGAACCATTAGAAATAGCGTACGAACTGAAGTTGTTATAGGTCGACGTGGGCTGTGCGCCAAATGCACGTGCGTTCGAATTTTCTGCTACTTCCATAGTGTTATAAGTGGTATTCCACTCGAAAACGGAAGCCTCTGCCTTATTGGTGGTAAGCTTGCCGCCCTTCGAATTGTCTTCCATTATAATATAGTTCTTTGCAGAATCCTTCATGAAGTAAAGGAGAAATTCGCCTGCGTTTGAGCCTGCTTCAACGTAAACCGCAACTGCCTTAGATGCATCGAGAGTAGCATCGAAACGTCCGCTGGTAACAGTGCCGCTGAAATACAGTTTGCCGTTTGCATTGGAAGCGGAGATAGTATATCCCTTTCCTACAACTGGAACGGTGGTAGACTCGGTATTTCCGCCTGCGGGAGTATCAGTGCTATCGCCGCCTGCGGGAGTATCGGTGCTATCGCCGCCTGCGGGAGTATCATCCTCGGTTGCAGCAGGAGTGTGAACTACGATCCATGCGTTTTTAAGCTGAACCTCACTCTTATAGATCGAGAGAACGCCGTAAACGGTAACGGTGTCACCTGCAACAGGCTTAACCTCGAGACCGTCGTATCTGATCTCTCCGTTTTCGCTATAAGTTCCGTAAACGTAGATCTTGTTGTTCTCAGCATCGGTAAGATACATATTGCCGTACTTATCACTCTTGATCTCGGTAATGGTACCCGAAACGAGATACTTTTCTGCGGTATCAGCGGTGAGAGCAGAACCGATGGTGTTAGCGTCCGAAATAGTGGTGGGCTTAACAACGGTGTTTATAACAGCATTTTTGAGCTGAGGAGTTCCCTGGTAGGTTGCGATCACCGAGGTAACTACGATATAGTCGCCTACTACGGGCTTCTTAGCCTCTTCGATAGCGTCATATCTGTTACCCTCTGCGTCGTAAAGTCCGTAGATATAGAGGCTGTTGCCTGCCGCATCAACGATATAAACGTTGCCGTACTTATCACTCTTTACCTCGGTGATAACACCTGCAACGAGATACTTTTCAGCAGTGTCGCTAGTGATGCCCTTACCGATTTCAAGAACCTCCTTAATAGAGGTAATTACCTTGGAGAGCTTGATCTTGATTTCTTTGGTGTCGATAACTTCGCCACAGGTAATGGTGACGGTGAGAGTAACCTCTACTGCCTCGTCGGGAATAATGAGATTGAGCTTGCCGTCTACTATAGCTGCGTTGGTTGCATCGCTGGTTGCCCAAGTGATGGTAATGTCGTTTCCGTAGTACTTACCGCTGATGGGAAGATCGATTACTGCATCGCTACTATAAGAAGCGTCGAGTTTAATAGCTTCCTTTTCAGCCTCTACCTTTTCAGCAGGAGTCTTGGTAACTTCTACATAGTTAGTGAAAGGAGTTACGCTGGTAGGAATGAGATAAGGTGTGCCGCTATAAGTGATCATGATACCGCTAACGTCAGCCTTGTAACCAAAGTGTGCGAGGTGATCTGCGTCGATAGTTGCCTTATCATCGTTCGTAAGAGTGGTGGGAAAATCGGTAACGTATGTTCTTACATAAGACTTAACTCCGTTAAGCTCAAAGAAGAGGTACTGGCTGGTCGCAACGTCGAGCTCCTGTGCGCCAAGGGTTACGCCCTTGATGATTACGGGAAGTGCTACAAGCTTGTTGAAATCCGCACCTTCAACGAACCTATCCGTGATGTCGATATATTCAAAAGACTTCTTGTTAGAATCAACGATAGTGGCCTTTCCGCCCTTGATCTCCTGCATTCCGTTATAGGGTGAGCAGGGACCTGCAACGCTAACGGTCATACCTACCTCGATTCCAAGGTCTGCAACAGGATCTGCATCCATCTGGTAAGAATAGTACCCGCCCTTACCGTTATCATCGATAAGGAAGAGATGGTTTCTAGAGTTTCCTGCCGCTTTGGAATTAATAGCAACAACTATACCCTCAACTCGGACGGTATCGCCTTCCTTTGCTGCCATGTAAGTGTCCCAATCTGTGATGTCATACTTAGGAACTTCACGCTCAAAGTTCTTCACTACGCTGTCGCCCTTGCCGTTATTAATGGTTGCTGTGAGGGTGTACTTGATAACTTCGGTCGTTTTTTCGTTAACGTCGATGGTAACCATGCCTGCCTTACTGCTGGGCTTAACGGTTACGCCGTTTTCAACGTTTACAGACCATTCAACGGTGTAGGTAACGTCGCCTACTTTTACTACTCCGACTACATCGTAGTCATCTGCAGTTACCTTCGCGTCTTTACTGTAAAGACTGAAAAGATACTCGCCTGCTTCCGCGAGGCCTACGTCGTCCTTCTTGCACGCTGCAAACATAGTGATGCACATAGCAGCAAGAATAAGAATTGAGATTAACTTTTTCATAAGTTACACTCCTTTTTTTATTTTTTATTTAAATGTTAAAATTTAAATCAATGGATAGTGATGTCGGAGATCGAGCATACCTTGATCTGATATTCTCCTCCGAAAGCGTCAACGACGCCCTTTACATCGATAGTCTTGTCCTTAAAATATGACTCGGTAATCATATTACCCTGAGCATCAAATAAGACTGACGTGCGAACTGTAACGGTAATTCCGTTCACCTCGCAGGTAAGCGTAATAGCACCGTCCGAATTTCCATCGTTATCGGTAGTGTACATACGCTTAACTTTAAGATCCTTCATCTCTATCGAGGTGGACATTGCCATCTGGGCATAAGGGAAGGCCTTCTTCTCTTCCCCAACTATAACCTCGACCTCACCATTTTTAAAGGTATCGGCATCGGTAGTCTTGAAGGCTCCTTTATTTTCCGAGCTTATAAGCTGAAGATTATCGGGATCATTAGGTCTCATAGCCGAATACTGAACGCCCGAAACCTGATATGTACCACCGTTTTCATAGTACTGAACGCTTCCTACGATACGGACACGGTTGCCGACAGAGAGAATTTCAAGAGCATCACCGGGCATATTAAAGCCGTAATAAACGGTCATGCCGTAGTAAAGTCCGCTTTCCTCGTCGTATTCCTCAACGTAAACAGTATTACTGAAATCCATCGAGATAACGCCCTCGAACGCAACCTTAGTATCCTTGTAGGCTTCAATGTTGGTACGAAGCTCTTTAATTGTAAGCTCAGTCGCCTTTCCGTATGGGAAATTAGGATCTTTGTCCTTCGAATAAATGTGAAGAGCTTCACTCTTAGCCTGTGATATTGCCGCCATACAGGTCTCACCGTACTTGTTATTTGCCGACTTTGAAGCAATTGCAAGTCCGTTTTGCAGTATCTCGATATTGAGATTTCTGTACTCGGTTTCGCCCTCGTTTTTATACCAAACCCAAAGAAGCAGACGATCTCCCGTAGAGTCGAGATTCCACTTATCGTCCTCAGACTCGATAATAATTGAAGTTGCATTTTCAAGCTTTTGTCTTGTGAAGTTAGATGCCGATTTGCCCCATTCTTCAATTTTTCCCGTTGATTCGGGAGTGTTGATAGCAAGATATCTTGCCTTGACAACTCCGCTCGACGTATAGAAATGTGTAGTATCGCCGTCTATGTACGATTTGACCGTAACCTCGTCTTTAAGCGAAGGGGAGTTCATGTCGAGCTTTACTGAGGTCGCATAATCTATATGATCGGGAGCATCTTCTTCATCGGGTCCACAAGAAATAAGACCCGTGAGCGCGGTGGCGATGATAATGATCATCGTCAGCGCTCTGATTACTGTTCTGAGTTTATTTTTCATATATTTCTATTAATCTATTAACCTGCGTGGTATTCGCACTCTGCGATTGCTGCCTCAAATGCCTGTTTGATCATCTTCTTAACATCTCCGCCATCCGCAGCAGTAAGGCACTTCTGCATAAGAAGCCCAACCTGATCGCGCGCAGTAGAAGATCCGTTGAATGCGGGAGAGGTGTAGTAAGCATCCTTCTGTTCAAGACATACTTTTACGCTAAGCGCAGGAATGAATGCGCCGCCGTCTGACTTATCAAGCCATGCGCTGTACGTAGAATTCTGTTCTACCGATTCGATTACGGGAACATAACCCGAAGCCATTGAGAATTCAGCCTGGAACTCAACGGTCGTAGTGAGATACTTAACGAAGAGCCAAGAAGCGAGAACTTCCTGAGGATTTGCCTTGTTGAAGATACAGAGCGAAGGTCCCTGAGAGATCACCTTGGGAGCTTCCGTGTCGATCTGAGGAATAGAGGTAATTCCTACTTCAAAGGGATATTCACCGTTAACCTTAGCGGGTCTTTGGTGAGTAGCACCTGCCGAAGAACCGATAGACATATAGCTCTTGCTTCCTTCGAGCTTAACAAAAATCTTGGAGGTATATGCGCCCGAAATTTCCTGAGTGGTTACATAACCGTTCTGATACCAGCCTCTGAACATTTCAACGAACTCACGGTTCTTGTCGTTGTCAAAAAGAAAGTGATCGCCGGTAGAACTCGTATATGGCGAGCCGTACTGCTCACACATATTGATGAACCAGTTGGATTCCGAGTCGTATCCCAGAGGAGTACTCTGAGGATCAATAGCTTTTATCTTTGCACATACTTCTTCAAGCTCTTTCCAAGTTTTGGGAGGAGTAAGATTATGCTTATCGAAAAAGGTCTTGTTGTAGTAAAGAACCTCAGTAGATTTGGAAAGAGGAAGGGTGTACATCTTACCGTCACCGAACTGTCTTCCCTCATCGTAGTAACCGTCGATAAAATCGTCGACCTGAGCATCAGTAAGTCCGAGAATTTCGGCAGTGCCGTCTGCGCGGACAACCTCAATTTCGCTTGCAATAAGCGAATCAAGCGGAACCACTGCTTTTGCAAGATTGTAAAGAGCGACGTGGTCGGGATAGCAGTATGCAATATTAGGCTGATTTCCGACGGTAATCTCAGTCTTGATCTGGTCACGAACGTCATCATAGCCACCAACCTGCTCATGCTCAATGTTGATGTTGGGGTAGATCGACTCAAATTCCTCGATGTAAGCTTCGAGAACGGTGCTGAGGTTTTCGCCCATCGTGTGATAGAATTTGACAGTAATCTCTTCTTGGGTGTTGAATCCGCCTTCGGGAATTACGAATTCACCAAGCGTTTTGTTTCCGTTACAAGATGCCAAAGCGAGGACGTTAAGGCATGTTGCAACTATCAAGAGAAGTGATACCAGAAATTTTTTCATTGATAAAAAGTCCTTTCTTTTATTTCTTATATTCAAACGCCTATGCGTTTTATTAACCCTTAATACCGCTGCGCGATACACCCTTCATAATGTATTTTCTGAGGAAAATAAATACGAGGAAGAGTGGGAAGGATACGATAGCAACTGCCGCCATCTGGACAGGAATATTTACGTCTCCGGTAGCATCGGTAAATGCATTACGGAGACCGTTGGTGATAAGCCTATGCGCAGCATCGTTAGCAACAAGTCTCGGCCAAACGTAGGAGTTCCACGCGCCCATCATTTTGAGTATCGTTATCGAGATAAGCGTAGGAAGCGCGAGAGGGATCATTACCTTCCAGAGATATTTAAGATCACTCGTTCCGTCAACCTTTGCCGCAAGGTAAAGCTCGTTAGGTATCTGCAAGAAGTTTTGGCGAAGCAGATATATATAGAACACGCTTACGAGAAAAGGTATTATGAGTACGGTAAAAGTGTTCATCCAGCCAAAAGCGTTTACCGTTACGTAGTTTGTAATGGTGAACAGCTCACCGGGAATCATCATCGTCGCGAGAAGGAGTGCAAACAGAGTGTCCTTGCCTCTAAATTCAAGTCTTGCAAATGCAAAAGCCGAAAGAACGGTGATTACCAGCGAAAGGAGTGTGGAAACAAGTCCAACGTAAAGTGTATTTACAAAGAGCGTTCCTAGCTTTGCCGTGTTGAACGCCTCTACGTAGTTACTGAGAAGCACCTCTTTCGGAAAAAGCGTAGGTACCGGAAGTCTGTATTCGTCTATAGATTTTACAGAGGAGATAAGCATCCAGTAGAAGGGGAAAATAATGATCACTGCCATCGCGATAAGGAAAGCATATAGTGCGATCATTACAAATATCTTGCCCACCCTCTGCTTGGAGGATACCTTTTGCAGATTTTTTTCTTGCATTGTTACGTTAGTTTTTTCTGACATTTCGGCACCTCCTTAATAGTGAGTTTTCTTTTTACTTACGTAAAGGTTGATAAGCGTTACAACGAGAATGATACCGAAAAGTATCAGCGCGGCGGCGCTTGCGCGTCCAATGTTACTCTTCTCTATTGCCTCGTAAATAAATCCTACCATCGTATTGAGACGTCCGGGCTCACCCGTCGGTCCCATATCCTCACCGAAGATACCGACGATACTCGAATACTCTTTAAATCCGCCGATAAATCCCGTAATTACAACGTAAGCAAGCATAGGAGAAAGCAGCGGAACAGTTATTCGGGTAAATACTCTTCTGCGGCTCGTTCCGTCAACCTTTGCCGCATCGTAATATTGCTTGTTTATACTTTGAAGTCCTCCGAGAAGAATAAGGATCTTGAACGGAAGCGCGTTCCACACGATATAAACCACCATTACGGTGATGTTTGCCCAGTAAGACGATCCTGTGTTTATCCACGATATAGGATCAACTCCGAAAAGCCCGAGTATATTGTTTATTATACCCGGAGTTTCAATATTCGTACCGATCTGCACCATATTGAACATGGCAGCAAATACCATTCCTATTGCTATCGAGTTTGTAACGTAAGGAAGGAAGAATATCGTTTGAAGAAGTCTTTGAAGAGGTTTTATCGCGTTAAGACATACTGCAATAAGCAGTGCAAGTATCGTCGAAACGGGTACGGTAAGAACGCAAAGGAGCATCGTATTGCCAAGACAAGACAAAAACTCTTTATACTTTATTACCTTAACATAGTTATCAAACCCAAGCTCATATTGCACTCCTGCAGCCGCACTCATCGTATTATAGCCTTCAAGGAAAGATATGCAAACGGTATTGATTATCGGCCACACCGTAAATATCAGAAGAAGAACGATGGCGGGAGAGAGGTAGAGCCAAGCTTTCCATTGATGTTTACTTTCTACCATTTTTTATCTCCTCTCAGAAATAGATTCTGCTTTCGTCTTCCTTTGAGAAGAGGAATACCTTGTGTGCTTTGAGCGAATATCTTACAGTCTCGCCTGCCGCGACCTTATTATCCGCATTGATTATAGAACGAACAACAGGATTCAACGATGCCTCGTGAGTAGAAACTACACTTACATCACGTCCCATTACCTCTACGCTGTTAAGTCCGCACACAAGAGGACCATTGTCGTCAAGAACGAATCCCTCGGGTCTGATACCCACGGTAATCGCCTGATCGGCAACTCCGGGAGTATCGAGAACTGCGGCATCTCCTATATAGAGCTTTTCTCCCTCTACTCTTCCGTCAAATACATTTATCGGAGGAGTTCCCAGAAATTTTGCAACGAAAAGGTTGACCGGATCGTCATAAACGTCCTGCGGTTTGCCCGTCTGCTGTACTACGCCGAGCTTCATAACAACGATCATATCAGAAATACTCATAGCCTCTTCTTGGTCGTGGGTTACAAAGATAGTAGTAATTCCGGTTTCCTTCTGAATTCTTCTGATCTCTTCACGGGTTTGAAGTCTCAGACGCGCGTCGAGATTGGAAAGCGGCTCGTCGAGAAGAAGTACCTTAGGCATCTTAACGAGTGCTCTTGCGATAGCAACTCTTTGTTGCTGACCGCCCGAAAGCTCGCTCGGCTTTCTATCCATAAGCTCGTCGATCTGAACTAACTTTGCTGCGTTGTATGCGCGCTCGATCATTTCGTTTTTGGAAAGCTTATCTGCTCCTTTTAGATTTTGGAGCGGGAACATAATATTCTGCTTTACCGTCATATGAGGATAAAGCGCATAGTTCTGAAAAACAAGACCTACTCCTCTGTTTTCTGCAGAAAGCTCGGTGACATCATCGTCTCCAAAGAATATCTGACCGCCTGACGGCTTTTGGAGACCGCTTATCATATAAAGCGTAGTGCTCTTCCCACACCCCGAGGGCCCGAGAAGTCCTATCAGCTTCCCGTCCGGAATAGTAAAAGTAAAGTCGTTGACCGCAATTACCTCTTCGCCCTTTTTACTGCGCGATGGAAAGATTTTGGTCAGATTTTGCAAAGCAACCTTCATTTTGTTTTTCCTTCCTGTTTATGTGTAACTTTAAAACAATAAAATAATCTAAAAGAGTTATTGTTAGGATACTTTGTATCCTAACAATAACAGGGGCGCCCCTGTCGGATATTTTCTTTTATAGGTTTCAGCGTTCGCGTTTCTCAGCCTGCTCGGCGTGAATCCTCTTTTTGTATTCGAGAAGCTCTTCAGGGCTCTCGAATATCATCTGGCTCGCCATATCTACCGTAACGGTATGGGAGAGCTTGTCGTGTATTGGCGTATGCGCTTTGGTCGAAGCTATCATACATATCTGGACAAGAAGCAATCCTATGATAACTACGGTACCGATAATCCCCATAAAACCAAAAAATATCATAACGACTATCAGTACGGGGACCATCGTCTCGACTGTATATTTGCCGAGAACAGTCCTTGCGAACAGGAGAAGCGGAGACAGCTTGACCCCATCCTCACGCATAACTCCTACGCCAAATATTTTTTTGCCGAGCGTTTGTCCGTTTTTAAAAAGAATCGGTACCAAAAATTCAAGCAGCAGATATGCAAGTAGAATACTGAAAGTTATTATTATAAGTGTAAGATTTATTATCATCGTATAGGTGTAATTAACATCTTTATCGGACGAAAGTGCTTCGAGCGCATTATCGTAAGCGGTCTTTTCGATTTCGCCAAGCGCCTCATACTCGGTCGGATTAATATCAAACTCCACGCCGTACTGTTGTGCATATTTATCATAAAAAGCTTCGAGACGGTCAGTATAGGAGTCGTAACCAAGTACGCTGGTCAGAAGATAGGCAAATCCCACTATAACTATAACAAGCAAAATGAAATCGAAAAGTGCAGCAGAAATTCTTTTCCATATATTTGCTTTTTGCAGATCGTACATATTACACCCCTCCTTTTATATTTTTAATTACAATCATATAGCCTTATTATAACACTAAAAAATATATAAAAGCAACCTTTTTTCTGTAATTTTGCTATAAAAATATCATTTTCGACATTTTAAACAATTATTCTGCACTATTTTTGGTACTTGTGCGGATACCTATCCTTATCAATTTTAAAAGCGGTCGAAACCGAGTGGTCCCAACCGCTTTTATATATTTTTTAATTAGTTGTGATAGAGCTCAAATACTACCGAGAGACCGCCCTGAGTAAGAGTGATCGTCTTTGCAGAAGCGAACGCTGCAACGAGGGCTGCGTGGCTCGCATCGGTGCCGAGTGCTTTACTTGTAAGATCGAAGAAGTTAACCCCGTCAGTATAAATAGTCTGAGGAACACCATTTGCATCGTAAACGGTAAGGAACGGAGGCATCTGAGAGCCCATTGCCTGTGCATACTCGGAGATACCCTTAATAGTTACCCAGTGAGCATTATCAGCCGTCTGGAATCTGTTCATTCCCTCGCCGTCGAAGTAGAGAGCACCCTGTGCTCCAAGACCGGTAACGATTTCGGTAGCGTCTGCACCTGCTGCCATAATAATTCCCTTGATGTTCATCTTGCCCGAAGCATCAACGAAGTTTCCCATACCTGCCATTTGGAGTCCGTTTCCGAGACCCTTGATACTACCGACGATAGAGTTAGCATTTACAGCGGTAAACCATATCTCTTCACCGGTGACGTTCGTCTTAATAAGAGAATCGGTAACGGTAACGGTAGGATGACGGTTGTCGTCTATAACGCTCGATGCGATGATAACAGGGCCGCCGCATCCTTCGAAGTAGGACTTATCAACCGTAAGAGTCGATTCACCCCAGCAGAATACTGCATTCTGATAAGAGTCAAAGCACTTAGAGTTGCTAACAGTCATATTACCGCCGCTTGTGGGGAAATATGTGATAAAAGTAGAGTTACCGATCATATTGCCGATGGTGGTTTCTGATCCAATGTCAGATTTGATAAATATAAGTCCGCCTGCCGATGCAAGATTTTCATTTTCATCAACGAGGTTATCTCTCTTGGCATTACCGTTTACCGCGAGATTGCTAATAGTGAGGTTGAGCAGGTCAGCGGGATTTGGATTATCCTCGTAAGCATCTCTGTCAAGCGTTTCAAAAACGAAGAGCGTAGAGTTAGAGAAGTCAGAGCCGTAGTCTTTTTCCGCATCCTTGCCAAATACCGCAGGAGATGCAACGAGCGGGAATTCTCTTACGTTCAGTGTAAAGAAGTTTCCTTCGATAGCGAAGGTTTCCTTATCGTGACGCTCGTAAACGTGCGTCCAGTCTTTAAGGAACTTTGTTCCCGCAGTAACGGTAACCTTTTGATCTGGGTTGGTAGCGTTCGTATATATTACGTCTCTGTCGGTAGTATAGAAGAAGGATGCGGGAGCATCGTTGGCGGTAAGCTTGATATTCGCATGAAGAACGATTCCCGAAACGTCGAGATCGGAAATACCGTGCTCGGTCTTAATATCGTTCCATTCGCTGTTAACGTTATCAATAACTGCAAGCTGCCATGCCTCGTAAACGTTATATGCCTTAATCACGTTTGCTTCAACAACTACGGGGTTGAATGGAGTGGTGGTAATATAGCGTTCCTCAGAAGGGAGAACCGCTATCTTAACCTTCTTACCTGCGGCATCGTTTGCGAACTGATATATACCTTTGTAGGTATCAACGGTGGCGATAAGAGTTTCGCCGTCGTAGTAAGAAACCGAATTGCCCTCGCCTGCCGTCTTAGAGAGTACAGTATAAGAACCGTCTTTTTCGATTGAGATATCAACAACCGAGTAGAACTCTTTGAGTCCTCTTACGCTGTCGTCTTCTGCGAGTACGGCAAACTGAGGATTAAATTTAAATTCGTTTTCGTTACCTATAACGTAGGTCTGATTGCCCAGAGCAAACTGACCGAAGAAGCCGGATTCGCCATAGGCAAGCTTGCCTGCGTCGGTGTTCGAAGAATCAAACTGAGTCATTGACTGTGGCTTTTCAAACTGAACTGCTATGAGAGATTCGCCGTCGGGTGCTCCCTCAGTGATAACCGTAATCTTTACCTTGACCTCCTGCTTAACATTAAGATTGGGGTCGTCAAATGATACGCTTACTTCTTTTTCGCCCGCGGTAGCCGTTATGTCGTCCGCATAGGTGATGGTAAGGTCATCATATGTGTAAGTCTTATTCAGACTTTCGTCTGAATAGTTAGCTGTCGCCTTGATGCCGGAAAAGTCGATTTCTTCTCCTACAAGGTAGGTGGTCTTGATGGACGTGCGGTCAACGGTAAAGGATTTAAGTTTAAGTGATCCGCTACATGCCGCAAATGTTGTTAGTGTCATAGCGAGAACTGCTATGACTGCGATGATTCTTGTCAATGTACGATGTTTCATCTGTCAGTCCTCCTGATTTGTGTTTGTATTTTTGGGAATTCTGCCCATTATAACAATCTGAGTACTCTCGTTAGAGCCGTCGATTGCTTTGATGGTAATTGTAATAGCTCTGTTCGGTTGAAGGAAAACGAATGTGTGTGAAAGCTCGTGAAATACCACCGCGCCTTCCATCGCTTCCCTGTCATACTCAAACTTAACGCCTGTTTCATCTGCAAGATGAGGCAGTACCTCGTAGTTGATCTGTACCGCATTGGGATTTGTGATAATACTATCGTCATCCGCAGTATACGGATTATTTTCCGAAGCAGGTATAAAATCAAATTTAAAGAACGCTTTTCCGTTAAGGGTTTGACTTGCCTCAACGGTAACGGGATCCTGATTCTGAACGGTTATGCTGTTACACTGGATACTATCGACGTAAGTAATTCCGTCAAAGGTTTTGATCTCCAAACCGAAGAAATTAACTACGGCAATAGACGCGACGTAAACTACAAGGATAATAATAACTATTGTTTTTTTCATTATTGCTTCTCCTTGTAAAACGCTTTGATTTTAGAAAGAAAGGTGGATATTTTAAATACCGCGAAAGCTACCGAAACGCCAGCCATTTTGACCCACGCGCCGAAGTCGGGACGCGATGAGAGAAAGAGTGCGATAACGAATACAACTATTGAAATGATAATAGCAGATACGCCCGATTTGGATTCGTTCGGATTATTCGCCTGATCGTTAAAGGTTGCGTATTGTTCATACTGCGGATCCATAATATCACTTTCCGCCGAGGAAAAGAGATGAGCGATATAAACTCCGTAAACAATAATGGCAATCATAGTAGCGTCAGTAGTCGGCAGAGCCGCTTCAATAGTGAAGATATTGATAGTAAATATAACCCCGACGAGCGCGATGATCATATTGAATATCAGTTTTGAAAGCAGAAGTGTTGCATACGGAGTCGGCTGTACCTTATTAAGATAAGAGCTTGATCCGTCGCGACTGTAAACCGACGCGATATCAATGTTTGTCATCAGCAAAATAAGGAGCATAACAAAAACGTTAAAGCAAATCGTCATCTGGGTTCCGAGGAATCTCGTATTCATTGCCGAATACAGCTTATTTAGCAGATATATTGCCATTGGCATGATTACCACTAGTATTCCGCCAAGCTTTATAAATGCGTTCGAGCGAAGTCCTATTATGAATTCTTTTCTGATCGCAGAAAGAACTGGCGGAAGCTTAGTATTCCTCTTTGCTCTGATAGTATTCTTCTTTTTAAATTCAAACGGTGTAGAAGCCATACGGCAGAACAGCGGTTTTGAACACAAAAAGCATAGAATTAGAAGCAAAATACCAATTGCTACTATAAATATCAGGCTCGTGAGCGTGTCAGAATGAAATATCACACTGGAAAGTCCGAACGTCTTGCCCACTATAAGTTCCGTGAAGGCATACAAGGGTGCAAAATTCTTGACATAATCCGTAAGGAAGCCTTGAATCTCCCAATAGGTATTTCCCCAACTTTCAATAAAGTTGATATTTTCAGGGATAAGACCAATAAACTTCCAAACCATTATGATAACACCGCCGGCAAGAGCAATATACAAAACGTATTGAAGTATCTTTTGGCGGTTAAGAAAGATATATGCAAACATAGCGGGAATAGAAAGCAGTGCCGCAAGCAGAACCGGAATCACCGATATGAGCGCAAACATAAGTACCAGCCAAGGATAGTAGTATAAAGCATACCCCTTTACTATTCCGTACGCAATAAACATAGGAATAGTGAACATAAAGCTCTTTCTGAGCTCGTAAACATAATAGGTTGCAAGCTTCGAGAGAAATATAAGTGACGATGTCGCAGGAAAAGTAAGGAGAACTGTATTATCTCTTGAAAAATAGAGCGATTTCACCAGTCCTATCGTATCAGTCACAAGAGAAAGCAACAGCATTACCGAAAATAGTATCGACACCACCGAAACAGGAATGTCGTGAACAAGGGAAAAAAGCCCGAGTATCTTTATAAAGTGGAATATAACGGTTATTATTGCCGTAATTGCCGCAAATTCGATGAAAAGCCAAACTATCTTGAATATAAGCTGTCTGGGAGATTTAAGGTATCCGAGATCCATCTTCTCTTTGAGCTGCATTTTCACAAGCGTTTTCAGCGCGCGCAGTCCTTCCCTGAAGGACTGACCAAATTCGCCCTTTTTAATATGCGATCTCGTCATAGCGCTTCTCCGGTGAGAGTCTTACTGCTCTCTGCGTCCTTGACCGAAACGGGAGCCTGCGTGTTGCCGTCGATCATTTCCATATAGAATTTTTCAAGCGGTACACCGCTTTCTTTTATCTCTGCAACCGATTTGGTGCAAAGTATCTGTCCTTTACGGATAATTGCTATTCTATCGCATATATTCTCGACGACGTCGATTATATGGCTGGAGAAGAAAACTATATTTCCGCGAGACGCGTGCTCCTTCATACATTCTTTAACTTGGAAGATCGATTCGGGATCAAGTCCTGTCAGCGGCTCGTCAAGTATCCATATCTTCGGATCGTGTATAAGTGCGGACATAATGGTGACCTTCTGCTTCATACCGTGAGAATAAGTCTTCATCGGATTATCTATTGCCGTTTCAAGACGGAATCTCTCGATATAATCCGCCATACGCGCATCGCGATCCTCTCTCGATACGTTATAAAGGTCGGCAATATAGTTGATGTATTCTCTGCCCGTCAGATTTTCATAGAGAGCGTAGTGATCGGGAACGAAGCCGATCTGCATCTTAGCTTCAACGCCCTGCTTGTTAACGTCGTAGCCCGAAACCTCTATTTCTCCTGATGTAATGGTCTGAATACCGACTATTGTTTTAATAATGGAGGATTTACCCGCACCGTTAGGTCCGAGGAAGCCGAATATCTGACCGCCGTCGATTTCAAGATTTGCCTTATAAACGGCATAAACGTCGCTTGTAGAATATCTCTTGCAGAAATCGCGAAGGATAAGCTTTCCTTCATTCTGCGGATTCATAGGTTCCTGCATATCTCTGCCCGCAAGATGTACTTCAAGTGCAAGTCTGTCAGCTTTTATCTTGCGTTTCCTTTCCTTAATAATTGCGTATGTATCCGAGATCTCGAACGCCTGCTCGTAGATGAACCACATAGCAAACGAGAGTATGATATAGACTACAAAATAAAGTAACTGATAAATAGGATAGAAAATGAATTTCAAACCCTTAAAGTGGAATATCGCAGTAATATCCCGAAGATCCTCTGCCCACTGTCCAAGTTTTTCTGCTACGAAGTCTGAGTTTATAAAGAAGAAGTCAACGCTTTCATTATAATTGGTGAGCCATGCATTTACAATGAGCACGAAAATATAGTAGCAGAAGAACGCTATAAGCGAATATGTAAACTGCTTCATTTTAGGACGAGGGAAGATTCGCAGACTCATAATAAGCAGAGGCATAAGCATAGCAATATAATGGTTAGACCAGAAGCGCATCGAGGACGCAGAAAGCCAAGCCGCATCTGATACGTTAGGCATTATCATAGCGAGAAATGCACCGAGCACGTTGATGAAAACGGTAAAATAGTAAAGTCTGCTCATCTTGAACACAAGCACGAGCGGAACTATAAACATCGCTGTGTTACAAAGGTGCAGAGGCCACTCTGCCATATCCGCAAAGGTCGAAAAATCATAAATGTAGCAATACGATATCATCGTAGCAAGGCTTATATAGATAAGCGCATACCGCCTCTGCTCGTAATCGTATTTAGTGAATAAGAAATGAACTACGATGCCGAAGACTATCGTTCCGTAAAGGAAGAGTCTGTGATAAAAGGTAAGACTATCAAGAACTATTGCATCACTTCCGTTGCCAAGAAGTACCTGAGGAGCCCATAGAGGCATCGAAATAGCAAACATTCCTAAAAATGTCAATGCGGTTTTTATTGCCGCGCGAATGTTAATTCCACACTGTTTTACATTTACGATCTGGAAAAGCGCAAGCCCCAGACCAATACCAAGCTCTATGGAAAATACAACAAGACGATAATGGAATCCTTCCGCCAGATTGCCGTCCAGCGCACGGTTCAGAACGGGTAACGCCGCGATCGAGACTGCGTACACCCCAGTAGCTACGTAGCTTACGATCGGCGCCACAAGCGGAATATGCTTCTCGAAGAACGGGAATGTTACTCCGGCAAGAAGCACGGTGGCGACAAGCCAGAACAACAAGGTAGACAGTATAACCAGTCCGCCGCCATCCGGTCCGAACGGCGAATATACGTTGAGCCCGACCGTTTCCTGTATCAATGTATTCCCTCCAAAGGAACGAACAAAGAAAAACAAACAATAGATCAGTGCAACAAGCTGTGTATTTGTAAAAAGCTTTCCGCAAATATTCTTGCCTCGAAGAAACAGCAAGAATGCAAGTATCAACGCACAAGATAATATTGCGCTTACATAATATATAAATATCAAACTGAATTCCTCCAAAAAATTGAAAAGCGGAGAGTGTTTCTCCTTCATCCTAATATTTCATACTGACACAATCATCTCGTTTTTACACTTGTTGCATTATACCACAATTATTATGCTGTGTAAAGATTTTTCGACGCCTTTTAACACTTTATTAATTTTCGATTAACTAAAAATCTTTGGTATATTAACCATTTGTTATTAAAACTACCTTTTTGTGGAATATTTGGCATATTTGGGGCTTGTTTTAGGGTGTTGAAGTCAAGCCGATCTGTCAGGAGCAATATTGTGTTTTCATACTTCCTGATGTTTAGAAACAACCGATCTTGACCATAAGGCTTCCCTTTCGTCAGTATATTCATTATTTGAAAAGAGGCATCTGCCGTATGGCGGCTTTACGCTTCGCCGTGTTCTCATATCAAAATATCGTAGCCAAGGGGCTGCATAATTATCGGTAAAATTGAATAACCTTCCCCAGTAGGGTAAGTGGGAACGCGTTAGCGGTGGATGAGGTATGTGCATATTAACGATAAATACTCCTCATCCGTCAGCCTTCGGTTACCACCTTCCTCTCGGAGGAAGGCTTTCGCCTGTTCGAATGTGTCTACATACCAGAAAAGATGCGCCGAACAAAGTTCGGCGCGGAAATGCATCTACAAAATTTCGAAAACTTTATAATAAAAATGCTTTTCGCCCCAGCGAAAAGCTACCTTACTTCTTCACTATTCACTATTACCTCTAACCTTGCCAAAAATCCCGCCATGTTAGTGAAAAGTGAAAAAGTAAAAATCCCACACTAACGTGCGGGATTTTTTACAGGGATAGCTGGACTCTGAACCAAAATTTTGCCTTCGGCAAAATGTCAAATTGCAGGCAATTTGAGTGCTTCTCTTCTGTAACTACGCCCCGTAAAACAGAAAGCACGCTTGCGCGTGCTTTTGTTTTACAGGGATAGCTGGACTCGAACCAGCGAAATGCAAGAGTCAAAGTCTTGTGCCTTACCACTTGGCGATATCCCTATGTCTCATTTTTCATTTTACCCTGTGATTATATCACAGCACCATAACTTTGTCAAGTTAAAAAAGAGAAAAAGTTAAGCCGCTTTTCGCCTTTTTTGGGAAAAGCGGCTTTTCTTTTCAAAAATCTCTGTCAAGTATAAATTACTTGATTTCAACCTTAGCGCCAGCCTCTTCGATCTGAGCCTTGAGTTTTTCAGCCTCGTCCTTAGAAATGCCCTCTTTGAGTGCCTTAGGAGCAGCCTCAACGAGATCCTTAGCGTCTTTAAGTCCAAGTCCGGTGATCTCACGAACAACCTTGATAACGTTGAGCTTGCTTGCGCCTGCATCGGTAAGGATAACATCAAACTCGGTCTTCTCTTCTGCTGCGGGAGCTGCTTCGCCTGCGCCAGCAACTGCTGCGCCGCCAACTGCAACTGCGGAAACACCGAATTCTTCTTCGAGCATCGAAACGAGCTCGTTCATTTCAAGTATAGTGAGAGTTTTGATCTCTTCAAAGAGATTGGTAATCTTTTCAGTAGCCATTTTAATTATACCTCCAAAAAATGTTTTATTTAATATGTTTGCGGATATTTTTAAGATCTGGTGCGCTCCGCTACGCAAAGACCATCTGTTTTTCGGACATTACGCCTCGGCAGCTACTTCTGCGCCTTCGCCATTCTTGTCGACGATTGCTTTGAGGCATATAGCGAGCTTCGAAACCGGGCTCTTCATACCGCCCATGAGCTTTGCAACCAGTACGGGCTTCGGCGGGATCTTAGCGAGCGCCTCAACCTTATCTGCACCGATTACCTCACCGTCAACGTAACCTGCTTTAATCTCGAAGGTTTCGATCTCGTCGGCGTACTTCTTGAGGATCTTTGCGGGAGCAACTGCATCTTCTGCGGAAACTGCGATAGCAACCATTCCGGTAAGATACTCTTTGATAGCTCCGTAGCCTGCGTTTTCGCAAGCTCTGCCGGTGATAGAGTTCTTATAAACCTTGTACTCTACGCCTGCTTCACGAAGTTCCTTACGAAGCTTGGTGTCTGCTTCAACGGTAATACCTGCATAGCTTACGATTACACCCGAAACCGAGTTCTGAATTTTCTCGGTAAGAGTTGCAACGTCAGCCTGCTTCTGTTCAAGGATCTTAATGCTTGGCATTGTGTTTTCACCTCCTGAAAAAAGAAAAATCCTTCCGAAAACGTATGCGACTGTTTGCACAGTAGCATGCGGAGGGAAAGACGGAGTGCGACAAATGCGCAAAATATTCACATCTTATACCTCGGCAGGAAAGCTGTGCTTTTACTGAAACCTGCTGTCTTCGGTTTACTTTGCGATTATACTACACTTTTTTTAGTTTGTCAATACCTTTTTGCAAAGTTTTTTATAACTTTTCATATTTTTTTAAAAAATCCGCCCTGCGAAAGCAGAGCGGATATTTTTTTAAAATTAGCCGAGTCTCTTCTCGAGAGCGGCAAGCTCCTCGTACATTTCTGCGGGAACTGCATCGCCAACAAGCTGATAGAATTCCTTGATGTTTACTATGTCTTCCTTCCACCATTCGGGCTCAACGCGGAGAAGCTCCTTGATAGTAGCCTCATCGATGTCAAGTCCCTCAAGCTGGAGGTCTTCAATCTTCGGAACGTATCCGATAGCGGTCTCAACTGCGTCAACCTTGCCTTCGCAACGGTCTAGGATCCAGAGGAGAACTCTCATATTGTCGCCGAATCCCGGCCATATGAAGTTGCCGTTATCGTCGGTGCGGAACCAGTTAACGTGGAAGATCTTAGGAGCGTTCGGAATCTTCTTGCCCATCTCGATCCAGTGCGCCCAGTATTCGCCCATATTGTAGCCGACAAAGGGACGCATTGCCATCGGGTCACGGCGAACTACGCCGACTGCGCCCGAAGCTGCTGCGGTCGTTTCGGAAGCCATGATGGATCCGACGAATGCACCGTTCTGCCAGTTAAACGACTGATATACGAGCGGAGCAGTCTTTGCACGTCTACCGCCGAATACGATAGCAGATACGGGAACACCGACAGTGCTATTGAACTCGGACGAGATGCAGGGGCAGTTCTTTGCAAGTGCGGTAAAACGGGAGTTCGGATGTGCGCCCGCGGTAGCTGCCTTATTATTCTTATCGTACTTTCTGTAATCCCAAGGATTGCCCTTCCAGTCGATAGCGTTTGCGGGAGGATTATCGTTGAGACCTTCCCACCAAACGGTGTTATTATCGAGATCGTGAACGACATTCGTGAAGATCGTATCACGCATAGTGGTTGCGAGAGCGTTGGGGTTGGACTTATCGTTAGTACCGGGAGCAACTCCGAAGAAGCCGTTCTCGGGGTTAACTGCATAAAGACGTCCGTCTGCGCCGACTCTGAGCCATGCGATATCGTCACCTACACACCATACCTTATATCCCTTCTTTTTAAGGAATTCCGGAGGAATGAGCATAGCGAGGTTGGTCTTACCGCAAGCCGATGGGAATGCGGCGGTGATATACTTAACGTCACCGTTAGGATATTCGATACCGAGAATGAGCATATGCTCTGCCATCCAGCCCTCTTTTCTTCCGAGGTAGGAAGCAATTCTGAGCGCGAAGCACTTCTTTCCGAGAAGAACATTTCCGCCGTAGCCCGAGTTAACAGACATAATGGTGTTATCCTGCGGGAAGTGAACGATATATCTGTTCTCTTCGTCGAGATCAGCCTTTGCGTGCAGACCCTTTATGTAGTCTGCGCTATCGCCGAGAGCTTCGAGTACGTTAGTACCTACTCTGGTCATAATAAGCATATTGAGTACGACGTAGATAGAGTCGGTAAGCTCGATTCCGTATTTTGCGAAATCACTGCCTACAACGCCCATAGAATAAGGAATAACGTACATCGTTCTTCCCTTCATAGCGCCCTTGTAGAGCTTATGAAGCTTTGCGTACATTTCAGCGGGATCCATCCAGTTATTGATATTTCCTGCCTCCTCCTTAGTGGGGGTACAGATGAAGGTTCTGCCTTCTACGCGGGCAACGTCGTTAACTGCGGTTCTGTGAAGGTAGCAGTTGGGAAGAAGATCCTGATTGAGCTTGATGATCTCTCCGCTTGCGATCGCCTCGGCACGAAGTGCCTCTGCCTGCTCTTCGCTTCCGTCGATCCATACGATCTTATCGGGGCATGTAAGGGCAGCCATTTCGTCGATCCAGCTTGTGACAAACTTGTTGTTAGTCATGGTTTTGCATCTCCTAACTTGTTTATAAAAATTTATTTTTTTCGTTTTCTTTGGTTTTCGATATTTTTTATCAAACTTTCAAAAACATCGTGCGCCACTGTATATTATATATTCGAAAGTCGAAAATTGCAAGTCTTTTTTGAAAAATATTTTCGTGTTTACAATTTGGAAACACATACTTAGTACGAAGCTGAGGTTTGCTTGACAAAACGGCAAAAATATGTTACAATAATCTTGGTAATGAGATTTACGAAAGGAGTGATACAAATGAAGAAAATAATATCGCTTTCGGGCATATTTACCGCACTTGTTTTTTCGCTAAGTGCTTGCGAGGTTCATTTCGGAAGCGAGAGCTACGACGTCAAGTGGTGGGTTATCGCCATTCCCACTGTAATTTTTTGTGCGATAATATTTTTTATTGCAGGAAAGGTGATAACAAACACCGAATATATTTGCCCTGATTGCGGCAAGACCTTTTATCCGAAATGGTGGCAGGCAGTGTTCAGCGCACATATGGGAAACTCCCGCCTTTTCAAATGTCCGCACTGCGGAAAGAAAAACTTTTGCCGTCCGTCGAACAGAGATTGACATAAGACATGAAGTTTTGACAAACATCAAAGCGCACGGAGATTTCCGTGCGCTTTTCATCAAATATTTTCCTTAAAAATATAGACAAATCGAAAAATATATGCTATAATACTTAATTGTTATAAAAACAACACCGAAAGGACGTTTATATATGGATTTCAAATATCTTGCAGACCTTCTTTTTCCGGACGTTGCTAAAACTCCCGAAGAGATCGAAGCAGCCTTCCCGAGAAGAGTTCTTCCCGAAGGGGCAAAGGTTACCCGTCTTGCTCCCTCACCGACAGGCTTCATTCATTTCGGAACGCTCTTCCCCGCTCTCGTAAACGAGCGTCTTGCTCATCAGAGCGATGGTATCTTCTATCTCCGCGTTGAGGACACAGACTCAAAGCGCGAGGTCGAGGGTGCAGAAAAGGATCTTATAAATACTCTTGCATACTACCGCATCGAGTTCGACGAGGGTGCTATTGCCGGCGGCGACAACGGAATCTACGGACCTTACCGTCAGAGCCACCGCGCAGACATCTATCACGTTTTCGCAAAGCAGCTCGTGCTTGAAGGCAAGGCATACCCCTGCTTCTCGTCAGAGGAAGAACTCGAAGCATTAAAGGTCACCGACAAGAAGGCAGAAATACAAAACAAAGATTGGCACGCAGACGAAAGCGCACAGAGAGCTGAGCGTCAGGCGGCACAGAGAGCTATAACTATTGAAGAAGTTGAAGCGCATCTCAAAGCGGGCGATCCCTTCGTGCTTCGCATTCTCGCGCTCGGCAATCCCGAGAAAAAGACTCCCTTTACCGATCTTATTAAAGGCTCCTTGCAGATCCCAGAAAACGACGAGGACTTCGTTCTTCTCAAATCGGACGGAATTCCGACATATCACTTTGCACACGCGGTGGACGATCATCTTATGGGCACGACCCACGTTATTCGCGGTGAGGAATGGCTCCCCAGTCTTGCAAAGCACATTCAGCTTTTCAGATATCTGAATTTCAGAATGCCCAAATATATGCACCTGGCTCAGCTTATGAAGCTCGAAGGAACTTCGAAAAAGAAGCTCTCCAAGCGCGACAAGGGTGCGGCTCTTGCCGACTACAAGGCAGAGGGTTATCCGCCCGAATCGGTAATCGAATACGTCATGACGCTTCTCAACTCGAACTATGAGGAATGGAGACGCGCGAACGTTGATGCCGACTGGAAATCCTTCCCCTTCTCGATAAAGAAGATGAACACCTCGGGCGCACTTTTCGACCTTGACAAGTTCACCGACGTTTCCAAGACGACCATCTCGCGTATGGACGCAGAAAAAGCATACGCAGGCATCTCCGAGTGGGCAAAATCCTACGATGCGGAATTTTCGGCACTTCTCGAAAGAGACCCCGAATACGCAAAGCGCATACTTGCTATCGGCAGAGGCGGCAAAAAGCCGAGAAAGGACCTTGCAAAGTGGAACGAGGCAAAGGATTATATGTCCTTCTTCTACGACGAGCTCTTCACGCAGATCGACACCTATCCCGAAGGCTTTGACGCATCGGACATTAGGGCGGCGCTCGAAGAATATATCGCGACCTACGATCCCGCACTTGACAACAACGGCTGGTTTGAGAACGTGAAAACCATCTCCGAAAAGCTCGGATTTTCCCCCGACGTAAAGGTGTACAAGGCAAATCCCGAGCTCTTCAAGGGTCACGTCGGAGACATCAGCGGATTTTTACGCATCGCGATTACGGGACGTCAGAACTCGCCCGATCTCTTTGAGATCATACACATTCTAGGCTATGAGCGCACGATAGCGAGAGTCAAAGCAGCAGCGGACAAGCTTTAATATAACTCAGGAGAATTTAAAATGAACAAAGACGAGATCTTTTCCATAGGACCTAATTTCATTCACGATATTATCGACGCCGAGCTTGAGGCGGGCATAAACGACACTGTTCACACTCGTTTCCCGCCCGAGCCTAACGGATACCTTCACATCGGCTCGGCAAAGGCGATATACATCAACTATGCAACGGCTAAAAAGTACGGCGGACTTTTCAATCTTCGTTACGACGACACCAACCCCGTAAAGGAGGACACCGAGTACGTTGACTCGATCTACAACGACCTTTGTTGGCTCGGTACAGAGCCTACGGGCGGCGTTTTCTACGGCTCAGACTACTTTGACAAGTGCTACGAGTTCGCAGTAAAGCTCATTCGTGACGGCAAGGCGTACGTTTGCGATCTCTCGGCAGACGAGATGCGCGAGTATCGCGGAACTCTCACCGAGCCAGGAAAGGAAAGCCCTTACAGAAACCGCTCTGTTGAAGAAAACCTCGATCTTTTCGAGCGTATGAAGAACGGCGAGTTTCCCGACGGCTCGAAAACTCTTCGTGCAAAGATCGATATGGCGTCCCCGAACATGAATATGCGTGATCCCGCAATTTACAGAATAGTACGTGCACATCACCACCGTCAGGGCGACAAATGGTGCATCTATCCCCTTTACGACTACGCGCACCCGATTCAGGACGCGCTTGAGGGTATCACCTATTCGCTCTGTTCGCTCGAATTCGAAAATCACAGACCGCTCTACGAGTGGGTTATCGACAATATCGGTATCTTCTCCCCTGCTCCCAAGCAGAGAGAGTTCGCGCGTCTCAACGTAACCTACACGGTAATGAGCAAGCGTTATCTGCGACAGCTCGTTGAAACGGGACTGGTTGACGGCTGGGACGACCCCCGTATGCCAACCATCTGCGGACTTCGCAGAAGAGGCTACACTCCTGCCGCTATCTTCGATTTCGTAAAGCGCGCGGGAATTGCCAAGGCTTACAGTATCGTTGACATCGAGCTTCTCGAACACTGCATACGCGAAGAGCTCAACCAGAGCGCAGAGCGCCGTATCGCGCTTATGAAGCCTATAAAGGTTGTCGTTACCAACTACCCCGAGGACAAGGTTGAATACTTCCCTGTTTCCAACAATCCTCAGAATCCCGATGCGGGTGAGCGTATGATTCCCTTTACGCGTGAGATCTATATCGACGCCGACGATTTCTCGGACAATCCGCCTCCAAAATTCTTCCGTATGAAGCCCGAAGGCGAGGTTCGTCTTATGGGCGCGTACATCGTAAAGTGCAACGAGGTCATAAAGGACGAGAGCGGCAACATCGTCGAGATACACTGCACCGCCGATATCGAATCGGGCAACAACAAGCCTCTTGACGGAAGAAAAGTCAAGGGTACTATCCACTGGCTTTCGGCAAAATACTGTGCAGACGTTGACATTATGCTCTACGACAAGCTCTTTACTATTCCGAATCTCAACGATATGCCCGAGGGTACTACCTACAACGATTATCTAAATCCCGAGTCGCTTAAAAAGCTCACCGGTTGTAAAGTCGAGCTCACTCTTAACGGCGCCGAGGCAGGAGATAGGTTTCAGTTCGTTCGCACGGGATATTTCGTAAAGGATTCGAAATACCCGAACACCTTTAACCGCATAGTAAGCCTTAAAGACAGCTATACTCCCGAAAAATGACATTTTAAGCAAGAAACGCGAAGGATAAAGCCCTTTGCGTTTTTGTTTATAAAAAGTGAATTTTATCTTAACTATTTTTCCTCATCGTTGACAAGTCAACAATTATATGGTATAATTATCCTGATATTTATTCAAGTTTGGAGATCATTATGCAAGAACGTTTTAAAGTTTTTACCCTGCTTATCACAAAAGTAAACAGATGTATAAGAAAGATAAAAACCGAGGAAATGGCGGAGTTTGAACTTAAAAGCACTCACGTTTCCTGCCTTTATTACCTCTACACGATGCAGTCGCTTACCGCAAAGGAGCTTGGCGATGTTTGCGAGGAGGACAAGGCGGCAGTTTCGCGCTCTCTCGAATATCTTGAAAAGAACGGTTATCTCGAAGCTATTGAAAAGGAACACAAAAAATACAAAAGACCGCTCGAACTCACCGAAAAAGGACGCGACATAGGAAAGCAGGTATCCGAGCGTATCGACAACATTCTTGACAAAGCGAGCGACGGCGTTTCCGATGAGGACAGAGTAATTTTTTACCGCTCTCTTGCTCAAATAAGCGAAAATCTTCAAAATATTTGCAATAAATATGATAAATAATTTTTAGGGACATAAGTATTAAAGGAGAATTTTAACAATGAAAGATTACGTTATATTTACAGATTCGGGTTGTGACATAAACCCAACGCTTTTAAAGGAGTGGGAAGTACCTTGTAAGAGCCTAAATTTCCGCTTCGACGGCAGTGAACAAGAATATTCCAACGAAGATATGCCTGTATCCGAGTTCTATCAAAATATGCGCGAGGGTGCGGTGGCAAAAACCTCTGCTGTCAACGTAGAGACCTTTGCCCTTGCCTTTGAAGAGATATTAAAGAAAGAAAAAGATATCCTTTACATCGGTTTTTCCTCAGGTCTTAGCACCACCTACAACTCGGCACGTCTTGCATCTCAACAACTCAGCGAAAAATATCCGGAACACAAAATAATAACCATCGACACGCTTGCCGCATCAGCAGGTCAAGGACTTATTTTAAAGCTTGCGCTCGACAAAAAGAATGAAGGTGCAACTATCGACGAGGTTGCGGCGTTTGTTGAGGATATCAAATTTAAAATTTCTATATGGTTTACGGTTGACGATCTCGTCTACTTAAAGCGCGGCGGAAGAGTCAGCGCAACGGCGGCATTTTTCGGAAATATGCTCGGCATTAAGCCTGTTCTACATATGGACAATGAAGGACACCTCGTTCCCGTATCAAAGGTTCGCGGTAGAAAGACCTCTATTGCTTCTCTTGCCGACAAATACGGTGAGCTTGCCACCACTCTTGACGGAGCCAACATCTTCATTTCCCACGGAGACTGCCTTGCTGACGCACAGTATCTCGCAGAACTTCTAAAAACAAGATACGGCGCTACCGTAGATCTTATAACCGATGTTGGTACGGTCATTGGAGCACATTCGGGACCCGGAACTCTCGCCCTTTTCTTCGTAGGAAAGAACAGATAAATGGTGTCAAATACATAAGGAGATAGGTTTCTATTTATGGCAAAAAAAGGAAAGAAAGCCTCCAAGGTGGGAGGACTTAACATAAAATATCTCGGTGGACTTCTTCTGTCCAAAATGGCTCGCGGCGGAGCAAAGCAACTCCGCACGAATGCCGACGAAGTCAATAAGCTCAACGTCTTCCCTGTTCCTGACGGCGACACGGGTGACAATATGCGTATGACTATTGAAAGCGGTATAGCCGCCATCGAAAATATAGATTCGGACGATCTTGCCGAGGTGATGAAGACCCTTTCACACGGTATGCTTCTCGGAGCGCGCGGAAACTCGGGAGTTATTCTCTCTCAGTTCTTCGCAGGTATGGCGAAAGGTCTCGAAAAATCGGAAAAGGCAGACCCCGTAATCTTTGGATACGCGCTTGAACTCGGAGTCAAGCAGGCATATTCATCGGTTATGACACCTACCGAAGGCACTATACTGACCGTTGCGCGAGAAGCGGTTGAATACGCGGTCTCAAATATTACACCGAAAAGCACCATACGCTCTCTTTTTGCCGATCTAGTTAAGGAGATGCACGAATCTCTCGACCGTACGCCCGAAATTCTTTCGGTACTCAAAGAGGCCGGCGTCGTAGATAGCGGCGGTGCAGGACTGCTCTACATTATGGAGGGCTTCAACAGGGTGCTCAATGGCGAGGAAGTTCCAGACGATGTATCGACAACCTTCTCCGCACAAAAATCTGTGCCCGTAAGCTTTGCCTTTAACGCTGACAGCGAGATGACCTACGGATATTGCACCGAGCTTCTTCTCCAACTTCAAAACACCAAGACCGATATCGAAACTTTTAATATCGATACGCTAAGAGAGTTTCTCATAGGTATCGGCGACTCGGTCGTAGCGTTCAAGACCGACAGCATCGTAAAGCTTCACGTTCACACCTTCACACCCGAAAAGGTGCTCGAATATTGCCGTAAATACGGAGAATTTCTCACCGTAAAAATAGAAAACATGTCTGTTCAGCACACCGAGCTGGGCGAAAGCTCACAGACATTGGAAATGCCGACCGAAGCACCGACTGCACCTACAAAAAGGTACGGGATCGTCGCGGTCAGCAACGGACCCGGTGTCGAAGCACTATACCGCGATCTTGGCACCGATGAGGTGGTCAAGGGCGGGCAGACACAAAATCCGTCAACAAGCGATTTTCTTGAAGCATTTGAAAAAGTAAACGCAGAGCATATCTTCGTTTTCCCGAATAACTCAAACATTATTATGGCGGCTCAGCAGGCGGGCGACCTTTATGAAAAGGCAAAGGTACACGTTTTGCCGAGCAAAAACATCGGAACGGGCTACGTTGCCATATCTTCGGCAAATCTTGAAAATCCCGACGAAAATCAGATAATCGCCGAGATGAATCAGGCGATGGAAAGAGTGACTGCAGGCTACGTTTCGCCGTCAATACGTGATGCCGACATGAACGGAGTTCACATAAACAGCGGCGACACCATCGGAATTATCAATAAGGAGATAGTAGTATCCGAGCCGAGCAAGATGGACGCGACGAAAAAGCTCGCTTCCCTGCTTCTTGACCTTCCCGAAAAGTTTATGCTAACAGTATTCTGCGGCGAGGATTCAAGCTCCGACGAGCAGAACGAGCTGACGGCATATCTTTCGGAAAGCTATCCCGACGCCGAGGTCTATTTCATCGACGGCGGACAGGAGATTTATCCGTATATTTTTGTAGCGGAGTGATAAATGAAAAGGTACGGCAAGGGGTGCCTGCGATAAAGCAGGTTTTACCTACCGCAAACACAAAAGGAGTACGAGCAATTTTGTTCGTACTCCTTTTCACACGCCTTGCCACGCAAGGTATAGTGTGTTACACTTTTTAGGTGTACTGTCGGGCGGTAATAAGCCTCCCTTGTGTAAAGGGAGGTGGCACGGCTTGCCGTGACGGAGGGATTGTAAAAACAAAATATCATCGTAAAACAATCCCTCAGCCGCCTTCGGCGTCAGCTCCCTTTGCACAAGGGAGCCTTTCTTTATGTTCATCTATAACTTGTCAATTTTCCTGACAAGCACTGCTTTTGTGGACACAAAAGCAAACCCACGCACGAGGCAAAGATGCGAATATCCTCAATTACATTTTACCAATGCTTTGCCAAAGGTTCAATTTGATTTTTGATAAGGTTAAATTCCATGTTATCAAATAAAAACTCAAACTCTTTGGATTTCATAGTTTCAATTAAAAACAGTGCATTGTTCCGAGTATCGTTTGTTGAAAATTTTTCTCGGCGCATTCCTTTGAAAAGCAAGCAAGTATACTCGCCACCTTGTTCCCAATTCAAAAATGCTACGGCATGCTCGGATGCTTTTTTTAGGTGATGCAATGTTTTTTCAACAGACTGAAATTTGGCATAGTATTTTGCTTGATCGGAATGTATATCTGTCAAATGGCTGTGATAAAACCCATAGTTCCCGTCTTCAAATATAATGTCCAATAATGCAATTGATTTATCTCTCAAAATACTATTTTCTTCGTCACTGTACCTCCATTCGCCGTTGTCCATCTTTGTATTCATATGCCAAATACCTGTTTCAAGTAATTGCACATATAAAAAATTTTCTTTTTGCTTTGCACGCAGTTTTTCATCCCCGGTAGCAATTCTTGACATTAACGCCTGTTGGCATACTACCATGTGAGGCATTTTCTGTGCCAAAGCTTTGGCTTTTTCGTTTTCACCTGCGTCTCTGTAGGAAAAGCACAGTATCTGTACAGCGGCATTTCTTATCTCGTCTTGTGTGCAAGAAGCCAATATTTTTTCTCCCAATGTAATGGCTTCTTGCCTAAAAACATTCCTTTGTTCAGCGCTATGGTCATTATCATCACTCTGATCCGATGCAACGTACATAAGATCGCGCATTAACAAATAACTTTTTGGGAATTTACGTAAGCCTTCTTCCAATATTTCCCGTGCTTCTTTTGAATAACCACGAGATGATTTTTCATCTGCTTTTTTGCGTATCTCGTTGATTTCTTCTTCCTGCTTTGTAACATCTATTCCAAGTAGCTCGTCTGCGGAGATGTTGAATATGTTGCAAAGTAACGGCAACAAGGATATGTCGGGCATCGCGGAATCGGTTTCCCAACGGCTGACCGCCTGAGAAGAAATTGATAATATTTCCGCAAGCTCCTCTTGTGTCATATCGGCGTTTTTGCGTAGTCTTTTGATGTTTTGTCCAATCGTCATAAAAATATCCTTTCGAGATTATTCAGACGGTACCGTTTCTGTAACTATATTCTATCATTGCACCAAATAAAAGTCAACCCCTCGGTAATTGAGAGAAAATCAACTGTTAGTTTCAAAATTATGATTTGTTGTACGCTATTATACAAAAAGACATGCTCAAAATGAACATGTCTTTTTCAATAAATTCTGCTCTATCGTAGGTACACCAACTAAGCTTTACGCTTGGATTATTCGGTGTTTTTTGTTTGAACTGATTTATAAACTAAATTTGAAATAAATTAATATTGTTTTTACCCCCGATTGTTTGTCGTTTAACATTTTCATGTAATAATATAATTACGTCTGCAAGACGAATTTTATTAGAGGATAATGTAATGAACGAAATAAAAAGACCCAAAAAACCGCTTATTATTTTTTATGTGAT
>JAZUQQ010000024.1:0-1554 GCA_045605765.1 Eubacteriales bacterium | reverse complement strand
CGAGGCGGTTCGAAGAAGTCCGTATAGCGTCGTTCTTTTCGACGAAGTAGAAAAGGCGCACCCCGACGTGTTTAACGTGTTGTTGCAGGTTTTGGACGACGGAAGAATTACCGACGGGCAGGGCAGAACGGTGGATTTTAAAAATACCGTGATTATTCTCACCTCCAACCTCGGCTCGTCCGTCATTTTAGAGGGTATCGACTACGCGGGCGAACTGAAAGAAGAGGCGAAAGCGGAGGTAGAAACGCTCTTAAAGCGTTCGTTTAGACCTGAATTTTTGAATAGATTAGACGAAACGGTATTCTTTAAACCGCTCGATAAAACGCAAATCGGCGCAATCGTGCGCTTGCTGACCGCCGATTTATCCAAGCGTTTAAAAGAAAAGCAGTTGACCCTTACCGTAACGGATAGCGCGGTAGCGTACGTAACCGAACACGGGTACGACGCGAGCTTTGGCGCAAGACCGTTAAAGCGGTTTTTACAGCATAAATTGGAAACGGAAATCGCCAAACGAATACTTGCCGGCGCGTTTACGGCAGGGGACGAAGTTTTGGTGGACGCCGACGAAAACGGACTTACCGTGAAAAAAGCGTAAAAAAACCAACGCCTCCCTGATAGGTGCGTCACGCATAGGGATTTTTTAGACATCATAAAAGGATAGCAAAATTTTGCTATCCTTTACTTTTTGCTTTGCAAAACACACGGCTTTCTTTTGAAAGTATAGTGTGCTACACTTTTGAAAAATTTTCCACAAAAAAATTCCCTGCAAAAAATATCAACTCGATAAATTGGAATTTATCTCTCGGTATCTATCAATACAGCTCTGCACGGTGAGCCTTCTGCGCCCGCCAAATTCAGCGGAGCAGCATTCAAAAAATAAACGCCTTCCGAAACCGCCGCTAAACGAATCCCCTCAAGCAAAACAACATTAGCAGACAATAGTGCAAGATGCACCGCCATTGGCGCGTTTTTCGGTCCGACTGTCTGAGGCTCATTTCCCAGAAGTAAAATATTTGAAGACGCAAATACCTTTGCCGCCTCTAATGATACTTCTACATCTCCTTTTATCAGAATTCTCTTTGCCACTTCTGGATTATGCTTTTTCGCTTTTTCGATTATTTCTACAGCATCATTATCGGTAACAACTCCACGATGCTCTGCCACATAAGCCATTCCGACAAATGCATCTAAGCATATCTCATCTATAGTTTTACCATCTATAATAAAATGACGCGGTGCATCTATATGCGTGCCGTTGTGTGCACACATATTAAATGCCGTCAAATTATATAGTTCGCCTTTTTTCATCGATTTGAGTTCTTTTTTCTCCGGCATCGGATCGCCGGGATACACTTGGCAGCTGAAAACTTCTTGGGAAATATCGTAGATTTTCATTACTCATTCTCCGTCAAATTCTTATTTTCCTAACTGTTCGACCTATTGGAATTTGTCAGTATTACAACAGCTTTATCTCATTGGCAATCATAGCCACGGTTTTGGCGTTGGTATCAATTTTAATGGTATTGAGTGCTTGATACATTGGTATTCTTGCTG
>JAZUQQ010000023.1:0-1820 GCA_045605765.1 Eubacteriales bacterium | reverse complement strand
GCTTGCGTATATCTTGTAGAGATGATAAAGCGACGCATCGAGTAACTGCTCCATACCCGAAGGCGTGATGGCAAGGGTGTTCATCAGCTGATAGTTGGTGTACGCCAAGCGACCTTCCATATTGGACGGGGGCTTGTCCGTTTTAACAACGCCAAATTCGGATGTGGTCTTGCCGCCGTATACGGCATCAAGCCAATCTTCAAGAGATTTCTTGAGAGATTGTCCTTTCGGCATAAACTTGAGATACTTGAGGCTGCTCTCGGTAATGACGAGCTTGATATCCTCGACCTTTCGCGCGGTGGTGTAGCCTGCAAGCTGTCCTACGGTGGTAATGCCTTTATCCTTGAACCACTTTTGCAGATTTGTGTTGAACGCACAAGTCTTGAAGAAGCGGTTACGAAGGAGCATCATGCCTTTGTACTTGTATCCGGCTCTCTCAAACTCGCTCACGCCAAGGAGAGCTTCGCCATCCCATATCACGTTCTCGATCTCTGTTTCTTCCTCGACCGCCGTAAGTCCGAGAGCTTTATCTTCCTTTACGCACACAGCGGTGGTCTTGAAGCGACTCACCTTGTCGGGAATGATAAGGATCGCTTTTTTGGGGAGCCTGATTGTCGACTCGATACTACTTAGCGTAAGCGCGATATACGCCTGCCACGATGCCTGATCCGAAACACTATCCGCAGAAAGACCGCACGAACTCCATTCCATCATCTCGGCGTAGAGCTGCTCGGCGATGAACAAACATCGTCCATCACGGCTACTGCCTGCGCTACGCTTATAACGAACATAATGGATGCCGTCGATATCAAAGCCGTGAAGGTACAGATGCTCACGGATTTTCTCCTTCTTCACAACCGAGGGCATTTCCTTGTCGCTTCTCTTATACTCACGCTTTTCTGCATCGTACAGAAAGTATTTACCGAGAAGCTCTGCGGAGATCGGCTGTTCCACGGGGGCATAGTGCCTGTCCTGATTCAGCGGTGTTTCGATTGCCACGAGCGTTGTTTTGCCGTCAAGAGTACGGATGCACATGTGGTCGGTCATCTCCTCATCGGTAACCGTCTGTCCGTAGAGAACGTATCTTCGTCCTTGCTTTTCATACTGCTTGATAGCGTAATCGAAGGAGACGGAAACAATGGCTCGGCAGAAGGCTTTATCTTCAAGATAGGGATATCCTATCTCGGCTTCGTGCTTTGCGTAGATCTCTCGGAGTTTGATAGTTTCAAGGCTATCGTCAAGAACACCCGAGAAGGCATGGGCATTTGTCTTGCCGTCCTTCAGCGCGGTCAGCTCTCGGCTTCTGTAAATTGTACTGCCGTCAAGTGCCATGATACGCATAAATTCATATTTTTTATTTTCTGCCGTCATCGTTAACCCTCCTTTCGTAGTTTTTGATGGTATTCTATTTTACCATATTTTGCGGCTTTTTTCAAGTAAGAGAATATGAACGGGGCGAGATTTCTCTCAAAAATCTGCCGTTTTGACCTGCCTACCATATACGCAAGATGATAGGAGTGGATGCAATATCACAAAAAGCCTTGATTTCTCTATACTTTTGCGCTGTTTTGTCCTACGGCAGAAAAAGAACATCTGTAAATTTCGGCTTCATTTTT
This sequence comes from Eubacteriales bacterium, assembly GCA_045605765.1. Taxonomy (GTDB): domain Bacteria; phylum Bacillota; class Clostridia; order Oscillospirales; family CAG-272; genus SIG672. The sequence continues at coordinate 204 of JAZUQQ010000023.1, read as the reverse complement.
GCAAATCTGTGCAAACATTTCACGCAAAAGTGGTCTGTCCTACAATTTGGGACAGACCACCTTCGGAAGCTGCGATTTCTTCGTTTTTTCGCTCTCGGCGTTTTCTTTGACTACAGCGATGCAATTATTGCGTTTTGTAATGTCAAACCTTCTTCCACGTTTTCGGGCTGAACAGAATGAATACGGGGAGTATTTCAAGTCTGC
>JAZUQQ010000022.1:0-2616 GCA_045605765.1 Eubacteriales bacterium | reverse complement strand
GTAGGCGCAAACAACCACGAGGTAACCTTCAAGTTCTTTATGGACGGCGTTTGCAAGGAAACCGTTGTTCTTCCTTCCGGCGTGCATCCTACGCGCCCTGCCTTTGAAAAGGTCGGCTATACGCTCACCGCTTGGACTCTTACCGAGGATTTTGATTATCAGGCTGACAGACACTTCATCATCGGAAACAAGACGGAAAGCGTGGACTTTCACGCAGTATTCACCCCGAATACGTACACAGTTACCTATCACTTTGGCGAGGCGACGCAAGAAGTGGAGCAAACGTATGACACCAAACTTGTACCGCCTACACCACAAGAAAGAAGCGGATATAGATTTGTCGGTTGGTTTACCCAAGAAAATGGAAAGGGGGATAAGCTTGTGGATGGTAGCAATTACGAGACGGCAAGCGATATTACCTTCTACGCATATTATGATAAGGAATTTCCCGAATTCTACGTTATAATTTCTGTTGTGGGCGCTGTGCTTATTATAAGCGTTGCTGTTTTGGCTGGATTTGCGATTTATAGAAGAAAGCATCCGCACGTGGCACCTGCAACCGACTCTGGAGCACCGCTTCCCGAAGAAAAAGTATTACCTGATACGAGTATGCTTTCGCAACGAGAAAAGGAAGTGTTAGAGTTGCTTTTACAAGGCAAGCAAAGGAATGAAATTGCGACAACCTTGTATATTAGCGAAAACACTGTTAAGAAAAATATTTCGAGCATTTACACGAAACTTAACGTTTCGTCAAGGAACGAATTATTTGCTCTTTTCAAGTAAAACTGAATAACTGAAAGCGAGAAAAGTCCGATTTTATCAATCGGGTTTTTTTTGCGCGTAAAATTGTTAAAAAACTGCGGGTATACCCGTTTGGGTAGGGTGTTTTGGGCAAAAAGTACCCGTTTTTACCCGAAAAGTACCCGAACGGGTAATATACTTTCGATAGATTCTCGGGTATAATTTTGGTAAATATAGGTGTGGCGAAAGAAGAAGACGGCAGACCTAATCTTGAAAGGAGGGGAAACGAAGCTAAAAACAATAACTAAAAAAATCATAGATAGGTCTACGGATGAGTTTTTCAAATTTGAATTTCATTGCGATAGATGCGGAGCAGGATGGGAGAGTGAAACGTATTGTTTCGAGCACGGATTTCCCGAAAAGCTTACCGAAGGTGAACAAAGAGCAAAAAATATTATGTGGAAAGTAGAGCACGATGCGGCGTTAGAGCGAGCAAATTTGGAAGCAAGGTTAAGATTCAATCAATGCAATTCCTGCGGACGAATTATTTGCGACGAATGTTTTGCGATGGATGAAGACGAGGACTTATGTATTGATTGTGCAAAACAATAAAACATTTTGACTTTTAATTACGGAGTTAGAAAAGAACAATACAATGAAAGAATAAAAGGACCTTAACCCCCACGACAAATTTTAATTTATTATGGAGGAAACTTAAATGAAAAAGAAAATAACATTATTTATATCAATGATTATGGCACTGGCGATGGCATTTTCACTGGCCGCTTGTAATGATAGCACGGGCGGTGGCGGAGGACTTCCACCTACACTTGAACAAGTGGTAGAAAAGGTGCAGGATATGCCGGTGTCGACTGAAGAAAATGCGATAGAAAACGCAATTGACGAAGTGTTTGGTGTAGACCTTAACCTTCCCGAAGGAAGTTATAACGCGCAAGTTTATACGGTAGGCAACGTGAGTGCATACGTTGTAACCGTTTCGGGGGCAAATACAACGGCGACTGATTATTATTACAGCATAAAAGCAGAAATGCTTGCAAAAGGTTATACCGCAGAAGATTCCGAACTTGCGTTCTATAAGATAGCAGGAACTGTGGTTTATTCGGTAGGCGTTGAAGCTGACGGGAACGACGTCATTATTTCAATGGGCGCAGCTTCACCTACCACAACGCCTGGTGGCGAAACACCTGGTGGAACGACTCCGGGAGGGCAGACAGGGGGAGAAACTACCACGTGGCCCGCAAGTCAGATTCAAAGCATACTTGGATATGCACTCCCTCAATATACGGGACAAGCGGAAAGCTTCGTTGTAACGCCTTATACGGAGGGCGGAGTTGTCGGCGTGAGTGTTACCATAACTGGCGCAAACGCTGATGATATTGAGGCGTATATCGGTAGCGTTGGTGTTTTTCGTGATAACGGATATTCAAGCGCAGGCAGTAACGTTTGGGCTAAAAGGTTGGACAACGGAGACAATCTTGTTATTCCTATGTACACGCAAGGTGATTACGACGAAAACTTTAGACCAACAACCTTGTTTTTTATAGCGTATATCGAATCTAATACGGGTATTTATTCACGTTGGCCGAGTACGGATATTACCGCTAGTTTTGCGAGCGCAGGAGTACCTTCGTATGAAGGTGGAACGTCTTATGACTTTTCAGATACGGCAAGCAGTTACAACGATTTTGCCGATGCATACGAATCTATCATTCAAGCGTATGAGATTGCGCTAAAATACGGCGTTGTAGACCCTGAATTGGAGGCCCAGTATCAAGAAGCACTTGAACTTATAGAGGAAGCAGAAAAGGTCCGCTCTAGCAGAATTACCGTTTACGGAACAAACGAAACCGAAAG
>JAZUQQ010000021.1:0-62279 GCA_045605765.1 Eubacteriales bacterium | reverse complement strand
CGACAGCGGACGAATGGTTGACGATTTTACCTATCTCCCCTCAAAAGACGTTTCGCATTGGAAGCGCGAGGGCGTTTCTTATGAGCAACGCTTCAAGGACAACGCCGAGTTTTTCGAGAAATACGCAAAAAACGAATCGGATAAATACAAAAGATCGTATTATCTCGGATATTACGTGCATATTCTCACCGATACTATGTACGTGCGCGATATTATCCACCCTTATATCGAAAAGCACGGAAAGCCGTTTTGGAGAGAAAATATCACCGCTATCCGCAAGGGCTGGTATGAAATAGATTTTCGCTTTTTGGAAGCAAACCCTTGCTTTTACCCGCTCTCTCTTTTAAAAACGGTAAAGCCGTTTAAAAGCGTGAGCCTCGATTATTTCGCCGAGGACGATGTGTACGAGCGTATCAGCTACGCGACCGAGCTTTATTCCTCCTGCAAGACCGATAAGGAGTGTGAGTTTTTCACGCATAACGAAAAAGATGCCGAAAGGCATATTTCGTATATGTCGGCGGATATCGAAAAAATATTACAATCAAATATGAGCTCTGATTAATATCTCATACACGGGGCCGTAAAGGTTTCGACGGGGATTTTGAAACGGAGTAAGCGAGCGGAAGCGCATAACTTCCTAAAAATGTGCACTTTAAAATTAAACGCTAACAATAACAAATTAGCAGTAGCTGCTTAACGCAGCTACCGTCGCACCCGAGAGTACCGCGACTCGGGCTGCGGCGTGACTTAGCGGTGAACGTGTGTTGGGCAAAGCTTTGAGTCCTTCCATGAATTAATGAAGCTACCGTTCGGGTGAGCCTGTCTTTCGGCATACTCGGAGGGGAATCTTAAAGAAAGACTGCGCTCGGAGAAAACTCTGCGGACAGGTTTTCGGACAGGGGTTCGATTCCCCTCGGCTCCACCAGAACAAGCAAATCCGAACTGTTTCGTTACGACGGAACTGTTCGGATTTGTTTTTTACTTTAATTATCCATATTAATATCGAAGTGACCTCGTTCCATCATGGAACGAGGTCATCGTGTTATTTTTCCTTGTCTTGCTCGTTATAATAATTCTGAGTATCTTCAGCGCATTTTATAACGCGCTCAACCATTCCTTCTTCGTATATATCGATATAAAGAAAATCTTTGAGGTCGATTTCACCTTCGGGGCGTTCGTAGGACTTTTCTGCATCATAGGGTGGGTATCTTAAGCAAAATTGTACTGAATAAAACGAGATACCCGATTGATCCATCAATTCTTTCGTTTTCAACAGTATCTCTGCCGCCTTTTCGTTGGTAACGACATCGCTATCAATATACAATACGAGTTCGCCGTTTTTTGCTCCAAGATCACCTACGTTGTAGAATTTATCATTCACAAGGTCGCTTCTTGTAAGCGCACCTTCAACGGTTTCTTTTCCAAGCTCACGTTCAAACTCCAAGTCGCCATATCCCATAGAAACAGTGTAAGGATAGGCATAACTATTGAGAATGGTATCAACCATATCACGGTATTCAAAAAACAATCTGTTCGCAACGTTGCCGTGTCCTTCGACGCGCGAGGTGTAATCATCCCCTCGTATTTTACCGAGCATTGATATTCTCAATGTGAAATTACCGTCCATACTGCTCGAAGAAATAATGTGCGCATAGTATCCAACATCCTTAAAGCTGTATGACAGCTCATCAATAGTGTAGTCGGTGTTCGGGTAATTTTCTTCAAGATATTTTTCAGCAGAGTGACGAGCCATCATTTTAGAAAACGGATTTCCTACAAGTCCGTTGGCAAACCAACAAACGCCTACTATAAGAACGACAGCCAAACAAAAGGCTGCTATTTTCAAAATACGCTTTTTCATTTCTGATCCTCCTTCTTAAACGCATAATGCAAGAGGAACGCTATTGCAATACCAACGAAAACGAAGATAGCATATAGCATCGTCCACATAAGAGTATCTGCAAAGCCGATCTCTACAAGTTGGAAAGCGAATACGGCAAGGTCAATTAAAAGTAACAACACGGGAACTTTATAAACCGCTTTCCATTTAAATACATAGTACCCAAAAATGCCGACGATGGGCATAATTAAGCTGTTATACATCAAGTTGTTTCCCGCCGTCCATCCAAATCCAAGAAAAATTAAAAATATAAGTGCTGCATAGGCGATTGAATAGAATTGTCTGTTCATACGCTTCATCAATTTCTTGAATGGTTTAACATCTTCTGATTTAGGCGGTGACTTAACCTCAATTGCTGGGATTTCGTTGCCGTCCTTCATATTGGCAAGCTCTGCTTGACATTCTTTGCACACCTTCAGATGCTCGTTAATGTATGCTGCCGTTTCCGCGCTCACCATATCTTCCACGTAAAGCGGTAACAGATCTCTGACTAAACTACATTCAGTTTTCACCGTTCTTTTCCTCCAATCTTTCTTTAATCATTTTTCGCGCTCGGTGATAGGTGACACAAGCCCAATTTTCAGTCTTGCCGAAGATCTGAGCTATCTGTTTGAACGAAAGCTCCGCATACACGCGCCACATAAAGACTTCCTTGTATGGCTCACTAACATCGTGCAGAATTTTCTGTATTCGCTCGATCTCGTCGCGCCGGGCATATTCGTCTGCCACACTTGGAGCGAGGTCGGGAATTTCTTGTAGTTCTGCTTCATCGACTTGTTCGGTACGATTGCTTTTCTTGATGTGTGAATAATAGCAGTTCTTCGCTATTTGACAGAGCCAAACTCGCACATCGCAATCTCCACGGAAAGTGTCTATCGACTTCATTGCTTTGAAGAACGTATCACTTGTAATTTCTTCCGCGAGATGCTCGTTGCCCGAGAGCCGCAAGATATACAAGTAAACGTCGTTGAAGTATGTATCGTATAATTGCTCAAAATCCGTCACTCTATCACCTCCTTCACTTATAAGACTCCGAAGAAAAGAAAATCTTACAAACTTTTTTATTATTATAACATATTTTTTCAAAAATTGTGTGAACACAGAGAAAAAGGGTGCCGCCGAAGCGACACCCTGTAAAGTACTCTTTTCTCAACTTACCATTGTGGTTATGACAAGTGAAGAAGCTGCCGATGTCGCACGACTCGGTTCGGATATTAACAGTCTTGCTCCATAAATACGAAAGGCACGGATAAATCCGTGCCTTTCGTGTTTCCTGTACTCCACGAGAGAACTCCGCAAATGCAGAGCATTTGCAGATTCGCGCCAAGTGAATAAGCGGTAAAAGAATATAAACGGCGCGAATTTAAGTTCAGACTCTCCCCGGGCACGGCTTTTGCCGTGACTTTATTGTTCGTATTTAATTTTCCTCGCTTTCTTCCTGCATCTTTTGGATATCCTCGAACGCTGAGTACATTGGTTTTACGTCTGTCTTTTTCTTTATCTTCCGATCAATATAGTTGTTTGTTATCTTAACCACCAACCATGAGAGAGACAGGACACCTATGAGGTTAGGTATTGCCATAAGTCCGTTGAAGGTATCAGAGAGGTCGATAGCAAGCGTAGCGTCCAGAGTAGAGCTTACGAGTATCATACAAACAAAGATGATCTTGTAAATTATGAGAGATTTCGTTCCAAAGAGATACTGCCAAGCAATAGTTCCGTAGTGGCTCCATCCGAGTACGGTGGAGAAGGCAAAAAGCGTGACCGCAATAGCCATAAATATACCGCCGAATGAGCCGAAGTTAATGGTAAATGCTTTGGTAGCAAGTCCGAGCTTGGTGAGACCGCCCACTGCCGCGCCCGTTTCAAGGTTAACGAGACCGCTGGTGAGAATTACGAGTGCGGTAAGAGTGCAGACGATTATCGTATCGAAAAAGACCTCGAATATTCCCCATGCACCCTGAATTGCGGGCTCTTTTACGTTGGATGACGAGTGTACCATTACGGATGAGCCAAGACCTGCTTCGTTAGAGAATACTCCGCGCTTGAATCCCCAAGTAATGGCGCGTGCAATTATCGCTCCGCTTACACCGCCTGCTGCCGCCTTGAAGTTGAATGCACCCTTGAAGATGGATGCAAGTGCGGGACCGATCATATCAGCGTTCATTATTATTATAACGAGGGCACCGAGTATGTAGAAGAGCGCCATAAAGGGAACGAGCATTTCGTTGACCTTGGCGATTCTCTTGATTCCGCCGAGAATTACGAGAGCGCCGATTGCCATAAGGAATATTCCAACGACCCAAGGTATCCACTTATCAGCGCCTTCTACCGTGACCACCTCTCCGATACTTTCGGTAATAGATGCCACCTGACCCATATTACCGATACCGAAGGAAGCAAAAAGTGCGAAAACAGAGAAGAGAACGGCAAGTATTTTGCCTATGTGCCTACAATGCTTGAATGAGCCGAGTCCGTCGCGCAGGTGGTACATAGCTCCGCCTGTCCATTCGCCTTTTTCGTTCTTTCTGCGGAAATAAATGCCTAGAACATTTTCAGCGTAGTTTGTCATCATACCGAAAATGGCCGCGATCCACATCCAGAACACCGCTCCCGGGCCACCCATTGTGATAGCAAGCGCTATGCCTGCGATATTACCTGTTCCGATAGTTGCCGAGAGTGCCGTGCAGAGCGCCTGAAACTGCGATATTGAGTTTTTGTCGTTGCTTTTCAGAATGTCCTTCTTTTTAAAGAGCGAGCCTATCGTCTCTTTAATAACGTGTCCGAAGTGAGTGAACTGAAAAAACTTCGTTATAATTGTGATGATAACACCAGTTCCTACGAGAAGAGTGAGCGCGGGAATGCCCCACACAACGTTGTTTATCGCAGAGTTGACTTCACTTACGATTTCCAAAAAATTGTCCATTTTCTTTTCCTTTCATTTTCTTTATATGGTTTAAAAAATAAAAAACAAGACCTTGCCGATAGGGCAAAGCCTTGGGAAAAGTTAAAGACAAAAGTATAAGCGTCCGCAAGAGATATGACAGATGCGGATAGAAAATACAAGTGACTCCGTCCTTTTGCCTGAGAGATTGACCGCATAAAGCGGTTTTGCACCTTCGGCCCCCGATCTAACGGGTTTCTTCAGAGTTTTATCCATCGACAGTCCACGTTCAAAAAAGAGCACCTGAGAGATTTACTCCTTCGGTCAGCGGGTATCCGCTATCTCCTGCCGACTTCATATTATCATTTAAATAATGTGAGAGTATTTTACCCCAATAATATGAAATTGTCAAGAGAAAATTTGACATTTTTGATTTTTTACTGTATTTTAATGTGATTAACTAAATAAGCACTTTGAGTGCTGAAAAAACAGTAAAAAAGGGATGAAGCGGGCGGTGTTTACAAAAAGTTCATCAAATATGCTATAATTATACCCAATTATATGGTAAATTTATATCGTGATTTGGCACTCACTGCAAAAGAGTGCTAAATCAAGTTGATCAGAAAGGTAGCGTAAAATATGAGCGAAGTGCTTAGCGAGAGAAAAAAGACTATTCTCAAAGCAGTCATTGAGGAATATATTTCGTCGGGCGAACCGATAGGATCGAAATTTCTCGCATCTCTTGACGGCATATCTCTGTCGCCCGCAACGCTCAGAAACGAGATGGCGGAGCTTGCCGAGATGGGTTATCTCGTACAACCGCATACGTCGGCAGGAAGAATACCCTCTGAACAGGGATACCGTTTTTACGTTGACAGTCTGATGCAGAGCTATGACCTTACCGCAAGCGAGATGACGAGTCTGCAGGAAATGCTCAGAGATAAGGAAGAGCAGCTCGATAAGATAATCGACTCGGCGGGACGGCTTATGGCATCTCTGACAAACTATCCTGCGATATCGGTCAGATCTGTGAACCGTGTGAGTAAGGTTCTGAAATTCAGCATTCTTTATGCGGACGATTTTCATTTCCTTTTAATAATGATACTTCCGCAGAACGTGGTCAAGACCAAAACGGTGCTCTCTCCCTTCCAGCTTACGGAAGAAGGTCTACTTACCTTGCAGAACGTGCTCAACAAATATCTTGTTGACGTTCGTCTTGATGCTCTTACTCTTGCCCAGATGATGGAGCTTGAAAATATGCTCGGGGTTTACGGAGCGCTCGTCACGCCGATAGTCAAGTGCATATATGAAGCACTTGGTGAGGATTCGGACGGAAACGTTCGTGTTGACGGTGTAGACAGACTTCTCGGGTACCCCGAATATTCCAGTGTAGATAAACTTCGCTCGGTGCTCAGCACGCTCGAACAGCGCGACTCGCTTCTCGAGCTCGTTGAAAATACCGACGAAAACGGAGTAAGCGTGTTTATCGGATCGGAAAACACCGTAAACACTATGAACGATTCGACACTTATACTGAAAACGATCTCGATAGACGGCAAGAAGGTCGGCGCAATCGGTGTTATCGGACCTTGCCGAATGGATTATTCGAAGGTTATTTCTACGGTCGATCAGTTTGTGCAGAGTATTACCGAGCATATGAAATCTGATAATACGGGAAATCTGATACCCGAAAAGCTAACGGCAGAAGGAGAAGAAAATGACTGAGGAAAATAAGATGAACGTTACTCCCGAGGAGTGCACGGAAAAAGAGCATTGCGAGGAAAAGACGTCGAAGTGTGATAAAAAATCGAAGAAAGAAATAAGCGCACTCAAAGAAGAAAATGAAAAACTCATAGCGGAGCTTGCTGAGGAAAAGGATAAATATCTTCGTCTTGCGGCAGAGTACGATAATTTTCGCCGCCGTACACAGAAGGAAAAAGAACAGATCTATTCCGATTCTTATGCGGATATAATCGAACAGCTTCTTCCCATTATAGACAATTTCGAGATGGCGGGAAACTTCAGCGACGGCGATAAGCTTGCCGAGGGTGTGAAGATGATACTGAATCAGGCGTTTGAGGTGTTTGAAAAGATGGGCGTTACCGAGATCGAGACCAAAACCTTTGATCCAAACGTTCATAACGCGGTAATGCATATTGATGACGATGCTTACGATGAGGGCGAGATCGTCGAGGTTTTCCGTAAAGGTTACAGACGTGGAGATAAAATAATCAGATATGCTATGGTCAAAGTAGCAAATTAAGCATAAATAATGCCAATAATATAATAAAATATAAAAAGAAAACATTAACAAATTTATTATCGGAGGACAAATATTATGGGAAAAATTATAGGTATAGACCTTGGAACAACAAACTCGTGTGTAGCGGTATTTGAAGGCGGTGAGCCTATCGTTATAACCAACCCCGAAGGTGCGAGAACTACCCCTTCGGTAGTCGGCTTCTCCAAAAACGGAGAAAGACTTATCGGTCAGGTTGCAAAAAGACAGAGCATCACTAACCCCGACCGCACCATTATGTCGATCAAGCGTGAGATGGGTACTGCATATAAGGTAGCTATCGACGACAAGAACTACACTCCTCAGGAAATCTCGGCAATGATCCTTCAAAAGCTTAAAAGCGACGCCGAGGCTTATCTTGGAACTACTGTAACTCAGGCTGTCATCACCGTTCCGGCATACTTCTCGGACGCACAGCGTCAGGCTACCAAGGACGCGGGAAAGATCGCAGGACTTGAAGTTCTTCGTATAATCAATGAGCCTACCGCGGCGGCTCTCGCTTACGGTATGGATAAGGAAACCTCACAGAAGGTAATGGTTTACGACCTCGGCGGCGGTACGTTCGACGTTTCGCTTCTCGATATTACCGACGGAGTATTCGAGGTTCTTGCTACCGCAGGTAACAACCGTCTTGGCGGTGACGATTTCGACGCGAGAATTATCGACTGGATCGCTACCGAATTTATGAAAGAAAATACAGGCATCGACCTTCGCAAAGACAAGATGGCTCATCAGCGACTCAAAGAGGCGGCTGAAAAGGCTAAGATCGAGCTTTCGGGCGTTGCTACTACCAATATCAACCTGCCCTTTATTACGGCAGATGCTACCGGACCTAAACACTTTGACGGAACTCTCACCAGAGCTAAGTTCGACGATATTACCAAGGATCTCGTAGAAAAGACCATGGGACCGACCAGACAGGTACTCAGTGATGCGGGACTTTCGGTTGGTCAGATCGATAAGGTACTCCTCGTCGGCGGATCGAGCAGAATCCCCGCAGTTCAGGAGGCAGTTAAGAGTTTCATCGGCAAGGAGCCCTTCAAGGGAATCAACCCCGATGAGTGTGTTGCTATCGGCGCGGCTATTCAGGCGGGCGTTCTCGGCGGCGATGTCAAGGATCTTCTCCTTCTCGACGTAACTCCCCTTTCGCTTGGTATCGAAACTCTCGGCGGAGTATTCAATAAGATAATTGAAAGAAACACCACCATTCCGACTAAGAAGAGCCAGATATATTCGACCGCGGCTAACGGTCAGACCTCTGTTGAGATTCATGTTCTTCAAGGAGAGCGTCAGATGGTAGCAGGAAATACCACTCTCGGAAGATTTATTCTCGACGGAATTGCTCCCGCTCCCCGCGGAGTACCGCAAATCGAGGTTACTTTCGATATCGACGCTAACGGTATAGTTAACGTTACCGCTACCGATAAGGGAACGGGCAGAGAACAGCACATTACGATCACGTCCTCGACAAATATGAGTCAGGAGGATATCGATAAGGCTGTCAAAGATGCCGAAAAGTTCGCAGAAGAGGATAAGAAGCAGAAGGAAGCTGTCGATACCAAAAACCACGCAGAAGCTCTCGTATATCAGAGCGAAAAGACTCTCGAAGAGATTGGCGATAAGCTTCCCGAAGAGGATAAGACCGACGTTAAGGCGGCTCTCGAAACCCTCAAGAACACCGTAAATACCGGAAGCACCGATGATATCAAGAGAGATACCGAGGCTCTCGAAAAGGCGTTCTACGCGCTTTCAGAGAAGCTCTACGCTCAGCAGGGCGGAGCACAGGCGGGGGCTCAGGACTTCGGCACAGGTGATCAGGGCGCGGGTAACGACGGCACCTACTACGACACCGGATTTGATGATAATAACAACTAAATTACAAATAACTTAGGGGACTTTTTTCAAAAAGTCCCCTAAAACCCTCAAAAACTTTAATCAAAATATTTAGTAAAGTTTTTGAAGTTCTAAGAAATTTTTTGAAAAAAGTTTCTTAGCGGGTTTAAAACGCCACAAGCGGCGTTTGGTGGAGCTCAAGAGCCCCCCCAAGTACCAAGACAAAGGAGAAAAACGGTTTATGGCCGATGCAAAGCGTGATTATTACGAGGTCCTCGGTGTGGACAAGAACGCCGACGACGGCACTATAAAAAAAGCATATCGAACGCTTGCTAAAAAATATCACCCAGATATGAACTCGGGCGATCCCGAAACAGAGCAGAAGTTCAAGGAAGTGAACGAAGCCTACTCGGTTCTGTCCGACAGTGAAAAAAGAGCAAAATACGACCGCTTCGGTCACGATGCCTTTGATCCTTCCGCAGGAGGCGGCTACGGTGGCGGATTTGGCGGTGGCTTCGGAGATTTTTCCGATCTCGGCGATATATTCAGCTCAATGTTCGGCGGTGGATTTGGCGGTTCGTCATCTGCAAGAAGAAACGGCCCGATGCGCGGAGACGATCTTTCTTTAAGACTCACTCTCACCTTCGAGGAAGCCGTGTTCGGATGTAAAAAAGAGATAAATTATTCAAGAATTGAAAACTGCTCGGCTTGCCACGGAAGCGGAGCGGCGGCAGGAAGCTCTCCCGAAACCTGTCCGACCTGCCACGGAAGCGGACAAGTCAGGGTTACTCAGCGCACGATGCTCGGTATGATGCAGACCACCAAGGTTTGCGATACCTGCGGCGGTAAGGGTAGAATAGTCAAAAATCCCTGCAACGAATGTCGCGGAAACGGCAAGGTCAGAGTTAAAAAGAACGTTGAGATCAATATTCCCGCCGGTATTGACGAGGGTCAGAGAGTTGCACGTAAGGGCTACGGCAACGACGGCGCAAACGGAGGTCCGGCAGGAGATCTCTTTGTCTATATCTCGGTAAAGCCTCATAAGATTTTCCAGCGCGACGGATATGACGTTTACGTTGATGTGCCGATCACTTTCGTTGAGGCGGCGCTCGGAGGCGAGATAGATATTCCGATGCTCGACGGCAAAAGCGAAAAATATAAGATTCCTGAGGGTACACAGACGGGAACGACGTTCACGATGCGCGGAAAGGGTATCAAGATAATAAACGGACGCGGAAACGGCGACCTGCACTTCACGGTCACGATAGAGACGCCGAAAAATCTTTCTGAAAATCAGAAGGATCTGCTCAGAAAATTCTCGGAATCGTGCGGACAGGGCAATTTCGCAAAGAAACGCGATTTTATAAAGAAAATCTTCGGAAAATAAATAATTAAGGAAATAAAAATATGATCTGGACCCAGCTTAAGGTAAGCGGACGCCTTAAAGACCTTGAAAATATCTCGGCTATCGTTTCGATGATAGATTCGAGTATAATGGTCGAGGATTTTAGCGATATCGAGGAAAATCTTATGACCGTTTATGGGGAGCTTATCGACGAGAGTATCCTCTCTGCCGACCGCGAGGCGGTGTCGGTGAGTATCTTCGTTCCCGAGGATAAGAATTATAATGAATACGTCGCGTTTATCAGAGAACGACTTGATGCAAGCGAGATCGACGCAGAGATAACTCTTTCGGGACTCGACGAGACCGATTGGGAGAACGCTTGGAAGGCGCATTATCACCCGTTACATATCGGTGAAAAGCTCGTGGTCGTTCCCACGTGGGAGACCTATTATGCAAAAGAGGGTGAGGTCACGATAAAGATGGACCCCGGTATGGCATTCGGCTCGGGAACTCACGAGACCACGCGTCTTTGTGCGGCGATGATAGAAAAGCATATGCCGAAGGGCGCAAGAGTGCTTGATATCGGAACGGGAAGCGGAATACTCTCGCTTTTCGCCCTGAAACTCGGTGCCGTGAGCGCAAATGCATACGATATTGATTCGTCTGCTGTGAACGTTGCGCTTGAAAACGCAAGGGATAATGGCGTCGAGGGATTTTCCTGCGCGGTGTCCGACCTGCTTGCCGACGTTGATCTTACGGGCGGAAAATACACCTTCGCTATGGCAAATATCGTTGCAGACATACTTATCAGAATGGCGGATAATATCGCCGAATACCTTGAAGACGGCGCAAAGCTCGTATGCTCGGGAATAATTGAGGGCAGGGAAAAGGACGTCGAGGCGGCAATGACCGCTCACGGACTGAAACTCTGCGACACAGGTATCGATAACGATTGGTATTCACTTGTGTTTGAGAAATAATGAATAATTAAATGAAGAAACCGCGAGGGCAAAGCTCTCGCGGTTTTTATTCGTCTTTTGTATATATTAAAATGTCCTCGACCCGGCAATCGAGAAATGAGCAAAGGTCGTTGAGCGTTACCGTACTGATCGGTCTGTTGTGCTTTAAGCGGTCGAGCAGACTGCGGCTGACTCCGAAATCGTTTATGAGCTTGTATGTCGTGATATTCTTTTCCTTCATCGTTTGATAGAGTGGTTCGTAAGATATCATATATTTGCCTCCAAAAAAATATTGTCGTCAAATATATAATAAATTATGCTCTACCTCTTGACAATTGTCTATAAAACGAGTATAATTAACGCAATATATTGTCTGTTTATAGACAATAATTGGAAGGAGATCATTATGAAAAGATCATTAAAATCAACCATTTTACTTTTGCTTTGCCTCGTAATGCTGTTCAGCGTAGTTCTTACGGGATGTGATGAAGATGAAACGGATACCAATACAGAACTACTAGCTGATTTTGAATATTATAAAACAGGACAGGGTTATGTCATTTCGAGTGTTAAGGATAAAAGTAAAACAACCTATGTGATTCCTGATATTGTAACGCACATTGGCAATTCTGCGTTCAATGATTGCAGTAGTCTTACGAGCATAACAATACCCGACAGTGTAACGAGCATAGGCGGATATGCGTTCTATAACTGTACAAGTCTTGAAAGTATAACGCTTGGCAATAGTGTAACGAGTATTGGCGATAATGCGTTCAAGGGTTGCAAAGGTCTCACGAGCATAACTATCCCCGACAGCGTAACGAGTATAGGTTATGGTGCGTTCTTCGGTTGCGCAAGCCTTGCGCAGATAACGATACCCGAAGGTGTAACGAGCATTGGTGATGGGGCGTTCTACGGTTGCAATAGTCTCACGAGTATAACGATTCCTGATAGTGTGACTATTATTGATGGCTATGCGTTTAATGAGTGCGGGAGCCTTGAAAGTGTGACCATTGGTAATGGTTTAACTAGCATTGGAGAGGTGGCCTTTTCAGATTGCGAAAGTCTTAAAAGCATAACGATTCCTGATAGTGTGATTGAAATCGGCCATACTGCGTTTAGAAATTGTACAAGCCTTGAAAGCGTAACTGTTGGTAATAGTGTCGAAAGCATTGGGGAGTTTGCGTTTTACGATTGTACAAGTCTTGTTAGCGTAACTATACCAAACAGTGTAACAAATATTGGTGCCGATGCGTTTGCCGGTTGCACAAGTCTTGAAAGCATAACAATCGGTAATGGTGTGAAGAGCATTGGAATATGTGCGTTCTCTAATTGCACAAATCTTAAAAGCGTAGCAATTGGCAATGGTCTGTTGCGCATTGACGATAGAGCATTTAGAGATTGCAGTAGTATCACGAGCATAGTGATTCCCGATAGTGTAACTAAAATAGGCGACTTTGTATTTGAAGATTGCACAAGCCTCGAAAGCGTAACGATTCCGAACAGCGTAACCAATCTTGGTCGGCGTGTGTTTGAACATTGCGAGAGATTGCAGTTTAATGAGTATGGTAATGCCTGTTATATCGGTAATGAAAACAATCCCTACCTTATAATGGTAGAGTTGAAGTCAAGCGATATTACGACGTGTAATGTCCATTCGGAAACAAGGTTTATTTATGCCTATGCTTTCTCTCTTGGCGAAAATCTTACGAGCATAACGATACCGAACAGCATAATGGGTATTGGCGAGAACGTTTTTTGGGCTTGCGGAAAATTGCAATACAACGAATATGACAATGCACAATATCTTGGCGATGAAAATAACCCGTATGTCGTACTTGTTGATACGGAATCAAGTGATATTACCGCCTGCAATGTTCATTCGGAAACAAAGCTGATTTATGACGGTGCATTTTCCAATTGCACAAATCTCAAAAACATAACCATACCTAACAGCGTAACCAGTATAGGGGGTTATGCGTTTTCCGGCTGCATTGGTCTTACGAGCGTAACAATACCCGACAGTGTAACGAGCATAGGCGGATATGCGTTCTATAACTGTACAAGTCTTGAAAGTATAACGCTTGGTAATAGTGTAACGAGTATTGAAGGGGGTGCGTTCTATAACTGTACAAGTCTTGAAAGTATAACGCTTGGCAATAGTGTAACGAGTATTGGCCAAAGCGTATTCTCGGGTTGCAATCGACTCGCGAACATAGTGATCCCCGCCAGTGTAACGAGCATAGGTGGTTATGCGTTTGAAAATTGCAGCGATCTCACAAGTGTAACATTTGAAAATCCGACAGGGTGGATGGTAAGTGGTGAGTTCAACTCGTTTTATAACCCTGAGGCAAACGCAAAGTACTTGACCGATACCTACTGTGAATTTACGTGGGAAAGAAAATAAAGATAGCAATAAAAGTAACCCCGACGCTTTGCATCGGGGTTATTTTTCTTTAACTCAGCTTACGCGGAAAGACCGTTGAGCATATTAGTGTAACGGCTCTTCTTTCTTGCAGCAGCGTTCTTGTGGATGATTCCCTTGGCAGCGGCCTGATCGATCTTCTTGATGACGCCTGCGTAAAGCGCGTTTGCACCTTCTTTATCGCCTGCTTCGATAGCAGCCTCGTATTTCTTCATCATAGTCTTGAAAGCAGACTTGAACATCTTGTTCTGAAGAGTTTTTACCTTGGTAACGATAACACGTTTCTTTGCAGATTTAATGTTAGGCAAACTGTTCACCTCCCTTTAATTTCCGTTTCTCTTAATCACCCAACTATAATATCACAAGTCAAACGAAAAATCAAGCCCTTTTTTAGAAAAAATATGATATTTTTTGAAAAAAAGTCTTGACAAAGAAAAAAACTTGTGATAATATGGTAACGTCCAATAAAATCGGTAAAAATACACCGATTTGGTTACACTTGGTTTTTCCGTCGATTTAAAAAATGGGAAATTCGGTGTAAAATCAGATAAAAAACAGACAAAATAAGGTGCAATTTTCAGGTCATATCTATTTTTGATCGAACTGTGCAGATATTTACAAACCCTTTCATTACTGTATGGCGGTAACCAGCTTGCCACAATGCAGGGATAATTTGTAAATTATTTGTTAACGGAATTCTCGATCTCTTATGGGTATGGTCTATTTATTTGCCAAATTTGTCGAAACGGAGGAAGAAAAATGGTAAAGCCCCATCAGCTCGGTAAGACTACCAGAATGAGCTTTTCCAAGATAGACGAGGTACTCGAGATACCGAATCTTCTTGAAGTTCAAAAGAAGTCCTATCAGTGGTTTTTGGACGAAGGACTGCGCGAGGTTCTGCGCGACGTCTCTCCTATAATCGACTATTCGGGTAACAAATACATCGAATTCGTCGACTATTCGATAGACGAAACTCCCAAGTACCCCGAAGAGGAGTGCAAGGATCGCGACGCAAACTACTGTGCGCCTCTTCGCGTGAAGGTTCGTCTCTACAACAAGAGCACGGACGAAGTCGTTGAGAAGGTTATATTTATGGGAGATTTCCCGCTTATGACCGACAACGGTACTTTTATTATCAACGGAGCGGAGCGCGTTGTCGTTTCGCAGATCGTCCGTTCGCCTGGTATGTACTACGAGACATCTATGGATAAGTCGGGTAAGAGAGTATTCGCGGCAACCGTGATCCCTTACCGTGGCGCTTGGCTTGAATACGAGCTTGACGCTAACGATATGCTTATGGTTCGTATTGATAAGAACCGTAAGATCCCCGCGACCGTTCTCGTTCGCGCGCTCTGCGAAGGAAATGACGAGGACGTTATCAGAGTTATCGGTAACGATCCCAAGCTTCTCCTTACGCTTGAAAAAGACGCAATGAACGCGGAAGCTCTTAAAAACAGGACGACCGCAGGTGACGAAGCTCTTAAAGAGATCTACAAGAAGCTCCGTCCGGGCGAGCCTCCCACAGTTGAGAGTGCGCTTACTCTTGTAAATAATCTCTTCTTCGATCCCAAGAGATACGATCTTGCGCCCGTCGGAAGATATAAGTATAACAGAAAGATGAATATTGCTCCCAGAATAGCAGGCAAAACTCTGACTGCTACGGCTGTAAGCCCGATGGGAGAGGTCGTCGCAGAGGCAGGAGCGTTCATAACAAACGAGCTTGCTCAAAAGATCGAATTTGCAGGTGTAAACGAGGTATCCGTAGCAGTTGATAACGAGCTCGGAAGCTTCACCGTTATTTCTAACGGAACTATTCTTCCCGAAGCAATTCTCGGACACGACCTCACTGAGGCGGGAATTGCAAAGAACGATAAGGTAGTAACTTCGGTGCTTCTCGAGATCATCGAGGCTTGCGAAGGCGATATGGACGCAGTAAACGCAGCTTGCCGTGACCGTATCTTCGACCTTATGCCTAAGCATATTACCAAGGAAGACATTTTCGCTTCCATAAACTATATACTCGGACTTGGATACGACATCGGTGCGATAGACGACATTGACCATCTCGGAAACAGACGTCTGCGCTCGGTCGGAGAGCTTCTCCAGAATCAGTTCAAGATCGGTTTCTCGAGAATGGATAAGAATATAAAGGATAAGATGGATCAGAACAGCGACTCGCTCTCTCCCGAAACTCTTATCAATATCCGTCCGATAGTTACTGCTCTCAGAGATTTCTTCGGATCTTCGCCGCTTTCGCAGTTTATGGATCAGAACAACCCCCTTGCAGAGCTCACTCACAAAAGACGTCTTTCTGCGCTCGGACCCGGCGGTCTGTCGCGTGACAGAGCGTCCTTCGAGGTTCGTGACGTTCACTATACCCACTACGGTAGAATGTGTCCTGTTGAGACCCCCGAAGGTCCTAACATCGGTCTTATCTCCTATCTTTCTACTTATGCTCGCATAAACGATTACGGCTTTATCGAGGCTCCGTACAGAAAGATCGACAAGGAGACCGGTGTAGTTCTTGACGAAATCAGATATATGACGGCAGACGAAGAGGATAACTATATCGTTGCTCAGGCAAACGAGCCTCTTGATGAAAACAAACGTTTTGTAAACAAGAAGGTCACCGCGCGTCACCGTGCAGAGATCTTTGAGGTAGAAGCTAATCAGGCTGACTATATGGACGTTTCGCCTAAGATGGTCGTTTCTGTGGCTACCTCGATGATCCCCTTCCTTGAAAACGATGACAACTCCCGTGCACTTATGGGATCGAACATGCAGAAGCAGGCAGTTCCGCTTATGGTATGTGATTCGCCTATCGTTGGAACAGGTATGGAGTATAAGGCTGCCGTTGACTCGGGTGTCGTAGTATGTGCTAAGAACGCGGGCGTGGTTGAAAAGGTGTCTGCAGACGAGATCGTAATTCGCAAGGATAACGACGAACGCGATGCATACCGCCTTATCAAGTTTAAGCGCTCCAACCAGGGAACCTGCGTAAACCAGCGTCCTATCGTAAGTTGCGGCGAAAGAGTAGAGGCAGGCACTGTTATCGCGGATGGTCCCGCAACCTCTAACGGCGAGATATCGCTCGGTAAGAACGCTCTTATCGGATTTATGACATGGGAAGGTTATAACTACGAGGACGCAGTTCTCCTTAACGAAAGACTTGTTGCCGAGGATGTCTATACCTCTATTCATATTGAAGAGCATACTCACGAGGCAAGAGATACTAAGCTTGGACAGGAAGAATTCACCAGAGAAATTCCCAATGTCGGAGAGGATGCGCTCAAAAATCTTAGTGCTGACGGTATTATCAGAATCGGTACCGAGGTAAAATCAGGTGATATTATAGTAGGTAAGGTAACTCCCAAAGGAGAAACCGAGCTTACAGCAGAGGAAAGACTCCTGCGCGCAATATTCGGTGAAAAGGCGCGTGAGGTTCGTGATACCTCAATGCGTCTGCCCCACGGTGAAGCGGGTATCGTCGTAGACGTTAAAGTGTTCTCACGTGAGAACGGCGACGAGCTTCCTCCTGGAGTAAATAAAGTGGTTCGTGTTTACGTTGCACAGAAGAGAAAGATCTCTGTAGGAGATAAGATGGCGGGACGTCATGGTAACAAGGGTGTCGTTTCGAGAATTCTTCCTCCTGAAGATATGCCTTTCCTTCCTGACGGAACACCGCTTGATATAGTTCTTAACCCGCTCGGCGTTCCTTCGCGAATGAATATCGGACAGGTGCTCGAAGTTCACCTCGGTATCGCCGCAAGAAAGCTCGGCTGGAAGGTTATGACCCCCGTGTTCGACGGAGCAGGCGAGAAGGATATCATGGAATGCTTCAAGATGGCAGGCATGTATCGTGAACTCCTCCCCAATGAGAGCGTTGAAGGTAAAGAAATCTTTACCGAAAGCGTAAACGAGGAAACCGGCGAGTCCGAATATATCCCCGTTGATGCCGAGCTTCTCGCGGACAGAACGTGGGTTGATAATATGGTAGAAGAGAAGAGGCTTAAAGTCGTTGATGGTAAATCGATACTTTACGACGGCCGTACCGGCGAACGCTTCGATAACCCCGTAACTGTCGGAGTTATGTACTACCTCAAGCTCCATCACCTCGTTGATGATAAGATACACGCAAGATCGACCGGACCTTACTCGCTCGTTACTCAGCAGCCTCTTGGAGGTAAAGCTCAGTTCGGCGGACAACGTTTCGGAGAAATGGAAGTTTGGGCACTTGAAGCTTACGGCGCAGCATATACTCTCCAAGAGATACTCACCGTTAAATCGGACGACGTTACAGGACGTGTTAAGACCTACGAAGCTATCGTTAAGGGTCAGAACATTCCTACTCCCGGTGTTCCCGAATCGTTCAAGGTTCTCGTAAAAGAGCTTCAATCTCTCGGACTTGACGTTCGCGTTTACGATAAGGAGGGCGGCGAGATCGAGCTTGCAAGCCTTGGCGAAGAGGACGATATCCAGATGCCTACTATTGCGCCCGAAGCTCTCGGCGAGAGTGTTGAGACGTCTGAGTTAGCAGATTCCTTCTACGAGGAGGATTTCTCCGATGATTCTTACAGCGCAGAGGAAGAGTTTGAAGATGAAGAATACGTTGACGAAGATTACGCCGACGATATTGACGAATAAGAGAGGAGATACGGCAAATGGAAGAAAACATTTTTGATTCTATAAAAATAGGGCTGGCGTCTCCGGAAACGATAAGAAGCTGGTCTTACGGCGAAGTTAAAAAGCCCGAGACGATAAATTACCGTACACTTAAAGCAGAGCGCGACGGTCTTTTCTGCGAAAAGATCTTTGGACCGACCAAAGACTGGGAATGTCTTTGCGGAAAATACAAGAGAGTTCGCTACAAGGGCAAGGTCTGCGAAAAGTGCGGAGTAGAGGTAACTACCAAGAAGGTAAGACGTGAAAGAATGGGTCATATCGAGCTCGCTTGCCCGGTATCTCATATTTGGTATTTCAAGGCGATCCCTTCGAGAATGGGACTGCTTCTTGACGTTTCCCCGAGAATACTCGAAAAAGTTCTCTACTATGCAAGCTATATAGTAATTGATCCCGGTCAGACACCTCTTAAAAAGATGTCTCTGCTCACCGATAAGGAATACAAGGATGCTTACGACAGATATGAGGACGATTTCAAGGCGGGAATGGGCGCAGAGGCTGTAAAGGAGCTTCTCGCAGAGCTTGATATCGAGGCACTGTCCAAGACTCTTAAAGAAGAACTTGATAAGGCTTCGGGTCAGAAAAAGGCAAGAATAGTCAAGAGACTCGAAGTTGTGGAAGCTTTTAGAAAGAGCGGAAACAAGCCTGAGTGGATGATCATGGACGTAGTTCCTGTGCTTCCTCCCGAAATTAGACCTATGGTACAGCTCGACGGCGGAAGATTTGCTTCCTCCGACCTTAACGATCTGTATAGAAGAGTTATCAACAGAAACAATCGTCTTAAAAGACTTATGGAGCTTCGCGCACCCGAGATCATTATCCGTAACGAGCGCAGAATGCTCCAAGAGGCAGTTGACGCACTTATCGACAACGGCAGACGCGGAAAGCCTGTAACGGGTCCCTCCAACCGTCAGCTCAAATCTCTTTCCGAGATGCTTCGCGGTAAGCAGGGACGTTTCCGTCAGAACCTGCTCGGTAAACGTGTTGACTATTCGGGACGTTCGGTTATCGTCGTCGGACCTGAGCTGAAAATCTATCAGTGCGGTCTGCCGAAGGAAATGGCTCTCGAACTCTTCAAGCCCTTCATTATGAAGCGACTTGTTGAGACTCAGAAAGCTACCAATATCAAGGATGCTAAGAAAAAGGTCGAAAGAGTACACGAGGATGTTTGGGACGCGCTTGACAACGTAATTCAGGAGCATCCCGTCCTTCTCAACCGTGCACCTACGCTTCACCGTCTTTCGATACAGGCATTCGAGCCCGTACTCGTTGAGGGAAGAGCAATCAAGCTCCATCCGCTCGTATGCTCGGCGTTTAACGCAGACTTCGACGGTGACCAGATGCCTGTTCACGTTCCGCTTTCGGCAGAGGCACAGGCAGAGGCAAGATTCCTTATGCTCTCGGCTAATAACTTCCTGAAACCCGCAGACGGACGCGCAGTGGCAGTTCCTTCACAGGATATGGTCCTTGGATCGTTCTACCTTACTATCGATAAGGCAGGAGAAAAGGGTGAGGGTCACTTCTTCCGTAACTTCGAAGAAGCTGTTATGGCTTACGAAAACGGAGAGCTCGGACTTCACGCACCCATCAAGGTTCGCGTTTGCAAAGAGATAAACGGAGAGGTTCGTACTGGTATCATCGATGCGACTCTCGGTAGACTGATATTCAACAACGCCGTTCCTCAGGATCTTGGATACGTCGACAGAAGCGATCCTGCAAAGGCGCTTAATCTTGAAATTGACTTTACCTGCGGAAAAAAGCAGCTCGGAGCTATCGTAGATAGAACTATCAAAAATCATGGTCCTGTTGAAGCGGCAAAGGTTCTTGATAATATTAAGTCTATGGGCTTTAAGTACAGTACCCGCGCTTCGATATCCATTTCGCTCGCGGACGTTGTTATTCCGAAGGAAAAGGCGGCTATCATCAATCAGGCAGAGCGCGATGTTGAAGTAATACGTCAGTTCTACCTTGATGGTGAGCTTACCGAAGAAGAGCGTTACAATTCGGTCATCGCTATATGGGAAAAGGCTACGGCAGACGTTGTCGCGGCTATCCAGAGCGGATTCGACAGATATAATCCTATTAAGATGATGTCTGACTCGGGTGCGCGTGGTAATATTACTCAGATGCGTCAGCTTGCAGGTATGCGTGGACTTATGTTCTCGGCTACCGGACGTACCATGGAGATCCCGATTAAGGCGAACTTCCGTGAAGGTCTTAATATACTTGAATACTTTATGGCAGCCCGCGGTGCGCGTAAGTCGCTTTCGGATACCGCACTTCGTACCGCCGACTCGGGATACCTCACCAGACGTCTGGTTGACGTTTCGCACGACGTTATCATCAGAGATGAGAACTGCGGAACATCTCACGGTATGTGGGTAAGCGAGATCAAGGAGGGTAACGATGTTATCGAGAAGCTTGAAGACAGACTCGTCGGAAGATTCTGTATCGGTGATATTATCGATCCTAATACGGGTGAGGTTATCGTTAATAACGATACGATGATTACATCCGAAACTGCTGATAAGATCGTCAAGGCAGGAATAGATAAGGTAAATATCCGTACCATTCTCCAATGTAGAAGCCGTTACGGTGTATGTGCTCACTGCTACGGTTCAGACCTTGCAACAGGCAAGAAGGTAAATGTAGGTGAGGCAGTTGGTATCGTTGCAGCTCAGTCTATCGGTGAACCTGGTACACAGCTTACCATGAGAACCTTCCACTCGGGTGGTGTTGCAGGAGCCGATATTACGCAGGGTCTTCCCAGAGTTGAAGAGCTTTTCGAGGCGCGTAAGCCCAAAAAGACTGCGGTCATTTCGGATGTCACCGGTATCGTTTCTATCGTAGAAGGTAAGAAGGCCAGAACAGTCACCGTTACTGCTACGGCAGAATCTATCGAAGAAAACGATAATGTTGTTGCAAAGATGGATTATCAGATACCCAACGGAACGAGACTCGTCGTTATGGATGGTTCATTCGTACAGAGAGGTCAGGCTCTCACCGAGGGTTATATGAGTCCTGCGGATATTACGAGAATTAATGGTCTTGATGCTGTTTACGACTATATCATCAAGGAAATTCAGAAAGTTTATCGTATTCAGTCGGTTGAGATCAACGATAAGCACATCGAGGTTATCGCTCGTCAGATGACGAGAAAGGTGAAGGTCGAGGACGGCGGAGATACTGATATGCTGGTAGGTTCACTTGTTGACCTTATCGAGTTCGAGCTTCAGAACGAAGCGCTCCAAAAGAGAATCGATGCAGGTGAGATCGATCTCCGACTTGCAAAGATGTCTCCCGTGCTTCTCGGTATCACGAAGGCTTCGCTCCAAACGGACTCTTTCTTGTCGGCTGCATCCTTCCAGGAGACCACGAAGGTTCTTACCGAGGCGGCTATCAACGGAAAAGTTGACCACCTCAAAGGACTTAAAGAGAACGTTATTATCGGTAAGCTGATTCCCGCCGGAACGGGTATGGAACGTTACCGCAACCTTGAAATAGTTGAAGCTGTCAGCGAAGACGTTGTAAGCGCTAGCGCTACCGAAGAATAAAACGTTATTCTTTAAATAAAAGAAGAAAAGGGCAGACCGAGACTACGATTATAGTTTTAAATACTATATCGTCTAAGGTCTGTCCTTTTATTAAAATTGAAAGTTGGTAATAAAAGTGAAAGCAATAGTTTCTGTTATAGGAAAAGATACGTACGGAATTCTCGCCAAGGTAAGTGCTGTCTGCGCGGACTGTAAGGCGAATATAGTTGATGTTACTCAGTCGGTGCTTCAAGATATGTTCGTTATGATAATGCTCGTTGATATCTCCGAATACGAATGTGATTTTGCAGTTCTTCGCGAAAAGCTTGAAAAGCTCGGAAATGAGATAGGAATGAAAATAAGTGTGATGCACGAGGATATTTTTAATTCTATGCACAAAATCTGAGCAAGAATATCCTTGGAAAGGCGGCGATAAAATGCTAAATATGACCGATATCATGGAAACCATAACCATGATACAGGAAGAAAATCTCGATATAAGAACGATAACTATGGGAATATCTTTGCTCGACTGCGCTGATAGCGATATTGATGCTTCCTGTCGCAAGATTTATGAAAAGATCACGCGACTTGCCGGGAATCTCGTTGCAACAGGAGAAGCTATAGAGGCAAAATACGGTATTCCGATCATTAATAAGCGTATTTCAGTCACGCCGATCGCTATGCTCGTTGCGGTCAGCGGCGGTGATCCCATCAAATACGCGCATACGCTCGAAAAAGCGGCACTTGCGGTCGGAGTGAATTTTATAGGCGGCTATTCCGCTCTCGTGCATAAGGGCTTTTCGGCAGGAGATAAGGAACTTATCGAATCGATACCCGAGGCACTTGCTACGACCACGCGCGTTTGCTCGTCGGTAAATATCGGAACGACAAAGTCGGGTATAAACATGGACGCGGTCGGAATGATGGGAAGAGTAGTTCGAAAGGCGGCAGAGATCACTGCGGATCGCGACAGTATTGCCTGCGCGAAGCTCGTCGTTTTCTGTAACGCCCCCGAGGACAACCCCTTTATGGCAGGCGCATTTCACGGCGTCGGAGAGCCTGACTGTGTTATCAACGTAGGCGTTTCCGGCCCCGGAGTCGTTCACGCGGCACTCAAAAAGTGTCCGGACGGCGATCTTACACAGGTCGCGGATATAATCAAGAGAACGGCGTTCAAGATAACCCGTATGGGACAGCTCGTCGGAAGCGAGGCGTCGAAGATGCTCGGCGTACCCTTTGGCATCGTGGATCTTTCTCTCGCACCCACGCCCGCAGTCGGAGACTCTGTGGCTCATATTCTCGAAGAGATGGGACTCGAAGCCTGCGGAACTCACGGAACTACGGCGGCGCTTGCGCTTCTTAACGACGCGGTCAAGAAGGGTGGAGTAATGGCGTCGTCTCACGTCGGCGGACTTTCGGGAGCGTTCATTCCCGTATCCGAGGACGCAGGAATGATAGCAGCGGCGCGTAGCGGAGACCTCAAAATAGAGAAACTCGAGGCTATGACTGCGGTCTGCTCGGTCGGACTGGATATGATAGTTATACCCGGTGATACGAGTGCGGAGGTTATATCCGCGATAATTGCCGATGAAGCGGCAATCGGTATGGTCAACTCCAAGACGACTGCCGTAAGAGTTATACCCGCTGTGGGCAAAAAGGTCGGAGACGAGCTTGAGTTCGGCGGACTTCTCGGAAGCGGTCCCGTTATGCCGGTAAACAACACCAAGAGTCCTGCGAAATTCATTTCGCGCGGCGGACGTATTCCCGCACCCCTTCAAAGTCTTAAAAATTAAGGAACGACTTGGGGAACTTTTTGTAAAAAGTTCCCCAAACCCTTCAAAAACTTTACTAAAAGGGAATAATAAAGAAAGAGTAGGAAATATCTCCTACTCTTAATTTTTATCAAAGTTTTTGAGTTTCCAAGCATGGGTTCAAAACGCCGCAAGCGGCGTTGAGGGCAGAGCCCTAAGTTACGGCTGTAAAAGCTCGAATTTGTAGCCAACGCCCCAAACGGTTTTGAGCTGCCACTTGTCCGAAACGCCTTCAAGCTTTTCGCGCAGACGCTTGATGTGAACGTCAACAGTACGCGAGTCGCCGAGATAGTCAAAGCCCCAGACCTTGTCGAGAAGCTTGTCTCTGGTAAAGACGTTGTTGTAGTTTGCCGCGAGGAAGTAGAGAAGCTCTAACTCCTTGGGCGGAATATCGGTGCTCTTGCCGTTAAGCTTAAGCTCGTACTTTTGGAGGCTGATCTCGATGTTGTCGAACTTTATGACCTCGTTGTCGCTTTGATTATCGTGCGCGCTGTATCTGCGGAGAACTGCCTTGATACGTGCGGAAAGCTCCTTCATATCGAAGGGCTTTACGATAAAGTCGTCTGCTCCGAGTTCAAGTCCGAGTACCTTGTCAAATACCTCGCCCTTTGCGGTTACCATGATGATAGGCTTTGCAGAGATCTCGCGGATTTCACGGCAGACCTGCCAGCCGTCCTTGCGGGGAAGCATAATGTCAAGAAGAACGAGATCGGGTTCGAACATTTTGAAGAAATTAACCGCTTCAACGCCGTCGGACGCGATCTTGGTCTCGTAGCCTTCCTTTGTGAGATATACCTTTATGAGTTCTGCTATATTGCTGTCGTCTTCGATTATAAGTAACTTAGTTCCCATTTGCTTTTACTCCTTTGCAATTGTTAATTTTGTTAAAAAATCTGCTAAGTTCACAATTATTATAACAACACACGCTGGCAAAAGTTTGTATATAAAGTGAACATAATGTGAATTATATGCAAATTGAAATAAAAAATCCCACAAAGATTACGAAAATCAACTAAACGCGGTAAAATACGCGAAAAAGTCTTGTAAAAATGATGAAAATATTATATAATGTAAAAATAATGGATATCTATAGTTGAAAGGAAATTTAATAATATGAAACTCGGAATAGTGGGAATGCCTAATGTGGGCAAGAGCACACTTTTCAATGCTATAACGAATGCAGGGGCGCAGAGCGCGAACTATCCATTCTGTACGATAGAGCCTAACGTGGGAATGGTTGCTGTTCCCGATAGCCGTCTCGATACGCTCGCCGAGATGTATAAGCCCGAAAAATACACGCCCGCAGTTATCGAATTCGTCGATATCGCAGGACTCGTCAAGGGTGCATCAAAGGGCGAAGGACTCGGAAATAAGTTCCTCGGGCATATTCGTGAGGTCGATGCCATCATCCACGTCGTAAGATGCTTTGAGGATCAGAATATCATTCACGTTGACGGAAGCGTTGATCCTATGCGCGATCTTGAAACGATAAATTTCGAGCTTATATTCTCGGATATTGAGATAGTAGAGCGCAGAATAGACCGCACGAAAAAGCTTCTCAAAGGCGATAAAACGCTTATGGGGGAGGTTGAATTCCTCGAAAAGGTGCTCTCTGTTCTCACCGAGGGGAAATCTGCCCGTACAATTGAGATGAATGAGGCAGAAGAAAAAATAATGGAAACGCTTCCGCTTCTCTCGAACAAGCCGGTCATTTACGTTGCAAATGTCGGAGAAGATGAGCTTGACGGCAGTTACAGAGACTCTGAAAATTATAAAAAGCTTTGCGCATTTGCAGAGACCGAGTGCGCAAAGGTCGTTCCTATTTGTGCCGGTATCGAGGCTGAGATAGCAGAACTCGATTTTGAGGAAAAGAAGCTTTTCCTTGCCGATCTTGGAATTGAGGAAAGCGGTCTCGACAAGCTTATCAAAGCAAGTTATAGTCTACTCGGTCTTATCAGCTTCCTTACAGCAGGGCCAAAAGAGGTTCGCGCGTGGACGATAACAAACGGCTCGAAAGCACCTCAGGCGGCAGGCAAGATCCATACCGACTTTGAAAAGGGCTTTATCCGCGCCGAGATCGTTTCTTTTGATGACCTTGTTGCCTGTGGCGGAGTTAATGAAGCAAAGGAAAAGGGTCTTTACCGAAGCGAGGGTAAGGAGTATGTTATGAAGGACGGAGACGTAGTACTGTTCAGATTCAACGTATAGTATTTATTAAATCGAAAGGGAAGAGATAGATGCTTTTTAAAAGCGTATTTGCCAGATATATGCTGGCGTTCGTAGTGATTATACTTATAAGCTTCTCCGTACTTTCACTTATAATTGCAAATCAGGTTATAGATTATTCTACCCATATGAAAAACGACGAGCTCGCAAGAATAGCCACATCGTCAGCCGCGTTGATTGAACCGTTTTACGACGATAGCGAATATGATAGCTTTGATGAGTTCGTATATGCGCGGTTTCGCGATTTTGACGATATGTTCGGGTATATCAACAGCGATGACGAGGTGAATATTTTTCTTGCTGATGCGAGCGGAAAAATACTCTGGTGTGCTACTCAGCTTGATAGCGAAAAAAATATCTATATTGATGCCACTCAGTTGTTGTCGGAAGATATAGTAAATACCGCACTAAACTCAGGCTTTGGCTCTGAAAAAACCAGACTCGGAGGGATACTCAGTCACTCGTGTTACGTGGAAACGCTGCCTATACGGGCTGAAAACAAAACTGACGGAATAATATTTGTAACTACCGTTTCGTCCAACGTTTACAATTTCGTCTCGTCTATGGTAAAAACGATAGTAATGTCCTGCATGTGGGTAATGTGCGGCGCTATAATCGCGAGTTATTTCATAAGTGAGAGAATAGTTCGACCGATACGAAGGGTCAGCCATGCTACAAGAGAGTTTGCTGACGGAAAGCTTGACGTACGTGTGCCAGTATCGGGTGAGGATGAGGTTGCCGAGCTTGCGATGGCTTTCAATAACATGGCGAGTAGTCTTGAACGTAATGAGGAGACTAGAAGGACCTTTCTTGCGAACGTATCACACGATATGCGAACGCCGATGACAACGATAGGCGGATTTATCGATGCGATACTCGACGGAACGATTCCGCCAGAGCAGTACGAGCATTATCTGGGTATAGTTTCTTCTGAAATAAAGAGACTTTCCAGACTCGTATCAACCTTGCTTGATATTTCAAAAATACAGGCGGGTGAGCGAAAGTTCAATATGGAACCGTTTGATATATGCGAGCTTTCACGTCAGATAATCATATCACTCGAACAAAGACTTAACGATAAAAATCTTGATGTTGAGTTCGAATGCGATGAGGACAGAATGATAGCAGTATCGGATAGAGATGCCATATATCAGGTAATATATAACATCTGTGATAACGGTGTCAAATTTTCCCGAGACGGTGGAAAATATAGATTTACCATAAAAGATTGTGGTAAAAAAATACTCATTAGTGTGTATAACGAGGGAGACGGTATCGCAAAAGAGGATCTTCCGTACGTTTTTGACAGATTTTATAAGAGTGATAAGAGTCGAGGACTGGACAAAACAGGCGTAGGACTCGGAATGTACATCAGCCGCACCATAATGGAGGCGCTTGGTGAAAATATTACCGTTAGAAGCAAGCAAGGAGAGTTTTGTGAGTTTACGGTAACGCTGAAAAAAGAATTAGAACAAGTAAGATGAATATCCTAACAAAAGAAATGATTGAAAATCCTCACAAAGGTCACAGAGGCAGAATGTTTGATAAGGTTATTGATGGGCACGTTTCTTCTCTTACTGATGTAGAACTGCTCGAAATGATTCTCTTCGGTACTATAAAAAGAAGTAATACCAATGTCACCGCGCACAATCTTATAAACAAATTCGGATCGATGAAAAACTTATTCAATGCCGATATTTTGCAAATTTGCAGTGCCGATGGAGTCGGTCCGAAAAGTGCCGCATTTATTACGGTTATTGGCGAGATACATCATAGAATGAACGCAGAAGGCGGCGGAAAGAGCGAAAGAAGATTTGTGTCGATAGATCAAATGGGAGAATTTTTTATTAAGAAATTCAGAGGTATGATGAAGGAATGTGTTATGCTTCTTGCGCTTGATAATAAAAATGCACCTATCGATTGTAAGATAATTCACGAAGGAACGGTCAATTCCTCGAGGGTGTCCGTGAGAACGGTGATAAAGACCGCACTTGATCTCAACGCTGCCAGAGTTGTTATTGCACATAATCATCCGTCGGGAGATGCGTCTCCCTCCGATGACGATATCGTGCTTACGAGAATCTTGCGACGCGCACTCAGTGAAATAGAACTCGATCTCGTTGAGCATATTCTCGTGGCGGATGATCGATATATGCCGCTTCTGTCATATATAATGAGAGCGACAGAGTTTGATTACAGAAACTGAGGCAAGTGATTATGGATGTAAAGAAAACCGATTGCGAAAGATTTTCCCGAACTAAAATGCTTATCGGACAAAACGCACTTGCCAAAATAATTTCTTCTCATGTTGTCGTGCTTGGTCTCGGCGGAGTTGGTGGCGGTGTTGCAGAAGGACTTGCACGGGCAGGTGTGGGCAAGCTCACGCTCGTGGACTTTGATACTGTTTCGGAAAGCAATATTAATCGACAGCTAATAGCCGATACCTCTACTGTTGGTATGTTTAAAATCGATGCGGCAAAAGAGCGTATAAAAAAAATAAACCCAGATGCCGAGATCATAACCCACAAGCTCTTCTATTCGGAAGAGAGTGCCTCCAAGATCGATTTTTCGGGAGCCGACTATATAGTTGACGCGATAGATTCGGTGAAATCGAAAATATCCATCATTCTCAGGGCAAAGAGAGAAAACATACCGATAATTTCCTGTATGGGAACGGGAAACAGAGTTGATGCGCTCGGCTTTGAGATAACTGATATTTATAAGACGAGCGGTTGCCCGCTTGCCCGCGTTATGCGTCACGAGATGCGAAAAAACGGCGTTGAATCGCTGAAAGTGCTTTGCTCGAAGTCTGAGGTTTATACCTCGCCCGAGACGGACGAGGGTGAAAAACGCTGTGTGCCTGCGTCAATATCCTACGTCCCACCGGTTGCGGGATTTATCATCGCAGGCGAGGTAATAAAAACTATCGCACAAATAAAGTAATAAGCATAAAATGCCGTTGCCAGTAGCAACGGCATTTTCCTAATACTTAAAAAAAATGACCTAATGCTTATAAAATATTGAAAAAATTATATTTCGATGTAAAATAAATTTGAAAGGAGATGAAACGTGTGAAATGTCGAACTGTAATCGATAAAGAGCGCGACGAGGAAGTCGTCATATACGTTCACGAAGAAAACGAATTATCCGAAGAAATTGAGCGCCTTGTTCTTGGAAGATCACAATCTATTATTGGATATGGAGAAGGAGAAATCGTAAATATAAATGTCTCGGATATTTGCTGTTTTACTGTTTACGATAATAAGGTGTATGCTGTGTGCGACAGGGAGAAATTTCAGGTAAGACAAAGACTTTATGTTTTGCAAGAACTGCTAGGAGACGATTTTGTCAAGATAAATCAGTCGTGTATAGCAAATATAAAAAAGATAGAAAGATTTGACACCTCGTTCGCAGGTGCGCTGAACGTAAAGTTTAAAAATGGATATAAGGATTACGTTTCAAGAAGACAACTGAAAAAGGTCAAGGAGAGAATCGGTTTTTAAGTTATGAATAAGTATATGAAAAGTTTTTTACACAGAGGATTGATTTTTGCGGGGTTTGGACCGATAGTGGTTGGAATCGTTTATTTTCTACTCTCCAAAACGCTCGAGAACTTTTCGCTTAGCGGTGAGGAGACCCTTCTTGCGATAGCCTCAACCTATCTGCTTGCATTCGTTCACGCAGGGGCGAGCTTGTTTAATCAGATTGAGGAGTGGCCGATAGTAAAATCACTTTTTGCTCATTTTATAACGCTTTATCTCGCGTACCTGCTTTGCTATCTTGCAAATTCGTGGATACCATTTGAGTGGGCAGTCGTCGGAATATTTACCGTGATCTTCGTCGTCGGATATTTTATAATCTGGTCGATCGTTGTGATCGCGATGAAGGTGACTGAAAAGCGCCTGAACGCAAGACTCGGATAAAATGAAAAATACGCCGATGGCATATTTTTCTACTTATTAGAAATTTCAATTCATCCGTTGGTGAATTTTCACCCAACGGGTGTTGGCAATAGAGCAGTATCTTTTCTACTAACAAGAATAGGGCAGAGTACATAAAAATTCTCTGTCCTATTTTCCTTACAACTACTGACTTGATTCAAGTCACAAAAGCAATAATATTTTTGTCAAATTGTCAACCTTTATTGAAAAATCGACACAAATA
Organism: Eubacteriales bacterium; assembly: GCA_045605765.1. Classification (GTDB taxonomy): domain Bacteria; phylum Bacillota; class Clostridia; order Oscillospirales; family CAG-272; genus SIG672. Next base: position 32,217 of record JAZUQQ010000021.1, on the reverse strand, counting down.
TGGTAAAACATAATCGTCACACGAATTGAATATTTTTGACCAATAACGGGGAAATACTTTTTTGGTAAAAAGTGTTTTCTCTCTTTTCTCATTCCGTTATTGGTGAGCAATTCGTGTGACAACAATTGAGGGGAAAGCATTTTTTCGGTGCGTTCGTTTGGAGCGCACTTTTTATATGCTGATAATGTGAATGTATGAGTAAAGATATTTCCAAAAAGGTGATAGATATCACTGGCGTAGAAATCACGCTCGGAGAGCCTACCGTTTGTATTGGCAACGGGTGCATTTTCTTGCTAAACGCCGCTTGTGACGTTTTTGTGAGTGATTGAACTCGCTGTCTGCGAATTTGAGATTATTCTCTAAGAAGAAATCGTCGCCATAGATGATCTGTACATGTACATTTTTTCTGTAGCCTCGGTTTCCATATCGAGAATATAGTCTGTAGAATTTTGTTGAAATACTGTGCTACTGCGGTTGCGAAATATATCGTGTTCAAGCGTATCAGCGACACAAAAAGCTCATTGCGGCGAGGCATAGCTTGATCGAGACCGAGCCTCTTTGCAGATTCGGATGTTATTAGACTTTATGATAGTTTTCAAGAAAAATGTCGGAATGACACACGGAAAATACAAAATACTCGCCGAATAATATGATATGTAAAAAAACGATGTAAAAATTTGTTTAAATCGTCAAGCAGAAAAATTGAAAACAATATTGATTTTACATGTTTGTTTATGATATAATTATAAAGTATTTATTAAATAATTACTATCGAGGCAAATTATGTTTCAAAAAGGGTTTGATAATGAAAAATACATAGAGCTCCAATCTGCGAAGATAAAAGAGCGTATAGATTATTTCGGCGGTAAGCTTTACCTTGAATTCGGCGGCAAGCTTTTCGACGATAATCACGCATCGAGAGTCCTGCCCGGCTTTGAGCCTGACAGTAAAGTCAAGATGCTACTTGAGCTTAAAGATCAGGCAGAAATAGTCATCGTAATAAGCGCAGATGCTATTGCACAAAATAAGAGACGCGGTGATCTAGGCATTACCTATGATCAGGAGCTTCTCAGGCTTCTCGACGCTTTCAGGGGCATTGGTCTTTATGTTGGAAGCGTGGTTATCACTCAGTATGAGTCTCAGCGTGCCGCAGATGTTTTTGAAAAAAGACTGGTATCTCTCGGAATCAAGGTGTATAAGCACTATACTATACCCGATTATCCGTCAAATATTCCGCTCATAGTCAGCGATGAAGGATTCGGAAGGAACGATTACATAGAGACCTCGCGCTCACTTGTCGTTGTTACTGCGCCCGGACCCGGAAGCGGTAAGATGGCGACCTGCTTGTCACAGCTTTATCACGATAATAAACGCGGTATTTGCTCGGGATATGCAAAATTCGAGACCTTCCCGATATGGAATCTTCCCTTGAAGCATCCCGTGAACCTTGCTTATGAGGCGGCTACGGCAGATCTTAATGACGTCAATATGATCGACCCTTTCCATCTCGAAGCGTACGGAAAGACCACGGTAAACTATAACAGAGATATCGAAATTTTCCCCGTGCTCGAAGCGATGTTTAATAAGATATTCGGCAAATGCCCTTATAAGAGTCCTACCGATATGGGCGTAAATATGGCGGGAAATGCAATTGTCGATAACGACGCGGTTTGCCGTGCCTCCAAAGAAGAAATAATTCGTAGGTATATGAATATATGTTGCGCTCAGAAGCAGGGACATTCGTCTGCGACCGAGATAGCTAAGCTTGAGCTTCTTATGAGCTCGCTTGATATTTCTCCCGAAACGAGGATTGTTTATACCGCCGCCGCAAAGGTTGCCGAGCGTACTCAGAACCCCGCGGTAGCAATAGAGCTTCCTGACGGAAGAATTGTTACAGGAAAGACCACGTCGCTTTTGGGAGCATCGTCGGCAGCACTTCTCAACGCGCTTAAAACGCTTTCTGATATTGATGATGAGATCCATCTGATATCTCCCTCGGTTATTGAGCCGATACAGGAGCTTAAAGTAAGCCATATGGGTAACACAAATCCCAGACTTCATACCGACGAGGTGCTTATCGCACTTGCAATATGTGCTGCGACTGACGAAAAGGCGAAAAAAGCGCTTGGTGCAGTTGATATGCTAAAAGGAAGCGAGGCACATTCGACCGTCATACTCTCGAAGGTCGATGAAGGCGTTTTCCATAAGCTCGGCGTAAATGTGACGTGTAGTCCCGTGTATCAAACGAAAAAGCTTTATCATAAGTAAAAATACAGCCGCTCACCTCGATGGTGAGCGGCTTATGTTTTATAGCTTATGAAATATCGGATTTCTTTTCTCGAACGTGCAAACGTATCCAAAAATGTCTTTTGCTACTTCGAGCGCATCTGAAATGCGCTCGCCAACGCGCGAAGGAAGATGCGCGTCAGAACCGACGGTTAGTATCTCCCCGCCGAGTTCCTTGAATCTTTTTACGAAAGCGGGAGCGGGAATGAACTGATTATAGTCGTCGTATCCGCTTGTATTTATTTCAATACCCTTGCCTTTTTCGACGAGGACCCTGAATATTTCGTCGCAAATATCGGTGTAATCTTCATAGCGAAGGTATTTGTTTGAAAGAGAGTGCGGTGAGCGGCAAACATATCTACAAACATAATTCATATGACCGAGCACGTCGAAATCCGAGTGAGCTTTAACGCAAGTAAGCATATGGTTAAGATATTTTTCAAACGCCTCATCGGCGTTGCTAAGTCCGCGCCAAAAATCTTCGTAATAAGGGTCATGACCGCCTGCGTAATGTACAGAGCCTATAACGAAATCAAAATCGTACGAGGAGAGCAGATCGCTCAGATCTTTTTGATTCCAAGGTGTAAGACCGATCTCAAAACCGTAGCGGATCTTTACACTGTCTGAGCAAAGAAGTCTATAGGCATTTTTGTACTCGTCTATTGTGAAAAGATGGTAGTCGTCTTTTTTGACGTCGTTGAATTCATAGTGATCGGTAAAGCAAATTTCCTTAAGTCCTGCTTTTTCTGCCGCGCGTACCATATCTTCGGCTGAAGACTCGGTATCAAACGATACGCGGCTGTGCATATGATAGTCGTACATATAGATCCTTTCCTCAGAGCTTATCTGAAAAAATATCGATTTCGCCCCGTTTGAATTTCTCGATAAAATCCTGTTCATCTGCAATCGGTTCAGTAGTGCATATTCCCGCAAGAGCCCTCTGCCTGCTTCCTATGTGATTATCCGAGCCCGCAAAAGGCGAAAGATCGTAATTTTTTGCGTACATCTTTGCCATATTGTTTTCAAAATCGGTCCTGCATGCGTTGATGACCTCAACTCCGTGAACCTGTCTGGGGAACAACCGTATATGGTCTATATAAGATGCCTCGCGAAAAGGATGCGCCTGTATAACGAGCGCACCGTTTGCCATAAAACATGCAAGCTGATCGCGCTTTTTCATAGTCACTATTTCAGGGTACGAAAGAAACCAATCCTTGCCGAGTCCGTAAACGAGAAAATCGGTTCCTTTGTAAGAGGTTTCAATGCCGAGAAAGACCTTTATTCCGACCTCTTTTCCGATTTCGAGCGCATCTTCGTGATCCGAAAAATAGAAAGCAATACGCTGGTCGTAGGGAAGAGAACGGTCGATGTTTATGTTCCCGTCAAGAAAATGGTTGGTTATAAATACTCCGTCGTAGTCGAGGCTTTTGTAAAATTCAAGATTTTCCCTGACATCGGCTCTTGCGCATTTGCTAACGGGATAAGTATGAAGATGCGTTTCGTATTTGAACATATTAAACTCCCGAAAATCTTAATTTTGAAATCCATTACATTATATAACCTTTTTTGCAAAAAAGCAATAGTAAAAATAATATTTTCAATATCAGAGAACGAAAAATATCCCCGTCGCTTTAGCAACGGGGATAGAGTATTTCACTTGATTTTAAATAGCACCGAATACGAACTTGCAGACAAAGAGAAGTGCGATAACCGTTACGGCAATGTCTTTCTTTGTGTACTTGCCCGTGAATAGGGTGATGAGAACGTAAGAGATAGCACCTATTCCGATACCGTTCGCTATCGAATACGTGAGAGGCATCATAACGAGTGTGAGGAATGCGGGAACTGCACTACGTATATCTTCCATATCTACCTTGGAGAAGTTTTTAAGCATAAGAACGCCAACGTAAATGAGGGCGGGAGCGGTAGCTGCTGCGGGTATTATGCTTGCGACGGGTGAGAGGAAGAGACAAAGGGCAAAGCAAATAGAGGTTACAAGACTCGTAAGTCCGGTTCTTCCGCCTGCCGCAACACCCGATGCACATTCAACGAAGGTGGTAACAGTCGAGGTTCCGCAAACTGCGCCCGATACGGTAGCGATAGAGTCGCATGCCATAGATTTGTCGATGTCAATAGGGTCGCCGTTCTCGTCAAGCATATCTGCCTCGGAAGCGGTGCCGTAAAGCGTTCCAATTGTGTCGAACATATCAACAAGGCAGAACGTGACGATGAGCATAATGACCGAGAAAATGCTTCCGATCATTTCGCCCGAAAACGCGTTTTTCCAAGACTCGGGAGTGAAGATAGCCGTTATACCGATCTCGGCAAAGTCCTTGAAGGGAGCGGTGGTCGAGCTGAGGTCAAATGCGGGAAGCTGCCATGTAGCAAGATAGTAGATAACTGTGGTTGAGAGTATTCCGAGGAGCACCGAGCCCTTGACCTTGAGCTTCGAAAGAATAGCGATGATGATGAATCCTACGAGCGCGATGATTGCGGGAGCGATGTCTGCCCACTTTGCACCGTTGATTTTTACGAACTGTACTAGGGTGTACGGGTTAGCCTGAATGATTCCTACGTTCTGGAATCCTATAAACGCGATGAAAAGACCGATACCTGCGGGAATTGCCTTCTTAATACATTCGGGCATTGCCTTTGCAATGTAGGTTCTTGCGCCAGTTATCGAGAGAAGAAGGAAAACCAGACCGGAAATAAGAATTATAACCAGTCCTGCCTGATAACCCTTGATAACGTCGCCGCCGCTTATTATCTGCGGAAGCACAAAGGAGGTAAAGAAGAATGAGTTCAGACCCATTCCGCAAGCCTGTGCAAAGGGAAGCTTTGCATAGAGTGCGTAAAGCAGAGTTCCGATCACTGCTGCTATGATCGATGCGATATACACCGCATTCCAGATTTTAGATACACCGGGGATATCAAAGCTGAAGCCGACGATCTGATTGGGGTTTACTACGATGATGTACGCCATAGCGAAGAATGTTGTAAGACCTGCGATGATCTCAGTTCTTACCGTGGAGCCTCGCTCCGAGATCTTGAAAAACTTGTCCATTTTGTTTCTCCTTGATTTTATTTTAGGTATGTACCCAAAGCAATTATACAATAAATGTAAAGAAAAGGCAAGAGGTTTTTTAAGATTTAATTAATAAAATAAAGTTTAGTCTGTTTTACGTTAATATAAAACAAGTATGCGATAAAATTACAAAAATCGGAAAATGCATCAGGTACTTGCATTACTTTCAAATATCTGTTATAATTAATAAAAGCAATCGTATAAAATATCAAACCGCGATTGTTGACCTGATCTGTGATCAGGAGAAAGGGAGGAAGATCAAATGAAAAAATGTTTATCAATGCTTCTCTGTATACTCGTTCTGGCAGGCGCTATGCTGACAAGCTGCAACAAGGAAGATTCAGGTGAAGCGGACAACGGTGTAAGCTACGATGAGGCGCTGAGTGCGGGTGATTATGAAGCTGCCTATGAGATCCTGTTGTCGGGTGACAAGGAAGCAAGCAAGGAGGAGCTCGGCAAGTTTATTGTACTACCAATAAGCGTTTCTTGCGACGACGTTGACGGAAAATATCCCGCAACCTTCTCATACGACGAAAAAGGCTTACTGACTAAGCTCGATATAGCTAAGGAGCGCGATGGAAAAGCATACAGCTTTACTTACGATGAGAAGGGAAACCTTCTGACCGAAAAATATGGTGATAGTGATGGAAGCTATACAAACCATACCACGACGAATACCTATGATGAAAAAGGTCAAGTGACTGTTTCCGAAACCACGTATGCAAGCGGGCGAAAGGTTACCTGCGAGTACACTTATGACGAAAACGGACGTGTTCAGACCGAAATCGAAACAACGGTCGAGAGCTGGGGCGATACCAATACGATCGTCTATAATTCAATTTATGATGCAAAAGGCAATCTTCTTTCCCGCAAAAGCGCTAAGGGAAATGGGCACGAATATACTTACGACGATCAAAATCGACTTGTTACAGAAAATGACGTTCACGTCGAAGACGGCCCGTATAACCTCAGAACGTACACCTATGGCGACGACGGACGCCTCGTTAAGGAAAAGTGGGAAAGCGTTACCAGTAGCGATTGGTGGACAGAAACGACGTACGCGTATGATGCAAACGGAACGCAGTATATCACGCTTTATTCGGATAGCGGTGACACCGAGGCGTACACCTATGCCTACGAATTTGACGACAACGGTAATCTGACAAAGAAGATATACACCGAGCGTGACGATAATGAGCAGCGTGTCAGCCTCTTTGACGTTGCGGGAAATATCGTAAGTATTGATATCACCAAAGGTGAAACGACGGCTAAATACACGTTTAACTTCGATAAATTCGGAAACAAGACGGGCGAGTCCTTCTCACAAAACGGAGTTACAAAATACTCGTATGCCTTGACCTTTGAGGTGAAGTATTTTGAAAACGGAGCCCCCGAGCTTTCCGAATTCATAAGAGAGATTTATGAACTCAGCAGTATTAGTTATTTCTTCTGATATAATGAATATGTAAAAATCCGCCCGAAGAAACTCGGGCGGATAGTTTTTATCTGTTGTCGGCGACCTGTGAAAGTCAATGTGAGTTGATTTTGCGCGGCGGTATGCAGAATGGAAATATGTTTACTCAATCTTGTTTCCAACACTCATTAGCAACATACATTATGTGATAGCGTAACTGAACAAGAAGCATGTTTGACAACTCGTTATATTCCTTGTCTAAACCTTTTTCCTGCGCGTGATATGATGGAGAATCGTTCCAAGATCCCATAGCACCGAATACATCGGCTTTATTTACCGCATAATATATAGATTTAAAATCATTGGGAAGTTGTTTTGGGATATTGTCATCTTCAATATTTTCGGAATCGTTCAAGGACTTATAGGCGTTATTAAAAATCTCCGCAAAATATGGTTGTTCTATTTTGGTAGCAAATTTTTGTATATCCAAAAGTGTTTGCTTGAACTCGTCCGTTTTATCTGTAAAATGAAGATTTTTTAAAATGGGGCGACCTTTAATAATTTGTTCGCTGTAAACGATTTCCCACCCTTTATTTTTTTGTTCAAACTTCCAAGAGGGACAAAAACAAGAAATCCTTCCGTTGTTCCAATAACATATGATTGCAGGTTGTGATGTGTTTGCAAAACCGAGCAAGTGCTTATTGTCTTTATTAGTCGGGATAATAAGTTTCACATCTTTTATCCCTCGTTGCAAACAAATATTAAACCATTCGCAGACCGAACCTGCCTGTACCGATTTGCAAAATAAAAATTCAGGAGCGAAGAAAAACTGAATAGACAAAACGAAATCGTTCGGCGTAAAATCAATTTCTTTTTTATCCAAAAGTGCTTTTCTTGCACTTATTACAATATTGCTTGCCTGTTGTATCTCACCGTTCATATTATTTCTTCTTTCTGAGTTGATGTTTATATTATAGCATTTTATAGTAACCTTTGCAATAGGTATGGAAAAATCACCCTTCCGAAAGTTCAGAAGGGTGATAATTTTGCTTTATAAACCTAATTACTTAGATTCTTTTATAGCAGCCTGTGCTGCTATTAGCAAAAGTGGGAAATTAACTTTGTGTCCAAGTGCTTACATCAATGGAATAGGCCAATGTTCCAGAGGCGTTTTCGGCGTTCATATCTCGCAACGATTTTGTTTGAGCATAACCAAAATAACTTCTTGGCGCACGCCATTTATCTGTTTTTTCCAAAACTGTCCTATAGGCAGGTATTGCCGTATATGTGCCGATAGCCATACTTAAATCATTACGGGAAAAGGTGTAAGCATAATAAATCGTATCACTTACTTTTTCTACGCAATAGTATAGTTGATTTGTTTCGTCTGATACAAATTTCAGGTTTCCTCCCGAGGTCTTTTGGTTAGAAAAAACCACACCATAGCGATTCAAATATCCTTCGAGAACATTTTTACTATCATAGTTTAGACCATAGCCCTTTTCGTTTTCATTTAAAATAAGTTCAATCAAGGCTAAATGGTTTTCTCCGATTTCCGACTCTGTGGGAAGAATTTCAACGGGCTTCCACACAAACTCGGAAAGTGTGATTCCCATAGTATCTGTTACAGATTTGGCAGAGTCTTCAGCAAAATACCATGTAGCAAACACACCGCCGACAGTGGCAAGAAGAAACAAACAGCACAAAAGGGATGTATAACGTATTATACCTCTGCCCATTCGTGTTCCTCCTCTGTTGCATTCTCGAGCGGCTGTTCTGCAAAGGAGAGAACACGTTTGTCTGTTTCTTCTTTAATCTTCTTTTCTGCAACAGGTGTTGCTATCATAGCAAAGATTACCAACAGTACACACAACCAACCCGCAGGCGACTGCAAGAATAACACAAAACTACCGACAAACGGAATGCGAGAACCCTCATAAATGCCTTGCATTTGACTGTAAAGAACAGGGAACTTATCAGGTCGCTCCACAGCATCGCCCTGCAATAAGAAATGTCGTTCATTCGGGTGCTGTTCGTTTGGCTCTTCGATACCAACAATGCGATGGATTACATAAATGTCGTCTTGCTTATAGACAACGACATCGTATAGTTCCAGCTCGTCCTCGGCGGGAAGATGGCGACAAATCACAATATCAAACATTTGAAGCTGGTCATTTAAGTCATTATCAAAAAGATATTTGTTTGCTGCACTCTTTTCCGCCATTGATTCACTTTTTACTACTTTAATGGATGGAACTCCGTTAGCAGGTCTATCTTCATTTGCCTGAATATATAATGCAAAAGAGAATATAACTACGAAAATTAGACAGAAAAAGAGTGATACAATTCTGCTAACCCACAATAGCACTCGGCTTTCTTTTTTCTTTTTATTCAGTTGCTTTTTGATTGCCTCATCTCTGTGTCCAAAACGGATTAACTCCATTTCCATTTTTGTAATGGAAGTGAGCAAATATGTGAACATCGCCGTCAGTAGCGAAAACACGATAAAGCACAAGAGAAAGACATATATTTCAAAACTTGTCATTCGTATCTACACCATCTGCAAAACACATATGCCGCCGCCTCTCATGTCTTGAAAAGCGGCGGCACAATTAGCTTTAATTAAATTTAGTTGCTGGCGGTAACACCGTCACTTACAGTAATAACGATAGAACCTGTACCCAGAACAGCGTTGTAATCGTCGTACTTAACCTTGGTATCCAGTTCAAATTCTGTTAGAGCAACATGCTCCATAAATTCGTCTGCAGAAATGGTGAAAGAGAAAGTGCCGTCACCGTTGTCCTGCCAAACAACATCGTGCTTCTCGGTATGATTAACAGTAACAACATCCTGACCTTCATACTTCCAGTTGGTGTTTGCTAAAGAGAAAGCATATGTAGTTTCAACACCTTTTTCCTTAATATCTGCAGGTGCTACGGAGTTGGGGGTAAAGGTAACGATAATGTTGCCTGTTGCATACAAAGCAGTTGTGTGAGCAGTTCCTGCTTTGGGGTCAATAGACAAGCTTAAACCACTAACGTCTACCTTATATGTACCATAGCTGCCGCTATAAGCAACATCTGTAAGGTTTAAGTTCATGTTGACTGCTTCATCAGCTACGTCGGTATTCTGTGTGTAGGTCCATGTTGCATATACACCGCCAATGGTAAGCAACATACAAAGCGCAATTAAAAGACTTAATTTTTTCATAATCTAACATTTCCTTTCTTGCCGAAATATTACATTTCTGCCTGTCCATTATATCACAATAAAGTGTAAAAGTCAAGGGTTTACACAAAAATCCCCTCGGATTGCTCCGAGGGGATTAGTTTTTCGTTATAAAGTCAGCAATTATTTGCTTTCTTTGATAGCAGCCTGTGCTGCTGCGAGTCTTGCGATCGGTACTCTGAAAGGCGAGCAGGATACGTAGTCAAGACCGATAGAGTGGCAGAACTCAACAGATGTGGGATCACCGCCGTGCTCTCCGCAAATACCAACGTGGAGGTTGCTATTAACGGGGCGTCCGAGGGTTACAGCCATATTCATAAGTTTTCCAACACCAGTGGTATCGAGCTTGGCGAAAGGATCGTTCTCGAAGATCTTTGCATCGTAGTAAGCATTGAGGAACTTACCTGCGTCGTCACGCGAGAAGCCGTAGGTCATCTGAGTAAGGTCGTTGGTACCGAAGCAGAAGAAGTCTGCGTTAGCTGCGATCTCATCAGCGGTGAGGCATGCTCTCGGGATCTCGATCATGGTACCAACCTCGTACTCGAGCTTAGCGCCTGCTGCTGCGATCTCAGCGTCTGCGGTAGCAACAACTACGCTCTTAACGTATTTGAGCTCCTTAACGTCGCCAACGAGAGGAATCATGATCTCGGGCTTAACGTTCCAGTCGGGATGAGCGTTCTTAACGTTGATAGCCGCACGGATAACTGCTGCGGTCTGCATCTTTGCGATCTCGGGGTATGTTACCGCAAGACGGCAACCACGGTGACCCATCATCGGGTTGAACTCGTGGAGCGATGCGATAATGTTCTTGATGTCCTCTACGCTCTTATTCTGAGCCTTAGCGAGAAGAGCGATGTCTTCCTCGGTGGTAGGAACGAACTCGTGGAGCGGGGGATCAAGGAATCTGATGCAAACAGGGTTGCCTTCAAGAGCCTCGTAGAGAGCCTCGAAGTCGGACTGCTGGTAGGGAAGGATCTTTGCTAGAGCAACTTCTCTTTCCTCGGCAGTATCGGAGCAGATCATCTCACGGAATGCCGCAATTCTGTCTGCCTCAAAGAACATATGCTCGGTACGGCAGAGGCCGATACCTTCTGCGCCAAGCTCTCTTGCCTTCTTAGCGTCAGCAGGAGTGTCGGCGTTAGTTCTTACTTTAAGCTTTCTGAACTCGTCAGCCCAGCCCATGATAGTGCCGAAGTTGCCCGAGATCTCAGCGTCAACGGTAGGAATGATACCGTCGTAGATGTTACCGGTAGAACCGTCGATCGAGATGTAGTCTCCCTCAACGTAGGTCTTGCCTGCTAGAGTGAATTTCTTGTTTTCTTCGTCCATAGCGATCTCGCCGCAACCGGAAACGCAGCACTTACCCATGCCACGAGCAACAACTGCTGCGTGAGAGGTCATACCGCCGCGAACGGTGAGGATACCCTGAGCCGCCTTCATACCCGTAATGTCTTCGGGAGAGGTTTCAAGTCTTACGAGAACTACCTTCTTGCCTGCGTTCTTCCAAGCCTCTGCATCCTCAGCTGAGAATACGACCTGCCCGCAAGCAGCACCGGGAGATGCGCCAAGGCCCCTACCAACGGGGTTAGCCGCTTTGAGTGCCTTTGCATCGAACTGCGGGAGGAGAAGAGTATCAAGGTTGCTGGGGTCGATCATAAGAACGGCCTCGTCCTTGGTCTTGTGTCCCTCTGCTACGAGGTCAACTGCGATCTGGAGAGCTGCGGGAGCAGTTCTCTTACCGTTTCTGGTCTGGAGCATATAGAGCTTCTCGTTTTCAACGGTGAACTCCATATCCTGCATATCATGGTAGTGGTTTTCGAGGATCTCGCAAACCTTCTTGAACTCTTCGAATGCAGCGGGGAACTTGTTAGCCATCTCTGCGATAGGCATAGGAGTACGAACGCCTGCAACAACGTCCTCGCCCTGTGCGTTGGTGAGGAACTCACCCATAAGCTTCTTTTCGCCGGTAGCGGGGTCACGGGTAAATGCAACGCCTGTTCCGCAGTTGTCGCCCATGTTACCGAATGCCATAGCCTGTACGTTTACAGCGGTACCCCAACTGTAAGGAATGTCGTTGTCGCGGCGGTAAACGTTAGCACGGGGGTTATCCCAGCTACGGAATACTGCCTTAACAGCGCCGATAAGCTGTTCCTTAGGATCAGAGGGGAAGTCCTGACCGATCTTAGCCTTATACTCAGCCTTGAACTGGTTAGCGAGCTCTTTGAGGTCATCGGCGGTAAGCTCAACGTCCTGCTTAACTCCCTTTTCTTCCTTCATTTTGTCGATAAGCTCTTCGAAATACTTCTTACCAACTTCCATAACGACGTCAGAATACATCTGAATAAATCTTCTGTAACAGTCGTATGCCCATCTTGCGTTACCCGACTTCTTAGCCATAACCTCAACGACCTCTTCGTTAAGACCGAGGTTGAGAATGGTGTCCATCATACCGGGCATCGAAGCGCGCGCGCCCGAACGAACCGATACGAGAAGGGGATTTTCGAGGTCACCGAACTTTTTGCCGGTAACACCTTCCATCTTTACAATGTACTCCATGATTTCAGCCATGATCTCATCATTGATCTGACGGCCGTCCTCGTAGTACTGTGTGCAGGCTTCGGTAGAAATAGTGAAGCCCTGGGGTACAGGAAGACCGATGTTGGTCATCTCTGCGAGGTTTGCTCCCTTACCGCCAAGGATCTCACGCATATTTGCGTTACCCTCGGAGAAGAGATAGCAATACTTCTTTGCCATAATCTTTTTACCTCCGTTGTGTAGTGTAAAATTGTTTTCTTTTTTCTTTTGCCGGAGTATTATATCATAAAGGACGAGTATAATAAATAGATTGTTTGGCGAATTTACATTTTTTTAACAATTATAATGCTTTTGTGCCGAAAAAATCGAAAAAATCCTCTTGATAAAAGAAAAGAAATGTTATATAATGTTAGGGTATTAAAATGCCGTAGAGTTTCCTCGTGCCGAAAGGATAAAAACATGGGAATTTTTGACCTGTTTAAACAAATAGAAAACAGCACACCCTCGCCCTCCGGACCGATCACACATATAGTCGTCGGACTCGGCAATCCGGGTAAGGAATATACATATAACCGACACAACGCGGGATTTATGTGTATGGACGTTATCTGCGATAAATATCGCGCGAGAGTTGATAAAGCCAAGTTCAAGGCACTCGTCGGAGAATGCACGATAGCCGGTAAGCGAGTTCTTCTTATGAAGCCTCAGACCTTTATGAATCATTCGGGTGAGGCGATCCGCGAGGCGGCGGACTTCTATCATGTGCCGATAGGTAATATAATAGTAATATTTGACGATATCTCGATAGGTATCGGTACGCTCCGCATCAGACGAAAGGGAAGCGCAGGCGGACATAACGGCATTAAGAGCGTTATCGAGCATCTTTCGACGAGTGAATTTCCGCGTATCAAGCTTGGTGTGGGTAATAAGCCCTCTCCCGAGTACGATATTATAAAATGGGTGCTTGGCAATATCCCCGAGGACGACCGCAAGGCGATGTCCGAGGCTTATAGCAAGGCGGCGGACGCGCTCGAGGTCATACTTTCTGGTAATATCGATACCGCGATGAATAAATTTAACAGTTAACCTTTATAAAAGATACCCACCGGCAGTCAAAACTGCCGGATAACTGCGTTTGCGATGTAGTGTATAATTGAATTGTAAAGTAAAGTTTTTGGAGTTCTTAGAACCTTTTTTAAAAAGATTCTAAGTTGCTGAAGGCAAGTTTTTGAAGGAATAGAAAACTTTTGTAAAAAGTTTCTCGAGTGACAATTATGGAACGAATTTTTAACGCGTTTGCAGAATCGAGAGAATATAAATCTCTCGTAAGTGAAGTTAATAAAAAGAGAGCAAGACAGTTCCCGACGCTCGTAAACGGACTTTGCGAGGGTGCGACTGTCGCTTTCGTCGCATCTGTTATACGCGACAGAACACCTAAAAACACCCCTGCGCTCGTGTTTATGCGAAGCGAAAAAGAGGTTATGAGAATGGTAAATTCTCTCACCACGCTCGGTTTGAATGTTCGCCCGTTCTTTTCGCGCGATTTCGTTCTGAGGAACGTTTATGCCTCTCACGAGAGCGAACACGAGCGTCTTGGCGTCTTTTTTGCGGCGGCAGAAAACTCTTGCGATGCGATAATTGCGACTCCCGATGCCGCGATGCAATATACCGTACCGAAGGAAAGACTTCTCGAAACCTCGTTCACTCTTTATTTCGCGGGAAACTACGATATAGCTGACATTGTTTCAAGGCTCGAAAAGGGCGGATATACAAAGGTCGAGATAGTAGATGCGCCCGGTCAGTATGCAAGGCGCGGGGATATACTCGATATTTACGCTCCCAAATACGATGCACCGATCAGAATCGAATTTTACGACACCGAGATCGACCGAATGAGCTATTTTGATATAATCAGTCAGAGAAGGCTTGACGATATTGAATCTGTTTCGGTATCGCCTGTGCGCGAGGTAATTGCAAGCGATACCCAGAAAAAGGAGCTTGCAAAAATAATAAGAGAACACGTGAGAAAGGTCAAAAACGACAGATCCGCGGCAGAGCTTTCGCTTGAAGCCGAGGCGCTTGACAGCGGTCGGGATCTTTCCTGCATAGATAAATATATTACCTTCGTTTATCCAGAAAAAGCGACGCTTTTCGACTATTTTGACGAGGATAGCCTTTTTGTGACCGTTGAGCTTCCTGCCTGTAACGAAAGGGCAAAGGCGTTCGAATGGCAACAGGGTGAGGATGTCAAAATGCTTCTTGAAAGTAGGCTTCTGATCCCCGAATTCTCAGAGCTTTTCGCTTTCAAGGAAGAATTTTCCGCAACCATTTACGAGCACAAAAACATAGTTATCGATGCTTTTGCCGTATCTCTTGGTGCGGACGTGAGACTTCTCGGAATATTTAATTTCCGTACCAAGCAGATCGCAGGATATGCCGACAATATAGAGCTTTTGTGTGAGGAGATAGAAAACTATTACCGACTTTCTTTCTCGATGACTCTCGCCTGCGAGAGTGATGTTGCTATAAAAAACACCGTAAATATGCTTGCAGACCGAGGAATAAGAGCGACTGTGAACGATAGCGAGGCTCAGCTTTCGCTTGTCTGCGCGCCCGCTATTGCGGGATTTGAGCTTACCGATATGAAGGTAGCATTTCTGTCTGTCTGCCGTTCGGGCGTTCAGGCGGCAAGACTCTCGAAGCGTACTGCAAGAAGCGCAAAGATAAAGAGGTCGTCGGGAGAGGCAATTCTTTCGTATAGCGAGCTGAGCGTAGGCGACTACGTTGTTCATATCAATCACGGTGTCGGTCAGTACCTCGGACTCGACAGTCTTGTAGTTGCAGGCGTTCGAAAGGATTTCGTCAAGATAAAATATGCAGGTACTGATATGCTTTATCTGCCCTGTAATCAGCTCGATACTATTTCAAAATATATAGGTGCTCACGCAGCAGACGGAGAGGTAAGACTGTCAAAAATGGGCGGCGCCGACTGGACCAAGACCAAAACCAGAGTCAAGGCGGCGGTAAAGGAAATGGCAAAGGAGCTTATACAGCTCTACGCCGCAAGGCTTCGCCGTCCGGGATTTGCGTTTGCGCCCGAAGATGCGCTTACACGCGAGTTTGCCGATAGCTTTGAATACGAGGAAACCGACGGTCAACTTGAAGCTATCGACGAGGTCAGTCGCGATATGGAAAAGCCCTATCCTATGGACAGACTGCTTTGTGGTGATGTGGGATACGGCAAGACCGAGGTCGCGCTCAGAGCAGCGTTCAAGGCGGTTGCAAACTCAAAGCAGGTCGCAGTCCTCGTTCCGACAACGATACTTGCGATGCAGCACTACCGTACCTTCTCCTCACGCATGAGAGGCTTTCCGATAAAGGTCGAGATGCTCTCTCGCGTGGTCGCCCCCAAGCAGCAGGAGGCGATACTGCGCGCCGCAAAGCGAGGAGAGGTCGATATTCTTATAGGAACTCACAGAATACTTTCGGGTGACATAGAATTCAGAGATCTCGGTCTTGTTATAGTTGACGAGGAACAGCGCTTCGGTGTCGTCCAGAAGGAAAAGCTTAAAAAGATGGTGGAAAACGTCGATTTCCTCACCCTTACCGCAACCCCGATACCACGAACGCTCAATATGGCGATGAGCGGCATTCGCGATATGTCGCTTCTTGAGGAAGCACCTGGTGACAGGATGCCGGTTCAGACCTATGTTACCGAGTACGACGAGTCTATCGTGTACGAGGCGATAAATAAAGAGCTTCACAGAGGCGGACAGGTGTTCTACCTCTGCAATAACGTTGAGAGAATGTATCCGCTTTCGGCGCGTATCTCAAAGGAATTTCCCGATGCCGTCGTAAGAGTTGCTCACGGTCAGATGGATAAAGAGGATCTTTCGGGCATCTGGCAGACGATGATAAGCGGAGAAACCGACATACTTATATGCACCACGATAATCGAAACGGGTGTTGATATTCCAAATGCAAACACTCTGATAATCGAAGACGCCGATAAAATGGGACTTTCTCAGCTTCACCAGATAAGGGGACGAGTAGGGCGTTCGAGCAGAAGAGCTTACGCATATTTCACCTATCACAGAGGCAAGGTCCTAACCGAGGTTGCAAGTAAACGACTTGCCGCGATAAGAGACTTTACCGAATTCGGCGCTGGTTTTAAGGTTGCTATGCGCGACCTTGAAATAAGAGGCGCGGGAAACATTCTCGGTGCAGAGCAGCACGGACATATGTCAAGCGTCGGTTACGAGCTTTATATGAAGCTTCTTAACGAGGCGGTGCTCGAAGAAAAGGGTGAGACTCCAAAGAAAAAAGTCGAATGCACGGTCGGTATGGGCGTTGACGCCTATATTCCCGAAAAATATATTTCGGGCTCGATGCAGAGAATAGACGCGTACAGAAAAATATCCCTTATAAATAATGCCGACGATCTTTACGACGTTGCCGATGAGTTTATCGACAGATACGGCGATATGCCGAAGGTTACCGATAATCTTCTCAGAATATCCCTGCTTCGCGCCCTCGGAAGCGAGGCGGGAATTTCGAAGATCACGGCACAGCCGCGCGGAGTTATGTTTGTCCCCACTAATATGAACGCGAGCGCGTGGTCGGCTCTTGCGGTAAAAAATAACGGCAGGATACTGCTCAGCATGGGAAGTGTTCCGTCGGTGCAGGCAAAGCCGCTCAAAAATGAGAGTCCTCTAGACTGCGCCGAGAAAATGTTAAAGGAATATATACAAATAATCAATGAAAACGGCTGGAATAGCTGAGATCTAAATGATAAAATCAATAAAACGGTTAAAAACGGAGATAATAATATGAAAAAACATATCCGCATAGCAGCTCTGCTCCTCGCGATCATTTCGCTGATGAGTATAACCGTGCTCTTTTCCTGCTGCTCAGACAAGGGAGATACGGTCTTGGAGCTTAACGGACACAAAATAAGCGAGGGAATGTACTCTTACTGGATGAAAAACTGGAAAGATTACTACCTTACCTATTATTCGGACGTCGAGGACAGTGAGCAGTATTGGTCGTCGGTGAACGCTACCGGCGTGACGAACGAGGAATATCTCTCATCGCAGATCAAAACGAGAATAAATTTCTATCTCGTCGGGATGGTACTTTTTGACGAGCTCGGACTCAAACTGAGCAGTGAAGTGAAGCAGTCTATAAATGATAATATAGACGATCAGATCGCGCACTACGGAAGTCGCTCGGAGTATGTGAGAGTGCTTAAAGAGTCTTATTCGATGACTGTTGCCGAGATGAAAGCGGTCTTTACCGCCGAGGAAGAGTATCTTGCGGTGTATAAGTATCTTTATGACGATACGAGCGGAAAAGAAACCGCCACCTCAGACGAGCTCGAAGCCTACTATAACGCCTATTACAGCAGAATAAAGTACGTTATGTTCCTGAAAAACGTAAAATACGTTTATAACGACGACGGAACTCGCCAAACCGATTCGACCGGCAGATTTCTGACCGAGGAGCTCACCGAAGATGAAAAGGATCAGGTCACCGAAAAAGCGCAAAGTGTCTATAATGATGTGCTCGGCGGAGCGGATATGAACAAGCTTATGGAAAAATATATGGAGGAATTCGGATTTGACATTTCCGCAGTTCCTAACGGATTTTATATAAGCGCAGATGATTATATCACGCACTCGGCAACAGTTACGTCGGCAGCCCTTGAAATGAAGGTGGACGAGATAAAGCTTTGTGAGAACGAGGATTGCTACTACGTAATAAAGAAGCTTGATCTTCCCGAAAAAGCGTATGCTTCTTCTACCGATAGTGGACAGTTCAAGAATTTCGTATCATACGTAAACAACGAAAAGCTGGCTAAAAAGTTTTCCTCCCTTGCCGAGGGAATAAAAGAAAATCCCGACATCACGGGAAAATATGTTCTTTCGAAAATTTAAAGTAAAAACCGTGCAAATTTGAACAGGTCCGTTTTTAACGGACCTGTTCAAATTTGTAAGTTTTTTTCATTATAAAACATTCATAAATAAAATATTGTTTATCTGGTTATTTGCGCGAGTCAAGATAATTTTGAAGTATTATCTGAGCGGAAAGAGTATCTACGATATTCTTTCGTTTGGCACCGCGAGTATCTGTCGCGTTCAGTAGCTTGTGCGCGAGCATCGTCGTACATCTCTCGTCAAACAGTATTACGGGAAGTCCCGTGTCTTTTTCTATAAGAGTGGCAAGATACTGTACCTTTGTTGAGCTGTCTCCTTGGCTTCCGTTCATATTTATGGGGTTTCCAATAACGATCTCCGATATGTTGTGCTCTTTTACGAGTCCGCAGATCTTTTCAATAAGTGACCTATCTCCCGTGATCTTGAACGTGCCGATCGGACTTGCAGTAATGCCAAGCAGATCGCTGATTGCAAATCCTGTCCTAACCTTGCCGTAATCTATTCCAAGTATTCTTTTCATTTTTCCAAGTTTCTTCAAAAACTTTGATTAAAACTCAAAGTTTTTTGATTTATAAGTTCGATTTTTGCATCTATAACTTTGTCGATCCAAACAACAACGTCTGTAAAAGCCTCGTGACGATTTGAGCCTATTAGTACTCCGTGACGCTCATTCTCGTAGAGCTTGAAGGAAACGTCTGATATTTCCGACTCAAAATATTTTTCGTAGAGCGCGTTTACTTCCAGCCCGTAGTTTCCTACGGGATCGTCCGCGCCTGAAAATATCAGTATGGGGATAGAGCGGTGAGGCAGATGCGTTTTGTTGTAATTTATAAGCATAAGCATATCGCAATATGCCTGTGCGGTCGGTCTGAAATTGCACAGCTTATCCGAGCTGTACTTGTCAAGCAGTTCTTTACTTGATGTGATCCAAGAACCGTTTTCTGTGTCGTTTTTTAAATGCTTACCGTAAAATCCGAAGGCGAGTTTGTAAAGAGATCGACTGCGATAACGCTTGCCCTTTATAGCCGAGATGATCCTTGCAGTAGCCATTTTAGCCTTTGTGTGCATTTTGTCTCCGAAAGTCCCCGATATTATCAGTCCGTCAATGTTTTCCGAAGGATACGCCGATGCATAGGCCCGTGCTACGAATGATCCAAGACCGTGACCAAGCAGAAAGTACGGAATTAGTCTGTATTTGTCGCGCATTATCTTGCGCAGTTTTTCAACATCTTCGAGCAGAAATCTGTCTCCGTCGGAATCGGCAAAGAATCCAAGGTCTTCATCGGATTTTACGCTGTATCCGTGACCGAGCTGGTCATGACCGCAGACAACAAATCCTTTCGATACAAGAAACTGCGCAAACTCATCGTAACGTTCGATCCGCTCGCACATACCGTGTACTATCTGTATTATTGCCCGAGGAGCACAGTTAGGTGTCCAAACGCAGTAGGAGATATTGTTAATAGTGTCCGAAGACTCGAAAAGGTTAATGCTTGTGATGAAGTTGTCACTCATAAGATCACCTGTTTTAAATCGTTTATACACGCGCGATCTTTATATCGTATCCGTTTTCCTCGCAGAATTCGCGGAGTTGCTCGCGCGTAGGTATCTTTATATCGTGTCTTTCTTTTGCCATCTTGCTCGCGGCAGAGCCGACTAGACAAGCTTTTCGTATATCCTGAGTTATAAGATACTCCGATGAAACGATTGCCGCTTCAACATCAACAAATGTGGGTAAAGGCGTACCGTCAATGCTGTATGGTCCCAGTACGTTGTGAAATTTTCCGTCGTAAACGAAAAATCCGCTTTCGCCGAGACGTAGAACGTAATATTTTGCTTTGACAGTCTGTCCGAGTGCTATGCATGCTTTCAAACAGCTTTCAAGGGATGTTGGATTTATTCCTGTGTGGATATATACCTCTTGCTTGCTTGCGTAAAAGATCTCGATGTTTTCGAGTTGATCTAGATTTACTCCGAGCTGTGCGGGGGAGGCGTCGAGAAACACGGGAACTCCGTGACTTTTTGCCAGCGACGTTGCTGCCACCGCAATGGGAAATGGAATTTCGAGTGTCATAAATATTGCATCGGGATAGGTGCCGAGCGCGGCTTCTATCTGACTTATTGAAAAACTCTTGTTTGCGCCTTGATATATTATTCTTCTTCGTGAATCGTACTGTTTTTCATAAAGATATACCGAAAGACCGGTAGGATGTGCGGGATCTATATACACCGGTGAGGTGTTTATGGAATTGAAATTATAAAAATTACGGAGTCTGTTGCCATCGTTGTCCTGACCGACCGACGTGCAGAAAACGCTTTCGAGACCCATACGGGCAACGGCAACCGCCGCGTTCCCGCCTTTTCCGCCCGGACGAAGCTCATAATCGTCTTCGACGACCGTCTGATTTGCTATCGGCAAACGTGCGGTCTGCATATGCATTTCTATATAAGAATTGCCGATTGTCAAAATTCTGCCTTTCACGGGCATTCCTCCTCTTGTTAAGATAATAAATCATATACAAAACTATTTTATCACGCCCTCTCTGCAAAGTCAAGGCGATATTCAAAAAATAGTAGCGAATTTTGAAAAAAACAGAAAAAATATAAGTTTTCAATAAATTATGCGTTAAAAACAGTTTTGCATATCTGCATAAAAAACAGTTTTTCGGACATCTTAAACATAGAAATCTGCGGAAAGTGTAGGGTGTAAAATGGAAAAGATAAAATGTATGATGGGAAAGAAAGAAACCAGAATGCTCGTGCTTTTAATTCTTGGAATAGTGACGATTTTGATTCTGGGTTGTATGATAAAATGTGTCTGTCGAAAAAAGAAGAAAGTAGACTGTCTTTGTGAGGAATGATTAAATAGATATAACCGAATTCTCGGTCCGTCGCTGATAAGCGTCGGGCCGTTTTTTATCTCTTATAATAAACTTAATAAATTTGACTTGATTTTTTTTCGGAAATAGGGTATATTCTATAATACACGGTGCCGTTAACGGCAAAAATCGTTTTTGAAAGGTTTTTATCGAAAATGCTTAAACTTTTCCGAAAAAACAAAATTTTTCGCGATGCGGTAAAATACACATCGGTTCTTCCTACCGATCTTGGTTTTGCGCCTCAAAATATATATCTTACCGTCTCGGAGTGTCTTGTTTCGGTGGGGTCTTCGGTTGCTATTGGCGACTGTGTGGGAAAAAACGAAAAGGGTGTCTCTGTTTTTTCGGGCATATCGGGGAAAGTGATCGATATTAAAGCGATTTCAAAAAAAATCCTTGAAATAAATATAAAGAATGATTTTGAAAAGAAAATTAGCGGAGAAGTTCTGCCGTTTGGCAAGAGAAACGCAGTGAAGATAACAGACCTTACTCCCGAAATTCTAGTTCGAGAAGTCGAAGCCGCAGGCATTAATACTCGCGGCAGACAAATATCGCAGACGGACCGTACACTTTGTGAAAGGATAACCGAGTCCTTTGGAAAAGCAAAGCAGATGGTTGTAAATTGTGTTTGCGGAGAACCCTACGACAGCGCATCTGACAGAGTGATGCTTGAAAATCCGTTGGATATCATAAACGGAATGAAAATAATTATGTGTGCCCTTAAAATAGGCGAAGGGTTTATCCTTCTTGACACACAAAGCAAAGCGCAGGCGAACAGCCTGTTTCGCGAGATCAAAGAGGGAGATAATATAAAGGTGATACTTGCCGACGCTCAGTATCCGAGCGACAGCGAGCACCTTATTATACACGCACTAACCTCGATAGAACTTTCTACCGCCAAGAATGCGGAAAGGTTGGCGTGCGCCATTTTTGACTGGCGTGAAGTTTTCGCAATAGGAAGAGCGTTCGTTTGGGGAGAAAGAGAAACGGGTGAAACGGTTACGGTGTCTGGAGATGTTTCCGAACCAATGAACCTAAGAATCCCTTACGGAACGAAAATTTCAGATGTAATAACCTACTGCGGAGACAGCGGTGCGCCCGAAACTAGAATAATTGTCGGTGGACTTCTGCGCGGAAGAGAAGTGTCGGATAAAGAAACATTTGAAAGCGGGATGTCTCCCATAATCGTACTCGATGAAGAAAATATCCCGCGCTTTGAAGGGCAGAGATGTATAAGATGCGGTGCGTGCGCACAGGTGTGTCCTATGATGCTTATGCCGATGTACCTTGGCTTTGCGGCAACTGTCGGTAGTCGCTCGCTAGCTAAGGTTTTTGATATAAGCGCCTGCATAGAGTGCGGTGCTTGTCAGTACGTTTGTTCGAGTGAGATACCGATACTAGCAAATATAAGAAAAATAAAAAAGAACGCGAGCGATGGAGGTGAGGGTAAATGAACGCTTTGAAGACTCCTCCGTTTGCCTCATATAAGCAGGATACCTATAATCTTGATATGGCGGTTGCGCTCCTGCCTATCGTTACGTGGGCTGGATTTATGTTTGGTGCAAGGGCACTGTGGCTGGTCGCTCTCGGTATAATTTCGTGCACACTTATTGAGATTGCGGTGAATCTTTGTCTCTATAAAAAGCTCGGTGTAGACCTTCTTGGCTCGATGATAACGGGAACCTTGATACCGTTGGGTCTTCCCGTCGACATTCCTGCGTGGGTGCTGATAATCGGTAGTGCGGTCGCGATAGCTCTGGCGAAATATCCTCTTATAATATTCGGCAGGAAGGGAAGCCCCTTCTCACCTGCGGCGGCAGGAATACTTACAGCTGTTCTTATTTCGGGACAAGGTTCGCCTTTTCTCGGCTTTTTCAGAGGCGGAGCAATGCCGGATGATAGTTTGCTGAACATTTTTATAGGCAATACCCAAGGCGCGATAGGCACCGTCTCGGTTATGCTTATCATAATTTCAGGTGTATATCTTCTTCTCAGAAGAAAGGCACCTGCAATGGTGCTCGTCTCGGCACTCACGGTCTTTTGCGCACTCTCCATTGCTTTTTATCCTGAGTGGACGACCTATACCGATAATCTTATATATCAGCTTCTTTGCGGTGGATTTGTGTTCTATCTTGTATTCATAGCCTGTGATAGAAATGGTACGCCATTTACTGGCGCAGGAAGAATAATATACGGTGCGTCGTTTGCCGCTATTGTCTTCGCCTTGAGGTGCCACACTCAGTTTCCTGCACCCGAAGCGGCGAGCGTGCTTATTGTAAACCTTACCACTCCCCTGCTTGATATTTTAACGAAACCTGTCCCTTTCGGAGGAAAACGGAAGGTATAACTAAATACAAATCGACGGTTACTACCGTCGATTTTGCATAAACCGGAGATTAAAATGATAAATCCATTTCCTTATTCTGACTCGAATAAGAGGTATTACACCTACGACTATTTTTTGCGCCAAAAATTCGGTAAAAAGGTATTTAAGGTGACGCTTGACGCAGGTTTCACCTGCCCTAATATAGACGGCAGTCGAGGCATCGGAGGGTGTACCTATTGCTCGTCGCGCGGAAGCGGAGATTTCGCCGCTTCACCCACGCTTTCGATAGACGAGCAATACAATATAGTGAGAAAAACGATGGAGAAAAAATGGGAGGGCGGACTTTGCATCCCTTATTTTCAGGCACACACGAACACCTACGCTCCGCTCGCTGTACTTAAAGAAAAATTCGAGAAGGCACTCACACTTCCAAACTCGGTCGGGCTTGATATCGCAACCCGCGCCGACTGTATCTCGGACGACACGGCAGAGTACCTCAGAGAGCTTCATGAGCGCACATTTCTAACCGTTGAGCTCGGACTTCAAACTATTCACGATATTACCGCTGAAAGAATAAACAGATGCCATACATATGAGGAATTTCTCGAAGGTTACGAAAAACTCAAAGGGCTTAACGTCTGCGTACATATAATAAACGGTCTCCCCGGTGAGACCCACGAGATGATGCTCGACACGGCAAAAGAGCTTGCAAGACTTAATCCGTTTATGATAAAAATACATCTTCTCCATATAATTGAAGGTACGAAAATGGCGAAGCAGTATCTCGCAGGTGAGTTTGAACTTCCCACCCTCGAAGATTACGTTTCGACAGTATGCGACCAGCTTGAAATTCTCTCATCAGATACCGTTATAGCGCGTGTTACAGGCGATGGCGCGCCGGACAGTCTTATCGCTCCCGATTGGAGCCGTAAAAAATTTGTCGTTATGAATGAGATAGACAAGGAACTGGTAAGGCGCAACAGCATGCAGGGAGCTAAATTTTGGGAATGATATCGGCTTTGTGTGTAAAAATGACCTAATTTTTTCATTTTTTTGTTAAAAATATTCAAAAGCCTATTGCATATTGGAAATAAATAGTATATAATTACAGTATGTTACGAAAACGCTGTATTTTAGCTGTGAGGCAAAGCGTTCGCGGAAAATATATACTTAATATGTAATAATATGTAAAAGGAGAACTTTTAAAGATGGCACAATTCACAACCAAACAGATCAGAAACGTATGCTTTATGGGTCACGGTGGAAGCGGAAAGACTTCAATAGCTGAGGCTATGCTGTATTTTACCAAAACTACCGACCGTCTTGGAAAGGTTCCTGACGGAAACACTGTTTCCGACTTTGATGCAGAAGAAATAAAGCGCGGATTTTCTATATATACGTCAGTAGCAAACGCGATATGGAAGGATACCAAGATAAATATACTTGATACACCAGGATTTCTTAACTTCGAGGGTGAAGTACACAGTGCACTCAGGGTAGCCGATGCGGCTATCATCACGGTCGACGCAAAGTCTGGTATCGAGGTAGGAACTGAGCTTGCGTGGGAGAGAGCAACTAAGGCTAAGCTGCCTATTGCGTTCTTTGTAAACAAGTATGACGATCCCGATGCACATTTCCATAACGTGTTCGATTCGCTCGCTTCGACCTTTGGTAAGACGATATGCCCCGTGCTTATCCCCGCTTACGATAAGGGCTCGTTCATCAACCTGCTTGATCTCAAAAAGTATGTTTACGACGGCGCTACGGGTAAGCATACCGAGGGTGAGATAAACCCCGAATATAAAAAGAGAGTCGATACCTACCGCGATAAGCTTATGGAAGCAGTTGCCGTTACCGACGAAGAACTTATGATGAAATATCTCGAAGGAGAGGAGATAACGAGAGAAGAAGCGGCAAACGCACTTCACGAGGGTATTATCGCAGGTGAGATAGTTCCCGTATTCGCAGGAAGTGCCGCAAAGCTTTGGGGTATTGACCTCGTTATGGATATTATCGCAGACTCCTTCCCGAGACATACCGCTAAAAAGACCGAAAAGCTTGCAAACGGAGAGACTATTGAGATCGCTACCGAAGGTGCACCCTCGATATACGTTTTCAAGACCTCAGTAGATCAGTTCGGAAGAACTACCTATTTCAAGGTGCTCGGCGGTGAGCTTAAAGCAGGCGATACTCTTCACAATATCGCTACCGATACAGATGAAAAATTCCTGCATTTCTATACCGTAAACGGCAAAAAGCAGACCGAAGTACAGTCTCTTGCTTGCGGAGATATCGGAGTTATTACAAAGCTCGTAGATACCAATACCTGCGATACTCTTACTGCTTCGGTAGCGCAGGCGTACGCACCCGCAATATATCCCGAACCGATTTATACGGTAGCAGTATCCCCCAAGGCAAAGGGAGACGAGGATAAGATCGTTCAGGGTATCCAGAAGATAATGGACGAGGATAAGACTGTTAAGTTTGAAAATGACTCGGAGACTCGTCAGCTCCTGCTCAGTGCAATGGGTGATATGCAGATAGACGTCATTCTTTCCAAGGTCAAGGCACGCGGCGGTCCTGCGGCAGAGCTCGCTACTCCCAAGATTGCGTACAGAGAAACTATCAAGGGCAGAGCAGACGTTCAAGGTAAGCATAAGAAGCAGTCGGGCGGACATGGACAGTACGGAGACGTGAAGATCAGATTTGCGCCCGGTGAGGCAGAGGGACTTACCTTCACCACGAGCGTTGTTGGCGGATCGGTTCCCAAAAACTTCTTTCCTGCAATCGAAAAGGGACTTCAAGAGGCTATGCAAAAGGGCGTTCTTGCGGGATATCCCGTAGTAAACCTCGCGGCAGACCTTTACGACGGATCTTACCACGATGTTGACTCTAACGAGCTTTCCTTCAAGATGGCGGCTTCTATCGCGTATAAGACCGGACTTCCTCTTGCAAAGCCGGTTCTCCTCGAGCCGATCGGTGAGCTCAGTGTAACTATACCAGAAGCGATGCTTGGAGACGTTATGGGAGATATTAACGGTAAGCGCCGCGGTGCAGTTCTCGGAATGGAGCCTTCGGACGAAAGACCGGGATATACCACAGTTCAAGCAGAAGTGCCGAAATCGGAAATGACCGATTACGCTATCGCGCTTCTTGCGACGACACAGGGAAGAGGAAGCTTCGTTTATAAGGTAACGCGTTACGACGAGGTTCCAGCCAATATCGCGCAGAAGGTAATAGCAGAGGCAAAGGCTGCTTCGGAAGATAAGTAAGATTTCGACGGAGCGGTTTTACCGCTCCGTCTGACTTTATAATACAGAAAGGAAATAAGTATGAATCAGAACGATTTTAATTTAAACGAAAATCAGAGCTCTTATACAGAGAACTATGCACCCGAAACTCCGAGCGTTGATGATTTTGACACCTCGTACGCAGAGAATAAAGGTAAAAGATTTGCTGATAGGATAAAAGTGATATTCTCGTCGAAAGCCTTTTTCACCGCGGTTATCGCATATACGGTTGTGGCAGGCGCGTCGCTTATCGCAGGCTCGGTAGACATATTTGCGATCCTATTCGCTATCGGTATGTGGATGGCGTATTCAATGGCAAAAAGAGAAACACCCTTCAAGGAAATGAAATTCCTTTCGGGTGTGCTCAAAGCTTACTATATAGTTGCTATAATCGGTATAGTTTGTATGTTCATAGCCGCGACGCTTTGTATCGTGTTTGCGCCTAACGTGATGACACTTGATACCGAGATCGATGCAGGGCTTGATGCGCTCGAAAACGGCAACGGAGATTCTTACGTAAATTTCTATATGGAGCTTGACGGAGAAACTCTTGAAGAGCTTGATGAGATACGCGGCGAAATTAAAGATCTCGGAATGTCTATTGCCGATTTTCTCGGTATCATAATGATAGTGCTCGGAGTAGTTCTCATAATCGGTGCTGTAGTGACGATAATCATTAACGAGCTTTTCGTTCGTAAGCTCCGTAAGCAGCTTGAAAACTCGATAGATGCTATTGCATCGAATTCCGAAGCTGAGCTCTCGCTCAGAGGTATCAAAATTTGGTTTATTGTGATCGGAGTTCTGACGGCAGTGTCCGCGGCTCCTATGCTTGCGGAGGATCTTATTCTCGCGGCAAACGAGGTTGCAAGTGCGGTTGCTTGTTTTGCTCTTGCTTCGGCTCTGAATTCGGAGAAGACATCTAAAATTTCTGGTGCTCCCGCAAACGATCGGCATCTGCTTTGAGCGTGAATATTTAATAGGCGATCTGCTGAGTAGCAGATCGCTTTTTTGTATACGAAAACCACGCCATAGTGGCGTGGTTCGGGAGAGGTTAACCGGTGAGAAAAAATCCTCCAAATATGATATAATTAGAAAGACCTGCCAGTCAAACTAAAAAACATATTTGGAGGATTTATCTATGAAAAAAGTGACCATAGACAATAATAGTTTAGCACATACAAGTTGGAATTGCAAGTATCATATAGTGTTTGCGCCAAAATACAGACGAAAAGTATTTTTTGCAGAGAAGAGGTTGGATATACGAGAAATACTCCGTCAACTCTGCCAATGGAAGGGTGTAGAAATAATAGAAGGAGAAGTGTGTCCGGACCATATACATATGTTGGTAAGCATCCCGCCCCAAATGAGCGTTTCGGGATTTATGGGATATCTGAAAGGAAAAGTGCAATGCTCATATTTCAAAAATTCGGAAATATGAAGTTTGCATACCGAAATCGCGAATTTTGGTGTAAGGGATATTACGTTGATACCGTGGGTAAGAATACGAAGGCAATAAAAGAATATATCGCCGACCAACTTAAAAGAGATCAGGAAAGCGATCAATTAAGTTTGTTCGACCCACGGGACCCATTTATGGGTAGTAAGTAACAATTGCATGGCTGGCAGGCCAATAAAAGACGGACTTGTGCGTAGCCAGTAGTATTAGGGCTATGCCCGAAACTGAAATACCACCCGCTGTGCGGGTGGATATTTATTTGCGTAACGAAATTTCAAAACTGTCATATAATAAAATCCTTTTACATAATTATGTACCAAAGAAATCGCGGACGCGACCGCGTCCGTTTATCTGTTTGGAGGAGAAAATATGACAAATATCTATCGCGATATCGCAACGCGCACCGGAGGCGATATTTACGTCGGAGTAGTGGGTCCGGTGCGAACCGGTAAATCGACATTTATCAAAAGATTTATGGAGACCTTGGTTCTTCCCAATATTTCGGACGATTACGACAGAGAAAGAGCAAAGGACGAAATGCCTCAGTCTGCGGCGGGTCGTACCGTAATGACTACCGAACCAAAATTTATTCCTGACGAGGCGGTCAAGATATCTCTTGATGATGTTGCCTCACTCAGTGTAAAGATGGTTGACTGCGTGGGATATATCGTTTCGGATGCTCTCGGTCAGACCGAGGAGGGCAGACCGAGAATGGTGCTGACACCTTGGTCGAGCACTCCGCTCCCGTTCGGCGAGGCGGCTGAAATAGGAACTAAAAAGGTCATTACAGATCATAGCACTATCGGATTTGTGGTAACCACTGACGGAAGCGTGTGTGATATTCCGCGCGCTCAGTACGAGGAAGCAGAGCGCAGAGTCGTCAGCGAGCTTCGCGCGATGAATAAACCTTTTGCCATAATACTTAATTCGGCTCACCCCGAAGCGCCAGAGAGCGAATCGCTTGCGCTTGAAATAGAAGAAAGATACGGAGTTCCCGTCGCGCTCGTCAACTGTATGACCCTTGATAGCGAGGATATACGCTATATACTTGAGCTCGTGCTTCTCGAATTTCCGATTTCCGAGATATCGGTAGATCTTCCTGAGTGGACTCTTGCGCTTGAAAGCGATCATCCGATAATCGAGTCGCTTCGCAGAGATATTCTTGACTGCGCGGGAAAGATCAGCAAAATAGGTCAGATAAAGACCGCCTTTGATAAGCTGTCGGAAAACGTGTACGTATCGTCGGCATCGGTAGATGAGATAGACCTCGGAACGGGAAGGGCGCAGATGTCGCTTACGCTCGACCCAGAGCTTTACTTTAAGGTCGTAAGCGAGATGACAGGACTTGATATTTCCGATGAAGAAACTCTTATCCAGACCTTCAAAAATCTTGCCGCTATCAAGGAAAAATACGATAGAATAGCGAGCGCGCTCGACGACGCCGAAAACAAGGGATACGGAATTATCGTTCCCGATATCGAGGATATGCACCTTGAAGAGCCGAAGCTCGTAAAACATTCGGGCGGATACGGTGTTCGTCTTAAAGCAAGTGCACCCTCCATTCATATGATAAAGGCGACCCTCGAAACCGAGATAAATCCGGTCGTCGGAAGTGAGCAGCAGAGCGAGGATCTTATAAAATACCTGCTCAGCGAATTTGACGAAGACCCGACCAAGATCTGGGGAACAAATCTTTTCGGAAAGACCCTTTATGAGCTTGTCAACGAGGGACTTCACGCAAAGCTTCTTAACGTTCCCGAGAACGCGCGCGAAAAGCTTTCCGAAACTCTCAGCCGTATCGTCAATGAGGGAAGCGGCGGACTTATCTGCATAATTCTCTGATAAAAAGGACTAAAATATGGAAAAATGCTCTTTTTATACGCTGAGAGAAAAGGAAGTCGTAAATATATGTGACGGACGGCGCTTTGGCTACGTTTGCGATATGGAGATAGACCCTGTCTGCGGTAGTATTTGTTCGCTTATCGTACCGGGTGAGTTCAGATGCTTCGGCTTTTCACGCGGAAACGACTATATAATTCCTTGGGACTGTGTGGAGCAGATAGGAGGAGATATTATCCTCGTACGCGTTACTAATCTTATGCCACGCGAGAGGCATCATAGATCAAAAAAAAAGAAAGACTGAAAAAAGCGAACCGATTACGCTACTTCTCATAAGGATGTTTCAGCGTAAGGCGGTGGCGTGGAGTTGGACGGACAGTATAGGCTGTCCGTCCTTTCCTTTTGCTTTAATTTGTAGGATTGGTAACAATGCATCCAACGTATCTAAAGTAGATGTCGATCTGTTGTTCTGCTGTTTTCGCCCATTTTTCGGTTCGCTCGTGAATTACGATCTTGTCTACGAAAGTTCGCAGAATCTCCGGCGTTAAATCTTGCAAGTCGGTGTATTTATTTGAGATCGTTACAAAGCGTTCCACGTTGGTTGAGGAAGCTTTCAGATCTTCAATCTTCTTTTGCAGGATTGGAATCTGGTCCGCTATCGTTCTTTGCTCTGCGTTGTAACCATCGGATAACATACGGAACTGTTCGTTTGTGATTTTACCGAGAACATTATCCTCGTAAAGTCTTTTGAATAAGGTGTTCAGCTCCGCGTTACGTTTCTCCAATTTGGCAAGTTCATTCGTTTTTGCGGTAAGCTCTCTTCGGTTTTCTGAGGAGCTTTTCTTGTTTATGAACTCTACAAACTCGCGAGTCTTGGTACGTGCATAGTAAGTGATTCGGCGAATCTCTTCCAGAATGATTTCATCAAGGGCAACCTCACGGATTCGATGTGCGGTACATAGTTGCTCTCCAATGTGTTTGCGGTATCGGCTGCATATAAAGTTGTAATCACTCGGCTTGATGGATTTTCCCCGAACAAAGTACAGCTTTGAACCGCAGTCGGCACAGTACAGAAGACCGCTGTATTTGTCAAGCTCACCCATATTGTTGCGGCGGCGTTTTCCTTCACGAACCTTTTGAACCGCGTCCCACGTCTCTTGGTCAATGATTGCTTCGTGGGTATTTTCGAATCGGTACTGTTCGCTCTTTGGAACGTCAACTTGCCGTTTGTCCTTGTAGGATATGACACGGGTTCTGCAATTGATTGTGTGTCCGAGATATACTTCATTTCTTAAGATGTCTGATACAGTTTCAGAAGTCCATCCGTATGGTTTATCAGTATCCGTTATGGTTCCATAGACACCTTGTCGGTGATACCGATAAAACGTCGGCTTAAATACCATATCTTTACTTAAAACTTTTCCGATATTCGTAGGCCCCATTCCTTGTGCGCACAGTTCGAATATCCTTCTCACAATTGGAGCGGTTTCTTCATCAATCAGCAGATGTCCTTTTACGTCGGGATCCTTTTTGTAACCGTACGGTATTTGTGTGCTGACACGCTCACCGCGTTCGGCTTTGGCTTTTACAACTGCACGGATCTTCTTACTCGTATCTCTTGCGAACCATTCGTTGAAGAGATTCTTGAAGGGAGCGAACTCGTTGCCCTCGCTGTAAAGCGAATCGTAGTTGTCATTGACAGCGATATACCGAACGTTCCATCTCGGGAACAGCATTTCGGTGTAGTTACCCACCTCGATATAGTTTCTGCCGAGACGGGAGAGGTCTTTAGTGATGAGTGTTGCCACCTTTCCTTGTTCCATCATTTCAAGAAGCCTTTGGAAGTCCGGTCGGTTAAAGCTGACGCCCGAGTAACCATCGTCTATGAAGATTTGGATGTTCTCAAATCCGTTATCCTTTGCGTACTTTTCAAGGATAGCTCT